>NZ_JAYFUH010000192.1:1450-18012 GCF_034961085.1 Stenotrophomonas capsici | reverse complement strand
CGCCTTCGACCGTGACATCCGTCGCTGGGAGAAGACGTTCAACAACGGCAAGGCCAATGCCGCCGCGCGCACCGCGTTCTTCGTCAAGGGCCAGATCAAGGGCGAGTACCTGCTCACCGCCGCCTACGATTCGGACAAGGATGTGCGGGGCCGCCTGCTGCGTGACATCCAGCCGGAAGAGTTCTACCCGGTGTACGGCGACTCGTCGCTGCGCGGCTTCGATGCACGTTCGGCCGAACGCCTGTACGTGCGCATCGACAACAAGCGCAGCTACCTGCTGTACGGCGATTTCCAGACCGGCGACACGCTGGCCACCACCAGTGGCATCGGTGGCAGCGGCCCGATCCCGCAGCGCAGCCTGAGCACATACAACCGTACCGCCACCGGCCTGGGCTGGCATTTCGAAAGCGAGCGCGTGCGTACCAACGTGTTCGCCATCGAAGACTCGCTGCGGCAGATCATCGAAGAGTTCCGCAGCCAGGGCAGCGGCCCTTACGCGCTGCGCAACAACGCCGTGCTGGAAGGCAGCGAGCGCGTGGAGATGATCGTGCGCGACCGCAACCAGCCCACGCGCATCGTTTCGGTGAAGCCGCTGGCGCGGCTGGTGGACTACAGCTTCGAGCCGTTCTCCGGCCGCATCCTGCTCAACCAGTTCCTGCCCTCGTTCGACAGCGACCTCAACCCGGTGTCGCTGCGCATCACCTATGAACTGGACCAGCAGACCGAGAAGTTCTGGGTGGTGGGCGCCGATGGCCAGTTCAAGCTGACCGACAAGCTCGAAGTGGGCGCCTCGGCGGTGGAAGACCGCAACCCGTACGCCGAGTTCAAGATGGGCAGCGTCAACGCCGGTTACCGCTTCGGTGAAAACACGATGCTGGTCGCCGAGTTCGCCCGCACCCGCAGCGAGGTCAACACCAACTCGCTCAACCAGGTCACCTCGCAGGGGTTGAGGGACGTGGTGGGCGAGGTGGAAGGCGATGCATGGCGCGTGGAATTCGCCCATGACGGCGGCAAGTTCGACGCCCGCCTGTTCGCCGCACGCACCGATCCGGAGTTCAACAACGCCGCCTCGCCGTTGTACGGCGGCCGTGGCGAGTACAGCGCCCGCATGGCCTACGCCGTGGGCCCGCGCCTGGAGCTGTACGTCGAAGGGCTGCGCAGCGAAGACCGCAATCCGGATGGCGGCAAGCGTGACGCCGGCGGCGCGGGCGTGCGCATCGGTGCCACCGAGCGTCTGACCGTGGACTTTGGCCTGCGCAGCATCCGCGAGACCATCGGCGTCACCTCGCCGTGGTCGTCCGGTGCGCCGTTCGGGCAGACCGGTGGACTGACCGGTGGCTTCGCCACGGGCGGTGGCGGCGGTGCGCTGGGCTACGGCCAGCAGGCACTGGACCCGGCCACCGGTTTGATGGTCATCAATGGATCCTCGAGCGGCAGCCCGATCACCAGCGACCTGCCGGTGGGCACCAAGCTGGAATCGGACAGCGCACGCATCGGCCTGGGTTACCGTTTCAGCGACAAGTTCAGCGGCGGCGCCGAGTACGAACAGAGCGTCAGCGGTGAAGACCGCAACCGCGTTGCCGCGGGCGTGGATTACCAGGTGTTCGAGCGCAGCCGCCTGTACGGTCGCTACGAAAAGCAGACCGGCCTGACCAGCGCCTATGGCATCACCACCACCGACCGCGAGGCCGATGCGCTGGTGTTCGGTATCGACAGCAGTTACATCCGCGACACGCAGGCCTTCTCCGAGTACCGCATGCGTGACTCGATCAGCGGCCGTGACGTGCAGGCGGCCTCGGGCATCCGCAACAACTGGGACATCGCCCAGGGCCTGCGCCTGAGCAGCTCGATCGAACGGGTGAACGTGGTAGCCGGTGACACCGGCGACAGCACCGGTCTGGCACTGGCGTTGGACTACACCGCCAATCCGCTGTGGCGCGGCGCCATCCGTGGTGAACACCGCATCTCCGAGGACGTGCCGGGCACCACTGCCAACGAGGCCTTCAACACCACGCTGCTGCAGTTCATGGTGGCGCGCAAGTTGAGCCGCGACTGGACGCTGCTGGGTCGCAACTACCTGCTGGCCACCAACTACGAAGACCGTGGTGACGTGCTGCAGGATCGCTTCCAGCTTGGCCTGGCCTACCGCGACACCGACCGCAACCGGGTCAACGCGCTGATGCGCTATGAGTACAAGCTCGAGCGCGACGAGAGCGGCCTGACCCTGCTCGACGGTGAGGTGGTGGATGGCACCAGCCAGGACGTGCGCACCCGCGCGCATATCGTCTCGGCGCATGCCGACTGGCACCCGTCGCGTCCGTGGTGGCTGACCGGCCGCATCGCCGGCAAGTGGCAGCGCGACCAGTTCGCCTACAGCGACGGTGGCCGCGTCAACAGCAGCTTCAATGCCGTGCTGGTGTCCGGCCGCGTGGTCTACGACATCACCGAGAACTGGGACATCGGCGTGCTGGGTTCCACCTTCCGTGGCCAGTACGGTGCCAACCAGTACGCCTACGGTCTGGAAGTGGGCCGCCTGTTGCGCCAGAACCTGTGGTTGTCGGCCGGTTACAACTGGACCGGCTTCGAAGGCGACAGCGACCTCAACGGTTACGAGTACACGCAGCAGGGTGCGTTCCTGCGCCTGCGCTTCAAGTTCGATGAAGATCTTTTCCGTCGGGACCCGGTTCGTTACCGCGATCCGGCCCGCTGAGGATGACACCATGACCCTTTCGCCTATGAAAACCCGCTCGTTCCGCACCCTGCTGGCCGCCGCTGTCCTGACTGCTGTCAGTGGCGTGGCCACCGCGCAGCAGACCCAGCTCAACCCGCAGGCCAAGCGCATCACCGACGAGGCCATCCATGCCGACCTGGAGTCCTACGAGGCCACCCAGGGCCGCATCCAGGCGCTCAACGATGGCGGTCGCCCGATCCGCGACTACCACCTGTCCAAGGCGCAGTGCTGGCTGGACGTGTCCTTCCACGAGTACACCCGCAACGACCGCAGCGCCTTCCCGCAGGAAGCGCTGACCGAGTCGGAGAAGCTGATCGTGGACATGGAGAACGGTGTCTCGCCGATCCCCACCGACACCGCGCTGGTCAACAACGCCAAGTACCTGCGTGCCGACCTGTGGCAGCGCCTGAAGGTCATCCACGGCACCCCGGGCTTCGCCTGTGCGGCGCAGAAGGTGGCCTGCGGTGAAGTGGAGCTGGTGCACGCCGGCAACGAGTTCAACCAGCAGCAGTGGCGTCATTCCAAGCCGTACATCCAGATCGCCGAGGACCTGGTCAACGAGGCGGAGACCGCCGCGCGCCTGTGTGGCGTCGCCGACCCGACCGGCCCGGTTGCGCCGGCCCCGGCGCCGGGCCCGCTGATCGCCAACGTGCTGTTCGAGTTCGACCGCGACGGCTACAAGGACATCCGCACCTACTCGCTGGAAAGCGTGGACCGTGCACTGGCCACGATCAGCAGCGAGCAGCGCGAGCTGGCCGGCGTCACCCTGGTCGGGCATGCCGACCGCATGCAGGGCAACGGCTTCGACTACAACCAGGCATTGTCCGAGCGTCGCGCCAAGACCGTGCGCGAGCTGCTGATCGGTCGTGGCGTGGCCGCCGACAAGATCCGCTACGAGTACCGCGGTGATACCCAGCAGGTGCAGCAGTGCGACGGCGTCAAGCCGCGCGCTGCGCTGCTGGAATGCCTGCTGCCCAACCGCCGCGTGGAAGTACGCTTCGAGCTGGGCCGGTAAGCGCCCGCGCGGACGAGGTGACGTGGAACGCCCCGGCCATGCCGGGGCGTTCTGCTTTCTGGACGAGGTGCCTGGCCGGCTGCGGCATTGGACGGGGCAGGGCCGGGCAGAACGACGGCACCCCTCCCCAGCCCTCCCCTGCTGCGCAAGGGAAGGGGTGGCTCCCGTGAACGGTCAGGTCGTCGCAGCACCGCTGTTGCTCCCTCCCTTTGCCGCAGGCAAGGGGAGGGCTGGGGAGGGGTAGCCTCCACCCCCGCAGCAACCCTTCCGGCATGACCTGAAAAAGCCACCCCCCACGGAAATCGCTAAACTCGACCGGCTTCTCCAAACGGGTACGCCCTTGGTCTCCAGCTGGATCCTGCTCCTGGTATCGCTTGGCTACGCCGCGCTGCTGTTCGGCGTGGCCTGGTGGGGCGACCGCCGCCCGCTGTACCCGGACCGCCTGTGGCTGCGCCCGGTGGTCTACAGCCTGGCGCTGGCGGTGTACTGCTCCTCGTGGACCTTCTACGGCGGCGTCGGCACGGCGGTGCGCTACGGCATCGGCTACCTGCCCATTTATCTTGGCCCGTTGCTGATGCTGGCCTTCGGCTGGCGCATCATCGAGCGGCTGGCGCTGATCGCGCGCAGCGAGAACGTGGTCTCCATCGCCGACTTCATCTCCTCGCGCTTCGGCCGCTCGCGGCGGCTGGCGGCGCTGGTGGCATTGATCGCCCTGATCGGCGTGGTGCCGTACCTGGCGTTGCAGTACAAGGCCGTGGCGATGAGCCTGCAGGTACTCAGCGGCGACAGCAGCGGCGGCAGCCTGTTGACCGACCCGGCGCTGTACGTGGCGCTGCTGATGGCGCTGTTCGCCATCCTGTTCGGTACCCGCCAGGTCGATGCCACCGAGCACCACCACGGCATGATGCTGGCCATCGCGTTGGAATCGATGATCAAGCTGGTGGCGATGATCTCGGTGGGCCTGTTCGCCTACCTGCTGATCGCCGACCGCGGCGAGTCGGTGGTGCAGTCCGCGCGCACGCTGTTCGAAGGCATGCCGCCGGTGGGCTTCGTCTCGCAGACCCTGCTCAGCTTCCTGGCGCTGATCTGCCTGCCGCGCCAGTTCCACGTGGCGGTGGTGGAATGCGGCAGCGCCGCCGACGTGCGCCGTGCGCGCTGGATGTTCGGTGGCTACCTGGTGCTGATCTCGCTGATGATCATCCCCATCGCCAGCGCCGGGGCGACGCTGTTCGGCACCGGGCTGGCCTCCGACGACACCCTGGTGCTGGCCCTGCCGATGTCCGAGGGCAGCGTGGCGCTGGCGCTGGTCGCCTACGTGGGCGGCTTCTCGGCGGCGACCGGCATGGTGATCGTCTCCTCGATCGCCCTGGCCACGATGATCAGCAACGACCTGGTGATGCCGGTGCTGTTGCGCCGCAGCGGCGACCATCGCGAGGCTGCCGACGTGGCCTCCAGCGTGCTGTGGATCCGCCGCCTGGCGATCGTGTTGCTGGCGCTGGTCGCCTACGGCTACTACCGCGTCAGCAACAACGACACCATGCTGGCCACCTACGGGCTGATGGCGTTCGCCGCGGTGGCGCAGTTCGCGCCGGGCCTGATCGGTGGCCTGTACTGGCGCGGCGCCAGCCGGCGCGGCGTGGAGATCGGCATGGTGGTCGGCTTCGCGGTGTGGGTGTACACGCTGCTGGTGCCGGCATTGAGCCACGGCGGCTGGCTGGACGATTCGCTGTTGCAGCGTGGCCCGTTCGGCATCGGCTGGCTGCGCCCGCAGCAGCTGTTCGGGCTGGAGGGCTGGGATCCGCTCACCCACGGCACCTTCTGGTCGCTGCTGCTCAACACCGGCGTCATGCTGCTGATCTCGGTGCGCTGGCGCCCGGACGTGGCCGAGCGCCTGCGCGCGGCGCCGTTCCTGGATCCTTACGCCAAGCGCCCGGTGGTCTCCGGCGATTGGCCGGCGCACGTCAAGGTGCGCGACCTGCTGGCGCTGGCCACGCGCGTGATCGGTGATGCACGCGCCCGGCGCGCCTTCAACGAGCAGGCGATCGTGTTGCAGCGCGAACTGCTGCCGTCCGCGGCCGCCGACCGGATCTGGGTGCAGTTCACCGAACGCCTGCTGGCCGCGTCCATCGGTGCGGCGTCGGCGCGCCTGCTGCTGACCAGCCTGCTGCGTGGCTCGGGCATGGACCTGGGCGAAGTGGTGGCCGTGCTCGACGAAGCCGGGCAGGAGCTGCGCTTCAACCGCGAGATCCTGTCCACCACGCTGGAGAACATCAGCGCCGGGGTCAGCGTGGTCGACCCGGAGATGCGCCTGACCGCGTGGAACCGCCGCTACCAGCAGATGTTCGGCTACCCCGACGGCATGCTCTACGTGGGCCGCCCGGTGGCCGACCTGATCCGCTACAACGCCGAGCGCGGCGAGCTGGGCGAGGGCGACATCGAGATCCAGATCAACCGCCGCATCGGTTACATGCGCGCCGGTTCGCCGCATGTGTTCGAGCGCACCGGCGCCGATGGCAAGGTGATCGAGCTGCGTGGCCAGGCCCTGCCCGGTGGCGGCTACGTCACCAGCTACAACGACATCACCGACTTCAAGCAGGCCGAGCAGGCGCTGCTGGAAGCCAACGAAACGCTGGAACAGCGCGTGGCCGAGCGCTCGCAGGAAGCCGAGGCCGCGCAGCAGTCCAAGACCCGCTTCCTGGCCGCGATCAGCCATGACGTGCTGCAACCGCTCAACGCCGCGCGGCTGTTCGCCTCGGCGCTGCGCGACAGCCTGCCCGAGACCGACGAGCAACGGCACCTGGCCGAACGCGTGGATGCTTCGCTGCGCGCCGCCGAGGAGCTGCTTGACGGCCTGCTCGATGTCTCGCGGCTGGATGCCGGCGGGCTGCGCCCGACCATCACCGAGTTCGACGCCAGCGTGCTGGTGCGCGAGCTGGCCGCGCAGTACACGCCGGTCGCGGCCGGCCGCGGCCTGCGCCTGCATGTGTTCGCGCGCGCGGCGTGGGTGCGCAGTGATCGCCGGCTGCTGCGCCGCGTGCTGCAGAACTTCATGGCCAACGCGCTGCGCTACACGCGTACCGGCCGCATCGTGCTGGGCCTGCGCGTGCGCGGCGAACAGGTCGAGCTGCAGGTGTGGGATACCGGCCCGGGCATTCCCGAGCACCACATGCAGCAGATCTTCAACGAGTTCCACCGCTACCAGCAGCCGTTCGACTGGGGCGAGCAGGGGCTGGGGCTGGGCCTGTCGATCTGCCAGCGCATCTCGCGCCTGCTCGACCATGGCCTGAATGCCCGCAGCCAGCCCGGCCACGGCAGCATGTTCTCGATCACCTTGCCGCGCGTGGCAGCTCCCGCCGCACCGCTGGTGGAGGCGCGCCAGGCCACGGCGTTCGGCGGGGATGATTCATTGGCCGGCCTGCGCGTGCTGTGCGTGGACAACGATCAGGAAATCCTCGACGGCATGCGCGCCCTGCTGGGGCGCTGGAAGGTCGAGGTGATCGCCGCCAGCACGGTGGACATGGCGCTGGAAAAGCTGGCCGAACGGCCGGACGTGATGCTGGTGGACTACCACCTGCACGACCGCATGGACGGCCTGGATGCACTGGTTGCGCTGCGCGAGGCCGCCGGCCGGCCGTTGCATGGCGCACTGCTCACCGCCGACGGCCGCGACGAGCTCAAGCGGCTGGCGCGCGAGCGTGGCTACCGCGTGCTGACCAAGCCGGTGAAGCCGGCCTCGCTGCGCGCCTTCCTGATGGCGATGAACGCCCCGCGCCAGCGCCAGCAGCCGTAGCACCGGCCTCGGCCGCGAAGCGGGGAATGCGCCGTGCCGTGCCGTGCTCGGTGCCGGCGCGTGGCGGCGAGCAGCAATCCCTCCCCGGCCCTCCCCTTGCCTGTGGCAAAGGGAGGAGGTGTTTCATGCGATCGGTCAGACCACGGCAATGCCGCTCCAGCTGCTTCCGTTTGCCGCAGGCAAGGGCAGGGCCCTGCAGTTGCTGCTGCCACGGCACCGGCACCGGACTCAACCCACCGCGGTCAGGTGCTCGTACAGGATCGTGCAGCCGATGATGATCAGGATCACGCCGCCCACGATCTCCGCGCGCTTGCCGGCCAGGTTGCCGAGCACGCGGCCGAGCATGATGCCTGCGGTGACCATCGTCATCGTGCACAGGCCGATCACCAGTGCGACCACGCCGATGTGCACGTCCAGGAAGGCCAGGCCCACGCCGATGGCCATCGCATCGATGCTGGTGGCAAAGCCTGTGACCGCCAGCGCCCAGAAGCCGTGGCGTGATTTTTCCGTGGAATCCTCGCCTTCGGCCTCCTCCGGCTTCAGGCCGGCGACGATCATGTGGATGCCAAGCGCACCCAGCAGCACGAATGCGATCCAGTGATCGAATGCTTCCACGTACTGCGAGGCGGCGCGGCCGAGCAGCCAGCCGATGATCGGGGTGATTGCCTCGATCACGCCGAAGATCAGGCCGGCGCGCAGCGCATCGGGAAGGCGGGGTTTGTTCATCGCCGCGCCCTTGCCGACCGCAGCGGCGAAGGCATCGGTGGACATGGCAAAGCCAACGAGCAGGATGGAAAGAGGGGACATCTTCAGTACCGGGCCGGGCGGACTCAAACGGCACACGGCGCGCCCAACCATTCGTTGCGCACGCGTGCCGCTGGTCTCGCCAACCGGGTCTGGCTGCCCACGCCACGGCGCACTGGCCGAGTATGTTGACGTGAGCGCTTCCAACGCTGGAAGCAGGCTACTCCCCAAGGGAGCGCGGATTCTAGCATGGCCGCCGCCCGGGCCCCTGAGGCGAGGCCGAACAGGCCACTGCAATACCCCTGTAACCGCCGCGTGGCCTGATGGGCGCCCGGCCTTGTGCCGCGCGCCGGCCCGGTTGCCCCGCGCCATCGGGTGCTCAAGAAACCCGTATGCCGGCCGATTCCGAGGCATCCCCACGCCCGGAGTACCGGCCCATGAAGTTCCCCCTCGGTATCGCCCAGAAACTGCGCCTGAGCCTGTTGGCGCTGGTGATCGGCCTGATCGTGATCGGCTCGGCCTACGCCTGGCTCAGCGTCGGCATGCGCAACGCCGACCAGCGCCTGCAACGTTACCAGCAGGATGCCGCGCAACTGGAAGCGCTGGCCGCAGCGTTTGCCGAGGCACGACGCGCGCAGGCCGAATATGCCATGTCGTTTTCCACTGCCGCCGGCCAGGCCTTTGTCGCTGCCAACAACCGCCTGCAGGCCGCGCTGGTGCCGGCCAAGGGCGGTCCGGGGTGGAGCGAGGCGCTGGCCAAGCCGCTGCGTGCCTACGTCGAATCCGGGCAGGCGCTGGACGAACGCATCACCGAACTCGGCCACGACGCCGACAGCGGCATGCAGGGCGAGCTGCGCGGTGCCGTGCATGAGGTGGAGAACCTGATCGCCGACTACCAGGCACCGGCGTTGCAGGTGTCGATGCTGACCATGCGCCGCTACGAGAAGGATTTCATCCTGCGCCGCGAGCAGAAATACGCCGATGAACTCAGCGCGCAGGTGATGCCGTTCGAACTGTTGCTGCAGTCCACGCGCATGCCCGAGGACGTGCGCGGGCAGGTGCGCGAGGCGATGCAGCGGTATCAAGGTGCATTCCTGTCCTATGCCGCCGCGCGGTATGGCGCGGACAGTGAAACCCAGGCCATGGACGACCTCGCCGCACAGGTGATGCCGGTGATCACCGGCCTGCAGCAGGCGCAGCGCAGCAGTCTGGCCCGGCAGCGCGACGAGCAGGCCGCGGCACGCCGCTGGATGGACGCCGCCTTCGCCGCCACCGTGCTGGTGGTCGGCCTGCTGCTGGTGAGCCTGCTGGTGCTGCTGCTGCGCGCGGTGGAGCGACCGCTGGCCGATGCCGCCGCGTTCGCCCGCGCCATTGCCGACGATGATCTGGACGGGCGGCTGGTGGTCCGCAATTCGCACGATGAGATCGGACGCCTGGCCACCGCGCTGATGCAGATGCAGTCCAGCCTGCGCGAACGCATCGCCAGCGAGCGGCTGGCCGCGCAGGCCAACCAGCGCGTGCGCCAGGCCCTGGACGTGGCCAGCGCCGCGGTACTGGTCACCGACGCGCAGGGCAGGGTGGTCTATGCCAATCCGGCGCTGGCGCACTCGTTCGCGCTGGCCGACGTCGGGTGGGTGGTCGAGGCCGGGTGCGAACTGCAGGCACTGGGCGTGCAGGTGGAGGTGCTGGCCCGGCAGGCGCTGGAGGAGGGCATCAGCGTCAACGCCGACGTGGCGCTGGGCAACACCGGCTTCCTGTTGCGGGTCAGCCCGGTGCTGGAGCAGTCGCGCGTGCTGGGGCTGGTGATGGAATGGCAGGACCGCCGGCTGGAGCGGGTGATCGTCAACGAGGTGGCGGCGGTGGTCGAAGCGGCCGCTGCCGGTGAGCTGCAGGGACGGATCGTGCTGGACGACAAGCAGGGTTTCGTCCACCAGCTCGGCGAGCGCATCAATGCCTTGCTCGACAGCGTGCAGGCCCAGCTGGGCGACGCCACCCGCGTGATCGGCCATTTCGCCCGCGGCGACCTGAGTGCACGCATGCGCGATGACGGCCGCGGCATCTACGCACAGCTGCGGCAGGGGCTGGAAGTGGCGATGCGGCAGGTGGGCGGCATCGTCGCCAGCATCCAGCACTCGGCCGGCAGCGTGCAGGACGCGGTGGACGACATGGCCAGCGGCACCGCCGACCTGTCCGGGCGGGTCGAGCAGCAGGTCAGTGACGTGCATGACGCGCTGGCGCGGGTACGCTCGGTGGCCAGCGAGGCCCGCGAGAATGCCGGCAGTGCGCGGCACAGCGCGGCGGTATCCGAAGCGGCCAGCGAGGCCGCCACGCGTGGCAGCGAGGCCACCGCCGCGGCGATCAGCGGCATGGAACAGCTGCGCGCGTCATCGCGGCACATCCGCGAGATCGTCGCCACCGTCGACAGCCTGTCGTTCCAGACCAACCTGCTGGCGCTCAATGCCGCAGTGGAGGCCGCGCGTGCCGGCAGCCACGGGCGCGGCTTCGCGGTGGTGGCCGGTGAGGTACGGATGCTGGCGCAGCGCTCGGCCGAAGCCTCGCAGCAGATCCGGGTGCTGGTCGATGCGTCGCTGCAGCAGGTGGAGGCCGGTGCGCGGTTGGTGGATACCAGCGGTGAAGTGATGCACGACATCAGCGGCCGGGTGCAGCAGGTGGTGACGGCGATGGCGCGCATCGACGCCGGCTCGGAGCGCCAGGTGAGCGCGGTCGATGACGTGGAACGGTTGCTGCGCCGTATCGGCGAAGGCACCCGACAGAGTGGCAACGTCGCACGCGCTTCCTCGCAGGCAGCGGCGGAAATGCGCGTGCAGGCGCAGGAACTGGCCGCGGCGGCGGAGCGCTTCGTGGTGGCGGGCGAGGCGGAGGCTGCGAAGACTGTCGCGGGGAACGGGGGGCTGCGACGGTCAGCGTGAAGAGTTGGGCGGTTGAGTGGGCGAGCCGGTGAGCAGTCGAGAAGTCGAGCGTCATCCCTCCCCAGCCCTCCCCGTGGCTGCGCCAAAGGGAGGGGGCAAGAGCGGGCTTGGCTGCGCGCTGCCAGATCGCATGAACCGCCCCCTCCCTTTGGCGCAGCCACGGGGAGGGCCGGGGAGGGGTCGCTCCTGCTCTTGCTCCACACCCAAACCCAGCATCACCTGCCGCAGATCACAAACGCAGCAATGCCCCCGAACCGGCGTTGCGGCTCAGTCTTCTTCCGGCGGGACGACGATGGCGTCGTCATCGATGGCCAGCTTGCCGGCCATCAGCACCGCCTGGGTGCGGTTGGTTACGCCAAGCTTGCGCAGGATGGCGGTGACATGGGCCTTGATGGTGGCCTCGGAGACGCCCAGGTCATAGGCGATCTGCTTGTTCAGGCGGCCGGCACCGAGCATCTGCAGGACGCGGAACTGCTGCGGGGTCAGCTCGCGCAGGCGCTGCCCAACTTCGCATTCCTCATGGTCGGTGGGTGGCACGTTGTGCGCTTCGGCCGGGGCCCAGCGCTCGCCATCGAGGATGGTGCCCAGGGCATGGCCGATGGTGTCCGAATCGGCAGACTTGGGAATGAAGCCGCAGGCACCGTGGTCGAGCGCGCGGCGCATCACCTTGGGCTCCTCGCGTGCGGAGACCACCACCACCGGCAGCTGCGGGTGCAGCGAGCGCAGGTGCACCAGTGCGTTGAAACCCTGCGCGCCGGGCATGTTCAGGTCCATCAACACCAGGTCGGCGTCGGGATGCTGCTCGGCCAGGGTGTACAGGGCCTCGACACTGTCCGCCTCCAGCAGCTGCACACCGGGGATGACGCGTTGCACCGCGCCCTTCAGGGCTTCGCGGAAAAGCGGGTGGTCATCGGCGATCAGCAGGGTAGGCATGGCGGAAATCGGAGTTGGCGGAGTAGTGAAACCCCTCTCCCTGCGGGAGAGGGGTAGGGGAGAGGGTACACAGGCCAAGCCCGTTGTGCGCTGCGCGCCTCCCCGCATCCGCCCCTTCGGGGCACCTTCTCCCAGAGGGAGAAGGTGAAGCCACGCAGCTTCCCGTACCCGCGGTTACCGCACCTTGCGCTCTTCCACCAGCGAGGCGACCACCGAGGGGTCGGCCAGCGTGGAGGTGTCGCCCAACTGGTCCGGGGCGTTCTCGGCGATCTTGCGCAGGATGCGGCGCATGATCTTGCCCGAGCGGGTCTTGGGCAGGCCCGGGGCCCACTGCAGGTGGTCCGGCGCGGCGATCGGGCCGATCTCCTTGCGCACCCAGGTCACCAGCTCCTTGAGCAGCTCGTCGGTCTGCGGCTCGCCGGCCACCAGGGTGACGTAGGCGTAGATGCCCTGGCCCTTGATGTCGTGCGGGAAGCCGACCACGGCCGCTTCGGCCACCTTCGGGTGCGAGACCAGCGCGCTTTCCACCTCGGCGGTGCCGATGCGGTGGCCGGAGACGTTGATCACGTCGTCGACGCGGCCGGTGATCCAGTAGTAGCCGTCCTCGTCGCGGCGGCAACCGTCACCGGTGAAGTAGTTGCCCGGGTAGGTGCGGAAGTAGGTGTCGATGAAACGCTGGTGGTCGCCGTAGACGGTGCGCATCTGGCCCGGCCAGGAGTCGCGGATCACCAGGTTGCCCTCGGCCGCGCCTTCCAGCAGTTCGCCGTCGGCGCTGACCAGGGCCGGCTGCACGCCGAAGAACGGCAGCGTGGCCGAGCCCGGCTTCAGGTCGATGGCACCGGGCAGCGGCGAGATCAGGATGCCGCCGGTCTCGGTCTGCCACCAGGTGTCCACGATCGGGCAGCGCGCATCGCCGACCACGTCGTAGTACCAGCGCCAGGCTTCCGGGTTGATCGGCTCGCCGACGCTGCCGAGCAGGCGCAGGCTCGTGCGCGAGGTGCGCTTGACCGGCGCCTCGCCCTCGCGCATCAACGCGCGGATGGCGGTGGGCGCGGTGTAGAAGATGGTGACCTGGTGCTTGTCGATCACCTCCCAGAAACGCGAGGTGTTGGGGTAGTTGGGCACGCCCTCGAACATCACCGAGGTGGCGCCGTTGGCCAGCGGGCCGTAGACGATGTAGCTGTGGCCGGTGACCCAGCCCACGTCGGCGGTGCACCAGTAGATGTCGTCCTCGCGCAGGTCGAACACCGCCTCGTGCGTGTACGCCGCGTACAGCAGGTAGCCGCCGCTGGTGTGCAGCACGCCCTTGGGCTTGCCGGTCGATCCGGAGGTGTACAGGATGAACAGCGGGTCCTCGGCGTTCATGCGCTCGGGTTCGCACTCGGCCGGCTGGGTGTCCACCACGTCGTGGAACCAGCGGTCGCGCGGGGCCTGCATGTCCACCGCGCCGCCGGTGTGGCGCACCACCAGCACGGTTTCCACGGTGTTGGTGCCCGGCAGCTTCAGCGCGGCGTCGACGTTGGCCTTCAGCGGCACCTTCTTGCCACCGCGCAGGCCTTCGTCGGCGGTGATGATCAGCTTGCTGCCGCAGTCGCCGACGCGGTCGGCGATGGAGTTGGCGGCGAAGCCACCGAACACCACCGAGTGGATCGCACCGACGCGGGCACAGGCCAGCATCGCCACTGCGGCGTCGACGATCATCGGCAGGTAGATGGTGACGCGGTCGCCCTTCTTGACGCCGAGGTTGCGCAGCGCATTGCCCAGGCGGCAGACGCGCTCGTACAGCTCGCGGTAGGTGACCTTCTGCGCCGGGCTGTCCGGGCTGTCGGCCTCGAACAGGATGGCGGTCTTGTCACCGCGCGTGGCCAGCTGGCGGTCCAGGCAGTTCACGCTGACGTTGAGCTCGCCGTCCTCGAACCACTTGATGCGGAAATCGTCGAGCTGGTAGCTGACGTTGCGGATCCTGCTGGGCTTGACGTACCAGTCCAGCCGCTCGGCGGCCTTGGCCCAGAACGCGTCGGGGTTTTCCACCGATTCGCGGTACTGCTGCTGGTACGTGGTCTTGTTGATCCGTGCCTTCGCGGCGAACCCGGCATCAACGGGATAAACATCAGTCATGGCAACCCCTCACCTTTGCACTTGTAACCAATGAAAAGGCCTTGTCTGCGCGACAGGGCCGGACAACCCAAGTGTGCCGTATCCACCCCCCCGCGCGCTGCCCCCCGGATTAGACGATGGTCGAATGCACGCCGACTTACGACTAATGGCGAATAGCCGCCCCGTGCCGGCCGACCGCACGCTGGCCGCGACCGTGCAGCTGGTGCGGCCGCAAACGCCAGTCGGGAGAGAGACTGAAAATGAATACATCCGTGTTGAAGACGGCCCGCCGTCCGCTCGCCGCCGCGCTGCTGGTTGCGCTGGTCGCGCCGGGCATGGCGTGGGCCGAGACGGCCAGGGAGAAAGCGCTCGAAGCGCGCGTGGCCGAACTGGAACGGCAGGTGCAGTTGCTGGTGTCCACCCAACAGCAACAGCAGGGCGTGATCACGCAGACCCAGACCGACGTCGGCCAGGTGCGTGCCGCGCAGGCCGACCTGGCCGCACGGCCGGCGGCGACGGTGCCGGCCGGCAAGCAGCCGATCCAGGTCACCAGCATCACACCGGGCGCGACGCCGGGCACCACGTTCAAGTTCGGCGGCTTCATCAAGGCCGACTTCCTGGCCACGCGCACCGGCGACGGCCAGCTCGCCGACGACGCCACCGGCCGCGCGCTGTACCTGCCGGGGCAGACGCCGGTGCACGGTGCCGGCGGCTCGGGCAGGGCCTCGGACGTGGACTACAACGCGCACGCCAAGTTCTCGCGCTTCAACCTGGGCGTGGACCACGTGGCCGAGAACGGCGACAAGGCCGGTGCCATGGTCGAGATGGACTTCTTCGGCAACTCGCTGGGCAACCAGACCGCGACCAACACCTACGGCGTGACCCTGCGCCATGCCTACATGTACTGGAACAACTGGCTGGCCGGCCAGACCTGGTCCAACTTCATGGATGCCGCCTCCATCCCCGAGGCGGTGGACTTCGTCGGCCCGACCGACGGCGTGGTGTTCGTGCGCCAGGCCCAGGTCCGCTATACCAACGGCGGCTTCAGCGTGGCCCTGGAAAACCCGGAGACCACCACCCTCACCGGCACCTACAACCCGGGTACCGGCAAGTGGAACGTACCGTCGGTGGTCAACTCCGACCGTGGTTCGCTGCCGGACCTCACCGCCCGCTACGGCTGGAAGGGTGACTGGGGCACGTTCGGCGTGGCTGGCCTGGTGCGCCAGCTCAAGGTCGACAACCAGGCCACCGGTGCCGATGCCACCAAGGTCGCCGGTGGCGTGACGCTGGGCGGCAAGTGGGTGATGGGCGACAGCGACAGCCTGCACTACCAGCTCACCGGTGGCGAAGGCATCTCGCGCTACATCGGCCTGGGCATCACCGCCGACAGCGGCTACGACGCGATCCGCGACGAGATCGACCCGACCGGCGTGGTCGCCGCCTACGTGGGCTGGCGCCATGCGTTCTCGCCCAAGCTGCGCACCAACCTGATCTACGCGCGCAGCGACTACGACAACGACGCCTCGATCACCGGCAACCTGGTGACCAAGAGCGTGCAGTCCATCCGCGGCAACGTGTTCTACACCCCGATGCCCAAGGTCGATATCGGCGCCGAGCTGATGTACGGCGTGCGCGAGATCGAGAACGGCCAGAAGGGCGACATCAGCCGCCTGCAGTTCACCACCAAGTACAGCTTCTGATCCCGCGGTGCCGGCATGCAGGCCATGCCGGCACCGTCTGCAGGAATGTAGTCCGTACCATCTCCCTACCCCCACGGGGAGCACTCATGTCACCGCCGAGGCGCGTACCCCGCGCCGGGGCGCTCGTATTCCCACGTCTGGAGAATCCCGATGAATGCTTCCGTCGATCCCCGTGTTGAGCGGATCGCCTCCAATCCGCTCTACCAACGCCTGCGCAAGATGCGCAACCGGCTTGGCTGGACCCTGACCGTGCTCATGCTGCTGGCCTACTACGGCTACATCGGCCTGATCGCCTTCGACAAGGCGTTCCTGGCCACGCCGATCGCCGCGGGCAAGATCACCACCGTGGGCATCCCGATCGCGCTGGGCCTGATGGTGTTCACCATCCTGATCACCGGCTTCTACGTGCGCCGCGCCAACAAGGAATTCGACCAGCTGACCCAGCAGATCGTGGAGGAAACCCGATGAGCCATTCCTTCCTGCGATCGGGCGCGCTGCTCGCGCTGATGGCAGCCAGCGGCGCCGCCCTGGCCGCCGGCGGCGACATCGGCCAGACCGTGCGCCAGCCGACCAACTGGACGGCGATCACCATGTTCGCCGTGTTCGTGCTGGCCACGCTCGG
>NZ_JAYFUH010000192.1:0-1430 GCF_034961085.1 Stenotrophomonas capsici | reverse complement strand
TCCTGGCCACGCCGATCGCCGCGGGCAAGATCACCACCGTGGGCATCCCGATCGCGCTGGGCCTGATGGTGTTCACCATCCTGATCACCGGCTTCTACGTGCGCCGCGCCAACAAGGACTTCGACCAGCTGACCCAGCAGATCGTGGAGGAAACCCGATGAGCCATTCCTTCCTGCGATCGGGCGCGCTGCTCGCGCTGATGGCAGCCAGCGGCGCCGCCCTGGCCGCCGGCGGCGACATCGGCCAGACCGTGCGCCAGCCGACCAACTGGACGGCGATCACCATGTTCGCCGTGTTCGTGCTGGCCACGCTCGGCATCACCAAGTGGGCGGCCAAGCGCACCCGTTCGGCATCGGACTTCTACACCGCCGGTGGCGGCATCACCGGCTTCCAGAATGGCCTGGCCATCGCCGGCGACTACATGTCCGCCGCCTCGTTCCTGGGCATCACCGCGGCGGTCATGGCCAATGGCTACGACGGCCTGATCTACGCGCTGGGCTTCCTGGTCGGCTGGCCGATCCTGACCTTCCTGATGGCCGAACGCCTGCGCAACCTGGGCCGCTTCACCTTCGCCGACGTGGCCGGCTACCGCTTCCAGCAGAAGCCGATCCGCATGTTCGCCGCCTCCGGCACGCTGGTGGTGGTGCTGTTCTACCTGATCGCGCAGATGGTCGGCGCCGGTGCGCTGATCAAGCTGCTGTTCGGCCTGGACTACTGGGTGGCCGTGGCGCTGGTCGGCGTGCTGATGATGGTCTACGTGCTGTTCGGCGGCATGACCGCCACCACCTGGGTGCAGATCATCAAGGCCTGCCTGCTGCTGTTCGGCGTGACCTTCATGGCGCTGATGGTGATGTGGAAGTTCAACTTCAGCTTCGAGGCGCTGTTCAGCGAAGCGGTGCGGGTGAAGACCCAGATCGCGGCCAATGGCGGCAAGAGCGCCGAGGAGGCGGCCAGTGCCGGCCTGGCGATCATGGGCCCGGGTGGCTTCGTGAAGGACCCGATCTCGGCGATCTCGTTCGGCATGGCGCTGATGTTCGGCACCGCCGGCCTGCCGCACATCCTGATGCGCTTCTTCACCGTCCCGGATGCGAAGCAGGCACGCAAGTCGGTGCTGTGGGCCACTACCTGGATCGGCTACTTCTACATCCTGATCTTCATCATCGGTTTCGGTGCGATCGCACTGGTGCTGACCAACCCCGAGTACGCCGACCCGGTGACCGGCACCATCCAGGGCGGTCCGAACATGGCGGCCGTGCTGGTCGGCAAGGCGGTGGGCGGCAACCTGTTCATGGGCTTCATCTCGGCGGTGGCCTTCGCCACCATCCTGGCGGTGGTGGCCGGCCTGACGTTGTCCGGTGCCTCGGCGGTGTCGCATGACCTGTACGCCACCGTGTTCAAGCAGGGCAACCCGCCGCCGGGTTCGGA
Source organism: Stenotrophomonas capsici (assembly GCF_034961085.1). Classification (NCBI taxonomy): domain Bacteria; kingdom Pseudomonadati; phylum Pseudomonadota; class Gammaproteobacteria; order Lysobacterales; family Lysobacteraceae; genus Stenotrophomonas; species Stenotrophomonas capsici. Next base: position 5 of record NZ_JAYFUH010000192.1, on the reverse strand, counting down.
GCTGC
>NZ_JAYFUH010000191.1:0-1979 GCF_034961085.1 Stenotrophomonas capsici | reverse complement strand
GATGGCTGCCGGGCTCGCCCAGCAACCAGGCACCCAGCCCGGAACCCACCCACAGCAGCGGCAGCGCGCGCACGGTGGCCTTGGGGTAGACGCTGCCGGCCAGTGTGCCGAGGATCAGCAGGGCCACTGCATTGGCACCGAGGTGCTCGATCGAGCCATGCAGCAGCGGGGCGCCCAGCAGGCCCCACAGGCCCTTGGCTTCCAGGGGCGCCACCGACCAGGCGCGCCAGTCCCAGCCGCTGCTCTGCACGGCGAACACGGCCACCAGCAGCAGCACGAAGCCCAGGCTCAGGTTGAAGGCGCGCAGCACCCGGTTGCGGTCGCTGCGGTCATTGGCCGGCGAGGCGCCGGTGGCGGGGACGTTTGGCGTATCCATGTCATTGGGATTGCGGCGGGTCCCCGGTTTGCAAGGGGGACGGGCGTGGGAACCGCTGTGCCGCCAACGGGACAATCCCGCTGGCGGCGGTGGATCAGCCGTGCTTCTGCTTCGGCGGGATCTTCAGGCTCAGGACCATGGTGGTGACCAGGATCGCGGCGACCACGCCCAGCGACACCGGCACCGGGATCTTGTACAGGTCGATCAGCAGCATCTTGGCGCCGATGAACGCCAGGATCACCGCCAGGCCGTACGGCAGCAGGTGGAAGCGGTCGGCCATGCCGGCCAGCAGGAAGAACATCGCGCGCAGGCCCAGCACCGCGAACACGTTCGAGGTCAGCACGATGAACGGGTCGGTGGTGATGGCGAAGATGGCCGGGATCGAGTCCACCGCGAAGATCACGTCGGTGACCGCGATCAGGATCAGCACCACGAACATCGGGGTGAACCAGCGCACGCCGTCCTTCTCGGTCACCAGCCGGTTGCCGTTGTACTCGTGGCTGATGCGCAGGTGCTTGCGCATGAACTTCAGCGCCGGGTTGTCATCCAGGCTGGGTTCCTGGCCGGCGGCGAACCACATCTTCCAGCCGGTGAACAGCAGGAACGCGCCGAACACGTAGAGCAGCCAGTGGAACTGGTTCACCAGCACGGTGCCGGCGAAGATCATCACCGTACGCAGCGCGATGGCGCCGAGGATGCCGATGATCAGCACGCGCTGGCGCTGGGTCTCGGGCACCGCGAAGTAGCCCATGATCAGCAGGAACACGAAGATGTTGTCGACCGCCAGCGCCTTCTCGATCAGGTAGCCGGTCAGGAACTGCAGGCCGATCTCGTTGGCCACCGCGGTGCCGGCGGTCTCGTTCAGGTAGTACCAGAGGCCGGCATTGAAGGCCAGGGCCAACGCCACCCAGCCGATGGACCACAGCAGGGCCTCCTTGAAGGTGACCTTGTGCGGGCCGCCGTGGCGCATCAGCACCAGGTCGATCAACAGGGCGGCGATGACGACGGCGATGAAGCCGCCCCAAAGCCAAGGATTACCGATTGTCTGGATCATGGGAAATTCCGGTCGTTAAAAGGGTTCTCGGAACCACACAGGCCAAGAGCTGGACACGGAATCGGGGAGACCGGGGACAGAGCTTCGCCAATGCGGCGAAGGTCTTGCTCACAGTACCGGAGGCCGGAACTGCCGTTGCACCGGAGCCTTGCGGCTCGAACTGACGGCGACAACGTCTGGGAGCTACTCCCCTTCTGGGGCTGAATACTGCCGGCTGCGCCCCGCACAGTCAATGAGAGCACCGCGGGAGCGGCCCCCGGCGCGGCTACAATAGCGGCATGAATACCCCACTCCCCGTCGTACGCCTGAAGAACGCGTGGCGCTCCAGCCACCCGTGGATTTTCCAGAAACTGGTCGAGAAGCCGACCGTCAAGCCGAAGTCCGGCACCATCGTCGACGTGGTCGGCGTGGACGGTGAGTGGATTGGCCGGGGCTTCTACAACGGTCATTCGCGGATCGCCGTGCGCATTCTGGAAACCCATCCGGAGGTGGCGGTGGACCAGGCCTGGTTCAGCCGCAAGATCGCCGAGGCGGTGTCGCTGCGCCGTG
>NZ_JAYFUH010000190.1:0-1649 GCF_034961085.1 Stenotrophomonas capsici | reverse complement strand
GGGCTGGACGTGCGCCATGGCACGCGCGCACGGCTGTACGCCAGCACGCACCTGGACCCGTACAGCGGGCAGGTGGACCCGCATGACCTGCCCGGCCACATGGATGGCTGGAACGGGGCGGTCAATGCGTTCTTCATGCTGCACTTCGGCAGCTTCGGCGGGAATCCGGTGCGCTGGCTGTACGTGCTGATGGGGCTGGCCGGCGCGGCGCTGTTCTACACCGGCAACCTGCTGTGGGTGGAATCGCGGCGACGCAAGCGCAAGGGGCCGGAAACGCCCGCGCAGAAACTATCGGGCTGGGTGCTGGGTTGCCTGACGGTGGGCGTGTCATTGGGTTGCGTGGCCGGCATCTCCGCCAGCCTCGCCGCAACCAAATGGTTGCCCGCGTTGGTGGCGGATCTGAAGGCGTGGCACACCGGTATCTACTACGCGGTGTTCGTGGCCGCGATCGGTTGGGCGTTCCTGCGCGGCGCATCACGCGGTGCGGTGGAACTGCTGTGGCTCAGCGCGGTGTTCACGCTGGCCATACCGCTGTCGAGCCTGGCCGGCGTGTGGGGCATCGGCGGGGCATGGAGCCACGCCGGCAGCTGGCCGGTGGACGTGACCGCGCTGATGTCGGTGCCGGTGCTGTTGTACATCGCCCGGCGCACGCGCCTGCGCTTGCAGCAGGGCCATACCGACAGCATCTGGGCACAGACCAGCCCCAACCCCGTGTAGAGCGCCGCCATGCTGCGCTGTGGTTGGGCCGGGACGGCGCCTGCCGAGCATGGCTCGGCACTACCGCCAGCACCCGGCAGCGCGAAGGGCGTGCGGCTTTTTGTAGGAGCGGCCTTGGCCGCGAAGCTGGCGATGCGTCGGCCAAACACGGACAACGGGATCAACGCGGTTGCATGCTCCGCGACAACCTGAAACGCGATGTGCTTCGTGGCCAAGACCGCTCCTGCGGCGCGTCGTTGGTCACCTTGCGTGGCGCTTGAGCAGGTCCAGCAGCACCTCGGCTTCGCTGGCGCGCTTGGCCGGGTCCTTCTCGGCGACGACATGGTCGTTCAGGTGACCGGCCATCACTTCCATCATCAGCCCGTGCATCGCGCCCTTGGCGGCGGCGATCTGCACCAGCACGGCGTCGCAGTCGTCGCCGGCTTCCAGCGCCTGTTCCAGCGCGGCCACCTGGCCGGCGATGCGGCGGACCCGGGCGAGCAGCTTCTTCCTGTCACGTTGGATATGTGCCATGGTCGGAATCGTATACCCTATGGGGGTATATGAGAAGGCCGCCATGATGAACCTTGAAACCCTTGCCCAGTCCCGCCAGCACAGCCACGCCTTCAGCGACGGCAACCCGATGGCGGAGAAGAACACCCGCCGGGCCATGGCCCTGACCGTCGTGATGATGGTGGTGGAGATCGCCGGTGGCTGGTGGTTCAACTCGATGGCGGTACTGGCCGACGGTTGGCACATGAGCTCGCATGCCTTGGCATTGGGGCTGGCCGCGTTCGCCTATGCCTGCGCGCGGCGGTACCGGGACGACCCGCGCTTCGCCTTCGGTACCTGGAAGATCGAGATCCTGGCCGGCTACACCAGTGCGATCCTGCTGCTGGGCGTGGCCGGGATCATGGCGTTCGAGTCGATCGCGCGGATGCTCAAGCCCAGCC
>NZ_JAYFUH010000189.1:0-1469 GCF_034961085.1 Stenotrophomonas capsici | reverse complement strand
GTTCCGCGGCTACAAGTCGCTCAAGCCGTCCGAGCTGACCCACCTGATCAATGCCGGTGGGGCCGTGGTGATCGACCTGTCGGCCGCCAGCGATTTCGAGAAGGGCCATATCGTCGGCAGCCGCAACCTGCAGCCGGCCCAGGTGAGCCCGACCCACAAGCTGCTGGCCCCGGCCAAGCAGTCGCCGGTGGTGCTGCTGTGCCGCACCGGCAATGCCTCCGCCACCGCCGCCAAGGTGCTGAAGAAGGCCGGCTTCGAGCAGGTGTACGTGCTCGACGGCGGCCTGCCGGCCTGGCAGGCGGCGGACCTGCCGCTGGTCAAGGGCCGCGGCTGAGCAGTTAATTTGCGTTAAGGCCTTGTGGACGGCGTGGACCGCCCCCATCGCTGGTCTGGTAACAATCCCAATCATTGAACAATCTGTTCTGGAGTCTTGAGAAATGTCCGAAGAGAACACCAACGGCGTAGTCCCGGCTGACGAAGCTGCCAACGGCCCGGCTTTCACCATCGAGAAGATCTACGTCAAGGACGTTTCTTTCGAATCCCCGAACTCGCCGGTCATCTTCAATGAGAACGTGCAGCCGGACCTGCAGCTGAACCTGAACCAGAAGGTGCAGCGCCTGTCCGACACCGCCTTCGAAGTGGTGCTGGGCGTGACCCTGACCTGCAAGGCCGGTGACAAGACCGCCTACGTCGCCGAAGTGCAGCAGGCCGGCGTGTTCGGCCTGATCGGCCTGGAGCCGCAGGCGATCGACGTGCTGCTCGGCACCCAGTGCCCGAACATCCTGTTCCCGTACGTGCGTTCGATGGTGTCGGACCTGATCCAGGCCGGCGGCTTCCCGCCGTTCTACCTGCAGCCGATCAACTTCGAAGGCCTGTACGCCGAAACCCTGCGCCAGCGCCAGGCCCAGGGCGAAGCCTCGCTGGCCGACTCCGAGCCGGCCGGCAACGCCTGATCGGCGTCCGCGACATCGGATGAGTACGACCGACGCGAACAAGATCGCCGTCCTCGGCGCGGGCTCCTGGGGCACCGCGCTGGCCACCTTGCTGGCCCGGCACGGTCACCCGACCGTGCTGTGGGGACGCGATGCCGCCGTCATCGAGGCGATCGACCAGCGTCACGAGAATCCCCGGTACCTGCCGGGGATTCCCTTGCCTGATTCCCTGCGCGCCAGCACCGACCTGGCTGCCACCGTTGCCGGTGCCAGCTGGATCCTGGTGGTGGTGCCTTCGCATGCCTTCGCCGAGACCGTGCGCGCGCTGGCGCCGCTGCGGCCGGCCGGGGCCGGCGTGGCCTGGGCCACCAAGGGCTTCGAGCCCGGCTCGGGGCGTTTCCTGCATGAAGTGGCCCGTGAAGTGCTGGGCCCGGACGTGCCGCTGGCCGTCGTCACCGGCCCGTCCTTCGCCAAGGAAGTGACCCTGGGCCTGCCCACGGCGATCACCGTCCACGGTGATGACGACGCTTTCGCCCA
>NZ_JAYFUH010000188.1:0-2448 GCF_034961085.1 Stenotrophomonas capsici | reverse complement strand
CACCAACACCGGGCTGCCGACAACCTTCGTGATGACCCTGCCGGAGACGATCACCATCAATCCGGACCTCGGCGACGGCAAGGTACTGGCCGACATCAGCGGGACCTTGGTCCTGCAGGCCCCCACCGAGACCCGTTGCCCGGGTCTCTCCGGTGAGGTTCCGAACAAGTACATGCTCTCCAGCGGGGCTTATCTCGGCGAAAACACCTACGAGAGCGGCATCCCCGGCGTGGGTATCCGCTTCTACTTCAATGGCGTCGCCTTTCCGCTGGAGAACCGCTTTGTCTTTCCCCAGAAAGACACAAATAGCTGGCCGGGGCGCCTGCAGCTGGTCAAGACCGGGCCGATCAGCCAGTCGGGTTCGCTTGCCGGGCTGCAGGGCGGTGCTTACCTGACCAGCAACGGCAACCATCAATGGCGCGTGTTCGCGTTCAAGGGCGCTACCAATGTGGACGCGGGACGGCCGACCTGCACGGTCGCCACGCCGCTGGTGCCCGTGCCGATGGGCTCGGCCCGGCTGAAGGAGTTCAACGGCATCGGCACCACGGTGGGCGAGCGGGGCTTCAGCATCGCCGTCGACTGCGGTGGCGGGCGTCCGCAGATTTCCACGGCGGTGTACGGGGTGCTGATGGACCAGAGCGATCCGGCGAACCGCTCCACCCAGCTGTCCCTCACCCCTGGCTCGACCGCTGTGGGCGTGGGCCTGCAGGTGCTCCACGGCGGCACGCTGCTGTCCTATGGCGGCAACGCCGGCGAGCCGGCCGCCGATGCACGCTGGTTTGCCGGACGCACCCACAACGGCCGCTTCGAGATCCCGTTGATGGCCCGGTACGTGCAGACACGGGCAGAAATCACACCGGGGAGCGCGAATGCCAAAGCCACCTTCGTGCTGAGCTACGAATGATGCCTCCCGGCACCGGTGGCAGCTGGGTTCAGGCCCCTGGCTTGCGCTGCTGCAAGGCCCGGCGGCCCTGTTCACGCAGGTGGACCAGCTCGGCGCGCACTGCGCCCAGGTCACGCTGCAGCAGCAACGCTTCCATCCGGGCGCAGCGCGCCACCAGCTCGGTTTCATGGACCAGCGCGAAGCCGCCGCGCACCGAGTGCAGCTGCTGGCCGATGGCGTGGATGGGGTCATCGCCGGGCACCGTCGCGTTCGTCGCATTGGCTTGGCCCGCGGGATCCAGCAGCTGATCCAGTGTCGCCAGTGACTGCTCGAACGCACTGTCCAGGGCCGCGTGCACGGCGGCGGGCAGCGGGCCCGTGGCAAGGTCGGAGGCCGCGGCATTTGCGGCGGACGCCGTTGCCGCTGGGCGGTCCTGCGCAAGGATGCGGCCGATGCTTTCCAGCAGGATCGGCTTGACCAGCACCTCGCTGATGCCGGCCTCCGTGCAGCGCTGCCGGTCATGTGCGGAGGCATGCGCGGTAATGGAGATGATCGGCTGCACGAAGCCACGCGCGCGCAGGGCGTGGGCGAGCATGCAGCCGTCCATCCCGGGCATGTTGAGGTCGGTGAACACCACGTCGTAGGCCTGCCGTTCCTGCAGGGCCAAGGCGTCGGCCGCGCTGGCGACGATGTCGGCCCGCTGGCCGAGGGCGTCGAGCTGCATCCGCATCAGCTCGCGGTTGGCGGGATGGTCGTCGACCACCAGCACCCGTCGCTGGCTATGCGGCGGTTCAACAGCCAGCGACGGTCCAGGAGTGGGAGCTGCCGCCTGCAGCGGTTCCAGCGGCAGCGTGACCAGGAAGGTACTGCCCTGGCCGAGGACGCTGTGCACCTGGATGCCGCCCTGCATCAGCTCGACCAGCGCCCGGCACAAGGCCAGGCCCAAGCCGCTGCCACCGAAGCGACGGGCGATGGAGCTGTCCGCCTGCGAGAAGCGCTGGAACAGCCCGGCCTGCTGCTCGGTGCTCATGCCGATGCCGGTATCGCTGACACCGATCACCAAGGGTGAATCCGGCCGGTCCTCGTCCTGCAGGTACAGCTCCAGCAACACATCGCCTTCATGGGTGAACTTGAGCGCGTTGCCCAGCAGGTTGTAGAGGATCTGGCGGATGCGGGTGGGGTCGCCGCGGTACGCCGGGGCCAGTCCATCGTCCAGGCTGGTGTCCAGCACCAGGCCCTTGGCCTGTGCCATGGGCGTGAAGAACGCCGCCGTTTCGACGGCAAGGGCCCTGAGGTCGAAGGCGATGGATTCCAGCTGCATCTGCCCGGATTCCACCCGCGAGAAATCCAGGATGTCGTTGATGATGCCCAGCAGCGCGGACGAGGACGAGGTGACGGTGCGTACCTGCTGCAGCTGGCTGCCGGACAACGGCGAGCGTTCCAGCAGCTCGAGGTTGCCGAGGATGGCGTTGAGCGGTGTGCGGATCTCGTGGCTCATCGTGGCCAGGAACGCCGACTTGGCTTGGTTGGCCGCGTCGGCGGCGCGGCGCGCCTGTTCCAGTTCC
>NZ_JAYFUH010000187.1:0-10761 GCF_034961085.1 Stenotrophomonas capsici | reverse complement strand
GTTGGCGCCCGGTGCGACGGTGATGGCGTTCTCGGCATCGTCGGACAGGCAGATGAAGGCGGTGCCGGTCGGCAGCTGCGCATCGCGCACCGCGTGCAGCTGCACGCCGGCGTCGCGCAGCGAGGTTTCGATCGGCGTGGCGAAATCATCCTGGCCCAATGCGAGCAGCATCCGGGTGCGGGCGCCACCGGCGCGCGCGCAGGCCACGGCCTGGTTGGCACCCTTGCCGCCGGGGAAGGTGCGGAACTCGCGGCCCAGCACGGTTTCGCCAGGCGCAGGCACGTGCGCGGCGCGGACCACGAAGTCGAGGTTGGCCGAGCCGGCGACAAGTACGGTGGAACTCATGGAATGGCCTGGTAAACGAGGTTGTAGAAACGGGTGGAAGGTGAGGCGAGCGCCTTGTCACCGCTGGGCAGGTATTGCATCAGCAGGATGGCCACCAGCTTTTCCTTGCGGTCGATGGTGAAATAGGTGGACGCCGCGCCCGACCAGCCGAACTGGCCGACGCTGCCGAGCTTGCCGCGGTAAGCCGGGTTGGTGATGACATAGCCGCCCAGGCCGAAGCCCTCGCCCGCGCCATAGCTGCTGATGGCCGGCTCGAAGCCAGCGAGCTGGTCGCTCATCATCAGCTCGACGGTCTTGCGCGAGAGCAGCTGTTGTGTCCCGCTGCGGCCATCGTCGAGCAGCATGTGGGCAAACTTCAGGTAGTCGGCAGCGGTGGAATACAGGCCGCCGGCGCCGCTGTCATAGCCTTTCAGGCGCACGCCCGGATTGCGCGCGCTGAGCGTGTCGGCCACGCGCAGGCTGCCATCGTCGTTGCTGGTGGGCAGTTCGACCACGCGACCACGCTGCGCCAGCGGCACTTCAAAGCCGGTGTCGTGCATCGCCAGCGGGCTGAAGATGCGTTGTTGCAGGAACTGCGCGAACGGTTGCCCGCTGACCACCTCGACCACGCGCGCCAGCAGTTCGGTATTGCTTCCCTCGTAATGGAAGTGTGTGCCGGGCGCATCGGCCAACGGCAGCGTGGACAAGCGGCGTGCAACGTCCTGCAGCGAGGTCGCGCTGTCGACATCTCGTCGAGCAGCATGTGGGCAAACTTCAGGTAGTCGGCAGCGGTGGAATACAGGCCGCCGGCGCCGCTGTCATAGCCTTTCAGGCGCACGCCCGGATTGCGCGCGCTGAGCGTGTCGGCCACGCGCAGGCTGCCATCGTCGTTGCTGGTGGGCAGTTCGACCACGCGACCACGCTGCGCCAGCGGCACTTCAAAGCCGGTGTCGTGCATCGCCAGCGGGCTGAAGATGCGTTGTTGCAGGAACTGCGCGAACGGTTGCCCGCTGACCACCTCGACCACGCGCGCCAGCAGTTCGGTATTGCTTCCCTCGTAATGGAAGTGTGTGCCGGGCGCATCGGCCAACGGCAGCGTGGACAAGCGGCGTGCAACGTCCTGCAGCGAGGTCGCGCTGTCGACATCGGCCGCGGTCAACAGCTTGGTCGCCACCCGGTGCGTATCCGACGCCGCCGCGAAGCCGCTGGTATGGGTGAGCAGATGGCGCAGGGTAATCGCGCGCGGTGCATCTTCGGTCTGCGGATGTTGCAGGTCGCCACCGGTCACCACGGTGCGGTCGGCGAACTCGGGAAGGTAGCGCGCCAGCGGATCGTCCAACGACAGCTTGCCTTCTTCCAGCAGCATCAGCACGGCGACCGAGGTCACCGGCTTGGTCATCGAATAGATGCGGAAGATGCTGTCGGACTGCAGTGGCCGATGGCCAGCGCTGTCGGCGTGGCCGTAGTGCTGCTGGAACACGATGCGGCCATCGTGCTCGACCAGCGCCACCGCGCCCGGGAACTGGCCCGGTGCGGTGCTGGCCTGCAGGAAACCATCCAGCCGCTGCCAGCGGTCTCCAGCGTGCAGCAGCGGCGCGGACAGGCACAACAGGAGTGCGGTGCCACGGCGCAGCCAGCGACGGCTGCGCGGTGTTGCGATGGTTTGATGCATGGCGTGCACTCCTGAGCTCATCAGCGGAACGTGTACGAATAGCTCAACGAGACCACCCGGCCGCGACCGGCCCAGTAGTTCTGCCAGCCATCGCCCTGCGAGCCGCTGAGGATGTAGTACTTGTTGAACAGGTTGTCCACGCCCAGCGAAAACGTCCCGAAGCGGCCACTATCGTAGTTCACGCCCAGATCCCACAGCGTGTAGCCGTTGATCTTCTCGTCGTAGTCGAAGGTTTCCCCGTCGTACTCGCGCACCGCCGAGCTGGTCAGGTGGCGGTCGCGCAGCATGCTCGCCCCCAGCGTGGCGTCCAGGTTGGGCAACGCCTTCCATACCAGCGCGACGTTGATCTTGTCCGGGGTGGCGTCGAAGATACCCAGCGGCTTCTTCAACGGGCCGGCGTCGTAGCGGCCCTGCGGGTCCGGGCCCCAGAACGAGGTCCAGCCACGCAGGTGCGTGTACAGGCCGGTGATCTTGAACGTGTCGGTGAAGCGGAACTCACCGGTGAACTCGATGCCTTTGATGTCGGTGGGCGCGCGGGTCATGATGAAGTCGCTGGTCAGCGGGTCCACTTCCAGCGACGCGCCGAAGTCGGAGGTGGAGTGGTACCAGCTGCCACTGAGCGCGCCACGCGAACCGCGCCAGTTGAAGCCGATGTCGATGTTGTCGACGATGATCGCCTGCAGGTCGAGGATCCCCTTCACCGACTGCCCGGTGTAGTTCACGTTGCGCAGCGGGATGCCGATGTCCGGCAGGGTGAAGCCCTTGCTGTAGGCGCTGAACAGCGAGAACTGGTCGGTCACGCGCCAGATCGCGCCGAGGTTGGGCAGGTTGGCGGTGTAGTCCAGGGTGCCGCCTTCGACGAACACGCTGTTGCGGTAGGCCACGGTGGTGTAGCTGTCCACGTCCAGCTCGCCGTTCTCGCGGCGCAGGCCGCCGCTGACCGTCACCGGGCCGATGTCCCAGCTCAGCTGCGCGTAGGGGGCCACGCTCCTGTAGTCCATCGGCGGCACCCACACGCGGTCGGTCATCACCAGCCGCTGCTGCGCCACGTCCTGCACGAAGTCCACGCCGGTGTGCAGCTCCAGGCCATCCACGCCGAACAGCGTCGGGCGCGTCCACGAGGTGCGCAGGCCCTTCTTCTCCGATTGGATCTCGGACTGGTCGAAGATGCGGTCGGCGTCGTCGGCCGGCGCCGGCTTGACCAGCTGGCGGTCGGCGCCGTTCTCCGGCAGGAAGCGCATGCCCTGGTCGGCCTGGTAGCCGACCAGGTCCAGCGTGCCGCCGAAGAAGTCGTTGTGGGTGTACTGCAGGCTGTACTGGATGAACTTGTTGAGCGCATCGCGCTGGCCGTCGATGTGGCCCTTCACCGAGGTGTTCGGGTACGGCGTGTCGCACGGCGGCCAGTCATGCGGGCCCTTGCAGCCGACCACCTGGATGTAGTCGCCGTTGCCGCCGATGTTGAAGTTGCTGTAGGTGGCCTGCAGGCGCTGCTCGCCGTCCTGGCCGAAGTTGAAGCCGCCCTTCATGTACAGGTTGCGTGACTGCGAGTCGGCCAGCGAGCCGCTGGAATTCATGCCGATGCTGCGGCCCTTCGCGTCGTAGGCCATGCCGCGCTCCAGTTGCGAGACGCTGGCCAGGAAGTCGTAGTTGTCCTTCTTGATCGCGTGGCTCAGGCCCAGCTTCCAGCCCACGCTGTCATCGTGGAACTGGGTCTGGTAGCGCGCGCTGATCGTGGTTTCGCTGCCGTCGTGCTCGGGCACCTTGGAGATGTAGTTGATCACCCCGCCGGTGGCACCGATGCCCTCGGCCGCCGAGGGGCCATTGATGACCTCGATGCGGCCGATCACGCCCATGTCGGTGAAGGTGCCGTTGCGGGTGCCTTCGCGCAGCGGCGAGCCCTGCGGGATGCTGTCGAACAGGCGCAGCGGGATGCGCCCACGCAGCGACTCACCGGAGTTGGTCATCGCCTGCGAGGATTCGGCGTAGCCGGGGATGGTGCGCGCCAGCACCGCGGTGTTGTCCTCGGTGATCACCAGTGACTGCCGGATCTCTTCCGGGGTGATGATCGAGATCGCGCCGGGGATCTTGTCCACGGCCTTGGGCGCGCGCACGCCGGTGACGATCACCCGGTCCAGGTCGGTGGCCTGGGCAGGCTTCCTGCCGCTGCTGCTAGCGGCGCGTTCGTCCTCGCGCGCCTGCGCCGCGTCCACCTGTTGTGCGCGCACACTGTCGCTGACCGCCGCGGCCAGCAGGAAAACCCCCAACGTCACAGGCAAGTTCTTCATGTTCGTTCTTATCTCGATGGATGTATGAGAAGACGCGCTTGAACTGCTTTGCCGCATGCGTGCGGCGACTGCTGCAGGTAATGACCGCTGGCCACGTCCCTCCCGACGCGCCGTGCCCCCGTGGATGCAGCCTAGGCGTGCGCAGGGGCAGGGAAGAAGGACGGGCGGCTAGCTTCAGACGTGAGCTTTTGTTGGTTGAAGAAAGGCGATGTTTTTTCTTGCGATGCAACAAGAAACATCCGCTTGTGACGTATCTGGCGGGCAAAGAAAACGGCGCCACGGTTGCCCGTGGCGCCGTTGTCCATCAGCCCGTTATCAGAACTTGATGGTGTGCGACAGCGACACCATCCGGCCGCGGCCGGAGAAGTAGTTCTGCCAGCCCGGCAGCTGCGACCAGGTCAACACGTACTGCTTGTCGAACAGGTTCTCGATGCCCAGCGACAGCTGGCCGAAGCGGCCGGTGTCGTAGTTCACGCTCAGGTCCCACAGCGCGTAGCCATAGGTATTCTCTTCGTTGGCATAGACCGCACCATTGGTCGGGTTGGTGAAGGTCTCGCGCAGGTCACGGTCGAAGGTCTTGCTCACGCCCAGGGTGGCGTTGAGGTTGTCGTTCGGCGTCCAGGTCAGCGAGGCATTCACCTTGTCCGGCGAGATGTCCAGGATGCCCATTTCCTTCTTCAGGCCCGAACCCGGGTAGTACTGGGTCTGGCCACGGATGCGCGAGTACAGGAAGGTGGCCTTCCAGTGCTCGTTGAAGGTCCAGGCGCTGTTGAGTTCGAAGCCTTCGATCTCGACCGGTGCGCGGGTCAGGATGAAGTCTTCGGTGACCGGGTCGATGGTCAGGGTCGAGCCGAAGTCCGAGGTCGAGCGGTACACCGACGCGCCCACCTGGCCCTTGGCGCCGCGCCAGTTGACGCCGATTTCCTTGTTCTTGGTGATCAGCGGCTGCAGGTCGGCGATGCAGGACACGGCCTTGCACGGGCTGTTGGCCTGGATGTTGCGCAGCGGGATGCCGACGTTGGCGATGCCGAAGCCTTCGGAGTACGAACCAAACACCGACCACGCATCGGTGATGCGCCAGATCGCGCCGAAGTTCGGCATGTTGGCCTTGTAGTCCATCTTGCCGCCCTGCACCGGGGTGTGGTCGCGGAAGGCAACGGTGGTGTAGCTGTCGATCTCCAGCTCACCGTCCTCGCGGCGGATGCCGGCATCCAGCGTGACCGGGCCGATGTCCCAGCTCAGCTGTGCGTACGGCGCCAGGCTGGTGTACTTCATCGGTGGCACCCACAGGCGGTTGGTCAGGGCCAGGCGCTGTTCGGCGGTGTCTTCCACCATGTCCAGGCCGGCGCGCAGGCGCAGGCCTTCGACCTTGAACAGGTCGCCGTAGGCATAGCCGAAGCGCAGGCCCTTCTTCTTGCTGTTGATCTCCGACTGGTCCCAGATGCGCTGGTCTTCCGGCGGTGCCGGCTTGGTCAGCTGGCGATCGGCACCGTTCTCCGGCACGTAGCGCATGGCCTGCTCGGCCCAGTACGCATCGATGCTCAGGTCGCCGCCGAAGAAGTCGGCGTTGGTGTACTTCACCGCGAACTGCTCGAAGTCGTTGAACTCGGCCAGCGAGCCGGCGATGGAGCCCTTCTCGGCGGTGTTGGTGGTCGGGTTCGGGCAGCTCACCGGGTCGAAGCGGCAGCCCTCCACCGGGATGTAGTTGTGCTTGCCGCCGATGTGGAAGTTGCTGTAGCTGGCCTGGATGCGCTGCATCTGGCCTTCGCCGAAGTTGTAGCCGCCCTTCACGAACAGGTTCTTGCTGTACGAGTCCGACAGCGAGCCGGAGGTGTTCAGGCCGACGCGGCGGCCGTCGCCGTCATAGGCGATGCCACGGTCGATGTAGGCACCGCTGATCAGGAAGTCGGCCGCATCATCCTTGTAGGTGTGCATCACGCCGATCTTGGTCTGGTCGCTGTCGCCCTTGAACTGGGTGCCGTAGCGGGTGGAGATGGTGGTCTGGTGGCCATCCACTTCCGGGTTCTTGGACAGGTAGTTGATCACGCCACCGGCACCGCCGATGCCCTCGGCGGCGGACGGGCCGTTGATGACCTCGATGCGGCCGATTACGCCCATGTCGGTGAAGGTGCCGTTGCGGTTGCCTTCGCGCAGCGGCGAACCCTGCGGCACGCCGTCGAACAGGCGCAGCGCGATGCGGCCGCGCAGGGTCTCACCGGAGTTGCTCATCGCCTGCGAGGATTCGGAGTAGCCCGGCACCATGCGTGCGAGCACGGCGGTGGCGTCTTCGGTCAGGTTCAAGGTGCGCTGCACCTGCTCCGGGGTCACCAGGGTGACCGCGCCGGGGACCTTCTCGATCGCGACCGGGGTACGGGTACCGGTGACGATGACCTGGTCCAGGCTGACCGCATCGTCATGGGCTTTGCTTGCATCCTGCGCCATCGCCGGCGCAATGGCGCTGGCAAGCAGAACAGTGCTGATGGCAGCAGTAAGTGGCTTGATCATTGCTTCCTCTCCCCCTGATGTGGAAACGGTGTACAGACAGCTGGGGGGCGGCCTGCACCGGTAATCGAGACGGGGACTTGTGCCCCTTTCATGCTGCCGTTTGATGCACCGGTGCCCGCGCGGGAACGTCAGGCGCACCTTCGACGATGGGCAGAGACTAGGGGCGGCTTTCTGGCGAAGGAAGCGCGACTGGGTATGTTCATTGCCTAGTGTTTGTTGCGATTGGACGGTGCTGGAACCACCCTGAGACAGGGGCGCGGCGCCATGCTCGGCCGGGGCGTTCCCGGCAAGGCCACCTGCCGGGCATGGCCCGGCACTGCGCCAACCCCGCACCGCATCGCGGTGGGGCGCAGCCATGTTCGGCGGGGGCTTTCCGGGGGATGCCCATGCCGGGCATCCCTGGCACTACCGGATCAACGCGGCGCGGGCTTCTTCCAGCAGGGCGTTGACCTGGCGCAGGCGCACCGAGGCGCGTGACCAGACCAGCCCGATCCGGCGCGGTTCGCTGGGCTGTGGCAGCGGCAGGCTGACCACCGAAATGCCTTCGGGCCAGGGCTTGGCCCAGTCCGGCACCAGCGAGACGCCCAGGCCGCGGTCCACCATCACGGCGATCGCGTTGAGCGCATTCAGCTCGAACCGCTCACGCGGCACGATGCCCACCTTGCGCAGGTACTCGTCGGCCTGGCGGCCACCCCATTCGTGCCGGTCGTAACGGATCAGCGGCTCCTCGCGCAGCAGCTGGTGCGGGTCGCAGCCGGCCAGCCGCGCCGGGGCCAGCACCACCAGCGGCTCCTCGCGCAGCAGCTGCCAGTCGCAGGTCTTGGGCAGCGGGAACGGGGCCTGCAGCACCATCGCCGCGTCCAGGTCGCCCGATTCCACCGCACCGTACAGGTCGGCCGAATAGCCCGGTTTGATGAAGACGTTGATCTCCGGGAACTTGGCCACCATCCGCGCCAGCATGTCCGGCACCAGCCCGCCCAGCGCGGTCGGGCAGGCGCCCAGGCGCAGCTCGCCGGCCATACCGCTTTCATTGGCCACGCTGCGCAGGTCAGCCACGTCACGCAGCAGGTCGCGCGCCCGCTGCAGGATGCGCGCGCCTTCCTCGGTGACGCTGACGGTGCGCCCGGCGCGGGCGATCAGCGGCGCCCCGAGCTCACGCTCCAGGGTGCGGATCTGTTGGGCCACCGCCGCCGGGGTGATGTGCAGCAGGCGCGCGGCCGCGGCCATCGAGCCACGGTCCACGACGGTGACGAAGGTATTGAGGAACTGGGTTTCCACGGTATGACCTCTCAGCTGGCCGCAACGCTACACCAGCCGGCCGGCGCTGGCGATGCGACCAACGTCATGGTCCTGGCGTCGTGGCCGGCCTTCACACCGCATCCTGCTTGTAGATCGTCAGGCCCTTGAGCGAGCGGGTCGGGGCGGGGAAGCACAGGCTGGCCAGGTAGCCGATCACGATGCACAGCATGATCGAGATGGCCAGGTAGAAGTACGGGTGCACCAGCTTGAACCACCAGGCCACGAAGGTCAGCACGATCGAGGCGGCCACGCCGATCGCCACGCCCTGCGAGTTCGCGCGGCGGGTGAACATGCCCAGCGTGTACGCCCCGGCGAAGCCACCGCCGAGCAGGCCGGCCAGTTCGATGGACACGTCGAACAGCGAGTGGATGTCGTAGCGCGACATGATCAGCGCCAGGCCGATCGCCACCAGGCCCACCATGACGGTGGAGATCTCGGCGAACAGCACGCTCTTGCGCGGGTTCGGGTTCTTGGCCAGGCGCTCGTAGAAGTCCACCGAGATCAACGTGGCCACGCTGTTCATGATGCTCGACAGCGTCGCCATCGCCGCGGCGAACACGCCGGCGATGATCAGCCCGGTGACGCCCGGCGGCAGTTCGGCGGCGATGAACAGCGGGAAAGTGGCATCGATCGGCAGCAGCGGGTCCAGGCGCTGCGGGTTGTTCTTGTAGAACACCCACAACGCGGTGCCGATGCCGTAGAAGATGAAGCCGCCCGGGATCATGATCGCGGCGAACGCCCAGATCGAGCGGCCCGCCTCCTTGTCCGACTTGGTGGCCAGGGTGCGCTGCATCAGCACCTGGTCCTTCGGGAAGGTCAGCACCACGTCGAACACCACCAGGAAGATGAAGCCCCACACGGTGGCCTTGGTCAGGTCGAAGCTGAAGTCGAACAGCTTGGTCTTGTCTTCCATCGCCGCGGTGGCGACGAATTCGCCGAAGCCGCCCTTCAGCGTCCACACGATGAAGCCGATGGCGAAGATCGCGCCGCCCATCTTGACGATGACCTGCACGAAGTCGGTCCAGATCACCGCCTTCATGCCACCCATCGCGGTGTAGATGATGGTGAACACGCCCATCATCATGATGCTCCACACCACGCTGATGCCGGTGATGGTGGCAATCGCCAGGGCCGGCAGGAACAGCACCACGCTCATGCGCGCGCCGATCTGCATGACGATGCACAGCGCGCTGGCGAGCATGCGGATGGCCGGGTGGAAGCGGGTTTCCAGGTAGGAGAACACGCTCATCAGGTCCAGCCGGCGCAGCAGCGGCACGATCCACACCGCCACGAACATCAGGCCCAGCACCGCGATCAGGTTGTTGGTCAGGTACTGCCAGTTGGTCTCGAACGCCTTGGCCGGGATGGCGATGAAGCTGATCGAGCTGGTGTTGGTGGCATACAGGCTCACGCCGGCCGCCCAGAACGGGATGCTGCGGCCACCGACGAAGAAGTCGGCGGTATTGCCGCGCTTCTCGCGGAAGTAGAACCAGGCGCCCATGCCCAGCATCGCGGCCAGGTAGACGATGATCACCGTCCAGTCCATCCAGCCCAGCAGGTGCTTGCCGGTCTGCATCTCGAAGGTGTGGAGGCTGCCGTCGGCGCTGGCCCAGGCCAGGCCGTTGCCCCAGCTGGCGGTGGCGGTCGGTGCGTCGGCGCCGCTGCCGGCCACGGTCGCCCAGGCGCTGGTGATGGTGTGGAAGGTGCGCGCGTTGACCGCGCCCTGGCGGTCACGCACCTGCATCAGCAGGTGGGCCTGGCCGAGCGCGCGCAGCGAGCCGGGGACCAGCGTGCCGTCCATGCCCGGCAGCGACACCCAGCCCTTGTCGGTGGTCCAGCGCCACAGCTGCTGTGCGTTGCCGGCAACCGGTGCATCGACCACGTACAACGCGCCCTTCTGGGCCTGCATCGCCGCGGCGGCGGCATCGCCCGGCCACATCGGGGCAGGCACCCAGGTGCCGTTGCCGGCGGGCCGGCGCAGCAGCTGGCGCTTGCCGGCACCATCGACGCCGGCCACGTACAGGTCACCGTCCAGGGTGGTGGCCACCGCCTGTGCCAGCGGCGAGGGCAGGGGCAGCGATTGCCCGGCCACCAGCGCATCACCCTTGCGGGTGACCTGATCCAGGCGGTTGGCCTGGCCGGCACCCTCGCCGACCAGCAGCCAGCTGGCATCGCCGTAACGGACCAGGCCGTGGAGCGCATGGGCGGGGGTCTTGCCCAACTGCAGCGGCTTCCAGGCCTGCTCGCCCTTGCCCAGGTACCAGGCGCGCT
Source organism: Stenotrophomonas capsici (assembly GCF_034961085.1). Taxonomy (NCBI): domain Bacteria; kingdom Pseudomonadati; phylum Pseudomonadota; class Gammaproteobacteria; order Lysobacterales; family Lysobacteraceae; genus Stenotrophomonas; species Stenotrophomonas capsici. Next base: position 405 of record NZ_JAYFUH010000187.1, on the reverse strand, counting down.
CGCCCTCCACGGCCAGCAGCTGGTCCTGCAGGGCCAGCATCTGCTGCGGCGCACGGCCATCGGGCAGCGTCGGCAACAGGCCGGTGGCCACGGCATTGAGGCTTTCCCCGGCCGAGGCGATGCCACCGGTCACCAGCAGGGTGAGCGCCAGCAGCAGGCGCAGGCCGAGGGAGAGGGGGCGCTTCAGGAAGGCCGGTGCATTGGCCGCGTGCTTGGACATGGGATGGACCCCGGAAAGTAAAGCGGAGGCGCCGGCGCAGGCCGTCACCTTGAGGAAGGATCAGGCGTGGCCGGCCCCGGCGACGATGGCTTCGGCACGGCGCAGGAACGGCAGGTCAACCATGCGCCCCTCGAACAGGAACGCGCCGCGGCCCTGCGCATCGGCCTGCTTGGCGGCGGCGAGGA
>NZ_JAYFUH010000186.1:0-13229 GCF_034961085.1 Stenotrophomonas capsici | reverse complement strand
CAACACCCACGGCCGGCAGCTCAGCCCGTTCCTGCTGCTGGACCACGCCGGCCCGGCCGAGTTCAGCCCCACCGACACCCCGCGCGGGGTCGGCCAGCACCCGCACCGCGGGTTCGAGACGGTCACCATCGTCTATGACGGCGAAGTGGCCCACCGCGACTCCACCGGTGCCGGCGGCGAGATCGGCCCGGGCGACGTGCAGTGGATGACGGCCGCCTCCGGCATCCTGCACGAGGAGTTCCACTCCGAGGCCTTCACCCGACGCGGCGGCAAGCTGGAGATGGTGCAGCTGTGGGTGAACCTGCCGGCCAGCGACAAGATGGCCACGCCGGGCTACCAGAACATCGGCAACGCCGACATCCCGGTCGTGCCCCTGGCCGATGGCGCCGGCTCCGTCCGCGTGATTGCCGGTGCCTTCGGTGGCCAGCATGGCCCGGCCCGCACCCACACGCCGATGGATGTCTGGGACCTGCGCCTGCAGCGTGACCGGCACGCCACCTTCGCCTTCGCCGGAGGCCACACCGTGGCGATGGTGGTGCTGCACGGCACGGTGCTGTTCAACGGCAGCCAGGTGGCCCGCGAAGGCCAGATGGTGCTGTTCGACCGTACCGCCGGCGAGGTGGCGCTGGAAGCCAACGCCGATGCCACCGTGCTGGTGCTGGCCGGTGAGCCGATCGACGAGCCCATCGCCGGCTACGGCCCGTTCGTGATGAACACGCAGGAAGAGATCCGCCAGGCGATGGAGGACTTCAACTCCGGCCGCTTCGGCCAGATCGCCGCTTGAACCCATGACCGGGCGTAACCGCCCGGTCACTTCCCCGTCGCGCCTGCATTACCGATGCAGCGCGACCGTCCCATCGCTACTCAACGAGAGCCCCGCCATGAATGCCTTCCCGTACGCGGCCAACTTCAACGGCGCCAAGCCGGTGATCGACCCGGACAACGTCGCCATGCTGCTGATCGACCACCAGAGCGGCCTGTTCCAGACCGTGCATGACATGCCGTTCACCACGCTGCGCCGCCTGGCCGCCACGCTGGCCAGGCTCGCATCGCTGGCCAAGATCCCGGTCATCACCACCGCCTCGGTGCCGCAGGGCCCGAACGGCCCGCTGATCCCGGAGATCCACCAGAACGCACCGCACGCCAAGTACGTGGCGCGCAAGGGCGAGATCAACGCCTGGGACAACCCCGACTTCGTGCAGGCGGTAAAGGACACCGGCAAGAAGCAGCTGATCATCGCCGGCACCATCACCAGCGTGTGCATGGCGTTCCCGTCGATCGCGGCGGTGGCCGAGGGCTACCAGGTGTTCGCGGTGATCGATGCCTCGGGCACCTATTCCAAGCAGGCCCAGGAAATCACCCTGGCGCGGATGACGCAGGCCGGCGTGGTGGTCATCGACGTGGCCGCCGTGGCCTCGGAGCTGCAGAAGACCTGGAACCGCGCCGATGCCGCCGAATGGGCACAGGCCTACACGCAGATCTTCCCGAACTACCAGCTGCTGATCGAGAGCTACAGCAAGGCGCAGGAAGTGGTGACCAACCACGAGCCGCTGGATTCGCAGCGCGATTGATCCGTTTCCCCCCGCACCGCGTGCGCCCTGCGCGCGGTGCATCCCTCCCTGCATAGGAGCTTTGTGATGACCAGCGAAACCAAGCGTGACCCGAAGACCGACGATCTGCTGACCCCGGAGAACTCCGCCCTGATCGTCATCGACTACCAGCCCGTGCAGGTGAACTCCATCGCCTCGATGGACCGCCAGTTGCTGGTCAACCACATCGTCGGCGTCGCCAAGGCCGCAAAGGTCTATGGACTGCCGATCGTGCACTCCACGGTCAACGTCAAGACCGGCTTGAACAAGCCGCCGATCCCGCAGCTGCGCAAGGTGCTGAAGGACGAGCCCACCTACGACCGCACCACCATCAACTCGTGGGAAGACGTGGAGTTCCGCAAGGCGGTGGAGGCCACCGGCCGCAGGAAGCTGATCATGACCGCGCTGTGGACCGAGGCCTGCCTCACCTTCCCGGCGCTGGACGCGCTGCGCGAGGGCTACGAGGTGTACGTGCCGGTCGATGCGGTGGGCGGCACCTCGCTGGCCGCCCATGACGCCGCCCTGCGCCGCATCGAGCAGGCCGGCGCCAAGCTGATCAGCGTACCGCAGCTGTTCTGCGAGCTGCAGCGCGACTGGAACCGTGCCGACACCGCCAAGCAGTTCATGGAGCTGTTCATCAGCACCGGCGGCACGGCGGGCATCCAGTTCGGCTACGACGCGGCGGAGTGATGCAGGAGTGGATGGGGAGCTCAACCGCATTACCCCACCCCAGCCCTCCCCTTGGCTTACGCCAAAGGGAGGGAGCTAGAAGCACCACTCTGCGGGCTGATCGAACGGCACGAATCGCCCCCTCCCTTTGGCGTAAGCCAAGGGGAGGGCTGGGGAGAGTCGGCATTGGCGGGCAAATCCCTTCAAGCTGAACCCGCCCCTCCATCCAAAAGTCCAGTTCCCCCCGCCTGCACGGGATTGCTACCGTCGCGTCGTAGTCCTCAACCGATAGCCCCCATGCAGACTCCCCAAGACACCGCCTCGGCGCGATTCGCCATCCGCTGCGCCCAGTTCGCCGAGCGCTGGTTCCCCGACTCCTGGGTGTTCGCCGCCCTTGCCCTGGCTGCCGTGTCGCTGGCCGCACTGGCCATCGGCGCCCCGGCCACCGAAACCGCCAAGGCCTTCGGCGATGGCTTCTGGAGCCTGATCCCCTTCACCATGCAGATGGCCTTCGTGGTCATCGGCGGTTACGTGGTGGCCTCCTCCGGCCCGGCCTCGCGGCTGATCGACCGGCTTGCCCGGGTACCGCGCAACGGCCGCACCGCGGTGGCGCTGGTGGCCACCGTGTCGATGCTGGCCTCGCTGTTGAACTGGGGCCTGAGCCTGGTGTTCGCCGGCCTGCTGGTGCGTGCGCTGGCGCGCCGCAGCGAGCTGAAGATGGACTACCGCGCCGCCGGCGCGGCGGGCTATCTCGGTCTGGGTGCGGTATGGGCACTGGGCCTGTCGTCCTCGGCTGCGCAGCTGCAGGCCAACCCGGCCAGCCTGCCGCCGTCGATCCTGTCCATCACCGGCGTCATCCCGTTCACCGAAACCATCTTCCTGTGGCAGTCCGGCGTGCTGCTGGCAGCGCTGGTGGTGGTGTCGCTGGTGATCTCCTACGTCACCGCGCCCAACGCCAACTCCGCGCGCGACGCGGCCGACTGCGGCGTGGACGTGCACCACGACGTCGCCCCGCCCAAGGCCACGCCGACCCGCCCGGGCGAATGGCTGGAGCACAGCCCGCTGCTGATCCTGCTGCTGGTGCTGCTGGCCGTCGGCTGGCTGGTGCATGAGTTCTCGACCAAGCCAGCCATCCAGGCGATCTCCGGCCTGAATACCTACAACCTGCTGTTCCTGATGCTGGGCGCGCTGCTGCACTGGCGTCCGCGTAATTTCCTGGACGCGGTGGCGCGCGCGGTGCCGTCCACCACCGGCGTGCTGATCCAGTTCCCGCTGTACGGTTCGATCGCCGCGATCATGACCACCGTCAACGGCAGCGACGGCCACAGCGTGGCCCACCTGATCTCCACCTTCTTCACCCGGATCGCCAGCCACGACACCTACGCGCTGCTGATGGGCAGCTATTCGGCGGTGCTGGGCTTCTTCATCCCCTCCGGTGGCGGCAAGTGGATCATCGAAGCGCCGTACGTGATGCAGGTGGCCAACGACCTGCAATACCACCTGGGCTGGTCGGTGCAGATCTACAACGCCGCCGAAGCACTGCCCAACCTGATCAACCCGTTCTACATGCTGCCGCTGCTCGGCGTGCTGGGCCTGAAGGCACGCGACCTGATCGGCTTCACCTTCGTGCAGCTGCTGGTGCACATCCCGCTGGTGCTGCTCCTGCTGTGGGCGCTGGGCGCGACCCTGGCCTACGTGCCACCGGTGATGCCGTAAGGCGTTGACTCTAGCCCCTCTCCCGCAAGCGGGAGAGGGGTTGGGGAGAGGGCAAGAAGCAAAACCCTGCTGACCTCAGCGACACAGTGCCTAGCCCGAACCCTCATCCGCCCTTCGGGCACCTTCTCCCGCAGGGAGAAGGGCGGCTACGACGATGCCTGGAAGTTCAGTCCGCCCCCTCCGCCAACAAGAACAGGAACAACTCCTCGTCCTTGCCCGGCAGCGTCACCACGCCGTCCGCCACGAACCCCAGCTTCTCCAGCAGCGCCACCGAGCGCGCATTGCCCTTGGACACGATCGCGCACAGCGTCCCGATGCGCAGCGCATCGCGCGCGTACGCCACCACCGCGCGCGCGGCTTCCAGCGCGTAGCCGCGCCCGCCGAATTCCCCCAGCAGCGCGTAACCCACGTCGACGTGGGCCAGGCCATCACGACGCACCAACCCGGCGTTGCCCATCCACGCACCGTCCTCGCGCCGCTCGATCACGTACATGCCGAAGCCGTTGGCCACGTAGCTGGCGAACGGGCCTTTGCGGATGTAGTCGCGGGCCTGCTCCTGCGTGCGCACGCCGCGGTCGCCGATGTACTGGTGGAAACCCGGCTCGTTGAGCAGGGCCAACATGCCGGCCGCGTCGGTGTCGTCATCGCGCAGCAGGCGCAGGGTGAGGCGTTCGGTCTGGATCAGGGGTTGGGGCATTGCCGGGTTCCGTGCGGGATGTGCAGGCCGAGCTTACCGCTCCCCGGCCCTCCCCTCCGCCTGCGGCGCAAGGAAAGGAAGGGAGCAACGCGGCACACGTTGACCTGACCGACCGTCATGATCCGCCCCCTCCCTTTGCCGAAGGCAAGGGGGTGAAGAGGAGCGTTTGCACGCCACTGGCGTGCGGTCCGATGAACGCCCGAAGGCTGTGCCTGAGGGCCGGGCGGGCTAGGGAGGGGTCAGTCAAACAACGCCTGGATCGCCGCCAACCCCGCCTTCGCGCGCTCCTGCTTGTGCGCGGCATCGGCCACCGGGTCGGCACCATCGCGCTGGATCTCGCTGGCCGGCAACTCATCGAAGAAGCGGCTGGGCTTGAGCCGGATGTGCTCGCCGAACTTGCGGGTCAGGCGGCTGAAGCTCATCCACAGCTGCACCTTGGCGCGGGTGATGCCCACGTACAGCAGGCGGCGCTCTTCCTGCAGGTTGCCTTCGTCCAGGCTGACCTGGTGCGGCAGCACGCCGTCCTCGCAGCCGACGATGAACACATACGGGAACTCCAGTCCCTTGGATGCATGCAGCGTCATCATCCGCACCTGGTTGCCGCCGTCATCCTTGTCGTTGCGCGAGATCAGCGCCAGCTGCGCGGCCATGTCGGCGGCGCTGGCACCGCGCGGGCCGCTCTCGAACCACGAGGCCAGTTCCTCGACGTTGTTGGCGCGGCGCTCGTAGCTGGTGGTGTCCTTGGCCTGGTGGCGCATTTCCGCCAGCAGGCCGGAGTCCTTGGCCACGCGCCGCACCAGGTCGCCGGAGCTCATCTGGCGCATGTCCATGCGCAGCGCGCGCAGGATGTCGGTGAACTTGCTCAGGCTGTTGGCCGCGCGCGGCGGCAGCTGCGCCAGCGCGCCCATCGCCTCGGCGGCCTGCGCCATCGGCATGCCCTTCTCCGAGGCCAGCTCGGCCAGCTTGGCCAGCGTGCTGGCGCCAACGTCGCGCTTGGGCGACTGCACCGCGCGCATGAACGCGGTGTCGTCGTCCGGGTTCACCAGCAGGCGCAGCCAGGACAGCGTGTCCTTCACTTCCTGCCGCTCCAGGAACACCGTGCCGCCGTTGAGGTGGTACGGCACGCCGACCAGCTGCATCGCCTTTTCCAGCGGCCGTGACTGGAAGTTGCCGCGGAACAGGATGCAGAAATCACTCCACGGGATCTTGCGGTTGGTGGCCAGGAAATGGATCTCCGAGGCCACCTTCTCCGCCTCGTGCTCGCTGTTGCGGCATTCCCACACGCGGATGCGCTCGCCGTCGGCCTGGTCGGACCACAGCGTCTTCAGGTGCTCGTGCGGGTTGTGCGCGATCAAGGCGTTGGCCGCGCGCAGCACGCGGTTGGAGCAGCGGTAGTTCTGCTCCAGCTTGATGATCTTCAGCGCCGGGTAGTCGCGGCCCATCTGCTGCAGGTTTTCCGGGTTGGCGCCACGCCAGGCGTAGATCGACTGGTCGTCGTCCCCCACGCAGGTGAAGTTGCCACGCGGCCCGGCCAGTTGCTTGAGCAGCCGGTACTGGGCGTCGTTGGTGTCCTGGCATTCGTCCACCAGCAGGTAGCCGATGCGCTCGCGCCAGGCCAGGGCGATGTCCGGGTTCTCTTCCAGCACCTGCACCGGCAGGCGGATCAGGTCATCGAAGTCCACCGCGTTGAACGAGGTCAGCCGCGCCTGGTACAGCTCGTAGACCATGGCCGCGTTCTTCTCGCGGCTGCTGCGCGCCGCCGCCATCGCCTGCTCCGGCGACAGGCCGGCGTTCTTGGCCCGCGAGATCAGGTTCTTCATGTCCTCGATGTCGTCAGGCTTGGCATTGCTGCCGCCCAGCAGGTCCTTGATCTGGCCGTTGGCGTCATCGGCATCGAAGATCGAGAAGTTGCGCTTCAACCCCACCTGTTCATGTTCGATCTGCAGGAACTTCAGCCCCAGCGCGTGGAAGGTGCAGATGGTCACCTCGGCGGCATCCTCCGCGCGCAGGCGCTTGGCCACGCGCTCGCGCATTTCCTTGGCCGACTTGTTGGTGAAGGTGATCGCCGCGATGCGCCGGGCCGGGTAGCGGTTGCTGCCGATCAGGTGGGCGATTTTCTCGACGATCACGCGCGTCTTGCCGCTGCCTGCACCGGCCAGCACCAGCAGGGGACCTTCGGCGTGCACCGCCGCCGCGCGTTGGGGGGGATTGAGGGAGTCCAGCATGGGGTCGGATCACTAGCAGGCCGGCAGTGTAATCCATCGCCCGTGAGCACCGGCCGGCGCGGTAAAATGGCCCATGGCCAAGCTTTATTTCTACTACTCGGCGATGAACGCCGGCAAGACCACCACCCTGCTGCAGTCCGCCCACAACTACCGTGAGCGCGGCATGCGGGTGGCCCTGCTCACCCCGCGCCTGGACCACCGCGCCGGCGCCGGCGTGGTCGCCTCGCGCATCGGCCTGCAGGCCGAAGCCACCGCCTTCGAGCACGACACCGACCTGCAGAAGCTGATCGAGCAGGACATCGCCCGCCACGGCAAGCTTGGCTGCGTGTTGGTGGACGAGGCCCAGTTCCTTAGCAAGGCGCAGGTCTGGCAGCTGTCCGAGGTGGTCGATGAACTGCGTATCCCGGTGCTGTGCTACGGCCTGCGCACCGACTTCCGCGGCGAGCTGTTCGAGGGCAGCCAGTACCTGCTGGCCTGGGCCGACGAGATGCAGGAGATCAAGACCATCTGCCACAGCGGCAAGAAGGCGACGATGACCGTGCGCGTGGACGAAAACGGCTTCGCCGTGCAGGACGGCCCGCAGGTGGAGATCGGCGGCAACGAGCGCTACGTGTCGGTCAGCCGCGCCGAGTTCAAGAAGATCACGCGCGGCGAAGGGCGCATCGACCCGATGCAGGCGCCGCTGCCGTTGTGAGGTGATGTGCGGAGGGCACAAGCATTACCCCTCCCCAACCCTCCCCTTGGCTGCGCCAAAAGGAGGGAGTGATTTCTGCAGGTCGGTCGAATCACAGTGAGGCCCAGCTTCCTTCCCCTCCCTTTGGCGTAAGGGGAAGGTTGGGGAGGGGTGCCTCAAGCAGGGACTCGAGCCAATCAATACAACGTCCGCTCCGGCGCATCGGCCGGCGGCGGGCTGTACTGGTAGAGCCATGTCTCGGTCAGGGTCTTGCCGCCACTGCGCAGGTACAGGCGGACGTCGATCTGGTCGTAACTGCCTTCCGGCGGCACCAGGTCGAACATGGCGCGGTAGCCCTTGATCTCGCGCAACGGGCGCGCCGAGACGATCTCGACCTTGCCGCGGCTGGTTTCCACCACCGTCTCGACCTCGGCCTTGTCGATCAGGCCGGCCAGTTCGCCGCCTTCGAAGTCCACCGCGAAGCGCCACGAGAAGTACTCGCGCTTCTTGCCGATGACCCCGCCCAGGCCGGTGCGGCTGGCCACGCAGTGGGCCAGCGGCGGCCGTGCCGGCGGCTGCGCGCCCCAGTACAGGCGGTAGCCGACCAGCAGTTCCTGGCCCGGCTGCGGCTTGGCCTTCGGGTTCCAGAACGCAACGATGTTGTCGAAGGTCTCATCGACGGTGGGGATCTCCACCAGCTGCACCGAACCCTCGCCCCACTGCCCCTTCGGCTCCACCCACAGGCAGGGGCGCTTCTCGTAGAACACGCCATCGTCCTGGTAATGGTCGAAGTTGCGGTCACGCTGCAGCAGGCCGAAACCGCGCGGGTTGTTGTCCATGAACATGTTGAAGCGCAGGTGCCGCGGGTTGCACAGCGGGCGCCAGATCCATTCGCCGGCACCGTTCCACATCGACAGGCCGTCGGTGTCGTGGATCTCCGGGCGCCAGTCCCAGTCCATCCGGCGGTCGTTCTCGCCGACCTGGTACATGCTGGTGCACGGCGCGATGCCCAGCCGCTCGATCTGACTGCGCGGGTACAGCGCGCTGTCGATGTCCATCAGCAGCACCTCGCCATTGGTGATCGCGAAGCGATACGCACCGGCCACGCTGGGTGAGTCCAGCAGGCCATAGACCACGAGCGTGTCGGAGTCACCGCTGGGTTGTTCCAGGTAATAGGCAATGAAGTCCGGGAATTCCTCCGGCTTGCCCATGCCGGTGTCGATCGCCAACCCGCGCGCGGACTGGCCGTACTGGCCCTCCTTGCCCACCGCGCGGAAATAGCTCGCGCCGAGGAAGGCGGCGAAGTCGCGGTCGGTGTCGGCACGGGTGTTCAGGCGGAACCCGGCAAAGCCCAGGTCGGCCGGCAGGCGCTTGCCGTGCACGCCGCTGCTGCCGTAGTCGAACGCATCACCGTCGTAGGCCAGCTCCTGCGCCTTGCCATCGGCCACGTCGAACATGCGCACCGGCGAATGGAAGTACAGCCCCAGGTGGAAGAACTTGGCCTGGAACTTGCCCGGCTGGTTGGCCCACAGGGCGTGGTCCTGGCGGTAGCGGATGGACTGGTACTGGTCCCAGTCCAGCGCTTCCAGCTCGGCCGGCAAGGTGCGCTTGTGGCTCTGGTACGGCGCGGCCGCCAGCGCCCGCGCCTGGCCCTTGAGCGCGGCGAAATCGAAGGGCTGTGGCTGGCCGATGCGGCGCAGGCCCAACTGCGCCGGCGTGGCCGCGCAGGCGGCGAAGGAAGGCAGGCCGAAGGCCGCCAGTGCGGCGGCGGCATTGCGCAGGAAATCACGGCGTTGCATGCAGTCGTCCGGAGCAAAAAAGGTTGCGCATGATAGGCATACGCCGGCTAACTCTGGAGTGAGCGCCTGCGCGGGGCCGTGGGTAGATCAACCGCAACAGCACCCCTCCCCGGCCCTCCCCTTGGCGATGCCAAAGGGAGGGGGCAAAAGCAGGGTTGCGCTGCCACCTGCCCGACCTGCAGGAACCACCCCCTCCCTTGCGCAGCAGGGGAGGGCCGGGGAGGGGTGCCGTTGCGGTTGCAATTACCCCTGCCCCGCCGCCAGCCACTCACCGCTGGCAATGCCCGCACCACACCGTCGCCCGCTGGCCGATGGTGGCGTGGCGCAGCGCGCGCCCGCACTGCTTGCAGGCCTCCCCCTCGCGCCCGTACACCAACAGCTCCTGCTCGAAGTAGCCGGGAGCACCGTCGGGGCTGATGAAGTCACGCAGCGTGGTGCCACCGCGCACGATGGCGTGGCCGAGGATGGCCTTCACCGCATCGGCCAGCCGCTGGTAGCGCGCACGCGAGACCTTGCCCGCTTCGCGCAGCGGGTTGATGCCGGCCATGAACAGGCTTTCGGCCGCGTAGATGTTGCCCACCCCGACGACGATGCCCTGGTCCATCAGGAAGGTCTTCACCGCCGCGCTGCGGCCACGGCTGCGCTGGAACAGGTAGTCGCCGTCGAAGTCATCATCCAGCGGCTCCGGGCCCAGGCCGCGCAGCAGTTCATGGGTTTCCCCGGTCGGCTGCCACAGCAGGCAACCGAACCGGCGCGGGTCGTTGAAGCGCAGCAGGCGACCGTCCTCCAGGCTGATGTCGACGTGGTCGTGCGCGCGCACCGGCGTATCGCCGGGCAGCACGCGCAGGCTGCCGGACATGCCCAGGTGCAACACCGCGCTGCCCGCTTCGGTGTCCAGCAGCAGGTACTTGGCACGGCGGCGGATCGCGGCGATGCGCTGGCCCGGCAGCTCGGCCTCGATCTCCGCCGGGATCGGCCAGCGCAGGTCCGGCCGGCGCAGGATCACGCCATGGATGCGCCGTCCCTGCAGGTGTGGCTCCAGCCCACGGCGGGTGGTTTCTACTTCGGGTAATTCGGGCATGTCGCGTTCCAGAATCGTTTTTCGTAGGAGCGGCCTCGGCCGCGAAGCTGGCGTTGTTGAACGACCCGCTTCAACCGCCGATGTGCATTGCCTTGCCAGTGCAGGACGTGGTTTCGGTTCCGCGGCCACCGCCGCCCCTGCGCCGCGCCGTCGCTCAACGCGGCGGTGCCATCAGCTCGCGGGCGCTGAGGAACCCGTCGCCATTGGCGTCCTGCCGCGCGAACCGCGCCAGGATCACCTGCCGCTGTTCCTCGCGGGTGATCGGCTTGCCACGGCCACCGGGTTGTTCGTCCGGCTCCAGCACGCCATTGCCGTTGCGGTCCATGCGGTCGAAGGCGTACAGCATCCACTGCAGGTACTCGTCCGGGCTGACCTTGCCATCGCCATCGGCGTCCATGCGCTGCAGGTATTCCTGGGTGTCCTGTAGCTGCGCCATCGCCGGGCCGGCCAGCAGCAGGCCCACCAGCACCGTCATCGTCCTCATGCGGCGCTGAGCGCGTAGCCCTTCAGGCGCGCGGCATAGGCCTGCAGCACCGCACTGCCACTGGCCTCGGCGTCCTGGCACCACTGCTGCAGCTGGCGCAGGCGCTCGGCGGCATCGTGGCTGCGGGCCTCCAGCAGGGCCGACAAGCGCGCACGGTAGTCGACCAGCAGCTGGATGCGCGGGCGCTGCTGCACCCAGTCCTGCAACTGCTCGCGGCAGGCCGGCTTGAGCCAACGGCCATCGTTGACCAGGCCCTTGCGCAGGCGCCGCGGCAGCAGCTTGCGCAGCTTGGCACCGGCGGCGATGGCCTCATCCTTCAGGGCCGGGGCGAACACGTTGCGCTGGTAGTCGGTCATCGCCTGGAAGCGATGCGAGAGCAGCGCCTTGAGCGTGTCGGCATCGGGCACGGCGATGTTGGGGCGGATGTCCATGCTCGGTGCCACGCGCAGCACCTTGGCCAGGCGCAGCGCCTGCAGCAGGCGGATCGCCTGCCAGCCGATGTCGAACTCCCAGCGCCGCATCGAGAAGCGCGCCGAGCTCGGGAAGGCGTGGTGGTTGTTGTGCAGCTCCTCGCCGCCGATCCAGAACGCCCACGGGGTGAGATTGGTGGAGGTGTCGGCCGACTCGAAGTTGCGGTAGCCCCACCAGTGGCCCAGGCCGTTGACCACACCGGCGGCCCAGAACGGGATCCACGCCATCTGGATCGCCCACAGCGCGATGCCCGGCAGGCCGAACAGCACCGCGTTGACCACGAACAACAGCACCGGCCCGAGGTTGGCGTGCGGCGTGTACAGGTGCCGCTCGATCCAGTCCTCCGGTGCGCCGCGCCCGTACTGCTCGATGTCGCCGCGCAGCGCGCGGGCTTCGCGGTACAGCTCCACGCCGCGCCAGAACACGCGGTCGATGCCCTTGGTCACCGGGCTGTGCGGGTCGTCCTCGGTCTCGACCTTGGCGTGGTGCTTGCGGTGGATGGCCACCCACTCGCGGGTGATCATCGAGGTGGTCAGCCACACCCAGAAGCGGAAGAAGTGGGCGATGAGCGGATGGAAATCCACGCCGCGGTGGGCCTGGCTGCGGTGCAGGTACAGGGTCACCGCGAAGATGGTCAGCTGGGTGACCACCAGCAGCACCGCCAGCATGCCCCACCAGCCTAGGCCGGCGATGCCACCAGTGAGGAAATCAAACAGGGCGTCAGGCATGGCGGGACTCCGTGGCAGGTCGGTGCCAGATGAAACAACCGCTACACATGATGGGGGCTGTCGGCGCAAACTTCATCCACCGGCGGGTCGTCCGTTGGTCGAATCCTCAGCTGCCGCTCACCTCCTGATGTCCATCGCCCCCGCCGCCAGCCCGGCCCCCCTGATCGAACTGGACCATGCCTGCGTCATCCGCGGCCAGGTCCGCGTCCTGCATGAATTGAACCTGCGCATCGAGCAGGGACAGCACACGGCGATCCTCGGCCCCAACGGCTGCGGCAAATCCTCGTTCATCAAGCTGATCACCCGTGAGCTGTACCCGCTGGCACGTGCGGACGGTCACATTCCGGTGCAGGTGCTGGGCCAGACCCGCTGGCAGGTGGACCGGCTTCGCTCGCAGCTGGGCATCGTCACCGGCGACCTGTCCAGCAACCTGTCCGACATGCCCGGGTTGAGCGTGGAGGAAGCGGTGATCTCCGGCTTCTTCGCCAGCTACGTGGTGCCGGCGCACCGCGACGTCACCGAGGCCATGCGCCAGCGTGCCCGCCAAGCGCTGGAGCTGGCCCGCGCCCTGCCGCTGCTGGGCCGCAGCTACGCCGAGCTGTCGGCCGGGGAAACCCGCCGCGTGCTGATCGCGCGGGCGCTGGTCAACCAGCCACGCGCCCTGCTGCTGGACGAACCCTCCACCGGGCTGGACCTGATCTCGCGCCAGCACCTGGTCGACACCATGCAGCACCTGGCCCGGCAGGGCATCACCCTGGTGTTGGTCACCCACCACATCGAGGAAGTGATCCCGGAAATCGGCCGCGTGGTGCTGATGAAGGGTGGCCGCATCCTGGCCGACGGCCCGCGCGCGGAGCTGTTGTGCTCCGGGCCGCTGTCCGAGCTGTTCGGCGGGCCGGTCCAGGTCCGCGAGGACGAAGGCCGGCTGACCGCCTGGGTCGGGTAAACGGGCCATCGCCGCTGCCCCGATCCACCGCGGTGGTGCCGGCAATGCGATGATGCCGGTCCGTTCCGTCGTTTCCGCCGTACCCGAATGTCCCGTACCCGCTTCCCGCTGCGCCTCGCCGCAGCCGCTTCGCTGGCCGCCGCCCTGGCCG
>NZ_JAYFUH010000185.1:0-2100 GCF_034961085.1 Stenotrophomonas capsici | reverse complement strand
CATAGGTGCCCGGACGCAGGTTCTCGAAGGTGTACTTGCCGTTGGCGTCGGTGGTGGTGGTCAACGTGACCGGGTTGCCCAGGTCGTCGGTGCCGGTCAGCTCGACGGTGACGTTGGCAAAGCCGCCTTCCTCAGGCTGGCGGATACCGTCGTCGTTGCTGTCGTTGTAGACGTTGCCGGAAATGCTGGCCGCCGGCACTTCGCCGAAGTTGTTCTCGACCGACACCTGGCCCACGCCAACGGTGATCGTGCCGATGAACGACGGGTTCTGCGCGGTGGCGCTGCCTTCGGCCGAGCCGTTGCCCATCGGCGTGCCGCCGATGTTGCCCGGCTTGGTCTTGCCGTCATTGGTGCCGGCCGGCTGCTGCTTCTCCACCACCTTGTATTCGCCCGGGGGCAGGTTGAGGAAGCTGTAGCTGCCATCGGCACCGGTGGTGACGGTGATCGGGGTGATCGGGTTGCCGTTGATGTCGGTGCCGGTCAGTTCCATTTCGACGCCGGCGATGCCGTCCTCGCCCGGATCGACCACGCCGTCATTGTTGGCATCCATCCACACCTTGCCGGTGATGCCGCTGTTGGTCGGCACCTCGGCGAACAGGTTGTCGCTGGAGAAATCACCCGGGCGGGTCAGGTCGATGTTGGTGATCTTGCTCGACTCCGGTGCCGCACCATTGCTGGCGGTACCGCTGTTGCCCTTGGTGCTGTCCAGCTGGCCTGCAGTGGTCTTGCCCTGCGCGGTGCCGGCCGGCTGGGTCGGCTCGATCAGGGTGTAGGTGCCCGGACGCAAGCCTTCGAAGCTGAAGGTTCCGTCGGCGTTGGTCTGCAACGGCAGGTCAACCGGGTTGCCCAGGTCGTCGGTACCGGTCAGACGGATATCCACGCCACCGATGCCGGCGTCGCCCGCTTCCTTCACGCCATTGTTGTTGAGGTCGAAGAACACCACGCCCGAGGCGGACACCGGCAGGATCTCGCCGAAGTGGTTGTCCACCGACTTGCCGCCGGCATTCAACACCACGCCGGTGATGGCACTGGGGGTGGCGCGCACGGTCGTGGCCACACCGGCGACGCCGTCGATGACGGTACCGGCGGTAGTGATGCCATTGAGCGTGGTGACCGGGGTGCCGCCGGCCGGGGTGTAAACCGGCTGCGCCACCTGCTGGGTGACGATGTAGTCACCGGCCGGCAGGTCGATGAAGGCATAGCTGCCGTCGGCGGCGGTATTCAGCACCGACACGGTGTTGCCCAGCACATCGACCACCGGCTGGCCGTCACGACGGCTCAGGGTGACCTGCACGTTGCCCAGGCCGGGATCGCTGACGGTGTGACCGTCATTGGCCTGGTCCAGGTACACGCGACCGGACAGCGAGGCGGCCAGTTCGCCGAAGTTGTTGCCGGCCGAACCGGTCGGCGGCAGCTGCGGGATATGAATGACGTTGGAGGGGTTCTCCTTGCCATCCTTCAGGCCGGTCGGCTGGGTCTCGGTGATGGTGTACTCGTGGCCGGCGATCAGGCCCGGCACGCTGTAGTCGCCATTGGCGTCGGTGGTGCCGGTCCACACCACGGCGCCACTGGAATCGGTGACGGTGATGGTCACGCCCGGAATGCCCGGTTCGTTGCCGTTCTGGAGGCCGCTGTCGTCACGGTCCAGGTAGACCTTGCCGGACAGCACGGTGGTCAGGTTCTCACCGAAGTTGAACTCGGTGCCGTTGCCGGCGACCAGCTTGATGCCGCTGATGCGGTCCTCGCTGCCGGTGGTGCTTGCCGTGCAGGCGGCGGCGCACAGCACGCCACCGATCTTGCCCGGGTTGACCGCCAGCGGCTGGTTCACCAGGCCGGCCGGCGTGGCCGGCAGTGGCTCGCTCAACTCGTAGGTCTTGCCGGCGGTCAGGCCGGTGAACTGGTAGAAGCCCTGGGCATCGGTGGTCGCGGTCAGGTTACGGCCGGTCTCCACTTCCAGCAGGTTGACGGTGGCCTGGCCGATGCGGGCATCGGCGCTGCCCAGGACGTTGTTGTTGTCCTGGTCGATGTACACGTAGCCGGACAGGGTGCGCTCGGCCGGCTCCGGGAAGTCGAACTGCACGCCCGTACCGCCAGCGCCCA
>NZ_JAYFUH010000184.1:0-1725 GCF_034961085.1 Stenotrophomonas capsici | reverse complement strand
GGTGATGCCCGGCGCCAGCCGGTTGTGGCTGCTGCCGCCGACCATGTCGCGGCTGCGGCTCAGGTACAGCACCACCCCGTCATCGACCGCATGCACCTGCTGCCAGCCGGCCAGCACCGGCGTGGCGTCGGCCATGCCGGCATCGAAATCGACCTGCCCACCCAGCGCGTGGGCGGCGGTCATCAGTTCGGCGCAGGTGAAAACCTGCATGCAGGGCATCCCGGGAATGTGGTCGTGCCTAAATTTTCCGTCGCCCCGCCTAAACTTGCAATGGAATTGGTAACTATTCTCATTTAAGGTCCGGCACCTGTCGCTGGGCATTCTTTCCTGAACAGGCAGCAGTGATGGGTTTGACGATCAACGAGACGGTGCTGGTACGCGCCGTGTTCCATGGCCAGGTGGATGCGGACGAGATCCGCCGCTGGCTGGCCGGCGTGGAACGCCTGATCGTTGCTGGAACGCCGTTCTTCTTCATCGCCGCCACCCTGCCCGGCGCCAGTTTCTGCGACGACTACCGGGCCATCCAGGCGGTCTGGTACAAGCAGCACAAGGCCGCGTTCCGCCGGTATTGCCGCGGGCTGGTGCGCATCGCCGTCTCGGCCGAGGACCAGCAGCGGCTGGACACCCCGGCCCTGCACGCGGCCTGGGGCGTGCCCTACTTCGTCACCACCGACGAGCACGCCGGCCTGCAATGGATCACCACCCAGTGGGAGGCCGGCGATGCGCGTTGAGCGTCCGGCCGCCGCGCCGCTGGGGTTGACCGTGATCGTGGCGCTGTACATGGCGCATGCGCTGCCGCTGTACTTCTACAACGTGGCGGTGCCGGCCATCCTGCGCAGCCAGGGCGTGGACCTGCGCTGGATCGGCATGTTGTCGCTGCTGTACCTGCCGTGGGCGTTCAAGTTCCTGTGGGCGCCCTTGGTCGACCGCTGGCACCTGCCACGGTTCGGACGCCGCCGCAGCTGGCTGTGGTTGACCCAGCTGCTGTTGCTGGCCGGCATCCTGGCGCTGGCCGCGACCGGGCTGGACCACGGTCTGGGCGTGTTCCTCGCGGTGGGTCTGTGGATTTCCACCGTCGCCGCCACCCAGGACATCGCCATCGACGGCTACACCGTCGAAGCGCTGGCACCGGCCGAGCACCGGCTGGGCAGCATGGCGCAGAGCGTGGGCGTGGCGCTGGGCAGCATGGTCGGCGGTGCCGGCGTGCTGTGGCTGTACGAAACCCGTGGTTGGAACGTGGCGCTGTTGACCCTGGCGGCGATGAGCGCGCTGACCCTGCTTGCCGTGCAGGCGGTGCAGGAGCAACCGCGCCCGGCCGAGCAACAGCGCCCGAGCGTGCTGCGCGCCCTGCGCCGGCCGTCGATGCGCTGGGCGCTGCTGCTGATCGTGCTGTACCGACTGGTCGAGGCACCGGCGATGGCGATGATCAACCCGCTGCTGGTCGACCAGCAATGGAGCCTGACCGATATCGGCCTGCTGATCTCGGTAACCGGTGCCGGCATCGGCATGCTTGCCGCCGTGGCCGCGGCGTGGCTGCTCAAGCGCCGCAGCGCCGAACAGCTGCTGATGCACGCCGGCATCTGGCGCAGCGTGCTGTACGTGCTGCTGGCGGCGTTGCTGTACGGCGGCGTGCTGGCCGGCTCCCGGTGGGGCTTGGGCGTCTTGGTGGTGGCGATGCTGGCCCTGCGCTACGTGGCCATGACCAGCTTGTATGCGCTGTTCATG
>NZ_JAYFUH010000183.1:0-9518 GCF_034961085.1 Stenotrophomonas capsici | reverse complement strand
GACTACCTGGCGGTGTGCCGGGGCTGGCCGGCCGAAGACGCGTTCACCGTCGACCACGACCTGGACGGCGGCCCGGGCAAACCGGTCAAGAAGCCGGCCATCACCCATTTCCAGAAGCTGCTGACCGGCGAGCTGCCGATTCCCTCGAACGGCTTCCCGACCTCGCGCTATGCGTTGCTGCGCTGCCAGCCGCAGACCGGGCGTTTCCGCCAGATCCGCCGGCACCTCAAGCACCTGTTCCATCACCTGATCGGCGATACCAGCCACGGCGACGGGCGGCACAACCGCACGTTCCGCATGCAGGGCGTGCACCGCATGCTGCTGCACGCCGAGCGGCTGGCGTTCCCGCATCCGCAGGGCGGCCGGGTGGACGTGAGCGCGCCGCTGGACCGCGAGTTCGGCAAGGCGATGGACCTGTTCGGGTGGTCGCAGCCGTGAGGTGAGGGGGCCGTTGCCCCCGACTGCACCCCGCCCTGCTGCGCAGGGAGGGGATGGTTCCTGCAGGTCGGTCCGATCACAGCGACACCACGTTCCCGCCTCCTCCCTTGGCATCGCCAAGGGCAGGACCAGGCGGGGTGTCGTTGCTTCTTCTTTCGCTTACTTCCCGCCCTTGGCCTCGGGCTCATTGACGATCTGCTGCAGGTCCTTCTCCAGGTCCGCCAGCAGCGGCGTCATCTTCTGCTGGATGGCGACCATCAGGTTCTGCATCAGCGTCGGGGTCTTGTCGAGCAGGCTCTGGCCGGCCGGGCTCTCGTAGAACTCGGCCATCGCCAGCACGTCCTCCTTCGAGAACGAACGCTTGTACAGGTCCACGTACATCGGCCGCATCTGCGACCACGACAGCGCTTCGCGCATGGTCTGCGAGGTGCGCTGCTGGATGCGCTGGATGCGTTGCTTCTGCTCCGGGCTCAGCTGCTGGTTGCCGCTGAGCTGGGCGAACTGCTGCTGCTGCATGGCTTCCATCTGCGGCAGCATCGCGTCGAGCATGTTCTGCGCACGCGAGGCGGCGAGCAGGCGGTTGATGTCGCTGTCCGACGGTGGCGTGGCCAGGGCGGGCGCGATGCCGGCCAGCAGCAGGCTGCCGGCCAGCAGCAGGGGCGTGAGGCGGGAACGGACGGTGCGATGTGCAGACATGGGCCTTCCTGGAGTCCGGGGCATGCCCGGAGCATACCTGCGGTGCAGCATCGGCGTGCCGCTCGCCCGGCTTGGCCGACCGGACGTGTGATCGGGTGGTTTCGGCAAGTTGTTGTTTTCAATGTAAAAACAGCAATCCGCGTGAATGGCCTAGCAGATCAAGATGTCACCTGGATGAAAATTTTACGGAAAATGAGATGTAAATCACATTTTTCGGCGTAGGCTCTGCCTGAAGGTGCGACACAGGGGAGGGGCAGGCACGGTAGCCAGGCCCCTGCATCCATGGGGGGAAGGGCGATGGAAGAGCTGGCCAAGGGGTCGACTGTCGTGATGATCGCGGGCTGGGTCGCGGTGCTGACCCTGCTGCTCGCGTGCGTGCTGTTGACCCTCATCGTGATCCTGAGAATGCGCGCGCAGCGCCGCGAGCAACGCGACCTGCAGGCACGCGAGCACTGGACGCGGGTGCTGCAGCAGGCCCTGCTGGGGCCGGTGGAGGTGCAGCGGCTGCAGCCGGGTGAAGTGCAGGGCTTCGTCGACGCCTGGAACGCCCTGCACGAATCACTGCCGGAGGAGGCCGCACGGCGCCTGGTCCCGGTCGGGCAGCGGGTCGGGCTGGAGGAGGTCTCGCCACGGCTGCTGCGCGGCAGCTACCACGACCGCGCGATGACCATCATCGCCCTGGGCCACCTGCGCGACCGTCGCCTGTTCGACCGGCTGTCGCCGTTCCTGACCGACCGCAGCCCGATCGTGTCGCTGTGCGCGGCGCGTGCGCTGGCCCAGGTGGACCCGCCCCACGCGATGGCGATGTTCGTGCCACTGGTGGCCGAGCGCGAGGACTGGGTGCCGGGCAACGTCGCGCGCATCCTGGCCGAGAACAAGGACGGCAGCGCCGCCCGCGAGCTCGGCAATGCATTGCTGCGTGCCAACGCCGATACCACGGTGAAGCTGGTGCGCTTCCTGGCCGACATCGATCCGCAACGCGCCAGCGGCGTGCTCCGGCAGCTGCTGGACGGGCACGTCGACGACCACATCATCTCGGTCTGCCTGCAGCTGGTGAACGACCGCCACGAGCGTGAGCGGGTGATCGGGTTCCTTGCCGCCTCGCGCTGGCATGTCCGCATGCATGCGGCGGTCGCGCTGGGCCGCATCGGCGAGGCCGCCGACGCCGCGCGGCTGGAGCCGTTGCTGGCCGACAGCGTGTGGTGGGTGCGTTACCGCGCGGCGCAGGCGCTGATGGCGCTGAGCGGTAATGGGGTGGAGGCCATGCGCAAGGTGCAGCAGCGGCAGGGGGATGCCTTCGGCCGCGACATCATCGACCAGGTGTTGTCCGAGCACGGGCTCAGGGGGGCGACATGAACTACTGGCAATCCTTCGTGGAGTACCTGCAGCAGTTGCCATGGCTGCAGCAGCTGGCCGCGCTGCAGTGGCTGTTCGTCGCCTACTTCGTGGCGATCAACCTGGCCTACCTGGTGCTCAACTACATCTCCGCCTACCAGATCGTGCGCTACATGCGCGAATACCGGGCCAACTACCTGCCGGCGGCGCTGCGCGAGTACCAGCCGCCGGTCAGCATCGTGCTGCCGGCCTACAACGAGGAAACCTCGGTGGTGTCCTCGGTGCGTTCGCTGCTCAAGACCAGCTACCCCGACTTCGAGATCGTGGTGGTCAACGACGGTTCCAGCGACCGCACCCGCGAGGCATTGATCGAGGCCTTCGGCCTGGTGCTGGTACCGGAGGCCTATCGTGCGCGCCTGCACACCGAGCTGGTCAAGGGCGTCTATGCCTCGGCCCGCTACCCGCGCGTGCGCATGGTCGACAAGGCCAACGGCGGCAAGGCCGATGCGATCAATGCCGGGATCAACTGCGTGCGCTACCCGCTGTTCTGCGTGATCGACGCCGACAGCATCCTGCAGCCGGAAAGCCTCTCGCGAGTGGTGCGCCCGTTCCTGGAGGACCGCCGGGTGATGGCCAGCGGTGGCGTGGTGCGCGTGCTCAACGGCTGCACGGTCAAGGACGGCATGTTGTCCGAAGTCGGCCTGCCCCGCCGCCTGCTGCCCAGCTTCCAGCTGGTGGAGTACCTGCGCGCGTTCCTGTTCGGGCGCATGGGCTGGTCGCCGATGAATGCCCTGCTGATCATCTCCGGCGCGTTCGGGGTGTTCTACAAGGAACGGGTGATCGCCATCGGTGGCTATCGCACCGATACCGTGGGCGAGGACATGGATCTGGTGATCCGCCTGCATCGCAACCTGCGCGAGGAACAGCGCGATTACCGCATCGTGTTCGTGCCCGACCCGGTGTGCTGGACCGAGGCACCGACCGACCTGGCCTCGCTGCGCAACCAGCGCGTGCGCTGGCAACGCGGCCTGGCCGAGAGCCTGTGGTCGAACATCCGGCTGATGTTCAGCCGCCACGGTGGCGCGGCTGGATGGGTGGCGTTCCCGTTCATGCTGGTGTTCGAGTTCCTGGGCCCGGTGATCGAGGTGATCGGCTATGTCTCGATGATCGTGCTGGCACTGGTGGGGCTGGTGCCGCTGGATGTGTTCCTGGTGTTCCTGGCCGCCGCGGTGGGCATGGGCATCCTGCTCTCGGTCAACGCGATGCTGCTGGAGGAGCTGTCCTTCGGCCTGTACAAACGGCCATTGCAGCAGCTGCGGATGTTCGTCGTCGCGGTGCTGGAGAACTTCGGCTACCGCCAGATCAATTCCTGCTGGCGCTTCGTCGGCACCATGCGCTGGTTGTTCAGCCGGCGTCGGCGCCATAGCTGGGGACATGTCAGCCGCGATGGTTCCTGGCAGCAGAACGCGGCCGGTGCCGAGCCGGCGAGCCAACCGCATGCGCCGGAAGGGAGCCACCTACCATGAAGACCAGGAGCGATTCATTGGCCATGCAACCGCCTTCCACTCCCCGCACGCTGCACGTGGCGCTGCTGCTGGTGCTGGCCAGCTGCAGTGCCGCCGCGATGGCACAGGATGCCGAGCCGGACGCGCTCACCGTGCAGATGCGCCAGGTGCAGGCACTGGCCACCGGCGGGCAGCGTGCCGAGGCCCTGGCACGCTACACGGCCCTGCTGGTCGAGCATCCCGGCAATGGCGACCTGTTGCTGGCACGTGGGCGCACCTACGCGTGGGACGGCCAGTATGCGGCGGCGGAGAACGACCTGCGCGCGGTGGTGGAAAAGAGCCCGACCTATGCCGACGCGTGGTCGGCGCTGGGTGACGTGTACCGCTGGAGCGACCGTCCGCAACAGGCCGCCGACGCCTATTCCCATTGGGTGGAACTGGCACCGCAGGACCCGGCCGCGCGTATCGCCCGCGGGCGCGCCCTGCGCGATGCCGGGCAGCGCGAAGCGGCGCGCGCCGACTTCGATGCCGCCGCCGGCCTGGGCGCCGATCCCGGCGAGATCGCCGGCCTGCAGCAGAGCCTGTTGCCGCGCCTGTCCAACCCGGACGTGATCGTCGCCGGCTACCGCTGGAGCGCCAGCGCGGGTTGGGACCACACCGGCTTCAGCGGTGACCGGGAAAGCTGGAACGACGCCGACCTGACCGTGCGCCGCCAGTTCAGCCGCGGCTCGCTGGGCCTGGAGCTGTTGCGCGCCGATCATTTCGGCACCCGCGATACGGCCTGGGCACTGGATGGCTACGTCCCGTTGTGGCCGCGCGCCTATGCCAACCTGCGTTACCAGCACGGACCTTCCGGCGGGGTGCTGCCGCGCCAGGCCTGGCGCGCGGAAGTGTTCCAGGGCGTGGGCAGTGGCTGGGAGCTGTCGGCCAGCGTCGACCACCTGCGCTTCTCCGGCGATACCGAGTTCTACGGGATCGGCGTGGGGCGCTACGTCGGCAACTGGTACGGCCGCTACAAGCTGCAGCACGTGCCCGGCGTCGGCAATGGCAGCTGGAGCCACCGCGTGCTGCTGCGCAACTACTACAAGGGCGATGCCGACGACTACCTGGAGGTCAGCGCCAGCAGCGGCCGCAGCACCGACATGGACCGCTTCGGCACCGTGGTGCGCGACAGCAACGCCGCGGTCGGGGTGGCATGGAAGCACTACTTCGCGCCGAACTGGGGCTTCAAGATCGGGCTCGGCTATGCCGATGACGACGGCGGCTACGACGAGCAGCGTGTCTCCGCGTCGCTGTACACGCGCTGGTAGCCGGGCCGCGGTGATGACGATGACCGAACACAACGGCAATGCGTGGTCGCGTTTCTCCTCCGCCTTCCCGGCACTGTTGCTGGCGCAGGCGGTGCTGGTGGCCGGCGCGGTGCTCAATGGCCTCCAGGGCGCGAGCTGGGACGGCAACCAGCGGTGGGCCATCGCGGGCATCGCGCTGGCGCAGGCCGGCCTGGTGCTGCTGCGGCTGGTGCCGTTGCTGCTGCTGGTGAGCCTGCCGGTGCTGGCGATCCGCCGGCGCGTGCCGCGCGTGCTGCTGCTGGCGGTGGTGTGGTCATTGCTGCTGGTGGTGCAGGCCATGCTCGACCAGTACTACCAGGTGGCGCAGGTGCCCCTGGGCGCGGACCTGTTCGGTTACAGCACGGCGGAAATCCGCACCACGCTGGCCGATGGTGCAGCGCTCAACCCGCGCGGCGTGCTCGCCCTGGTGCTGCCGCTGGTGGTGCTGTGGCTGGGCCTGCTGCTCTGGCATCGCCGCGACGGGCGGGGCTCGACGCTGGCCACGACGGTACTGCTGGTCGCCGGCATCGCCGCATGGCTGCTGCCGCTGCCGGCCGGGGCCAAGGTGTTGAGCGATGATGCCGCACGCGGCCTGGCCTGCAACAAGCTGGCCTGGTTCAGTGGCGATGTATGGCGCTGGCGCCGGGACGGCGCAGGCATCGTTTCGCCGCCGCAGGTGGCCGCAGCCACGCAGTTGCCGGCGCTGGATCCGCAGTACCCGTTCCTGCGCCAGGAGTCGACCCCCGACACGCTGGGCGACTACTTCTCGCCGACCCGCGACGGCAGCCGGCCGAACGTGGTGGTGATCGTGGTCGAGGGCCTGGGGCGTTCGTTCTCCGGGCCGCAGGCATCGTTGGGCAGCTTCACGCCGTTCCTCGACGAACTGGCCACGCGCAGCCTGTACTTCGACAACTTCCTGGCCAACCAGGGCCGGACCTTCGGCGTCCTGCCGACGTTGTTCGGCTCGGCCCCGTTCGCCGAGCAGGGCTTCACCGCGCTGGGGGCCGGCATGCCGGCGCATCCGGGGTTGTTCAGCGTGCTCGGCCAGCAGGGTTACCACACCGCCTTCTACAACGGCACCGACACCGCCTTCGACGACGAGAAGGGGTACATGCAGCTGCAGCAGGTCCAGCAGCTGGTGGACATGAACTCCTTCGGCGACGGCTACCAGCGCAACCCCTTCAGTGCCTGGGGCTATCCGGACAAGGAGCTGGTCTCGCGCGTGCTGGCCGACAGCAACCGCCTGCAGACCCCGTTCCTGGTGGCGATCCAGACCATCTCGATGCACACCAGCTACGCGTTCCCCGGCCAGGAGGCCTACCGTGCGCGGCTGGAACAGCGCCTGCAGGCGTTGCAGGTGCCCGCCGCGCAACTGCCGGCGTACCGCGCCAACGCCGCGGAGTACAGCACCATCCTGTACACCGATGACCAGCTGCGCCGTTACTTCGACAGCGTGGCCAGTGCACCGTGGTACGCCAACACCATCTTCGTGGTGACCGGCGACCATCGCCTGCCGGAGATCCCGATGGGCGAGCACGTGGACCGCTACCACGTGCCGCTGATCATCTTCTCGCCCCTGCTCAGGCAGCCGCGGCGCGTGCGTGCGGTGTCCTCGCAGCTGGACGTGACGCCGTCGCTGGTGGCGCTGCTGTCCAATACCTACGGCCTGCAACGGCCGGCGCGGACGCCGTGGCTGGGCACCGGCCTGGACATGGCCGAGAGCTTCCGCAACATCCATGCGCTGCCGCTGCAGCAGACCAAGACCAGCGCGCCGGAGTACCTGGCCGAACGCTGGTGGCTGCGCGAGGGCAAGCTGTACGAGCTGCAGGACGGCATGCACCTGGCCGAAGCCGACGATCCCGCGGTGCGTGACTGGGTAGCCGCGCGACGGGCGCATTACGTGCAGGCCAATGCGATCTTCATGCAGCGGCGGGCATTGACCCCGGACGGTGCCAATGCGCCGCTGGTGGCGTACCAGGCACCGGCACGGCCTGATGCCCTGGCGGTGGTCGCACCGACCGCGCACGGCGTGGGCATGGAGTCCGCGCAGGTGGCGCGCATCGGCGAGGGCGTGCAGCTGACGGCGGTGTTCAGCAATGGCGACGCGGTCCCGAGCAAGCCGTTCGTGCCGCTGGCCGTGCTGGCGACCGAGGATGGCCGCGAGTTGAAGGAGGTGTACGGCAGCGCCGTGCAGCTGCCGGTCGGCGGCAAACAGCAGGTGCAGCTGCTGCTGCCCTATCCGCAGGCATGCGCCGGCCGCTGCTTCGTGTCGGTGTTCCCGTCCGACCCGGACAACGGCAAGCCGGTCGGCATCGGCCGCTACCACCTGCCGGTGGAGGCCGGTGCCGCCACCGCCGGCGGGAGCGCGCCATGAGGTCGCTGTGGGCCGGTGGCCTGGTCTGGTTGATGTGCGCGCTGCCGGCCACGGCGGCAAGCCCCGCCAGCCGCGCGTTCTGGACCTGGGAAGCGGAGTCGTATGCGCTGGTCGAGGATCCGGCCGTGGCCGAGGAGGCCATCGCCTACCTCAAGCCCCGGCATGTCGACACGCTGTACCTGTATGCCGATGCCTACCAGGGCCGCAACCTGATCGTGGAGCAACCGCAGCTGTACCGTGCCTTCATCGAGCGCATGCATGCGCAGGGCATGAAGGTCTACGCGCTGCTCGGTTCGGCCTACCTGAACACCGAGAACTACGTGCTGCCATCGCATCGCGCGCAGGCCGAGGCGATGTTCCGGCGGGTGGTCGAGTACAACGCCAGCGTGCCGGAGACGGCGCGCTTCGACGGCGCCAACCTGGACATCGAGCCGCACATCCTGGATGCATGGGACGAGGACACCCGCGAGGGCCTGCTCGCCGGCTTCCTGGACATGAGCGATGCACTGATGCGGATCAAGCACGCGCATGGCGCGACCTTGAGCGTGGGGCCGGCGATACCGTTCTGGCTCGATGGCATCGAGCTGGAGTGGAAGGGCAGGCGCCGCCCGGTCAGCGAACACACCATCGACCTGTATGACTACGTCGCGCTGATGGACTACCGCGACAAGGCCGAAGGCAGCGACAGCATTCTTTCGCATGCGGCCAGCGAGATCGCCTATGCCAACCAGGTGGGCAGGAAGGTGGTGATCGGGCTGGAGGTGTCGCCGAACGAGATCGACAAGGTCACCTTCGACGAGGAAGGGCCGAAGGTGTTCGAGCAGGAAGTGGCCAAGGTGGAGCGTGCCTTGCGCAAGGAGCCGTCGTTCGCCGGCTTCGCCATCCACCATTACCGCGCCTGGCGGCGTTGGGAAGCGCGGGAGTGGGATCCGGGGCAGGCGCGCTGAGTTCTCTCCGGGCCGCCTGTACAGCCTTCCCCAGCCGTGCAGGGAGAGGGTCGCTGGACGGGAAAGCGCATCGTGATGCTGCGTCTCACTGTCCCTTTGGCGCCGCCAAGGGGAGGGTTGGATAGGAACTTCCGCCGAGCACGCCCGCCGAGCATGGCCCGGCATGGGTCGGCTGCTTACAATGCGCCGATGGGGACAGGCCTGATCGAAATCTCGGCGCAGCTGGCGATACCGGAAACGGAGATCGTCGAACGCTTCGTGCGCGCCAGCGGGGCCGGCGGGCAGAACGTGAACAAGGTATCCACCGCGGTGGAACTGCGCTTCGACGTGGCCGGCTCGCCCTCGCTGCCCGAGCCGTTGCGGCAGCGCCTGCTGGCACGCCGCGACCGCCGCATGACCGGCGAGGGCGTGCTGGTGATCGACGCCCAGCGCTTCCGCACCCAGGACCGCAACCGTCAGGATGCCCGCGAGCGGCTGGTGGCCTTCATCCAGACCAGCCTGTCGGTGCCCAAGGCGCGGGTGGCGACCAAGCCCACCTACGGTTCCAAGCTGCGCCGGCTGGACCAGAAAAAGGAACGCGCCCAGGTCAAGCGCGGCCGTTCAACCCGCAATTGGGAGTAGTACTTGAGCCATTCCGAGCCCGTGGTGCCCGTCATTCCGTCCAATGTGCCCAGGGTCAAACCCAATGCGTTCGTCCGTTGGCTGGGGCGCACCGTGCTGCGCCTGGGCGGCTGGCGCATCCGCGGCCCGATCCCGGACCTGTCCAAGGCGGTGGTGATCGCCGCGCCGCATACCTCCAACTGGGACGGGCTGTGGGGGCTGGCGGCCAAGATGGCGCTGGGCGTGGAAGCGCGCATCCTGGGCAAGGACAAGCTGTTCTGGTGGCCGCTGGGCA
>NZ_JAYFUH010000182.1:27790-28899 GCF_034961085.1 Stenotrophomonas capsici | reverse complement strand
CATGACGGTCATGGTCGGGCTAAATAGGTCGTTGCTGTGCTTGGTGGTCCAGTCCTCCAGCTCATCCGTGCGCAGCATGTAGATCTTGCAGCATGCGAGAACTTCCTTGCCAACCGCGCTCAGCCGGTAGGCGTAGTGCAGCGTGTGACTGCTGGTAGCCTGCTTCCGTATACGTCGGCATGCCGTGGTTGTAATACCCATGACGTTTTTATGGGAGAGCTCCAGTAGGCGGAACAGCTGATGCAGCTTGGCATCAGCAGTCTCGCCGCGGAAAGTCGCATGGTTGGGCCTTCCTGAACCATGTAGCCATCCGAGAAACGATTGTGCAGCGCTTCAATCTGCGCAACCCGTCGCGCAGCCACCTGCAGCATCGGCTGAGCAGGGGGGCGTACTGCGCGGTTGTTATTGTCCTGGAGTGCAACTGGTGCGCGGTCCGGCATGCCGGGGTAAATGCAAAAGTCGTCATTGAGCTTGTTCATTCAACAGGCGCTCCGTAGTGATTGGATTTAGTGGCGAAGCGAGGGCTTTGACGTGCCCAGACTTCAGGCATTGAATAAGGCCTTGGGAAAGGTCACGCCTGATTTAGGGTGGCTCGCTAATAGCGGTTGCACCGATGAAACTGAGTGCAAGGTATTGCCAATCTTCCAGCTCACTTGTGGGTGTGGCGGGTTGGCATAAGTCGAGGCATCGTTAATTGGCGATGGCTGTAAGCTGCTGTTGCTTGTTTCTAGCTGCTACTAATTGCCATTGCCATTAAATAGATACCGGAATTGATTCGGGATGGAATCAATGAGTTTTCCCTGCAGGGAAGTTGTGACGGGGCGCGGTGCCTATGCCACAAGCGAGCGTGTGCTCGTTAAATTAGTGTGCTTTTATTGCGCGCCACGTGCGCGCGTGGAGATCCATTCAAAGACTGCGCTTGCTCGCCAGCCGACTGCACGCTCACCAATCTTGCACTGCGCGGGGAACTTGCCGTCCTTGATGTAACTGTAGATCGTGGAGCGGCTCAAGCCGCTCAGTTCAATCACGGCTTTCATGCGCAGGAAGGAGTCAGCACCAAACGCGTGGCTCGCCTGAGCATATCGCTGGCTATGGCCCTGGGTCGTCTT
>NZ_JAYFUH010000182.1:6769-27770 GCF_034961085.1 Stenotrophomonas capsici | reverse complement strand
CGGTGCCTATGCCACAAGCGAGCGTGTGCTCGTTAAATTAGTGTGCTTTTATTGCGCGCCACGTGCGCGCGTGGAGATCCATTCAAAGACTGCGCTTGCTCGCCAGCCGACTGCACGCTCACCAATCTTGCACTGCGCGGGGACCTTGCCGTCCTTGATGTAACTGTAGATCGTGGAGCGGCTCAAGCCGCTCAGTTCAATCACGGCTTTCATGCGCAGGAAGGAGTCAGCACCAAACGCGTGGCTCGCCTGAGCATATCGCTGGCTATGGCCCTGGGTCGTCTTGGACAGGCGCACGGGGGCGGAGTCACGCACAGGCGGGACGGCAGCCCAGAGCTCGGACTTGGTGTTCGGGGCCGGATCGAAGGCGTTCGATGAATAGTAGGGTTCGCGGTAGTTCATGGGTACAGCGTCCATTGAGGTCAGAGGTAAAGCTGCCACCTCCGCTGATCTTTTGCGAGGTTTCCGCCGAAACTTCCGGAGACTTCGGGCCCGGTGCCCCACTTGAGCGAGGTGTTTTCGGTCGGCGCAGCCGCATGTGGATGTCGCGTCAGTGGAGCGCTGTAGGGCTGGCTACGGGGTTAATTTGACGAGATCCAGGGACGTCCAGAGTTGCTAGCCGGGGTCCAAGCAAACGAGCGGGGTTCTGTGATGGCGCGCGAGTAGTTGTCAGAGCACGAGGCAATCTGATGAGAGAAGGGCTGGGGCTGGTCATCGAAAGCGATAGTTGAGGATCGCTGCCCGATACCTAGCCCTGCGGATGAATGCGTCCCGATCGCGCAGAAGCACTGGCCTTTGATTTCCTGTTGCAGCGCGCCGACAGGTTGTAGTCATACGCCGGCGATAGAAATCGGTGTCCATCGGACAATCCTGCCACTCTCCGATATGAGTAGCCTTAGACAGGGGGGGGCGAAGCGGGGTAGTCCAAGGAGATTGCCCGTCCGCAGCCGCGAAGTCGTAGTCAGCCCAATCTAAGAGGCAGGTGCGGACTTTAGTGAAACTTCCTAGCCCGTAATGCCACCCGCACGAGCCAAGACCGCCTTGTACAGAAATCCTGATCTTAAGACGCAGCCAACAAAAATCTGTGGCATCGCATCATGCACGCCATGGAAATTACGGTTACACTCCGTTCATGTCCAAGGATGCGGCGTCAAACGGTGGTGGAAACTCCTATGATCGAAGCTTGGCTTTAGCCATCTCTGTAGCGTTGCATGTTGCCGCTTTCGGATGGATGTGGTTTGTAGGCCATCAGGCAGGTTCGGGGGAATCAGAAGCATCGGGGCACTCCGGAAGCAATGGGGTGTCGGCGGGCTTCATTGCAGCGGATGAGTTTCGTCAGCGCATCGAGACCATTACGACCTTTGCCACTTCTGAGGTGGCCGCGGCAACCGAAGAATCGTCGGAAAATGCGCCGAGCGCACCTACCGAGCGCGCTGTTGATTTATCCGATAACACGAAGCTTGTGGATTCCGACCATTCTCACGCACCAGGTGTACCCGCAGTCGAAGAGAATGAAGCAGTGCTTCCTGGGCCTCTGGAAGCAGGGCTGACTCAAGGAGGAGATAATGTTGGGGGCAACGCCGACGATGGACTACGTGCCGCATATCTGGCTGCTTTACGAGCAGCCATCCGCCAGCACTGGAGTTATCAGGGGACCCCGCGGCAATGCAATCTGACCATCAAACAATCGACAGGTGGCGCTGTGCTAAGCGCTATTGCAGGGGAATGCTTACTTGCACCGCAGGACCGCCGTGCGCTCGAAGCCGCGGTGCTGATGGCACAACCACTGCCATACAGTGGATTCGAGAGCGTATATAGCGACACGCTGAGTTTGGAATTTCAAGAGAATTGATTCGTGGAAGGTCGTTGATGTGGGCTCGAGTGCTTTCGTTTGAATTAAATTAATCATCTCATTTTTTACAGAAGGGGCATGTGTGAGAAGCCGGAAGTTCCTTTCCATTCTGATCATTATGGCATCCGTAAATTCGTCGGTATTGCTGGCACAAAGCACCGTTCCGGCAGAGAATGAGTTTGACAGGCGCATTCAACATGTTTCGTTTGTCGACGCGATCCAAAGCGAGTTTGTAGGCGAGAGGGTCAGTCTCAGCAACGGTAGTCTTGAGATAGTACAGACCGACATTGATCTCCCCAGCTCAAGCGGTATTCCTGTCCGCATTGGTCGCCGTTTCGTGCCCGGAAATTTCCTTCTTACCAACTTCTTTGAAGGATGGGATCTGGACATACCCCATATTCATGGTTACTTCCCATCCGTGACAACGTTAGCTGGCTGGACTGTTTCAGGGGCGGCGGGCGACAAGTTCAAGCGATGTTCTCTTTTCGGGCCACCTCCAGTTGTCACCTATCAGAGTGGCACGTGGGATCCGAATGAGTACTGGAATGGAAGCTTCTTCTATCGCCCGGGGCGAGGGGACGAGGAACTACTTGCGGCAAGAGCAGGCACCGCTCATGTCCCTAATGATGGGCAGACCTATCCCATAGTGACGTTGGCAGGCAGTGCGGTTCGATGCGTTTCTTTAGCCTCAACTAGCGTTTTAGGTTCGCAGGGCGAGGCTTTCGAGGTGGTTACCTCGGACGGGATGATTTACACCATGAATCACATGGTGACGCGTCCAATAGCGGCACTCTCGAAATCTAATGCCGCTCCAGAACTGCGTCTAGCAGGCCAAGGTGGGGGGGCAAACGAATGGGCTGGTGACTCCAATGGTTGCCAAGAACTTTGTGCTCGGGCGCAATGAGGTCATCGTCTATCCGAGCCGGGTAAGAGACCGGTTCGGGAACTATGTGGACTACGAATGGAGCACAGTCAATCCTTGGCAGCTACTGGGCATGTCATCCAATGATGGTCGTCGTCTGACGATTTCGTATCCCGACGCAACGAGCAAGTTTGTCAGTACCATCTCTGATGGTAGCCGTGTCTGGTCGTATCGATCCAGTGATGGCAAGTCGGGTCAGCCGGTGACCTTCCCGGATGGCTCCCGATCCTCAGCGACCTTCGTGGGTTTGCAAAGAGCCAGGCCCGACCCGACGAGAGTCTCGTGCGATGAAATTGACTTTCGCCCCTCGGACTACGTCGGAACTTTTACCGGACGCTCCGGGGTAACCGTGGAGCTCACCCTGCGGGACGTTCTATTTGGCCGCTCCTGGATAGAGCGTGAGTGCCTGATGGGCGGAGGTTCGGAGAGCATCAGGGAGCCATTTGTTTTTCTCTCCGCGGCGCTAGTCAAAAAGAAGGTAAGCGGGCCAGGTTTGCCAACTGGCGGTTTGGTGTGGACGTACGATTACGGTTTGCCAAACAACTGCTGGAATCCAAGCCCATATGGTGTTGGTTCAAATGCTTGTACCGCGACCTCTCCGACAACGCGTATCGTGAAGCAAACAAATCCTGATGGAACAGTCACCAGGTACACCTATGGGAACAGGTTCAACGTGGATGAAGGTCTTCTGCTAAGAACCGATTTTGGCTGGAATGGCACATCTGCAGTTCGATCAGAGGAAGTTACCTATGCGGACCCAGAAGCGCCTCCATACAGGGCATACAACGGAATCAGCTATCGCAACTTCGGGGACTACAGTACCACTGGGTTCTATAGGCCCAAGGCGCGTCTCGTAACCACTGAAGCCGGCAAAGTCTTTAGGTGGGAAGTCGCCACTGATTGCGCAGGCGGACCCCGTTGCTTCGATACACAGGCGAGGCCGACCAAGATCATCAAGTCCGACGGGCAATAGGCTGGCGGTTGGGGGCTCGATTGCAGTTGAGGTGGCCAAGGGCTGAAAGCGAGTCAGTGTGCGTATTGGTGCGCGGCGCGCGGATAGCTGTGCCGCTGGCTTCTACAGCCTTGCAGTAGATGCATCGACAACTTCAGAGGGGTGTTATGCGACTTTGTTTTGGGGCGACATCGATCATTGGCATGGCTATGGCCGGCTTTTGGGGTGCAACGCCATCGGTGTGGGCAGGCACACGGGTGGAAGTAGTCACTTACTATGACAACACGTCACAATGGGTATTGGGCCAGGTTGCTAGCAGGTCAGTAGATGGTGTGGTAGCCGAGCAGACTGCACACGACGCGATCACAGGGCTCCCGCTCCAGCATTGGTCGTTTGGGAAGCTTCGGCAGACCGTGACGTACCATGCAGATGGTACTGTTGCTACCGTCAAAGATGGAAAAAATAACGTCACCACGCTTTCCAGTTGGAAGTATGGTATTCCTCAGTCAATTTCCTATGCTGATGGAACGTCTCAATCCGCCACGGTCAATAACAATGGTTGGATTACCCAAGTTATCGACCAAAGCGGCTACGCAACGAGCTACGGCTACGATGTAATGGGTCACTTAGCCAGCATTAGCTATCCGGCTGGCGACACGGTTGCATGGACGCCTCTTTCCCAGTCCTTCGTCCAAGTTCAGACAAGCGAGTACGGCATCCCTGCCGGCCACTGGCGCCAAACAGTGAGTACCGGCGCCGGTACCAAGATTACCTACTTCGATGCCCTGTGGCGCCCATTGTTGGTGTCCGAGTACGACGCGACTAGCGCCGCTAGCACCCAGCGTTTCGTTGGCTACGAATATGACCACGACGGCCGGGTTGTCTTTTCCTCCTACCCTTCAGTCAGCAGCAATCCGGACAAGGGCGTTTGGAACACATACGATGCACTTGGTCGGCAGAAATCGTCCTCACAGGACTCCGAGCATGGCCTTTTGACCACGACGACATCGTACCTGAGTGACGCTACAGGAGCTTATACGCTGGTTACCGTTCCGTCCGGCGCGCAGACACGGACTTGGTACCAGATGTTCGATCAACCGGCCTACGATGCACCCGTGCGCATTGCACAGCCAGAAGGGTCGCTTACAACCATTACCCGCGATGTGTTTGGAAAGCCGATATCCATCACGCGCGGAAGCAACGACGGCACCGTACAGGCAACTCGTAGCTACCGCTATAACACCTATCAGGAGTTGTGTGCCAGTGTCGAGCCTGAAACGGGTGCAACCCTGTTGGGGTATGACGCAGCCGGCAATCTCAGCTGGTCAGCGGCGGGCCTACCTGCGGCCACGCTATGTCATGCGACGGGTGCTACCACAACCATTCAACCGCGACGAGTGGATAGGACTTACGATTCTCGGAATCATCTGACTTCGCTCTCATTTCCCGATGGAAATGGCAACCAGACGTGGACTTACACGCCGGATGGGAAGCCCAGTCAGATCATCACCCAGGATGTGGCCAGTTCCACGCAATCGATCAATACCTACACGTACAACAAGCGTCGCTTGTTGACTGCAGAAACAGTTGGCCAAACAGGGGGCTACAGCTGGGCGCTGGGTTACGGCTACGACGCCAACGGCGCGTTGGCTGGCGTGCGATACCCCAGCGGTCTCTACGTGGACTACGCCCCCAATGCCCTAGGCCAGCCCTCCCGCGCAGGCTCCTACGCCACCGGGGTTTCCTACCACCCGAACGGCGGCATGAGTCAGTTCGTGTACGGCAATGGCATTGTCCACACCATGCAACAGAATGGACGTCAGCTGCCTGCACGGGTAAAGGATGGTACGGCGCTGGACACCAGCTATAGCTATGATGCCACCGGCAACGTGACCCAGATTGCTGACGCTCTGGATTCGACTCGTACCCGTTCAATGAGCTATGACGGGCTCGATCGATTGGCGCAAGCGACCTCACCATCCTTCGGTGGCGGCGGCCAGGTCAGTTATAGCTACGATGCGCTGGACAACTTGCGTACCACCAAGCTAGCAGGCGTGAAGCAGTACAACTACTGGTATGACGCTGCCAATCGCCTAAGCAACATCGTGAACGATGCCGGAGCTACCGTCATCGGTTTCGCATACGACACTCAAGGCAATCTGGCCAACAAGAATGGCCAGACGTTTCAGTTTGACTATGGCAACCGCCTGCGCAATGCCGTGGGCAAGGAAACCTATCGATACGACGGTCACGGCCGCCGCGTAGTTTCCTGGAGTCCGAGCCAAGGCAGCATCATCTCGATGTATGGGCAGGATGGCGTGCTGCGTCGCCAGGACAATGATCGCAAGGCAAACAGTGTCGAATATGTCTATTTGAACGGAAGTTTGGTTGCCAAGGTCA
Organism: Stenotrophomonas capsici; assembly: GCF_034961085.1. NCBI lineage: Bacteria > Pseudomonadati > Pseudomonadota > Gammaproteobacteria > Lysobacterales > Lysobacteraceae > Stenotrophomonas > Stenotrophomonas capsici. The sequence goes on along the minus strand of NZ_JAYFUH010000182.1, from coordinate 21,644 downwards.
GCACATCCACCGCCCCGGCAGCTCCGGTGATAACGGCGCCGACGTATAGCGACAATGGCACCTATACCGTTAGTTGGAACGCGGTTGCTTCAGCGACCAGCTATGAAGTGCAGGAGCAATTCAACGGGGGGCGTGGGAGCTCCGCTACAACGGAACTGCACTCTCTGTAGCCATGAGCGGAAAAATAGGTGGAATGTATGGCTACCGGGGACGCGCATGTCGAGGTGCCATCTGCAGCGGCTGGGGCGCAGCAGCCAATGTGTCGGTACAGGCCATTCCTTCGGGTACTTCTACAATTTCCGCACCAAATTTCTCCAACAACGGCATTTACACAGTGAGCTGGTCTGGTGTGGGGGGAGCGGCGACCTATAAGTTAGAAGAGAGTGCCAATGGAGGTGGTTGGACACCGATCCGGAATGCCCCAGGGCTTTCGCTGGGCATCGCCAACAAAGCCAACGGGACATACAGCTACCGTGTGAGTGGTTGCAATGCAGCTGGCTGTGGAGCTGCCAGTTCCACCGTCAATGTGCGCGTTCTACATCCTCCCGCATCTGCGCCTGTCCTCAGCGGGCCGGGGAGCTCCTTCAACGGAACCTATACGATTATTTGGACGGCGGTCTCGACTGCGACGGAGTATCGCTTGGAGGAATCCGCAGCAAATGGGGGCTGGAGCCAGATTTACTCAGGTAATGGCGGCAGTCATACCGTCAGCGGCAGAGGAAATGGCGTGTATCTCTATCGTGCCACCGCCTGCAATGAAGGTGGATGCTCGGGATACTCACAGAGCGTGTCGGTCTCGGTACTCTTGCCGCCGGCCGGATCACCGGCGCTTTCCGCGCCCGCCACAAGCTCTAGCGGTGCTTATACTGTCAGTTGGACACCTATTTCGATGGCAACCACGTATCGCTTGGAGGAAAGCATCAACGGTGGTGCATGGGCGCTAATCCACAACGAAGGGGCGACCAATCGTCCGGTCAGTGGAAAGGCATCTGGGAGCTATAGCTACCGGGTCCAAGCGTGTAATACAAGTGGCTGCGGTGGTTGGAGCGCGGTGGCTTCTGTGTCCGTACAGCGGATACCGATGTGCCGACAAACACATTTGCGCAAGTGGATAGTCCCAGCAGATCGCAGTGGAAGATTTCCGCGTCTTGGAGAGCCATGCCTGACGCGACCAGATATGAGCTCACCGGCTACTTTGCCTATAACGGGCCGGAGACAACCTCATTCAGAATCGTGAAATCGGTCAATCCTCCTGCGGACGACATGCCATTCCAGGTACGTGCCTGTAATGCCGCTGGCTGCTCTGCTTGGTCAGCCGTCTTCTACGCTAGCCTGTGAGAGATGTGATGATGACTCGATTCACCATGGCAATCATTGACCAACTGCTTCAAGTGCTAGCACGAGCCTGGAGCATTACGAGCATCGCATTGCTCGCTTTCCTATTGTCAGCAGCTGCACACGCTCAGACAACTGTCGAGTACATCCACACCGATGCCCTGGGCTCGCCGGTTGCCGTCACTAACGCATCGGGAAACGTCATCGAGCGCGAGGTTTACGAGCCATATGGTTCACCGATCACGCGTCCCCCGTCTGATCAACCTGGCTTCACCGGTCATGTCGCGGATTCGTTGACGGGCCTGACCTACATGCAGCAGCGCTACTACGATCCTCAGGTCGGTAGGTTTCTGTCGGTGGATCCGGTGACGGCCTATAGCAATCCGGTGGGGGCGTTTAATCGGTACTGGTACGCTAACAACAACCCGTATCGGTTCACCGATCCGGATGGACGTTGCGTTTGGGATGGCTGCGTAGTTGAAGCAATCGTAGTGGGTGCAGCAATCGGCGCGGTGATTAATACTGGCGTGCAAATGTATCGGGCGGAAGGCAGCTTGTCTGAACGATGGTCGGCGGTAAATGGAAAGCAAGTTGCAGTTGCTGCTGCAGCCGGAGGCGCTGGCGGAGTTGTCGGATCGGTTGCAAGTTCAGCCGTTACAACAGGAGGCATGATTGCCGCTAATACTGTCGGAGGGGCTGCGGTTGGAGCTGTATCAGCTCACGCAAGTGCGGCCGTCGAGGGAAAGGCGGCTTCAACTGGAGATGTTGTGAAAGGAGCTGCGTTGGGTGGTGCTCTTTCAGGAACAGGCGCTGCAATAGGTGCTGCACCTGGCGCGCTCGCTCGAAGTGCCAGTGCGGGGATGACTCAGACCCAGCGGACAGCAACTGGAAATCTTCTGGGTGGTATTGAAAGCACCACTAGAAGTGCTGGTACGGGCTTTCAGTATGCCAATCCATTGCAATCCACCGCGGACGCGGCGGCGGCTACAATTGGTGCTTTAGATAATCTCACCGCTCAGCCAAGGCCGCGTAAGGATCAAGATGGGCGTTGATGAAGAAGCGAGGTGTAGCCGCCAATGAAATCAGCGATAATTTACTTCGTGCAGGTGTTTGTCATAGCGAACGTCGCATATGGAGCTTGGTACTTGCTCTATGGAGTACCGGACGTTGGATACTTTGCGTGGATGGGTATCCTTTGGGTTGCTTCATTGATTGGCCTTGTTCCCGCATTGATTCGAGCTGTTTTTCGTAGAATCAAACGGGGTCGAGGCAATAATTACTGAGATGTCAGTAAGTTTGAGACGCTTAGTCACCGGAATTGCCTTGTTTCAGGCAATTTTCTCGCTGCATGTGTTCTGAAGATTATGAACCTATTGAAGCGTCCTCGTTAATTCGATCCAGCTGGAAGTAGAGTTCCACCGCAAAGGAGCCCTACATGAAAAAGTCGAAGTTCGCCGAAGAACAGATGGTCCGCATCCTGAAAGAGGTCGAGGCCGGTGCGAAGGTCGCTGAGACCTGTCGCAAGCACGGGATCAGCGAGCCGACGTATTACGTATGGAAGTCCAAATACGCCGGCATGGAGGTGTCGCAACTACGATACCTGAAGGACGTTGAGGCGGAACTGCCCCGAATGAAGCGCATGTATGCCGAGTTGGCCTTGGACCACCATGCGCTCAAGGATGTGCTGTCGCGAAAAGGTTGAGCCAGGCTCGGTGATTGGAAATGAGTCTGGCCATGCAAACCGGATATGGACTCACCGCCCGACGGGCGGACCGCGTCTTGCGGCTGTCTCGCTCAGCCCGCCATTACATTCCGCGCGAGCGAGACGATGGAGCGTTGATTGCTGCCATGGAGGCACACCTGAAGGACAACCCCGGCCACGGTTTTGGGTTGCTGATGGATTATGCGTTGCGACCACTGGGCTGGGGCAAGACCCGTGCATGGCGGGTCTATACCGCGCTGAAACTCAATCTGCAGCGACGTGGCAAGCGACGGCTGCCAGCACGCATCCGGACGCCACTGGAGATTCCACTTTCGGCAAATCACACCTGGTCGGCGGACTTCATGTCCGATGCGCTGTGGTCAGGTCGCCGTTTCCGAGCCTTCAATGTCAATGATGATTTCAACCGGGAATCGATGAAGATCGAAGTCGACACGAGCTTGCCGTCGGCTCGCGTCATCCGCGCCTTGGATGAACTGGTCGAACTGCGCGGGGCGCCCAAACGGCTGCGCCTGGACAATGGTCCGGAATTCATCAACCAGGCCCCGAAGCAGTGGGCCAAGAATCACGGTGTCGATCTCATCCACATCCAACCCGGAAAGCCAACCCAGAACGCCTGCATCGAGCGCTTCAACCGGACCCTCCGCACCGGGTTTTGGACCGCTTCGTGTTCACCACATTGGAGGAGGTTCGCCGAATGACCGAAGACTGGCGCCACCGCTACACCCATCAACGACCACATCGGTCACCGGGTGGCTTGCCACCCACCCAGTTTGCAATGGCACAATCCCCGTCAACCTCTACTTCTGAATGACTCGAAGAAACGGGGACGCTTCACCAACAGGAAGGAAAGCTAGCAGTGAGCTTCTGTGAGCCGCTTGGGCAGCGAGCTGTGTTCTGATGTATTCGCCTTGAAGAGCCTGGCCGAGTTGGGATGCAACTCCTTAGATCAAAGGGTCGGGCAAGCGGCGTTGAAGAGGCGACGGATAGCTGCGGGCGGGGGCGCTCGTAGCTCAGATTAAAAATTGGAAGGAAGCTTAGGGGATGGACTGTCTCAATATGGTGGGATCTGGCGCATTGCGTATCTTCTTGGCTGCGACCGTGATTGCTGCGCCAATGCCATTGCTTGCGCAAGATGTGGGGCCTCCTCAGGACTACCGCCGCTTTCTGACCGCAGCACAGGCCGTGACGCCGGTCTCATCGCTCGGTGACCAGGTAAATTTGCGGAACGGGGCCTTGTCCTTCAAGCAACTGGATATCGAACTGAAGGGACAAGGGCCTGACATAAGAATTTTGCGAACGTTCAATGTGGGAGCGCGGCAGCTTGTGTATGTGGATACATCCGGCAGCAGGATGGGAGAGTGGGAACTTGCGCTGCCGAGGTTAAAAACTCTGGCCAGTGCGCGGACATTTGCAGTTTCTAATAATAGCCCGCGCGGTTGGCAGGTCGGACTGGCGAGCGATGCTCGTTGTACGCAGATGGGCCCTCCAGGAGATGTCGTTCCACTAAAAGCCGATCCTATTCGCACGGAATACTGGTGGGCTGGATATCAGCTCATTGATGAGAGTGGCAATCAGGAGGATGTCCTGCTGCGCTGGGGCTCGGACGATACTGCTGGCCCCGCATATGTCGCTCGTACCAAGAGCAATTGGATTATTACCTGTCTACCGACAACATCCAATGGGATGCCTGGAGAAGCCTTTCAAGCAACATCCCCCGATGGAACTCGGTATTGGCTGGATTACCTCAGCTATCAGGATGCGCCGGGGATTGGGGCAAGCGGTGCCGGTTCATTAACGCGAAGCTACGCCAGTATGCTGGTTACCCGGGCGGAGGATCGCTTTGGAAATTGGGTTAAGTACCAATACTCGTCCGGAATCCTTTCTGGAATATCGTCCAGTGACGGGCGTTCGGTCGTTCTTACGAATGATGGAACAAACATTACTTCTGCTACCGTGCAATCTGGTAGCGGAAATCAGGTTTGGACCTACGGATACACCAATGGCTCTCTCTCATCAGCGGTATCGCCAGATGGAAGCAAGTGGTCGTTCGCCATGGCTGATCTTTTCAGGGGAGATATTGGCGATGCTGAAATAACTGGAAACTGCAGTACTCAGAATGCGGTTGGCGGGCTTAGTGGCGCCGTCAAAACAGGCAGCATCACTGGACCTTCGGGGGCCACCGGGGTGTACTCGGTTCAAGTGCTGCATGGGGGGCGCTCCTATGTGCCAAAGTTCTGCTGGGGTTACACCCTAGCTGACATCAGCTTTGTGGATATCCCGCGTGACACGTGGAGCTACGCCATAACTTCCAAGGTTGTTAGTGGGCCGGGGCTGGTCCCTTCGGTTTGGTCCTATGCCTATTCGCCAGGTAATTCCAGCTGGGAAGCTGACTGCGCAGCAGGGTGCACGTCCACGGTATGGACGGAGGAAACACATCCTGACGGGACGCGGCGAAGAACAACATTTAGCAACAAGTATGGCGAGACGGAGAACTTGAAGCTCAAAGAGGAGTTCTTTGCAAATAGCGCGACCTCTGCTATGCGAGTTGTAGATTACACCTATGCAATTTCTCCGATGATTGAAAGTAATAGCCCATATCCGTGGCGCTCAGTGGGTCAAGATCAATCATTTCGAACCAATACGCGCATATCCGAGCGCTGGACTCCAGTGCAGTCTATAAGAATAAGGCAAGATGGGATGGAGTTTAGTTCAGTTGTGAACGCGTACGACAGATTTGCTCGGCCACTTTCGGTCAGCAAGGCAAGTTCTGTGATTCCTTGAGATGGGCGTTCTGGTGCGAAAGGTCCGCGGTTATGCATGGTTACCCGATGCTAGGCACCCAGTCGCCGCGCACAGAGAACGAAAGGTTATCGTCGCTGTTCGTTAATCATGACGTTTTTCTTAGTGTGTTGTTCGCGCTTTGAGAAAATTTTTCGCTGCAGCGTTTGAGGTGTGGTGCCGCAGGCGCTGCACAGGTTCGAATGGCCAATATATAAGAGGAAGGGGGCTGTATAATGAAAGTATTTGGCGATGCGGGCTCGTGCTTGTGCGTGCGGCTTTTGATTTCGACGTGGGCTTTCATGATCCTGGCTGACAATGTGCAAGCACAGTCGTATTCCCGCACCGAAACCATCACCTACCACGACAACAACGACAAGTGGGTGCTAGGGCAGGTGGCCAGTCGTACGGTCAATGGCGTGGTGGCTGAACAGGCCTCCTACGACCCCAACACTGCGTTGCCCTTGCAGTCTTGGTCATTTGGCAAACTCAAGCAGACCCTAACCTACAACGCTGACGGTACCGTGGCGACGGTCAAGGATGGCAACAACAACGTAACAACGCTATCTAACTGGAAGCGCGGCATTCCCCAAGCCATTTCTTACGCGGACGGAACCACCCAGGCCGCCGTTGTAAACGATAGGGGCTGGATTACCCAAGTCACCGACCAGAACGGGAGTGCAACGAACTATGGCTATGACGCGATGGGACGCTTGGCGCAGACGAATTTCCCCGCGGGAGATTCCGTGAGCTGGAATGTGAGTGGCCGTGAGTTCCGCGCCTTGCATTCGGGCGACTGGAAGCCGGCTGGGGTGGTTGACGGCCAGTGGCGTCTGCAGGAGGTGACCGGTAACCATATCACCTATACCTACTACGATGCGCTTTGGCGCCCCGTGCTCAGGCACAACTACGACATTTCCAACATTGGTGGGACGCTGCAGTCGACAAGCACCGAATACGACGCGAAAGGTCGGGTCGTTTTCCAGTCTTATCCGTCTTCAGACCTGATTCCGCCTGCGCAGGGCACCTGGACGTTCTACGACGTGCTGGACCGGCCCACGCAGGTGAAGCAGGACAGTGAGCATGGATTGCTGGTCACCACGACCGCCTATCTCAGTGACGGGAATGGCGCATACATACTGGTGACGACCCCGCGTGGCGGCGAAACCCGCACGTGGTACCAAATGTTTGACCAGCCTTCCTACGATGCGCCCGTGCGCATCACACAGCCGGAAGGTGCCATTACAACCATTGCGCGCGACGTGCTTGGCAAGCCCACGTCCATAACGCGCGGCAACGCCGATGGGACAACTTCGGCTACCCGCACCTACCGGTACAACGCGTATCAAGAGTTGTGCGCCAGCGTGGAACCGGAGACCGGCGCCACCCTCATAGGTTACGACGCTGCCGGCAATCTTGCCTGGAGTGCAGCCGGCCTAGCTGCCACCACAGCTTGCGAGAGCGATGGCAGCTCCAGCGCGGTGGTGGCGCGGCGCGTGATCCGTGGCTATGACAACCGCAACCAACTCATGTCACTAACCTTCCCTGACGGAAGCGGCAACCAAACCTGGACGTACACGCCGGATGGTCTGCCCAGCCAGATCATCACCCAGGATGTGGCAAGTGCCACACAGGCAATCAACACGTACACCTACAACAAGCGCCGCTTGTTGACCGCAGAAACAGTCGGCCAGTCCGGGGGGTACAACTGGGCGCTGGGTTACGGCTACGACGCGAACGGCTCATTGGCTGGCGTGCAATACCCTAGCGGCCTCTACGTGGACTATGCCCCCAATGCCCTAGGCCAACCTACTCGCGCAGGCAGTTACGCCACCGGGGTTTCCTACTACCCGAACGGCGGCATGAGTCAGTTCGTGTACGGCAACGGCATCACCCACACCATGCAACAGAATGGTCGCCAGCTGCCTGCACGGGTAAAAGACGGCGTCGTACTGGATACCACCTACGGCTACGACGCCAATAGCAACGTGACGCAGATTACCGACGCCCTTGATTCAGCCCGCACGCGGTCGATGAGCTACGACGGACTGGATCGTTTGGCACAAGCAACGTCACCTTCGTTCGGTGGCGGCGGGCAGATCACCTACAGCTACGATGCGCTGGACAACCTGCGCACCACCAAGCTTACCGGCGTGAAGCAGTACAACTATTGGTATGACGCCGCCAATCGCCTGACCAACATCATCGATGATGGTGGCGCCACGGTCATCGGCCTTGCCTACGATGCACAGGGCAATCTGGCAAACAAGAATGGCCAGACGTTCCAGTTTGACTACGGCAACCGCCTGCGCAATGCCGTGGGCAAGGAGATCTATCGATACGACGGCCACGGCCGCCGCGTAGTTTCCTGGAGCCCGAGCCAAGGCAACATCATCTCAATGTATGGGCAAGATGGCGTACTGCGTCGTCAGGACAATGATCGCAAGGCAAACAGTATCGAATATGTCTATCTAAACGGGAGTCTGATCGCCAAGATCAGCACTTCCACCGCTCCTGCCGCGCCGGTGATCACGGTGCCTGCCTACAGCGATAACGGCTCCTTCACTGTCAGCTGGAATGCAATCACCTCCGCAACCAACTACGAAGTGCAGGAGCAGTTCAACGGTGGCGCCTGGCAGGCGGCCTACAGCGGTAGTGCACTCTCCATTGCGCGAAGCGGAAAGGCTGGTGGCCTGTATGGATACCGTGGACGCGCTTGCCGCAATGCCATCTGCAGTGGCTGGGGAGCAACGGCCAGCGTGTCCGTACAGGCGATCCCGTCTGGCGCTTCTACACTAAGCGCCCCGGCATTCTCTAACAGCGGCAGCTACACAGTGAGCTGGACCGGTGTTTCCGGTGCAGCGAAGTACAAGCTGGAGGAGAGCACCAATGGAGGTAGCTGGACCTTGATCGGCGATTCTCCGGCGCTTTCGCTGGCAATCGTCAACAGGGCCAACGGCACCTACAGTTATCGGGTAAACAGCTGCAACGCCGCAGGCTGTGGAACCATGAGCTCTTCCATCAACGTTCGCGTGCTGCACCCACCAGCATCCGCGCCACAGTTGTCGGTACCTTCTACATCCACGAATGGCAGCTACACCATCACTTGGAGCATGGTCTCGACCGCCACCTCTTATCAACTGGAGGAAAGCGCGCCAGGCTCTGGCTGGGCTTCGGTCTACTCGGGGGGCGGTAACAGTCACACCATCAGCGGAAAGGGTAATGGCAGTCATGCCTACCGCGTCAAGGCTTGCAACGAGGGCGGATGTTCAGGCTATTCACAAAATGCCAGTGTGTCGGTACTGCTGCCGCCAGCAGCCGCACCCACACTCTCGGTCCCGGCCACTAACTCGACAGGGGCATACAACGTCAGTTGGACGGCTGTGGGACTGGCTACCTCCTATCGTCTGGAAGAAAGTATCAATGGTGGTGCATGGGCGCTGATCCATGATGAAGGGGCAACCAACCGTTCACTGAATAGTAAGGCGACTGCTTCATATCGCTATCGTGTTAAGGCCTGCAATAGCAGTGGCTGCAGCGGCTGGAGCGCCGAAGTTATGGTCTCGGTAATGCGCATCCCCGATGTTCCGTCCAACGCTTGGGGACAGATCACGAGTTCTAGCAGATCACAGTGGAAGATATCCGCTTCTTGGAGCGCCGTCCCCGGCGCAACAAGGTATGAGCTCACAGGCTACTTTGGCTACAACGGACCTGACACCACATCGTTCATGATCGTGAGATCCGTCAGCTCTCCCACAGAAGATATGCCCTTCCAGGTGCGTGCTTGCAATGACAGTGGCTGCTCGCCTTGGTCCACCACTTTCTATGCAAGCCTGTGAGGAATCTCATGGATGACAACGTGATCAATTCGTACGTCAAGCATGGAGTGAAGATGGCCCTACTGCGGTTCGCTTGGCTGATTGCAGTCCTTTGCCCTTTCGTCGGCCAAGCCCAGACAACTGTCGAGTACATCCACACCGATGCCCTGGGCTCGCCGGTTGCCGTCACTAACGCATCGGGAAACGTCATCGAGCGCGAGGTTTACGAGCCATATGGTTCACCGATCACGCGTCCCCCGTCTGATCAACCTGGCTTCACCGGTCATGTGGCGGATTCGTTGACGGGCCTGACCTACATGCAGCAGCGCTACTACGATCCGCAGATAGGCCGCTTCCTGTCGGTGGATCCGGTGACGGCCTATAGCAATCCGGTCGGAGCCTTCAACCGGTACTGGTACGCCAACAACAACCCGTACAAGTTCACCGATCCGGATGGGCGGCAGTCTCGCGAAAACGCGCAGGTTGCGTCCACTGGATCGCCTTTATTTGACTGGATATTGAGTCCATCAGATGCGCGGAGCAGTCACAGCCAGATGGTGAAGGAGCAGCTCACCGCTGAACTTAGCCAGCCGCATAGCGCCAAGGACATTGCGCTGTACATCGCAGTTGCAGCGTCCCTTGGAACGGGGGCTGCAGGAGGGACCCTAAGAGCTGAGGGAGTGGCAGGGGCCGCAAGAGGCGTAATGGCTCGAAGCGGCACAAGGGGGGCCAGCGGGACATTGATCACGAAGGGGGGAAATAGGTATCACGGCAATAGCACTGGTTCATCCATTTCGGGTGGCAATGCACGAAGCCCCATGAATCCCCTAACTCAACAAGCGCTTGATAGCGTTCAGAATCCATCACGTACTCACGGAGCATGTTGCGAAATTGACGCGGTCAACAAAGCGTTGAATGCTGGTGATGATGTTCGCGGAGCAACAATGGGGCCTGTCAAGCTGAATGAATCTGATAGGGTAGTTCCGGCTTGTTCGACATGCAGAGAGGTCAAAAAGACCTTAGGTGTGAATTGATACATGAATATTGATGAGATTGAAATTAAACTATCTGAGTTTCTATCTAGGACTTGGAAACTGGAAGACACCCCCCCTTTCTTGCGCTCATACGTACGCCTTCTTTTGGTGTACAAGAATGAACTTTCACACATGGAAGTTGCAGCGCTACTAGATCGACTTAGACAACTTTCGGGCGAGCAGCCGGCGCCAGATAATTTTCATGAATTGCGAATCACATTGCGCGAAAGACTTAACCAAGACTTAAGTCGTGGCGAAACTGAAAGCAGAAATGGGGCGCTGAATAGATTGTTTTTTGCTGCTTTACTCGACTCTGCCGAGACCGATTTCTTTTACCTCACCGAACCGATGTTCGAATTCTCGAAAATAATGAGCACCGACCCAGAAACGCTCAAACGCATATTGGATGAGGAGTTTTCAGGATTCATGATTCGGCAAGCACAGGCTGAATGAAAGCTCGCAGTAACCCCTTTGCTCTCAAGCAAGTAACCCGGGCAAGCGCAGCGTACCCGGACGGTTCGCACTACACCAAGCCGGCAATCAGAACCGAAAAGAACAAAGCCCGCCAATGGCGGGCTTTTTGTTGGCCTTGGCCAAGCCAATCAACCGCTCTGCTGCTGCAGCACCGTATCCAGCATCTGCATGACGAAGCGCTGCTGGGCCTTGGGTAGCGCGGCAACGCGCTCCAGCTGCTGCTGCAGTTTGGGAGCCGGGCCTCGTTTGCCGGGCTTAGTAGGCACGCCTACGAGCTCTTCCAGTGACATGCCCAGGGTTGTCGAGAGCGGCGACAACAGTGCCACGGCGATGCGTAGCGTGCCGCCTTCGTAGTGGGCCATTGTCTGCTGTGCAATGCCGAGCTGTTCGGCCAGCAGCGTTTGCGTCAGGCCCAGCGCATTGCGGCGTTCGGCGATGCGTTGAGGTGCGTGTGCAGATTCTTGTGGCAACGGGTTTTGAGTTACACAAAAATCCGCGCATGCCGTTAGATCGGGACGTCCGAATTGGCGCGGACACGTAGAAGGAACTACTAGGGTGACCCGCCAGTCAAAGAGGCGCGCAAGTCGGCGCTGTGCAGCGTGTTGGCCGGCTAGCTGGATTCAGGAATGTCGGTTGCTTATGATCAGTTCAGCGAAAATTATGCGTTGCGGATTGCAACCCTTGTGACGAGATCGATTGGGGGCATGTGCGGGGGCATTATGGTTCTTCTAATTTTTGAAAATTGACGTTAATCAGATAGATGTAGAACTTATTCGAATCCCTCCGGGGCGCCAGATTCACTTCCGGGAACCTCCCGGAATGCCCAGGAACCCCGGAGCGATCCGGGGTTCCTGCTTTTCCGCGCCGTGCCGGTGCAGCCGGTCCGGCCGATGCAGGCCAGCGATGGGCAGGGCAGGCGCGCCCGATGGCGTGCAATGCCGCTGTCATCATCGGCCGCGATGATGCGCCGCTTCTGTGCCTCGGTGGGCGGTCGTGAGCAGCGTACGGATCTGGGAGAAGAGCTATGCGCTGCGCCGCAGGCTGCTGCGTGGCTTCTTCCTCCGCCGGGGCTCGCACGCCGCCGATGCCGAGGACCTGGCCCAGGAGGTCTACCTGCGGCTGCTGCGCAGCACCGGCGACAACGCCGAGGCCATCGCCAACCCGGAAGCCTACCTGTACACCGTCGCGGCCAACCTGGCGCGTGAGCAGGCGCGTTCGCGCAGCCTGCAGCCGGCGCTGGAGGACGTGGACCTGCTGGCCGAGGTGCTGAAGAGCGAAGAGGACCTGGAAGGCGACTTCGAGCGCATGCAGCGCTGGAGCGACGTGCGCAGCACCATCGCGCAGTTGCCCGAGGTCACCCGCCAGGTCATGGAGCTGCATTACCGCGAAGGCCTGGAATGCAGCCGGATCGGCACCGAGCTGGGCGTGTCCGTGCACATGGTGCGCAAACACATCGGCAAGGGCCTGGAGGCCTGCAGGAAAGCCTTGTGCATCACGGAGGAAGCATGAGCCAGGCGTCATCGCGGGCCGATGCCGAAGATCCCGGCCAGCAGGCGCTGGACTGGTTCCTGCGCCATCGCCAGGGGGAGCTGGAGGCCGCGCAGGAAGCCGCCTTCCTGGCCTGGCTGCAGCATTCGCCCGAACACGTGCGCGCCTACCTGCGCGCGCTGAACCTGCACCGCCAGGTGGGCGCGGCGATGGCGCCGACACCGGCACGTGCGGGAACTGGGCGCGCACAGGGCAATGTCGTGCCCTTGTTCACCGTCGCGCCGCGGCATCGCCAGCCGCAGCGCGCACCGCGCCGGTGGCGTTGGCGCGCGCTGGCCGGCGCGGCCTGCCTGCTGCTGGCAGTGGGCGGGCTGGCCCCGCACCTCTGGCCGCAGCCGACGCGCTTCAGCGCCCGGAACGGCCAGTTGCGCGACATCGTGCTGGCCGATGGCAGCAAGCTGCGGCTCAACGCGGACAGCACCGTGCAGGTGCGCATGGGTTGGTTCGGGCGGCAGGTCGAATTGCTGCACGGCGAAGCCAGTTTCGACGTCGCCGCCGACCGCCGGCCGTTCGAGGTGAACGTGGCGGGGCTGCGCATCCGCGACATCGGCACGGTGTTCGACGTGGCACGCCGCCTGCAGGGCACCCGCATCGGCGTGGTCTCGGGTGAAGTGGAGATATGGAGCGGGGGCGGGGACACACGGCGGCTGGCGCAGCTGGATGCCGGGCGCGTGGTGCTGGTCGAGCACGCCAGCCAGGCGGTGCAGCCGCTCGACATGCCGGCGTCGATGCTGCTGGATTGGCAGCAGCGCAAGGTCTCCTTCCTGGACGAGCGCCTGGACGAGGTGGCCGCCGCCTTCAACCGGCACAACCAGGTGCAGGTGCAGGTCATCGACGCGCGCGCCGCGGCGATGCGCCTGTCCGGCAGCCTGGAAGCCCACCGCATCGGTGCGCTGCAGTCGTTCCTGGCGCGTGACCCGCGCTTCGTGGTCGAACGTGACGGTGACACGGTGCGCGTATCCAGCCGCTGAGCGATGGCTGTCAAAAAAATTTCATCGAATCCGCGTTCTCCATTCCCGCGCTTTCCCGCTCATTCCTGGAATAGGCCGTCATCGTTTTCGACGACGGCGCAACTGCCTACCTCCTCCCAGGAATCGTGATGCGCAACAAGCTCTACCTCTCGGTTGTCCTCGCACTCTCCCCCTGCTTTGCCAGCCATGCCGCCGCGCCCGCTGCGCAGGGGCTGGAGGCGCGCCTGGCCGCACCGATCGCGGCACAGCCACTGAACCGCGCGCTGGAGCAGCTCTCGCGCAGCTCCGGGGTGCAGTTCCTGTACGCGGCCGCCGGCGCGCCACGCATGGCCGGTGCGGTGGCACCGGGCGCGACGGTCAGGCAGGCGCTGGACACGCTGCTGCAGGGCACCGGACTGGGCTACACGGTGATGGAGGGCAACGTCATCGCCATCGACCCAGCCCCGGCGCCGGCCCCGCGAGCACCAGCCGCGCCGCCGCCCAGGCCGCGCGAGAGCGTCCCGGCCGCCGCCGCGACGCTGGGCACGGTCAAGGTGATCGCCGCCCACGAGGTCATCGACCAGAAGAAGCACTCGCCGGTGATCAAGGACTCGGTGATCTACGACGAGATGGACAGCTACGGCGACGAGACGCTCGCCGAAAGCCTGATGGCGGCGCCGGGGCTGAGTGCGGTGGAGGACGCCGGCGAGCCGCGCTATGTCACCGTGCGCGGCGTGCAGGCCAACCTCAACTACACCACCATCGACGGCATCGCCATTGCCAGCGTCGGCGGCAGCGGCTCGGGCGAGCGCATGAACAACCTGCAGCTGATCCCCAGCGACATCGGCACCCGCACCGACATCTACAAGAGCTTCAGCGCCGAGCAGGCGCCGGACGCGATCGGCGGCGTCATCGACATCATCAGCCGCAGTGCGTTCGATCGCTCCGGCAAGTATGTGTTCGCCGACGTTGCCGGCATCTACTCCACCGCCCAGACCAATGTCGACCGCAGTGCCGGCGGTGACCACAAGACGCTCGGCCACTTCGGCAAGAGCGCCAAGCTGGTGTTCTCCGACCAGTTCGGCGCCGATGACCAGTTCGGCATCGTCGCGGTGGCACGCTACGAGCAGCGCTCGCGCAACAGCACCAAGCGCTGGGTGGAGTCGAACTACTACTTCAACGACGCGGGCAAGTACCTGACCGACGGCAGCACCG
>NZ_JAYFUH010000182.1:0-6749 GCF_034961085.1 Stenotrophomonas capsici | reverse complement strand
ATGTGTTCGCCGACGTTGCCGGCATCTACTCCACCGCCCAGACCAATGTCGACCGCAGTGCCGGCGGTGACCACAAGACGCTCGGCCACTTCGGCAAGAGCGCCAAGCTGGTGTTCTCCGACCAGTTCGGCGCCGATGACCAGTTCGGCATCGTCGCGGTGGCACGCTCCGAGCAGCGCTCGCGCAACAGCACCAAGCGCTGGGTGGAGTCGAACTACTACTTCAACGACGCGGGCAAGTACCTGACCGACGGCAGCACCGACCCGACCGAACTCAAGGGTTGGAACGGGTTGCGCGCGCCCGGCAACTTCAGCACCGGCACCTACACGAACTTCATCACCAACTTCGGTGGCTCGGCCAAGCTGGAGTGGAAGCCCTCGCAGGACCCGTTCTACGCCTCGTTGCTGCTGTACTCGTACCGGTTCTACGAGAACTCGACGATGAACAAGACCGACCTGTACTCCAACGCCAAGTTCCCGATCCGGGACCAGACCGCCGAGGGCGGCACCACGCAGATCAACAGCATCTACATCAAGAACCGGCACGACCGCTGGGACCGCAGCAACCGTGGTGCGATCGCCAACTTCAGCTGGGACATGGGCCAGGACACCCGGCTGACCCTGCGCGGCGGCCACACCGAGGAAACCTTCAACAACACCCAGACGTACTGGGGTGTGCGTGCCTATCCCAGCAACCTGTTCGTGGACTATGCCAACGACAAGCATGGCTTCCCCAATGCAGTGGGCGTGTCCGACCCCAGCCTGCTGACCAGCTCGGCGTTCAAGCTCAACCCGGCACAGGCGTACATCTCGCCGCGCGATGCCAAGGAGACGATCGACAACCTGCGCGTCGACTTCACCCACAACATCGGTGCCGATGCGCGTGGCTTCGGGCTGGCCGCCGGCGCCGAGTACCGGCACCTGAACATCTGGCAGGACATCGACTTCGACTACTACAAGACCAGCGCCACGCTCAACGACTACCTGTACCCGGGCGCGACGCTGTTGGGCACGGTGCCGGGCTTCCCGTTGATCGACAACCCCAAGTGGACCGAGGAACTGCTGCCGACGCTGGGCAACAACGACGCGGCCTACCCGAACGCCGACTTCACCAGTGACTACAAGTACGTGGAGGACATCGCCAATGCCTATGTCTCGGCGCATTACGCCTGGGACCGGCTGCTGCTGATCGGCGGCCTGCGCTACGACGACACCTCGTTCGACGCCTACAGCCCGTACAGCGCCAACGGCGGCACTACGTACACCGCGGATTTCCGCAGGAGCAGCGGCGGCTACAGCAACCTGCTGCCGTCGCTCAACGCCACCTTCAGCCTGGGCGAGGACCAGCGCCTGCGCTTCTCGGCCAGCCAGACGCTGGGCCGGCCCACGCCGAGCAACATCGCCCAGGCCACCAGCAGCAGCTGCAGCGACGACCAGGACGGGCGTGGCTTCTGCACCATCAAGCAGGGCAATGCCGGGCTGGACCCGCGCCGGGCCACCAACATCGACCTGGCCTGGGACATGTACTTCAACGGCAACAACGGCATCGTCTCGGTGGCGTTGTTCGACAAGGTGATCAAGGACGACATCTACACCCTGACCACCTTCCAGGACATCGGTGACATCACCTACCGGGTGACCCAGCCGATGAACACCGACGAATCGAAGCTGCGCGGCGTGGAGTTCGCCGTGGCCAACCGCAACCTGCGCTGGGGCCGCCAGCGCTTGGACATGTTCTTCAATGCCACCCGCCTGGACGGGCAGACCGACTACAAGATCAGCGACGGCACCGAACGCCGCCTGGACCGCCTGCTGTACCAGCCGGACTGGTCGCTCAATGGTTCGGTGATCTGGCGCATGCCCTGGCAGAAGGCGCAGCTGCGCGTCTCCGGCACCTACCGCACGCGCATGCTGGTGGACTTCGGTGACACGCAGTGGCTGGACTCGTACTACGACCCGTACATGACCTTCAACCTGGCCTTCAGCCACAAGGTCAGCAAGCACTTCACGCTCAAGTACGAAGCCAAGAACCTGTTCAACACGCAGCCGACCTACAGCACCGGGCCGGACGGGCGCTTCCGTACCGAGATCGACGACTACGGCCGCTTCTACTACTTCCACATCATCTACAACTGAGCAGGCACGCCATGGACAAGATCAACCGCAGGCGCTTCCTGGCGCTGTCCGGGCTGGCCACGGCCGGCGCATGGATGGGTACCGCCGCCGCCCTGGCCGCCGAGCTGGATGCCAAGGCCTTGAACCCGCGCAACCTGCTGGCCACGCCACGCTTTGCCGGCACGCCGTTCACCCTGGGCGTGGCTTCGGGCGACCCCGCGCCGGATGGCATGGTGCTGTGGACGCGGCTGGCCACCGAGCCGCTGCAGTACGGCGGGGGCATGCCGGCGCGGCCGTTGATCGTGGACTGGCAGCTGGCCGATGACGCGGGCATGCGCCGGGTGCTGCGCAGCGGTTCGGCGCTGGCGCATCCGGAACTGGGCCATTCGGTGCACGTGGAGCTGGAAGGGCTCGCGCCGGGACGGCCGTACTGGTACCGCTTCAGTATTGCGGGCCACGCCAGTGCGACCGGCTGCACCCGCACGCTGCCGTCACCCACGGCCGAGGTGGACCGGGTCCGCTTCGCGGTGGCCGGTTGCCAGCACTACGAAGAGGGCCACTACACCGCCTGGCGCTGCATCGCCGAGGAGCCGCTGGACTTCGTCTTCCACTACGGCGACTACATCTACGAAGGCGAGAGCCAGCCCGGCGTGCGCCGCATGAACGGGCAGCCATTCACCAACCTGCGCAACCACGTGGGCCCGCAGACCTACACGCTGGATGATTACCGGCGCCGCTACGCGCAATACCACAGCGATGCCGACCTGCAGGCGGCGCATGCGGCCGCGCCGTGGTTCGTCACCTTCGATGACCACGAGGTGGACAACAACTGGGCCGGCGCGGAGGATCAGGACGGAACGCCAGGCGAACTGTTCCTGCTGCGCCGTGCACAGGCCTTCCAGGCCTATTACGAGAACATGCCGCTGCGACGCAGTGCCTTCCCGCGGGATGGCCACATGCAGATGTACCGGCGCGCACGCTACGGCACGCTGATGGACCTGCACCTGCTCGATACCCGCCAGTACCGCAGCCGCCAGGTCGACATGACGCAGCGTGCCCTGGTGGAATCATCGGAACGCAGCATCGTGGGCGCGGCGCAGGAACGCTGGCTGTTCGATGGCCTGTCCGACGCCACGCCGCGTTGGCACACGATTGCCCACCAGGTGTCGCTGGGCAACTACCTGCGCGAGAAGGACGGGGTGCTGGTGTCTTCCGACGACCAGTGGTCCGGCTACCTGGACAGCCGCCGGCGCCTGCTTGATCACATCCAGCGGGTGGGGTTCGGCAATGTCGTCACCGCCTGTGGCGATGCGCACCGCCACTACGCCAGCGACCTGGTGCAGGACAACGCCGACAGCGGGGTGATCTCCAGCGAGTTCCTGGCCACCTCGATCACCTCCGGTGGCGACGGCCAGGGCGAGGATGCACTGGCGCGCAACCTGCTGCAGCACAGCCCACACCTGAAGGCGACCACCGACAAACGCGGCTACGTGCTGTGTGATGTCACCCGTGACCATTGGATCGGCGACATGAAGACGCTGGACCAGGTGATGCAGCCCGGCGGCAAGCTGGAAAGCTGGCGACGCTATGCCATCGCCCACGGCCGTCCGGGCCTGCAGCCCGCCTGATCGTTCGCGCCCGGCCGTCGCGTGTCGACGGCGGTCGGTGCGTTGGCAGGGCGGCGTGCGTGGCGGCATGATGGGGCCACCACAGGAGCGCGCTGATGCCATCGCCTCGCCAGAAGCAGGATTTCCCGGTCCAGAACGTGCGCCGCTACCTGGAGCCCGGCCCCATCGTGCTGGTCTCCTCGCACTGGCAGGGGCGTTCCAACGTCATGACGCTGGGTTGGCATACGGTGCTGGAGTTCTCGCCTTCACTGGTCGGGTTGATGATCTCCCGCGGCAACCACAGTTTCGAGATGATCCGCCGCAGCCGCGAGTGCGTGATCAATGTGCCGACCGAGGCGTTGGTGGACAGCGTGGTACGCGTGGGCAACAGCAGCGGCGCGCAGGTCGACAAGTTCGCCGCGTATGGCCTGGCGACGGCGCAGGCCAGCATCGTTCGCGCTCCGCTGGTCGCGGCATGCCACGCGCACTTCGAGTGCCGGCTGCGCGATGACGCGCTGGTGGAGCGCTACAACTTCTTCATCTTCGAAGTCGTCAAGGCGCATGTGGCGCCTTCCCCGCGCCATCCGCGGACGCTGCATTACACCGGCGACGGCGCATTCATGGTGGCCGGCAAGGTCATCAGCCGGCGCGCGATGTTCAGGCCTGACATGCTGCCGTGATGCGCGCCCGGGTAGTCCCTGTCCCGGTAACTTCATGTTTCGAATCAATGACTTGGATGGGCGGCCCGGCCGTGCTGCACAGGGTTGCTGCGCATCCGGCCGGTCCCGGGCAACCGCGGCCGGCTGCATCCAGGCGTTCGACTGTCCGCCGCGACATCCGGTGCAGCGCCGGCGCCGGGCGCCGGCTGATCACGGCGCGACCACACCGCTGACGGCAGCATGCGCCTCCGCTGGGCGCCAAGACACTCGAAACAGCGCCAGCACAAGGAAAAAGCTGCCGGTGTGGGCATCGCCACCGCAGCGCACAGGGCGCTCCAGCCCGGAAAAAGCCGCGTTCCCGCTACGTCGTGAAATTTCCTTCATCTGGCGATGAGGGGGCTTCGCTAATATTTCGTTCGAAACTGTGACGTAGGTTTGTCATAAATTGTGACGCGTAGCGTTTCAAGACATTGCATCTGATATTCGGATGTGATTGCGGCGCAAAGGCTTGCGCCGCCCCGGATCCGTGCCAGGGGAGTCGTCAGGCATGGGTCGGGCAACGCCGCGTCGGGGGAAGTGGGGCTTTTTCTGCTTTCGGATCGTCGCTCCAGCGTGCACGGGGGGAGCGCGTTTAATGCATGGGCCTGGCGGGCCCATTGGAGCTGCGTGTGTTTGCCAAGCCAGTTGTTTCCAGCATCGGTCGCGTCATGCGTCCGGGGGTGTTCGCACTCGTCGGGCTGTTGCTCGCTCCCCTGGGAGTCCACGCGCAGAACGTCCGCAATGAAGCCACGGTGGCCCCGCCCAGTGGCGTGACCAACGTCGGCACCACCTGCACCACGCTCGCCGGGCAATCGACGCCGGCCAACTCCGTGGCCTTCAGCAACGGCGTGTGCACGGCCGCCGATACCGATCCGCTCACGCGCGAGTCGGACCTGTCCATCATCAAGACCCAGAGCACCGATGGCGGTGCGACGTTCGTTTCCAGCACGGCGACGGTGAACCAGGGCGCGGTGGTCCGCTTCCGCCTGGAAATCCGCAACATCGGGCCGAGCGCGGTGACGTCGGCGAGTTTCGCCGACGTGGTGCCGGGCAACTTCACCTCGGTGAGCGTGCTGAGTGCCGCCCCGGCGGCCGCGTGTTCGGCCGGCGCATCGGCCAACACGGTCAGCGGCACCTTCACCGGTGCCAAGGATGCGACCTGCACGGTGATCCTGCAGGCCACCGCGACGACCGGGACGTCCGGCGTGGGCGTGGTCAACACCGGCACGGTCACCGCGCCGGCCGGCACCTCCGACCCGACCCCGGGCAACAACAGCAGCGCGGTGACGACGATCATCACCTCGCCGCAACTGAGCCTGGAAAAGTCCGCCAGTTCCACCACCTTCGCGATTGGAACACCGGCCAGCTACACGTTGACGTTGACCAACGTCGGCAGCGGCGCGACCACGGCGCCGGCGGTCATCACCGATTCGGTGCCTGCGGGCCTCAGTATCGGCACCCTGCCGCCGGGCTGCGTTGCCAGCGGGCAGACGGTGACGTGTACGGTTGCCGCAGGCATGGCGATCGGCGCCGGCAATGCGGTGAGTTTTGTCATCCCGGTGACGCCCACCGCTGCGGCGGCCTCCCGTGTGACCAACGTGGCGAATGTGACCGGCGGCGGTGATGCGAGTTGTCCGTCGGACGAGCGCTGCCAAGGCACCGCCATCGTCGACATTCCGAATCCGAAGCTGACCTCAACCAAGACGGTGACCTCGACCGGCCCGTATGGCGTGGGTGATGTGATCAGCTATTCGGTGGTCGCGACCAACAGCGGCAACGCCACGCTGACCAACGTGGTGGTCAGCGACACCCGGCTGACGCCGTCGAGCACCTCCTGCGCGACGCTGGCACCGGGCGCGAGCTGCACCCTGACCGGTTCGTACACCGTGCTGCAGGCCGATGCCGATGCGGGCAAGGTCATCAACACCGCCGCGATCACCACCGATACGCCCGGTGCCTGTGCCGTGGCGGCGGATTGTGCGCCGACGGTGACCACGCCGATCACGCAGACGCCGAAGTTGACCTCGACCAAGACGGTCACCTCGACCGGTCCGTATGGCCTGGGCGATGCGATCAGCTATTCGGTGGTGGCCACCAACAGCGGCAACGCCACGCTGACCAACGTGGTGGTCAGCGACACCCGGCTGACGCCGTCGAGCACCTCCTGCGCGACGCTGGCACCGGGCGCGAGCTGCACCCTGACCGGTTCGTACACCGTGCTGCAGGCCGATGCCGATGCGGGCAAGGTCATCAACACCGCCGCGATCACCACCGATACGCCCGGTGCCTGTGCCGTGGCGGCGGATTGTGCGCCGACGGTGACCACGCCG
>NZ_JAYFUH010000181.1:0-1726 GCF_034961085.1 Stenotrophomonas capsici | reverse complement strand
AGCGAGATCCGCACGCTGCTGGCCGAGCGCGAGGAGATGAGCAAGTGGATCGACCGCGCGCAGAAGGTATCGCTGCTGCTGCTGGTGATCGGCTTCGCGGTGATCGTCGGCACGCTGTGGATGATCGCGCGGGTGGTGGTCGCCCCGATCAACAGCCTGACCGGCAAGATGACGCGGCTGGCCGACGACGACCTGGAGGTGGAGATCGGCGGGCTGGAGCGGGGCGACGAAATCGGCGCCATCGCCCGCGCGCTGGAGGTGTTCCGGCGCAATTCGGTGGCCTCGCGCGATGCCAACTGGATCAAGCTCAGCGTGGGCGAGGTCGGCGCCGAGCTGCAGGCCATGCAGGAGGCCGAGACCTACGGCCAGGCGCTGGTGTCGCAGATCGCGCCGCGCATCGACGCGCCGATCGGCGTGTTCTTCCTCTGGGACGAGGACGAACAGGAACTGCGCCTGCAGGGCAGCTACGGCTTCCAGCGGCGCAAGCACCTGGGCCTGCGGTATGCCATGGGCGATGGCCTGATCGGCCAGGCCGCGCTGGAGCGCAAGCGGATCAGCGTGCAGCAGGTGCCGGATGATTTCTTCGGCGTGCATTCGGCGCTGGGCGAAGCGCAGCCGCGCCAGCTGGTGGCGGTGCCGCTGCTGTTACAGGGGCGCCTGCTCGGCGTGCTGGAGTTCGGCACCTTCGGCCAGTTCACGCACACCCAGGAGGCCTTCCTGGACGCGGTGCTGCCGCAGGCGGCGCTCGGCCTGGAGAACATCCGCGCCTCCGAGCGCACCCGCACCCTGCTCGAACGCACCCGCGCCCAGGCCGAGGAACTGCAGCGCTCGCAGGTGGCCCTGCAGGCCCAGGAAGAGGAGCTGCGCGCCACCAACGAGGAACTGCAGGGCAAGACCGTCGAGCTGGAGGAGCAGGCACAGCGCCTGTCCGCCTCGGAGGAGGAGCTGCGCGTGCAGGCCGAGGAACTGCAGGCCTCCAACGAAGAGCTGCGGCAGAAGACCGAGGTGCTCAACGAGCAGAAGGACGTGCTGCAGGTGCTGCAGCGCGAGACCGAGTTCAAGGCGCAGGAACTGGCACGCGCCAGCCAGTACAAGACCGACTTCCTGGCCAACATGTCGCACGAGCTGCGCACCCCGCTCAACAGCCTGTTGATCCTGTCCAAGGAGCTGGCCGAGAACGAGAGCGGCCACCTGGACGTGGAGGAGGTGGAGGCCGCCGCGGTCATCCACGACTCCGGCTCCAACCTGCTGCGCCTGATCAACGACATCCTGGACCTGTCCAAGATCGAGGCCGGCAAGATGGACGTGCACCGCGAGGAGGTGCGCATCGAGGGCGTCACCCGCGAGGTGCTGCGCCACTTCCGCCACATGGCGGTGGAGAACCGGCTCGAATTCGCCATCGACCTGGACCCGTCGGTGCCGGAAGTGCTGGTCACCGACCGCTCCAAGCTGCAGCAGGTGCTCAACAACCTGCTCGGCAACGCCTTCAAGTTCACCCGCGAGGGCAAGGTGACGCTGCGCCTGGCGCTGGCCGACCACGCGATGCTGACCCGCATCGGCGTGGCCGCCGGCGAGCAGTACATGGCGCTGTCGGTGCAGGACACCGGCATCGGCATTCCGCCGGAGCGCCTGGATTCGATCTTCGAGGCCTTCGAGCAGGTCGACTCGAGCACCAGCCGCCATTACGGTGGCAGCGGCCTGGGCCTGGCCATCGCCCGCCGCCTGG
>NZ_JAYFUH010000180.1:0-5787 GCF_034961085.1 Stenotrophomonas capsici | reverse complement strand
CTGGCTGCGTCGTTGCGGGTTGCCACTGCCGATGGAGGCCATGGCCGGCGTCTTCGCCCGTGCAGGACGCTGGTTCGACCGCTTCGGCACCGACCTGGGCGGCATGCGCGTGACCCTGCGCGGGCTGCGCGGCGGTGTTACCCACACCGCGCATTGGGACCTGACCGCACCGATGCTGCACGGCCCGGAGATCCCGACCTTCGCCGCGGTGCTGCTGGCGCGCCGCTTCGCCCGAGGCGAGCCTCTGCCAACCGGCGCCCACGCCTGCGTCGGCCTGCTCACCCTGGCCGAATTCGAAAGCGAGTTCGTGCGCTGGCAGATCGAAAGCGCAGCTTCCTGAACCGGCGGAGCTTATGCCGCCCACGGTTTGGCTGAAGCGTTCATGTGGCCGTGCGGCAGGGTGCCGACCGGGCTATTGACTACATTTGTAGTCAGGCCTACCGTGACGACACGTGTAGTCACCGGAGCGGGCCATGCGCCGCAAGACCATCGGGGACCAGGAACTGGCCCTGCTGCAGTACATCGGAGAGAACGAACCCACCAGTGTCGGTGAGGTCGCCACGGCGTTCGGCGAGGCGCGCGGGTTGGCCCGCTCGACCGTGCTGACCATGATGGAGCGGCTGCGCACCAAGGGGTACCTGCAGCGCGCCCAGCAGGACGGCGTGTACCGCTACCACACCACCGCCGAGCAGCAGGACGTGGTCAACAGCGCGGTCGGCAGCTTCGTGGAGAAGACCCTGCAGGGTTCGATCTCGCCGTTCGTGGCGTGGATGTCGGAAAAGGCCGCCGTCAGCGACAACGAGCTGGCCGAACTGGAAGCGCTGGTCAGCAAGCTGCAGTCGCAGCGCCGGGAGGATTGATCATGGACAGCCTGTTCGAACTGCTGGGCAACCGCCTGCTCGCCACCAGCGTGCAGACCGTCGTGCTCACCGCGCTGGTCTGGGCGTTGTGCCGCTTCGTGCGGCGCCTGCCGGCCAGCACCCAATGCGCGCTGTGGTGGCTGGTCGCGCTGCAGGCGGTGGTCGGCCTGGTCTGGAGCGCACCGCTGCAGCTGCCGGTGCTGCCGGCGATGGACAGCACCGTCAACGTGGTGCAACAGGCCGCCGCTGCCGCGCCGCCGCAGGCCAATGCCGCACCGGTGATCGTGATGCAGCCACTGCCGTTGGAGAGCGGCTGGTCCTGGCTGCAGGTGGTGATGGCGGTGTGGTTGGCCGGCGTGCTGGTGATGGCGCTGCGCACCTGGGTGGCCTGGCGTGCCAGCCGCGCGCTGCTGCGCCACGCCCAGCCGTGCCAGGACCACAAGCTCAACGCGGCCCTGAGGCTGGCCGCCGAGGCCCATGGCCTGTCGCGTGCACCGCGGCTGATGCTCAGCAGTGCCATCGACTCGCCGCAGTTGATCGGTCCCTGGCGGCCGGTGCTGCTGTTGCCGGCGCGTGGCCTGCCGCGCATGCGTGACGACGACCTGGACATGGCGTTGACCCATGAGCTGGTGCACCTGCAGCGCCACGACCTGTGGCTGGGCCTGATGCCGGCCCTGGCCCAACACCTGTTCTTCTTCCACCCGCTGGTGCATCTGGCGGCGCGCGAATACGCCATCGCCCGCGAAGCCGCGGTGGATGCCGCGGTGGTCGCCGGCGACCGCCATTGCCGCCAGCACTACGGACGCCTGCTGCTGCAGCTGGGCGTCGCACCCCGGCCCGGCGCTGGCCTTGCCAGTGCTTCGCCGACCTTCCTCAGCCTCAAGCGGAGATTGCTCATGCTGCAGAACACCTCTTCGTTCCCGCGCGTCGGCGCGGGCCTCATCCTGGCCGCGGTCGCGCTGGCGGGGGTGCTGCCGATGCGCCTGGTCGCCATGCCGGGCCCGCCCGCGCCCCCGGCGCCGCCTGCAGCCCCGCTGGCGCCGCCGCCGCCGCCGGTACCGCCTGCACCGGCAGCCGGCGCGTCGGTGGAGCACACCGTGATCCGTACCAACGGTGACCTGGATGACCTGCCGGTGCCCCCGGCACCGCCCGCTCCGCCCGCACCCCGCGCGGCCAAGCCACCGGCCGCTCCTGCAGCGCCGGCTGCACCGGTTGCACCGGCGCGATCGCTGAGCACGCAAGGCGTGATCCACCTCAGTGATGACGGCGGCCGCAACAGCTACGTGCTGGTCAAAGGCAACCAAAGCATCATGAACGGCACGCTCGCCGACCTGCACCAGGCGCAGCGGCTCAACGATGGCAATGGCGTGATCCTGCTGCGCCGCGACGGCAAGCGTTACGTGGTGCACGATGCCGACACGCTGTCGCGCTTCCAGCAGATCCACCAGGAGACGCAGCGCATCGCCGACGAACAGGGCAAGCTGGGTGACCGCCAGGGCGCGTTGGGTGAGCGTCAGGGTGAAATCGGCGAGCGCATGGGGGAGATCGGCGAGCGCATCGGTGAGATCGCCGCGCGCCAGGCCGAGCTAGCGCTGGCGCGCCGGGACGACGCATCGGCGCGCCGGGCGATGGAAGACGCGCGCCGCGAAGCGGAGAAGGCGCGTGCGGAAATGGACAACCCGGCGATGCGCGAGGAGATGCGATCGCTGGCGCGCCAACAAGCTGAGCTGGGCCGCCAGCAGAGTGAACTCGGCCGGCAGCAGGCTGCGGCGAGCCAGCGCGCCCGCCAGGAAGTCGAGCGCCTGATCGACCAGGTCATCCGTAACGGCATCGCGCGGCCGATCAACGGTTGAGGGTGCATGGGCCGGCCCGCGTTGCGGTGCCGGCCCATTGCGTCGTGCCGCCGCCGCATGCCCGGCATCCATCCCATCCACCGGCAGGACGGCAGCACGCGGTAACGCCGCCTGCCGATGCCTGCGGGTCAGCCTTGCCCGGTCAACGCCAGCGCCGCGCGCTCGTCGGCCTCGGCCTGCACCAGCCGCAGGAACAGCTGCGCCAGCGTCACCACGTCCTGGTGGTTGTGCTCGCCGACGCGGCGCAGGTTGCGCGCGCTGCCGCCGCGCAGGTAGTTGAGCCACGCCGCCGGTGCCTCGGAACCGGGCAGGTCGTCCTCGCGTGCGATGCGCAACAGCTGGCGTTCGATGGTCGCCAGCCGGCAGTTCTCCCAGGTGCCGCGATAGCGACGCCGTGTCGGGTAGAGCAGGTCCACGTGGTCGAGCGCCGAGATCGGGTCTCCGCGCCGCGCCAGGCGGTAGCGGGTCTTCAACAACGGGGCGTCGTAGCTGCGGCCGTTGTAGCTGGACAACACGGTGGACGGCGACAACCAGCTGGCGAACCGCTCCAGCATCGCGCCTTCGGCCGCCATCGTGGACATCAACAACTGGCGCACGCGCAGGCCTTCGCCGCGCAGTGCGTCGCGGTACCAGTCGGCGGCACCGATCATGAAAGCACGGGTGCCGGTGCCACCGGCCAGGCCGGTGGTCTCGGTATCGAAGAACAACAGGTCCTGCGCGGCGACCGTTTCATCCGGCCGCTTGCTGAAGGCCAGTGACAACGGCTGGGCGGGAATGGCCTGCGGAATGAAGGCTTCGATCAGGTGCAGGCCGGGCGCGACCTCGGTGCCGGGCAGGCTGCGGTCGACCGGCCCGCTGCGCTCGGCGCGTGGGGTGTGCGTGATCGCGCGGTTGCGTGAGGCCAGCAGCCTGCGCAGCGCATCACCGTCCTGCGCGCGCGGCGGGCTGGGTTTGTGCTGGATCGCATCGACCCAGCCGAACACCGAACCGCCTTGGTCCGCCTGTCGCTGGGGCGGCGTTGGCAGTGACGCCGTAGGTGCATCCGCAGCCAACGAAGTGCCTGGTGCAACCGCCGGTGTGGCCGCGGCTTCGACCGGCGCCGGTTTCGCGCCCAAGGGCGTTTCCACCGCAGGGGCCTGCGCTGCATGGCCGGCCTGCCTGCGCAGTGCCTTGAGCTTGTCCAGGCTGATGCTCATGGCAGCAGGTCGAGCGCCTCATCCATCACGACGGCCTGCACCTGCTCACAACGTTCGTCCGACAGCAGCGACAGCACCCGCAACGCCAGCGCGCGCGGGGTGACGCCGTTGCCTTCTTCCTGCGCGGCCAGCACCGGGCCCACGCAGGCCGGGCAGCCGGCGGTGCAGTCGCAACGCTCGACCAGTTCCAGCGCGCGCGGCACCAGCTCGCCCTGGCGCAGCCACAGCGGCTCGCTCAGGCCGACGCCGCCGGGGAAGTTGTCGTACAGGTACACGGTCGGCACGAAGCTCTGCATCAGCTCCACCGCGCCTTCACCGCCTTCCACGCCACGCAGCTGGCCGCGACCGGTCTGGTCGGCCACCGCGAACCACGCGCCGTCGCCGTTGCCCACCGCCTTCTGCAGGTCGCGCGCATCGGCCATCACCGCCACGGTGGCGACGATGTGCAGCGCGTATGCCGCGCCGAGGAAGCCATCGAGCGCGTCCTGCTTCTGCGCGAAGCTGCGCAGCAGCGTGGCCTGCGGCAACTGCCACCACACCGACGTGGTGTGCAGCTCCTGGTCGGGCAGGTTGACCGGGCCGTAGCCGATGTTCTCGTGCGTGTAGTAGCGGATCTTCTTGTAGCCGGCCACGCGCCGCACCACGTGCACCTCACCGTGGTGCGAGTCACCGCGCCCGGCCACGTTGCCGTCGAAGCGATCCAGCACCTTGAGCTTGGTGTAGTCGATGCTGTCGGTGTAGTAGTCCACGTGCGTGCGGGTGACGTAGGCCTTGCGCCCGTCCCAGTCCAGCCGCTCGACCTGGTAGGGCGTGCTTTGCACCATGTGGATCGCGCCTTCGTACAGGGTCAGCGCGGCGGCGGAGTAGTCCACCTCGGCGATGATCTGCTGCTTGCCGTCGCTGCGGTCCACCACCACGAAGTTGCCATCGGCCACCGCGCGCAGGCTCACCGCGTTGGCCGGGTAGCTGTCGGCGATCCACTCCCAGCGGTCGCCTTCCTGGTGGATCACCTCGGTTTCGGCCAGCGCCTGCAGGAACACCAGCGGGTCG
The DNA here is from genome assembly GCF_034961085.1 of Stenotrophomonas capsici. Taxonomy (NCBI): domain Bacteria; kingdom Pseudomonadati; phylum Pseudomonadota; class Gammaproteobacteria; order Lysobacterales; family Lysobacteraceae; genus Stenotrophomonas; species Stenotrophomonas capsici. The sequence goes on along the minus strand of NZ_JAYFUH010000180.1, from coordinate 828 downwards.
ATCGGCCCGAACGGCTCACCGGCCAGGAACGGCAGTTCGAACGCCGCGCAGCGGATGTGGTCGAACAGGATCAGCGGTTGGTCCGGCGCGATCCGCGCGTGCTCGGGCGTGGCGTTGGCGAAGAAGTCCGGGTGCCGCACCACGTACTGGTCCAGGGGTTGGCTGCTGGCCACCATCACGCCCAGCGCCGCCTGCTGGCGACGGCCGGCGCGGCCGAAGCGCTGCCAGGTCGCCGCCACGCTGCCGGGGTAGCCGTTGAGTACCACCACGTCCAGCGCGCCGATGTCCACGCCCAGCTCCAGCGCCGAGGTGCTGACGATGCCGTCGATGTCGCCGGCGCGCATCGCGCGCTCCACCTCGCGGCGCTCGGTGGGCAGGTAGCCGCCGCGATAGGCGCGGATGCGCGCCGGCTTGCGCGGGTCGTTGTCGAAGATGTCTTTGAGGTACTTGGTCAGCACTTCCACCATCAACCGCGTCTGCGCGAACACCAGCGTCTTCAGGCCGCTCTTGATCGCGATGCGGGCGATGCGGTTGGCCTGCGAACGCGCCGAGGCGCGCAGGCCCAGGTCAGGGTTGATCACCGGCGGGTTCCACAGCAGCACGTGCTTGGGCCCGGCCGGTGCGCCGCTCTCGGTGATCGCATGCACCTGTTCCTCCACCAGTGCCTCGGCATGCGCATGCGGGTTACCGATGGTGGCCGAGCACAGGATGAACTGCGGTTGCACGCCGTAGAACGCGCAGATGCGCTTGAGCCGGCGGATCACGTTGGTGACGTGGCTGCCGAACACGCCGCGGTAGGTGTGGATCTCGTCGATCACCACGTAGCGC
>NZ_JAYFUH010000179.1:0-10663 GCF_034961085.1 Stenotrophomonas capsici | reverse complement strand
GCGGCCGGCGCGTCCAGGTACGATCCGCTCGACGCAGGGCCGTTCAACGATGGCTGCGTGAGAGCACCATCGAATAGGCGAAGCGTCCCGGTGGGTGCAGGCTGATGGTGATCAGCAGCAGGCGGCCCTGGGCGTCGCGGTAACGGCGTTGCACGCGCAGCGCCGGTTCGTGCTTCCTGATATCCAGCAGCTTGGCGTCACCGGCGTCGAAGGCGGTGGCGTCGAACACCTGTTCCACCCGCGACAACCGCCCCGGCTCCAGGAACCGGGCCAGCGTGCGCGCGGTGCTGGCGATGTCCAGGAAGCGCTCGGTGGGCACGCCGGTGCGGATCGGGATCAGCACCTCGATGACCGCGCCGGGCGCGTGGGTGTGTTCTTCCAGACGCAGGCAGTGCAGGCGCAGGTAGTCCTTGCCTTCGGCGATGTCCAGGTACTGCGCCATGGCCAGGTCGGCGATCAGGCGTTCGGCTTCGAGCACCTCCAGGCGGGCGGTGTTGCCGTACTGCATCAGCAGGTCGACGGTGTCGATCTGCTGCTCATAGCGCATGGCTGCGTTCTGCGCGATCACGCGGGTGCCCGCGCCCGGACGGCGCTGCACCAGCCCGGCGCTGATCAGCTGGGCCAACGCCGCGCGTGCGGTATGGCGGCTGACGTTGAAACGCTCGCACAGCTCCAGTTCGGTCGGCAGCAGGGTGCCCACGGGGTGGTCACCTTTCTCGATCGCCGCCTGCAGCAGGTCGCCGAGTTCGGCGTAGCGGGGCTTGCTGCGTCTGGTACCAGTCATCTGTACGGATCCTTGTTCAACGTCATTGCGAAGGCTCCTGCCCGCAACGTCCAGGCCCCGGCGATGTCCCATGACGGCCCGGAAGGCCAGGGCAGCGGCGTGCGTGGGATGGCCGGGGTTGGCCGGCGCTGCTGTCCGCATCCAACCACGCCGTGATCGCCGTTGCCGGAGGCCGCATCGCGTTGGGTGGGGACGGCAATGATGCCGTGGCCGGGCGTGGGTTGGCGAGCACCGGCATGACCTCACGTCGCCTGCCTGCAGGCCCGTGCCTGCGCTTGCGCTGCCCGCTTGTCCCAATGACGTGACGCTTGTGCGACGTCCACCGCTGTCAGGCAGTGGATTGAACCACCGGTGGAATGATCACCGGCAGCGCGTGCGGCACGAAACGGAATGTTGCGCGCGGCCGGCACCTGCCGTACCTCTGCACGCGAGGTGACACCTGTGGCGACGGTGCCGGCGTGCGGTGGCGGGACACACGCAATGGCTGGCGGGCGGCCTTCAGGCGCTGGCGGGCATGCGTGGGCCGCGCAGGATACCCGAAGCCCGGCGCGGTGCGCTTGCCCTGGGCTGGCCGGAAGCAGCCCGGCAGCCCGCTACCATGGGTGATGCGCCGCAGTGGTGGCGCCTTCCCCGGGTCCGTGCTGCAGGGTGGCTGAAATGACGTTGCTTGAAGGTGTCCGTGTCCTTGACCTGTCGCGCATCCTGGCCGGGCCGTGGTGCACGCAGGTGCTGGCCGATTTCGGCGCCGACGTGATCAAGGTCGAACGCCCCGGCGTGGGCGATGACACCCGCGGTTGGGGACCGCCCTACCTGAAGGATGGTGACGGCAACGACACCGCCGAGTCGGCGTATTACCTGTGCGCCAACCGCGGCAAGCGCTCGCTGGCCATCGACTTCACCACCACCGAAGGGCAGGCGCTGGTCCATGCACTGGTCGGGCGCTGCGACGTGCTGGTGGAAAACTACAAGGTCGGTGGCCTGGCGAAGTACGGGCTGGACGCTGCCAGCCTGCTGGCGATCAACCCGAAGCTGGTGTACTGCTCGATCACCGGCTATGGCCAGGACGGTCCGTACGCGCAGCGCGCCGGCTATGACGCCGCCATCCAGGCCATCGGCGGGTTGATGAGCGTCACCGGCGAGCCGGATGGCGCGCCCGGCGCCGGCCCGCAGAAGGTGGGCGTCGCCGCCACCGACCTGATGACCGGCATGTATGCGGCCACCGCCATCCTGGCCGCGTTGCGCCATGCCGAGCGCACCGGCCGGGGCCAGCAGATCGATCTGGCATTGCTGGATACACAGGTGGCCTGGCTGGCCAACCAGGCTTCGAACTATCTGGTGGGTGGCCTGGTGCCGGACCGCCAGGGCACCGCGCATCCCAACATCGTGCCGTACCAGGTAATGCCGGCCGCGGACGGCTACTTCATGCTCGCCGTGGGCAACGACGCGCAGTTCGCGCGGCTCTGCGAGGTGATCGGCGAGGCGCAACTGGCCGTTGACCCGCGCTATGCCACCAACCGTGCCCGTGTCGCCCACCGTGCCGAGCTGGTGCCCCACCTGCAGCAGCGGCTGCGGATGCGGCCGGCCGCCGAGTGGCTGGCCGCGCTGGAGGCCGCCGTGGTGCCGGCCAATCCGGTCAACCGCATCGACCAGGTGTTCGACGACCCGCAGGTACAGGCCCGCGGCCTGCGCATCGATGTGCCGCATGCCGCCGGCGGCTCGGTGGCGATGGTGCGCAACCCGCTGAAGTTCTCGGGCACGCCGTTGCAGTACACGCAGGCCGCGCCACTGCTGGGGCAGCACACCACGCAGGTGCTGGGAGAGGTGCTGGCCATGGGTGAAGCGCAACTGCAGCGGCTGCGTGGGCAGGGCGTGATCGGCGGGTAGTCTGTGGGTTGAAGCGCCCCCTCCCCAACCTTCCCCTTGGCTACGCCAAAGGGAGGGAGCGGAAACGGGTTTTGCTGCGAACGATCCGCTCGCGCAGAAGACCCCCTCCCTTGCGCCGCATGCACAGGGCAGGGATTGGGCGCGTTTACGCGCCGCCCGGGAACCCGTGCTGGCGCCACGCCTCGAACACCACCACGGCGACCGAGTTGGACAGGTTCAGGCTGCGGTTGTTCGGTTGCATCGGCAGGCGCAGGCGGCGGCCGTCGGGCAGGGCATCAAGTACTTCCTGCGGCAGGCCACGGGTCTCCGGACCGAACAGGAAGGCATCACCGTCAGCGAAGGACACGCTGTCGTAGCGCACGCTGGCGCGGGTGCTCATGGCGAACAGGCGTTTGGGCGCAATGCGCGCCAACGCGGTGTCCAGGTCCGGGTGGACCTGCATCTGCGCGTACTCGTGGTAATCCAGGCCGGCGCGCTTGAGCTGCTTGTCACTGAGGTCGAAGCCCAACGGCTCGATCAGGTGCAGCCGCGCGCCGGTATTGGCGCATAGCCGGATCACGTTGCCCGTGTTGGGCGGGATCTCGGGCTGGTACAGCAGGACATCGAAAACGGGTGCGGAAGTCATCGGCGAAGTTTACGCCGCGGTGCCTCCCGCAGGGCGTGGGCTTATTTGGCGATCACGCTCTGCACGACCACGCCTTCGACGGCGCCGGCGGCCATTTCCACGGCCTTGGCCTGCACCTGCTCCAGGTCCGGGCGGACGTTGACGGCCGGCAGCGAGACGATCCACTGGCCAACGTTGGCACCGATGGCCACCGGGGTGTTGGCGGCCAGGCGCGAGGCGGCCTGTTCTGCCATCAGCTCGACGATCTGGCCGACGGTCGGGCGCACCTGCACGGCGGCCAGGGTCGGGATGCTGCTGTTGGCTTCATGGGTGGCCTGGGCGATCTGGTCGGCCGACGGGCGGACCTGCACGGTCTCCAGGGTGGTGATGTCCGAAGCGTGCACCGCGGAGGCAAACCCGGTGCCGGCAACGAGGGCGATGGCGAAGGCGAGGGACTTGGCGTTCATGGCGATACCTATGTGGTGTGTGTGAACAGCGGTGTGGTAGTAAAGTAGTACACCAAATATCGGGATGCAAGAACTTTTTCAACTTCCCGAGGTTTATTCAGCATCCAGTCATGTTGCTTTGGGGTTGATCTGGACGCACTCAGGAGTACGCAGGACGCGTGCCAACTGCATCTTGTTGAATTGAAAGGATGTTTTTGATTCTGAAAGTGTCCGCTGTCCGGACACAGGGTGTGCGCAGGGGTTGTCCGCGGACACCGGCCGCCGTTGACGGGCGGCCATGACGCTTGGCGTATGCGGTGGAAGGCGCAGGACGGTTAGGATCGGCGCTCACTTCATGCCCAAGGAACGTGGAATGAACGCTGCACCCCGTATCGCCCTGTTGACCCTCGCGCTGAGTGCTGCCCTCGGAGGATTCGTCGGCACGCCGCTGCCGGCGCAGGCCAAGACCAAATCGGTGACCGCCGCAGCCACCGTCGACATCCCCTATGACGAGTTCACCCTGCCCAACGGGCTGCGCGTGCTGGTGCACACCGATCGCAAGGCGCCGATCGTGGCGGTCAACCTCTGGTACCACGTGGGCAGCAAGGACGAGCCGGCTGGCCGCAGCGGCTTCGCCCACCTGTTCGAGCACCTGATGTTCAACGGCAGCGAAAACGCGCCGGGCGAATACTTCACGCCGTTCGAGGCGGCCGGTGCCACCGACATGAACGGCACCACCAACACCGACCGTACCAACTACTTCGAGAACATCCCGACCACCGCGCTGGACATGGCGTTGTGGATGGAGTCCGACCGCATGGGCCACCTGCTCGGCGCCATCGACCAGAAGACCCTGGACGAACAGCGCGGCGTGGTCCAGAACGAAAAGCGCCAGGGCGAGAACCAGCCCTATGGCCAGCTGCGCGAAGTCGTCTCGCGCACGATGTTCCCGGTGGGCCACCCGTACCACCACACCACCATTGGTTCGATGAACGACCTCAACGCGGCTTCGCTGGAAGACGTGAAGACTTGGTTCCGCACCTGGTACGGCCCGAACAACACGGTGCTGGTGCTGGCCGGCGACATCGACGTGGCCACCGCCCGGGAAAAGGTCGCCCGCTACTTCGGCGACATCCCGGCCACCCCGACCATGTCCCAGCCCAAGGTGGACGTGGCGGTGCTCGCGCAGAACGGCCGCACCGAGCTGGAGGACAAGGTCCCGCAGGTGCTGGTGCAGCGCATGTGGAACGTGCCGCAGGTCGGCGACAAGGACGCCGACCTGCTCGACCTGACCTCGCAGGTGCTTGGCGGCAGCGCCAGCTCGCGCCTGGACGAGCGCCTGGTCCACCGCGACAAGCTGGTGGACAGCGTCAGCACCAGCAACTACGGCTCGCAGCTGGCCGGCAACTTCTCGATCCGCGCGCTGGTCAAGCAGGGCGTGGACCCGGCCAGGGTCGAAGCGGTGATCGACGAGGAGTTGCAGCGCCTGATCAAGGACGGCCCGACCGCCGAGGAACTGGCCCGCGCCCAGACCGATTACCGTGCAGGCTTCATCCGCGGCATCGAGCGCATCGGTGGCTTCGGCGGCAAGGCCGACGCGCTGGCTTCCTGCGCCACCTTCACCGGCAACCCGGCCTGCTTCCGCGAGTCGCTGGCCACCGTGGCCAGCGCCACGCCGGCGACGGTGCGTGCGGCCACCGCCAAGTGGCTGGGCAACCCGAGCCACACCTTCGTGGTCAAGCCGGGCGAGCGCAAGCCGCTGGTCGAGGAGGCCTCGGCCAAGCCGGCGCCGTTCCAGTTGCCGGCGGTGGATGCCAAGTACACCACCACCGCCAGCAACGTCGACCGCAAGGCCGGCGTGCCGGGCGTGGACAGCTTCCCGCAGCTGGTCTTCCCGGCGCTGCAGCACGCCACCCTGAAGAACGGCAGCAAGGTGATCCTGGCCGAGCGCCATGACACCCCGGTGGTGAACATCAGCTACGAGTTCGCCGGTGGCTACTCCAGTGACCACGGCGGCAAGCTGGGCACGGCCAACTTCGCCAGCCAGATGCTCGACGAGGGCTCGGGTGAACTGAACTCGCTGGCGTTCAAGGCCCGTGCCGAGGACCTGGGCGCGCAGCTCAGTGCCGGTGCCGCGCTGGACGGTTCCAACGCCTACCTGTCGGCGTTGACCGAGAACCTGGACGCGTCGGTGCAGTTGTTCGCCAACATGCTGCGCACGCCGCGCTTCGACCAGGCCGAGATCGACCGCGTCAAGGGCCAGTGGCTGTCCGGGATCGCCCAGGAGAAGGCGCGTCCGCAGACCGCCGCGCTGCGCGTGCTGCCGCCGCTGCTGTACGGCGCCGACCATCCGTACGGCATGCCGTTCACCGGCAGCGGCACCGAAGCCTCGGTCGCGGCGATCAGCCGCCAGGACCTGCTCAACTACCAGAAGCAGTGGCTGCGCCCGGAGCAGGCCACGGTGATCGTGGTCGGCGACACCACGCTGGCGAAGATCGTGCCGGTGCTGGACAAGCACTTCGGCGACTGGAAGGGCGAGGGTGCCGCACCGGCGAAGGTGGACGTGGCCCAGGTGGCACGCCCGACCGCGCCGCGCGTGTTCCTGATCGACCAGCCCGGCGCGGTGCAGGCCAACATCTATGCCGGCGAGCTGATGCCCTCCACCCGTGACCCGGGTGCGGTGCAGCTGGAGATGTCCAACGAAGTGCTGGGCGGCTCGTTCACCTCGCGCCTGAACATGAACCTGCGCGAAGACAAGCACTGGTCCTACGGGGCCCGTACCGTGATCACTTCGGCGCAGGGCCAGCGCCCGTTCCTGGGCATTGCCCCGGTGCAGATCGACAAGACCGCCGAATCGGCCGCCGAGATGCTGCGCGAGATCGCCGAGTACGGCACCGGCAAGGTGCCGGCCACCCAGGCCGAAGTGACCAAGGTGGTCGACAACGACCTGCGCAGCCAGCCCGGCGCCTATGAAACCGCGCAGGCGGTGATGGGCACCATTGGTGGCATCGTCCGCTACGGGCGCCCGGACAACTGGGTGCAGGTGCGCAACGAGCAGGTGGCCAACTTCACCCCGGCGCAGGCCAGGGACGCGGCCAAGGCAATCGACCCGAACGCCCTGACCTGGGTGATCGTCGGCGACCTGTCCAAGATCGAGGCCCCGGTCCGTGCGCTCAAGCTGGGCGAAGTGACCGTGATCGATGCCGACGGCAAGCCGGTGGCCAAGGCCAAGTAAGCCGCAGCGCCCGCTCCCGTGCGCGGGAGCGGGCAGGCAAGGAGAAACAGGCCCCTCTCCCGCCCGCGGGAGAGGGGGTGGGGTGAGGGCCGCCCCCCGCGTCCGGGATCATGACGCGTTCATCCATTGACGGCACAATCCGTTCTGCACTTCACAAGGAATAGTCCATGCGCGTCCTGCTTCTGTCCGTCCTCATCGCCAGCACCGCCGCCTGCACCTGGGTGCCGATCGAGTCCAGCGGCAAGGCCACGCGCGTGCTGCCGGCCGGCCCGGTGGCGCCGGGCTGCATCAACAAGGGCGAGATCGTGGTCTCGGTCAAGAACAAGGTGGGCTTCTACAACCGCAACCCGCTGCGCGTGCAGGAAGAGCTGGAAACCCTGGCCCGCAACGAGGCCCCCAGCGCCGGCGCCAACGCGGTGCAGGCCACCAGCCAGCCGGCCGATGGCAGCCAGCGCTTCGCCGCCTACCAGTGCCCGCCGCGCTGAGCAGGGGGTAGCTGCGGCCCTGGCGACTCCATACGCCGGGGCCGGAATTTGTAAAGATGCGGTAAAAAGGCGCAGACGCTAGAATAGCGCCCCCTTCGCCTGAGTCTTGGCGCTTTCCGATGCCTTTCCAGAATGTCTCGATCGCGGGACTGGCGCATATTGATGCGCCGCATACGCTGACCTCCAAGGAAATCAACGAGCGTCTCCAGCCCACGCTGGAGCGCCTGGGGATTCGTGCCGACGTGCTTGGCGACATCGCGGGCATCCACGCACGGCGCCTGTGGGACCAGGGTACGCAGGCTTCGGACGCGGCCACCATGGCCGGCCAGAAGGCACTGGAAGACGCCGGCATCACCGCCGACAAGGTGGGCCTGCTGGTCAATACCTCGGTCAGCCGTGACTACCTGGAGCCGTCCACCGCCTCGATCGTGTCCGGCAACCTGGGCATCGGCGAGGACTGCGTCACCTTCGACATCGCCAACGCCTGCCTTGCCTTCATCAACGGCATGGACGTGGCCGCGCGCATGCTTGAGCGCGGCGACATCGACTACGCGTTGATCGTCGACGGCGAGACCTCCAACCTGGTCTACGAGAAGACGCTCGAGCGCATGATGTCCCCGGACATCACCGCCCAGCAGCTGCGCGACGAAGTGGCCGCGCTGACCACCGGTTCCGGTGCCGCCGCCATGGTGCTGGCACGCTCGGAGCTGGTGCCGGACGCACCGCGCTACAAGGGCGGGGTGACCCGCGCGGCCAACCAGTGGAACAAGCTGTGCGTGGGCAACCTGGACCGCATGGTCACCGATACCCGCCTGCTGCTGATCGAAGGCATCAAGCTGGCCACCAAGACCTTCGAGGCCACCCGCATCGCGCTGGGCTGGGCCGTGGAGGAGATCGACCAGTTCGTCATCCACCAGGTCAGCCAGCCGCACACCAACGCCTTCATCAAGGCCTTCGGCATCGACCCGAAGAAGGTGATGACCATCTTCGGCGAGCACGGCAACATCGGCCCGGCCTCGGTGCCGATCGTGCTGAGCAAGCTGCGCCAGCTCGGCAAGCTCAAGAAGGGCGACCGCGTCGCGCTGATGGGCATTGGCTCGGGCCTGAACTGCACGATGGCCGAGGTGGTCTGGTAACGCGCTTTTCCCTTCTCCCCAAGCGGAGAAGGGCTTTGATCACGGGGCCGGTTCTGCCGGCCTTTTTCGCAGGTGTGACCCGATGAGCACGTTCCCCGGCTACCCCAGCAACACCCACCGTTTCGAAGTACGCCCCGGCTTGTCGATGAACTACATCGACGAGGGCCCGCGCGATGGCGAGGTGGTGGTGATGCTGCACGGCAACCCGTCGTGGAGCTACTTGTGGCGGCACCTGGTCAACGGCCTGAGCGACAAATACCGCTGCATCGTGCCGGACCACATCGGCATGGGCCTGTCCGACAAGCCGGACGACAGCCGCTACGACTACACCCTGCAGTCGCGCGTGGATGACCTGGACGCGCTGCTGCGCCACTTGGGCATCACCGGCCCGGTGACCCTGGCCGTGCACGACTGGGGCGGCATGATCGGCTTCGGCTGGGCGCTGTCGCACCATGCCCAGGTCAAGCGCATGGTGATCACCAATACCGCCTCGTTCCCGCTGCCGGCGGCCAAGCCGATGCCGTGGCAGATCGCCATGGGCCGGCACTGGAGGCCGGGCGAGTGGTTCATCCGCACCTTCAATGCGTTCTCCTCCGGTGCGTCCTGGCTGGGCGTGAGCCGGCGCATGCCGGCCGACGTGCGGCGTGCCTACGTGGCCCCGTACGACAGCTGGGACAACCGCATCTCCACCATCCGCTTCATGCAGGACATCCCGCTGTCGCCGGCCGACAAGGCCTGGTCGCTGCTGGAGCGTGCCGCCGCGGCGCTGCCGTCCTTCGCCGATCGCCCCGTGTACATCGCCTGGGGCCTGCGTGACATCTGCTTCGACCATCACTTCCTGGCCGGCTTCCGCGCGGCATTGCCGCAGGCCGAGGTGACCGCGTTCGAGGATGCCAACCACTACGTGCTGGAAGACAAGCACGAGGTGATCGTGCCGGCGGTACGGGCATTCCTGGAGCGCAACCCCATCGCCTGATGCGCCTGGCGTGGCGGCGTGGCCGCCCGGGTGGGTGCACGCGTCTCCACGCCGCGTTGCTGCAGGGCGCTGAACGATCGGTGGCTTCGCCGCCGAGGCCGCTCCTGCCGGCGCTGTCTGTGCCAAGCTGTCCGCCTACCCGTACATGGAGCGATGGATGGATTTCGACAGTCTGGACCGTGAGCTGCGCGACAGCGTGCAGGACCGGGTGCTCAGCCCGCAGGAAAAGGTCGAGCTGCGCGAGCTCGGCGAAGAGCTGCCACCGGACCGCGTGCGTTTCCTGCGCAACCGGGCCTTCGACATCGCCCGCGAACAGATCGCCGCCAATCCGGCCGACGCGCTGCCGCTGCTCAAATGGGTCGAGCAGATCGTGCGCACCCTGGATGCCACCGCCGATGTCCCGGAGACCCTGAGCAGCGTCTACTTCTCGCCGGGGGATGCCTGCATGCAGCGCCTGCGCGGGCTGTGCACCAGTGCAAAGAAGAGTCTGGACATCTGCGTGTTCACCATTTCCGACGACCGCCTGACCAGCGTCATCCTCGATGCGCACAAGCGCGGCGTGCAGGTGCGCATCGTCAGCGACAACGACAAGCTCTACGACGATGGCAGCGACATCCGTCGCCTGCACGAGGCCGGCATCGCGGTGCACGTGGACCACACCCAGTACCACATGCACCACAAGTTCGCGCTGTTCGACGGCAAGCTGCTGGCCAACGGCAGCTTCAACTGGACGCGCACCGCCACCTCGTACAACGACGAGAACCTGGTGGTCACCAACGACCGCAACCTGGTGCGCAGCTTCGCGCAGGAGTTCGAGGACCTGTGGGGGCGTTACACCGCGCTGTGAAGCGCCCTGCAGCGGGCTGCCGGCTCGGCAGCCCCGGGTAAGCGCGGCGGCGGGAGCTCAGGCGGCGACCGGCGTGTTCGGTGGCGAGGAGGGGCTGTTGCCGTTGTCGTCGGGATGGTCGTCGTCATTGTCGGCGTCATCGCGCCAGCGCCAGTCCGCCAGGGTCAGCGGCGCCATGCCATGCGCGATGCGCGCGCGGTCGCACTGCGAGCTGGCCTTGCCGTACTCCCACGAGGCATCCACCTCGCGGCACACGCTGGGCCGGT
>NZ_JAYFUH010000178.1:0-1649 GCF_034961085.1 Stenotrophomonas capsici | reverse complement strand
GCCGCCAGGGCCTGCTGGATACGCGCGGCCTCCTTGTGCGAACGCACCAGCACGGCGATGTCGCCGGGCTGCACCGGCGCGCCATCCACCTGCGCGCGGCCCTCGCGCGACGCACTCAATACCCTGTGGATATCACCGACGCAGGCCAGCGTGGCGGCCTCGCGGGCATCGTCGGCCTTGAGCGGCTTGCCGTCGGCATCGCCCTGGATCACGCACACGGTCAACGCCGGCGCGGGTGCGCCATCGATCAGGTAGTCGGCATCGGTGCGCTTGCTGCCCGGCAGCACCGGTTCGAACTGGATGCGCTCATCGAGGAAGGCGGTACTGCCGGCGTTGTCGTACAGCGCCTGGATGGCACGCAGCACGCCGGGGCGCGAACGGAAGTTGCGGTCCAGCGCCGGTGCCGCCTCGGCCAATGCCTTGGCCTGCAGGTAGGTGTGCACGTCGCCGCCACGGAAGCCGTAGATGGCCTGCTTGGGGTCGCCGATCAGGAACAACGCGGCCTCGCTGCCATCGCCCGGCGCGAACACGCTGCGGAAGATGTCCCACTGGCGCGGGTCGGTGTCCTGGAATTCGTCCACCAGCGCGAAGCGGTACTGCGCGCGCAGGCGTGCGGCCAGTACCGCGCCGTGTTCACCCTGCAGGGCGTGGGCGACGTTGTCGATCAGGTCGTCGTAGGTCTGCAGCCGGCGTTGCTGCTTGAACGTGCGCAGGCGCTGGCGGGCTTCGTCGCGCAACTGGTGCAGCAACGCGATCGACTGCTGGCGCTGCCAGCGGGTGACCTGCGCCATCGCCTGCAGGTAGTCGGCCACCAGCGGCTGCAACGGCGACACCGGCGTGCTGCCGGCCTTGGCCTTGTTGGTCTTGGCGGTGAGCGCCTCCAGCGTGAGCCGCTCCAGCCGATCGTCGAGTTCAACCTCCGGATCGGGATGGCGGCTCCACTGCTCCAGCTGCAGGAACACGGTGTTCACCCAGTCCGGTTTGTAGCTGGCCTTGTTGAGCACGCCACCCTCCATGGCCTCGCGCAGCTGCTGCAGGTAGGTCGCTCCGTGTTCGATCAGGCCGGCGGCCAGGCGCTGCATGGCGGCATCGCGCAGTGGGCGGGCGTCCTCGACCAGGCTGTCCGGCACCTCGGGCAGCAGCGGCAGCTCGCCGGCCAGCTTGTCCAGGTCGGCGGCCAGCGCATCGGGACTTTTCCACAGGCCCAGCAGGGCCTCCAGCTGCTCACCTTGGCCGGCATGCAGGCGCCACAGGTCGGCGGCCAGTTCGGCATGCAGTTCGCGGGTGTTGGCCAGCAGTTCCGGCGCGGCGAAGGTGTGCCCGCTTTCCAGCGCGTATTCGCCGAGCACGCGGGTGCAGAAGCCGTGGATGGTGAAGATCGCCGCCAGGTCGGTTTCCTCGGCGGCCGCGCGCAGGCGCCGTCCCAGCTGGGCCGCGCTCTCGCCGCCCTGGTCCAGGTGGCGCTGCAGGACGGCGTGGGTCAGCGCGGTTTCCGGGGTGTCGCTGGCGTCCGGCGCCACCCCGACCAGGCGCGCAGCCAGGTCCAGGCGCTCACGGATGCGCTTGCGCAGCTCCTGGGTGGCGGCATCGGTGAAGGTCACCGCCAGGATCTGGCCCATGCGCAGGCCACGCTCGACCACCAGGCGGGT
>NZ_JAYFUH010000177.1:0-2734 GCF_034961085.1 Stenotrophomonas capsici | reverse complement strand
ATGCCGGCACCGCCACCGAAGGCAAGTGCCGCAACGTCGCGGTCAAGGTCACCGACATCGCCGGGCTGCTCAAACTGGCCCGGGACGAGGCCGTGGGCCTGACCGTGGTCGGCCCGGAAGTACCGCTGGTGGCTGGCGTGGTCGACACCTTCCGTGCCGCCGGCCTGCGCATTTTCGGGCCGACCGCCGCCGCCGCGCAGCTGGAGGGCAGCAAGGCGTTCGCCAAGGATTTCCTGGCCCGCCATGGCATTCCCACCGCGTACTACGCCGTGCACACCGAGGTTGATGCCGCGCTGGCCTACCTGCACGAGAAGGGTGCGCCCATCGTCATCAAGGCCGACGGCCTGGCCGCCGGCAAGGGCGTGATCGTGGCGATGACGCTGGACGAAGCCGAAGCCGCGGTGCGCGACATGCTCAGCGGCAATGCCTTCGGCGATGCCGGGGCGCGCGTGGTGATCGAGGAGTTCCTGGAGGGCGAGGAAGCCAGCTTCATCTCGATGGTCGATGGCCGCGTCGCGCTGCCGATGGCCACCAGCCAGGACCACAAGCGCGTGGGCGATGGCGACACCGGCCCGAACACCGGCGGCATGGGTGCGTACTCGCCGGCCCCGGTGGTGACGCCGGACGTGCACGCGCGGGTGATGCGTGAAGTGGTGGAACCGACCGTGGCCGGCATGATCGCCGACGGCGTGCCGTTCACCGGCTTCCTCTACGCGGGCCTGATGATCGATGCCAGCGGTGCACCGAAGGTGATCGAGTTCAACGTGCGCTTCGGCGACCCGGAAACCCAGCCGGTGATGCTGCGCCTGCAGTCGGACCTGGTCGACCTGGTCGAAGCCGCCATCGACGGCGCGCTGGCCGGCGTGGACGCGCAATGGGATCCGCGCCCGTCGCTGGGCGTGGTGATGGCGGCAAAGCCGTACCCGGAAACGCCGATCACCGGCGAGGTCATCAGCGGCCTGGCGGACGTGCCGGGCAGCGCCAAGGTGTTCCATGCCGGTACCGCGCTGGATGCCGACGGCAACGTGGTCAGCGCCGGTGGCCGCGTGCTGTGCGTGGCGGCACTGGGCGACAGCGTGTCCGATGCGCAGCAGCATGCCTATGCAGGCGTTGCGAAGATCCACTGGGCCAACGAGTTCCATCGCAACGACATCGGCTGGCGCGCGATCGCACGCGAGCAGCAGTAAGGCATCGGCGTGACGGAAGACGAAAAGGGCGGCCTTGAGGCCGCCCTTTTTTGTTGCTTCCCTTTTTCCGGCGGGATGAAACACAGCACCCGAGCGAGAAGCCCAAGCGCAGAGCCGCCCTCACGCCCCCTCAGCGATGCACGCTGCCGATGCTTGCCGCCGGGTAACGCGCACCGGCGGCCACGTCCACCGGGAACACCGCGTCGATGCAGGCCCGCTCGTCGGCATCCAGCACCACGTCGAGCGCACCCAGGTTTTCCTCCAGGTAGGCCAGGCGCTTGGTACCCGGGATCGGCACCAGGTCATCGCCCTGGGCCAACACCCAGGCCAATGCCAGCTGCCCGGGGCTGATGCCCTTGGCGGCGGCAATCGCGTTGACCTGCTCCACCAACGCCAGGTTGCGGGCGAAGTTCTCGCCCTGGAAGCGCGGCGAATTGCGCCGGTAATCGCCGTCCTCGAAATCCTCCGGGCTGCGGATCGCACCGGTCAGGAAGCCACGCCCCAGCGGTGAGTACGGCACGAAACCAATGCCCAACTCGCGCACCTTATGCAACACGCCGTTGTGCTCGGGCTCGCGCGACCACAGCGAATACTCGGTCTGCAGCGCGGTGATCGGATGCACCGCATGCGCACGACGGATGGTCTCCGGCGCCGCTTCGGACAGGCCCAGATAACGCACCTTGCCCTGCTCGACCAGCCGCGCCATCGCCCCCACGGTGTCTTCGATCGGCACATTCGGGTCCACGCGGTGCTGGTAGTACAGGTCGATATGCTCCACGCCCAGCCGCTGCAGGCTGGCCTCGCACGCGGCCTGCACGTACTCCGGGCGGCCATCCACACCACGCGCCTGCGGGTCATAGGCATCCAGGCGCACGCCGAACTTGGTGGCCAGGAACACCTGCGCGCGGCGATCGGCGATCGCACGCCCGACCAGCACCTCGTTGGTATGCGGGCCGTACATGTCGGCGGTGTCGAGCAGGGTGACGCCACGCTCCAGCGCACGATGGATCACCTGGATCGCAGCCGCGTCATCGCCACGGCCGCCATAGAACGCACTCATGCCCATGCAGCCAAGGCCAAGGGCGGAAACAACCGGGCCGTCACGGCCCAATACGCGGGTCTGCATCGTCGACTCCAGGGATCAGGGGGACGACCACTGTAGGCCGCGCCCGGCAGGCGATAAACCCGCATAATCGGGACTGACCATGAAGCCAGACCGCACAATCGACCCTGCCCTGCTGCCCGCGTTGGTCGCCTTCGCCTGCGTGGCCCGGCTGGCCAGCTTCCGCCAGGCGGCGGCGGAACTGGGCGTGTCACCCTCGGCGCTGTCGCAGACCATCCGCAGCCTGGAGCGCCGCCTGGGCACCCGCCTGCTGCAGCGGACCACGCGTACCGTCGGGCTGACCGAGCCCGGCCAGCGTCTTCTGCAGGAAACGGTGCCCGCACTGGCACGCATCGGTGGGGCGCTGCAGGCGGTGGAGGAGAGCCGTGACGTTCCCGGCGGCCAATTGCGCATCACCACCCCGCGCTTCCCGGCCGAGCACCTG
>NZ_JAYFUH010000176.1:0-3641 GCF_034961085.1 Stenotrophomonas capsici | reverse complement strand
GGACGACACCTATATCTCGCCCAGCCAGATCCGCCGCTTCAACCTGCGCACCGGCGACCACCTGTCCGGCCGCATCCGCTTCCCGAAGGACGGCGAGCGCTACTTCGCGCTGTCGATCGTGGACACCATCAACGGTGAGCCGATCGAAGCATCGAAGAACAAGGTGCTGTTCGAGAACCTGACCCCGCTGTTCCCGCGCAAGCGCTTCACCCTGGAGCGTGGCAACGGCTCCTCCGAAGACATCACCGGCCGCATCCTCGACCTGATGGCACCGCAGGGCAAGGGCCAGCGCGCCCTGATCGTTTCGCCGCCCAAGGCCGGCAAGACGATGATGATGCAGCAGATCGCCACGGCCATCACCACCAACCATCCGGAAGTGCACCTGATCGTGCTGCTGGTGGACGAGCGTCCGGAAGAAGTGACCGAAATGCAGCGCACCGTGCGCGGCGAAGTGGTCTCCTCGACCTTCGACGAGCCGGCCGCGCGCCACGTGCAGGTCGCCGAAATGGTGATCGAGCGCGCCAAGCGCCTGGTCGAGCACAAGAAGGACGTGGTGATCCTGCTCGACTCGATCACCCGCCTGGCCCGCGCCTACAACAACGTCGTACCGAGCTCCGGCAAGGTCCTGACCGGTGGTGTGGACGCCAACGCCCTGCACCGCCCGAAGCGCTTCTTCGGTGCCGCGCGCAACGTGGAGGAAGGCGGCAGCCTGACCATCATCGCCACCGCGCTGGTTGAAACCGGCTCGAAGATGGACGAGGTGATCTACGAAGAGTTCAAGGGCACCGGCAACAGCGAAGTGCACCTGAACCGTCGCATCACCGAGAAGCGCGTCTACCCGGCCATCGACATCAACCGTTCCGGCACCCGCCGCGAAGACCTGCTGATCGAGCCGGAGCTGCTGCAGAAGATCTGGATCCTGCGCAAGCTGCTGCACCCGATGGACGAAATCGCCGCGATGGAATTCCTGCTGGACAAGATGAAGAACACCAAGTCCAACGACGAGTTCTTCGGTTCGATGAAGCGCTGATCCCTCGGGATTGGCAGCCACAGAAAGCCCCGCGCAAGCGGGGCTTTCTGTTTTCCCGGAAAGAGCGGCCCCGGCGGTGAAACCAGCGACTCCTCGCGCCTCAGCCACGCAGGAAAAAATCTGGCCGCCAAGCCGATGGTTCGTCGGCTTGGCCGCCGCGGCCGCTCCAGCCGGCGATCAGCCGCCTTGCAGCGGGGTCAGCAGGCGCGGGCCGCTATTGCCGTCGGCCATGTAGACGCCGCCTTCGGCCAGGCTGTCAGGCGAGGCCTCCACGTTACGGTCTTCCGTGCGCCAGGGTGCGCGCTCACGCGGGCCGGCCACGTAGCTGACCCAGCGACCATAGGTTTCGGCCCCCTTGTCCCGGCCGGGGCCCATCGCGTAACTGATCGGCACGCGCACGTTCCAATAGGGCCGCGAGGCGACGTCACCTTCGGTGGGGACCCGGAACGTCCAGCCCTTCGCCGCCGCTATCGCATTGCGGGCCAGCACCTCGCGGAAACGCCGCTGGTCGGATTCACGGCTGAGGAAGGTCAGGTTCACCTGCTCGGCGAAGGCATCCTCGACCTTTCCGTCGCGGCCAACCTTCACCAGCAGGTAGACGCTGCCGGTTGCGCCTGCGCGGAAGGCCAACTCGGGATACCGCGGCGGATCCATCTGGATGCTTGCGACGTTCTGCGGATCGGTGGAGTCGTACTTCTGGAAGCTCACCCCACGCAGGCTGACCTCGTAGCTGCCGCCCTCCAGCTTGCGCGCGACCACCCGCAGGCTCATCGGTGCCACCGCGCGGACCAGCTTCCCGTCCACGACGATGGGTTCGAAACGCCACTGCAGCGCACTGTCGCGCACCAGCTTGACCACGCCCTCGGGCAACGTCTCCTCCTGGCGGAGCACCAACCTGGACACCGATCCATCGGTCTCGATATGCACATCGCCACTGACCAGCATGCTGCTTTCCACCTGCTGGCGGACCTGCGCCACGCTGCCCGGCGACGGCTCGGCAACCACCATCGAGGGAAGGCCCAGCAACAACACCCCGGCCAGGCCCAACGCGCCGATTCGAACGTTCATGCTCACATCCTTGAGATTGAAGTGCCCCGATTACAACGCAAACCGGATGACCGCATCAATCACGCCACGCCGGGATACCTGTCGGTTGCTCACCCGCCTTGCAGCGGGGTCAGCAGGCGCGGGCCGCCGTTGCCGTCGGCCATATAGACGCCACCCTCCTCCAGGGCATCCAGCGAGAGCCAGGTCTGCGCGGCCGATTCCGCCCATGGCGCACGCTGAATGGGCCCGGCCACGTAGACCTGCCAATGGCCGTACCCCCTTACCGCCGGCTGTGCTCTATCGGTGAAGGAGTAGTCCGCCGGCACCCAGACATCCCAATATGGGCGACCCGCAAGGTCTCCTTCCGTAGGTGTGCGATAGCTCCACTTCAACGCCTGCTCGATCGCACTCTCGGAGAACAACTGGCGGAACCTCAGCTGATCCCGTTCGCGGCTGACGAACTTCAGGTTGACCTGCTCGGCGAATGCCTGCATCACCTTGCCATCCCTGCCAATCCGCAAACGCAGGTAAACGGTGCCGCCAACACCAAGGTCAATGGCTTCACGCGGATAACGCGGCGGCGTCGTGCTGATACATGAAAGACCACGCGGATCATCCTTGCCACCGCCGATGAAGTTCACTCCGCGCAGTGCCACCTCGAAGTTGCCATCGTCCCGTTGCTTGGCCACTACCCGCAGGCTGACCGGCACCTTCGCGCGCACGGGCTGACCCTGTTCGCGGACCGGCTCGAACCGCCATGGCAGCACCGTGGCGCGTACGTAGCCGGCAATGGCCGTCGGCAGCATCTCTTCCCTGTCCAGTTGCAACGAGGCGACCGTGCCCTCCTCGCTGAGCAGCAGCTCCCCCTTGACGAGCATGCTGCGCTCGATGCGCCCGCGCACCTCCGTGATGCTGCTGCCTCCCGCTGCCATACCGGCGCCGGACATGCCCAGCAACAGCCCGGCCACCATCACCCACGCACTGAACCTGCCACGCATAGCCCACCCCGTTGGATCCCCTTGGTCGGCGGATTACAGCGCAGGCGCCGCCCGACCGCAATGCCCCCTCAGGCCACGCGCAGCGCGCGCGGATACGGCGGTGTGTCCGGGAACTCCCCCCTGCCGAAGCCCTGCTGCAGCCCCTGCCACCACGATGGCTCGAACAGCTCGCCGTAGCGCTCCTGCACTACGTCCAGCAATGCGCGGGGCAGGCCCATGAACAACGCGAAACGTTCCGGGAACACGTCGTTGGGCGCGACGTGGAACCACGGCTCGCTGGCCATGGCCTCCTCCTCACTGCGCGGTGTTGGCCAGGCCCGGAAGTTGCAGTCGGTGACCAGGCACAACTCGTCGTAGTCGTAGAACACCGCGCGGCCGTGCCGGGAGACACCGAAGTTCTTCAGCAACATGTCGCCGGGAAAGATGTTGTTGCAGGCCATGTCACGGATGGCCTGCGCGTAGTCCAATGCCGCGGCGCGGGCGGCTTCACTGCCCTGCTCGCGCAGGTAGAGGTTGAGGGGCCGGAAACGGCGCTGCACGTAGCACAGCGCGATCACCACGTCCCC
>NZ_JAYFUH010000175.1:0-4420 GCF_034961085.1 Stenotrophomonas capsici | reverse complement strand
CTGGTACGACGACCAGCAGGACAGCGACCACGGCCCGGACTACGGCCCGCGCCTGGCAGTGCTGTTCAACCCGGCCTTTGCGCCCAGCCACCTGGCGGTGAAGGGTCTGCAGCTGGATGACCAGCCGCGCACCAGACACCAGGGCATCAATACGCAGTACCGCAACCGCGACATCCTCGGTGGCCATGAGCTGAGCGTGGAAGCCTATTACCGCAACGAGAAGGGCCGCTGGTTCCCCTCGGTTTCGGCCGCGGTACACCCGGCGCTGCCGGGCGGCTTCGCCTATGTGGCGATGCAGTCCAACACCGACATCGACGTGTGGGGCGTGCGCAGCGCGCTGCACAAAGCGTTCGACGTGGATGGGCGTGCATTGCAGCTTTCCTACGGTGTGGACCATGAGCGTGAGAAAGACCGGCAGCTCGGCCAGACTTACGACATCACTGCCTTCATCGCCAGCAATGGCCTGAACTACGTGCCGACCCAGCGCTATGCAATGGGCCCGGACGTGCGCGTGGACACCACCGGCCTGTTCCTGCAGGGCGACTACCCGCTGACCGAACGCGTGACCGTGCAGGCTGGCGTGCGCCACCAGATCCTGCGCAACCGTGTCGAAGATTCGGTGCCCTACACCGAGGCCATCGCCGCCACCGCAAACCCGGCCTATGTGCCGAAGCTGCTGGAAGGCGGCAACGTCCGCCATTCGCAGACGCTGTTCAACGCGGGTGTGGTCTACAAGGTGGCCGACGGCCAGCAGCTGTTCGCCAATTTCTCGCAGGGCTTCAGCCTGCCCGATACGCAGCGCATGCTGCGCGACGTGCCGGCCAGCTTCGTGATCGACAGCCGCAACATCGGCCCGATCAAGGTCAACAACTACGAGCTGGGATGGCGTCGCAGCGATGACGCGGTGCTGCAGGGTGGCGTCACCGCGTTCTACAACAACTCCGACAAGACCGTGCAGTTCAACCGCGACTACAGCGTGTCGGTCGCCGACACCGACGAGCGCGTGTGGGGCGTGGAGGCCAACCTACGCTACCTGCCCAACGAGCAGTGGGAGTTCGGCGCCAGCGTGGCCAGCACGCGCGGCCAGTACAAGGATGCCAACGGCCAGTGGCGCGAGCTCAACGCGTTCCGCGTGTCGCCGCTGAAGGCTGGCCTGTACGGGCAGTGGCGCTTCGCCACCGACAGCCTGCTGCGGCTGCAGGGGCAGGTGGTGGGTGGCACCGACCATGCCTGGCGCGACGCGCAGGTGGCAGCGGTCAGCCCGACCATTCGTGCCACGCCGTCGGCCAAGATCAGCGGCTATGCGGTGTTCGACCTGCTGGCGGAGATTCCGCTGGGCGTGGGCCGCTTCAGTGCCGGCATCTACAACCTGGCCGACCGCGACTACAAGACCGTGTACGGGCAGCAGGCAGCGGCGACCTATGGCCAGATTTCCAGCGTGGCCGCGCAGGGGCGGACGTTCGGGATCGGGTATCGCTGGGAGTATTGAGGGTCCTGTTTGAAGCCCCTCTCCTAGCGGGAGGGGTTGGGGTGAGGGTGGGCTTTCCACTAGCAAGGCAGAAGCGCCCTCATCCGCCCCTTCGGGGCACCTTCTCCCATGCATGGGAGAAGGGAGGTTCCCAGGCATGACGTGTGCTGGCGGGACTTCGCTTTGCTCAAGCCCCTCTCCTTGCGGGAGAGGGGTTGGGGTGAGGGTAGGCGTTCCACGAGCAAAGCAGAAGCGCCCTCATCCGCCCCTTCGGGGCACCTTCTCCCATGCATGGGAGAAGGGAGGTTTTCGAGCATGGCGTGTGCTGGCGGGGCTTCGCTTTACTCAAGCCCCTCTCCCGCGTGCGGGAGAGGGGATGGGGTGAGGGTATGGGCGAAGCCTGGTGATACCGATTGGCACGAGGCTTCGCCCGGCCCCTCATCCGCCCCTTCGGGGCACCTTCTCCCAACGGGAGAAGGGTTCACGGGCTTCGTTCAACGCTGTTGCCGTTGCGGTGCCAGGATCTTCGTCAACAGATCCGCGCTGCCCTCGACACGGCGCAGGTGCGGGTAACGCAGCCCATCGCGGTAGTCGATGCGCACGGTGCGGAAGCTGTCGGCCTGGCGCACGATCAGCTCGATCGGCGTCCCTTCCTTCGCATCGATCACCGCCTGCTTCAGACGCCCGCCGCTGTACGCCAGGCCGTTGACCGCCACCAGCGTCACGTCCTTGGCCAACCCCGCCTTGAACGCCGGGCTCTCCCAACCGACGAACTGCAGCACGCCATCGCTGCCCACCTTCAGGCCCAACGCGTACTGCAGGTCGGTCACGCCGTCGGCTTCGCCATCGGCCACCACCAGGTTTGGCGCATCGCTGTAGTACAGCTCCCAACCGGCGGCCTTCAGGCCATCCGGAGCGCTGCCGTCACGCGCATCCAGGCGCGTGCCGATGAAGGCATCCCAGTCACCCGGCTGTACCGCTTCCAGTGCCTGCATCACGTCGGCACGGTCGTACAGGCGGATCTCGCCCTGCGTACCGCCCTGATGGAAGCGTCTGGCGAAGTCATCCAGCGTGACCTTTCCCTTCGACAGGCTGCGCAGGCGCGCGTCCACGCCCAGCCACAACAACGTGCTTTCGTTGTAGAACTCGAAGGCACGCTGCCAGTCGGCCCAGGCCTGCGGCTTGGAATTGAAGTCGAGGATGCCCTGGTGCACGGTGTCGTGCAGGTCGCGCCATTGCCGGCCCGGCTGGGTGGCGTAGTTGGCCTGCAACTGGGCCAGCATCGCCATCGCGTAGTCCGGCTTCCACAGCCCCGAGCGGGCGGCCAGTACCACCGCCCAGTACTGGGTCTGGCCTTCGTACATCCACAGCTCGTCGTTGTGCATCGGCCCGTTGTAATGCGGCACCCAGGTCGGGCGCGGGCGCCAGGCCTTGCCCACCCACGCATGCGCGTACTCGTGCGGCAGCAGGTCGTTGTCCATGAATGGCCGCTCGCCGCGCAGGTAGCCGTCGTGCATGCCGTTCTCGCTGGACTGCGCGTGCTCCAGGCCGATGCCGCTGAACACGTCCGACACCGCCAGCAGGAAGTTGTAGCGTGTGTAGGGCCGCGCGCCGAACACCGCGTCGGCCTCGCGCACCAGCGCGCGGTGCGCGTCCAGCACCTTGGCATCGGCCTGCAGTGCCTGCGGGTTCTCGGCGACCACGTCCAGCCACACCGGCTGCCTGGCGGCCTCATCCAGCGCGAAGCGCTTGAAGTGGCGGCCGGCGAACACCGGTGAATCGATCAGCGTCATCAACGGCACCGGCTGGTAGTGCTCGGTGCCGCCCTCGCGACGCGCCACGTCCAGTGCGGTGCCGCTCTGCCAGCCGTCGGGCAGGCGCAATGACGGCTTGACCTGGATGCCGCGCGCATCGACGCCGGCCGGGTACAGCACCACGCGATGCCATTGCAGGTCGAGCAGGTTCGGCGTCATCGCCACGCGCCCCTGGTCCGAAGCGGTGGGCGAGAGGTACTGGAACTCGATGTCGAGCATGTTGACGCCTTCGGGCACCTGCAGCGTGAAGGCATACATGTCGCCGGGATCGCGCAGCCACTGCAGCGGCTGGCCGTTGCCACGAATGACCAGGCCGCCGATCTGGTTGATCGGGCCGGTCGGCGCGTGGTTGCCGGGGATCCATTGCGGATACCACAGCCTGAGCGGGCCGGGGGCCACCGGGATGCGCTCGCGCACGCGCTGGATGCGGCGGTCGACATCACTGGCATCCACCTCCAGCTCGATCACGCCGGGATAGCTGGCCTGCACCTGCAGGGCCGCCTGCCGTGCATCCCCCTGCTGTGCCTGCACCCACCAGGGCGTCACGCCCAGGGCCACCGCCAACAACCACCTACGACCGTGTTTCACCACGCCCTGCCCTCCCGAGAAGTTCCCGCATCCTAGCCGGTCCTCAACCGGGTTGGCGCTGCCAGACCAGCAAGCGGTTGTTGGCCGGCATCGCCACGTCGGCCTGCAGCACCAGCCGCTGCGCGCGCGCCAGCGCGTCGACCGCCTCGAAGTCACGGATGCCGGAGGCGGCATCGCGCGCCTTCAACCAGCCATCGAAGGCACGGTTGCTGTCGCTGGTGAACGCACCGCCGTAGTTGAATGGCCCATACACCAGCAGCAGGCCATCGGTGGACAGCACCGCCGGCAGGCCGGCGAACAAGGCCTGCACGTGCGCCCAGCTCATGATGTGCAGGGTGTTGGCGGTGAACACCGCATCGAAGCGGCCACCGGCGGTGGGCACCGGCTGCAGGCCGGCGACGGGTTCGGTGACTGCCTGCAGCGCGATGGGCGCCGGCGTATTGGGCAGCGCCGCCTCGTCCAGCCATTGCCTGATGCCCGGCAGGTGGTCGCGGTGATCACTGGCCTGCCAGCTCAGCCACGGCAGCGCCGCGGCGAAATGCACCGCGTG
>NZ_JAYFUH010000174.1:0-1525 GCF_034961085.1 Stenotrophomonas capsici | reverse complement strand
AGTGGTTCAACGCCGGGCAGACCTGCATCGCCCCGGACTACGTGCTGGTCGACGCCGGCCGCGTGGATGCCCTGGTGCAGGCCCTGCGCGAACAGGTGGGCGCGCGCTATGGCAACTTCGACGATGCCAGCGACTACAGCCGCATCATCAACGACGCACAGTTCGCGCGCCTGAAGGGCTACGTGAGCGATGCGCGCGCGCGCGGCCTGCAGGTGGTCGAGCTGGCGCAGATCGATGCCGAGCGCCAGCGCCGCGAGCGCCTGTTCCCGCCGACGGTGATCCTGCAGCCCGGCGACGACGCCACGGTGATGCAGGAGGAGATCTTCGGCCCGATCCTGCCGGTTCGCGGCTACCGCACGCTGGACGACGCCATCGCCACCATCAACGGGCGCGACCGGCCGTTGGCGCTGTACCCCTTCAGCCACGATGCGGCGACGGTGGAGAAGATCCTGGGCCGTACCGTGTCCGGCGGCGTCACCGTCAACGACACGCTGCTGCACTTCGCGATCAACGGCCTGCCATTCGGCGGCATCGGTGCCAGTGGCATGGGTGCGTATCACGGCCGCGCCGGGTTCGATGCGATGAGCAAGCGTTTGCCGGTGCTGTGGCAGACCAAGCGTGCGGGCAGTGACCTGCTGCGGCCGCCCTACAGCAAGGTCGCGAAGTTCATCGACTTCATTTCGCGCTGACGCTGTCCGAGCGCCCTCATCCGCCCCTTCGGGGCACCTTCTCCCATTGCATGGGAGAAGGGAGGGCCTGCGGCATTGCGTGCCCGGGCGGGGTTTGGCTGCATTCCCGCCGCTGCTGCTGAAAAGGAAAAGCCGTAACCGGACCGGGGACCGGCCGGTTACGGATGACCCGGCACAAAGGGAGAGGGAGCCGATGTCGAAAAGTGGTGTCCAAAGCCCCTGTCCCGCAAGGCGGGGGAAGGAGGCTCTCGGGCATTGCGTGCCCTGGCTTTCTGCTCAAGCCCCTCTCCCGTGAACGGGAGAGGGGTTGGGGTGAGGGCGCTGTGGAAGCACGTAAACGCTACGGCAACGCAAGAACGCCCTCATCCGCCCCTTCGGGGCACCTTCTCCCCTGCAGGGGAGAAGGGAGGTTCGCTGGCGCTGCGTGTGGGTCTGCTTACTTCGCCAGTTCGTCGGCAATGCGTTGGCGCAGCGTCTGCAGGTCCTGGGCGAACGCGTCGATGCCGGTGGCCAGCTTCTCGGTGGCCATCGGGTCGGCGGCCAGGTCGGCGTCGAACCTGGCTTCATCGATGGCGGCCACGTTGACGGCTTCGGCCGCACCGGCCACCAGCTTGCGCGGCAGCTCGCCGAAGTCGGCGTCCAGCTTCTCCAGCAGGTCCGGCGAGATGGTCAGGCGGTCGCAGCCGGCCAGCGCTTCGATCTGCGCGGTCGAGCGGAACGAGGCACCCATCACCACCGTCGGCGAGCCACGGCGCTTGAACTCGGCGTACACGCCGCGCACGAACTGCACGCCCGGGTCTTCGTCGATGCTGGCCGGCGCCTGGCCGTTGGCCACG
>NZ_JAYFUH010000173.1:0-1720 GCF_034961085.1 Stenotrophomonas capsici | reverse complement strand
CAGCAGCGTCTTGCCCAGGCCGGGCACGCCTTCGATCAGCACGTGGCCACCGGCCAACAGCGCGATCAGGATCTGCTCGAGCACATCGGCCTGGCCGATGAAGGCCTGACCGACGGCTTCGCGGATGCGCTCGACGCGTTCGATCACCTCGGCGTTGCCCGGTGCAGGCGCGGGTGCCGCGGCAGGTGCGGGCGCGGCGGCGGGAGCCTCGCCGGGAAGGGCGGGCGGAAACGGCGTCTCGTTCATAGCTGGTTTCTCATCTGGATGAGCAGGCGGATGCGTTCACGCAGGGCGTTGTCGTCCCGCGAGGGGGGAACCTGCAGCGCGCTCTGCACGCGGGCGAGCGGCCATTGCAGGTGATCGGCGATGGCCTGGGCCTGGGCGTCGCCAACCAGGGCCGCGGCCACCGGTGCGCGGCGGCGCAGGCGGGCCAGAAAGGACTGGCGCACCGCGTCGTACAGCAGCGGTGACTTGCCGTAGCGATGCAGGTGTTCGCCGGAGGCGCGCACGTGCTCCAGCAGCGAGCGGCGGTCGCCGCGCGGGGACGGCTGCAGCGCGCCGAAACGCTGGCTGCGCGCCCACAGCCACGCCAGCAGGGCGAGCAGCAGCGGCAGCCAGACCGGCCAGCCCTGTTTGAGCAGGGTCCGCCACAGCGACGGCATCTGCATCTCGTAGACCAGGTGCGTGGTGCCCTTGCCGTAGTTGGGCGCCAGCACCAGCCGGGCCAGGTCGCGGTGCGGGATGTCGCGCAGGCCGGTTTCATATTCGCCGCGCCCGTTGCGCAGGAAGTCGGTGCTGCCCAGCACGTCGATGCGGCCGGTGCCGTAGCGCAGCCGCGCCCAGGCCAGCGTGGCATCCGTGCCGTCGCCCCAGCGGCGCTCGACCCGGGTGCTGCCATCCACGGTGAAGCGGTTGCCGGAGCAGAACTCCTTGTGCTCCTCCTGGCCGTTCACGCGCCATGGCAGGCAGCGTGCCGGGACCTCGCTGGTCTCCACGCCCAGCTGCTCCAGCAGGCCCGCATCGTCGCCATCGAGCTCCTCATCGGCCCCGGGCATCTGCAGGACCAGGTGCCCGCCGAACTGCACCCAGTCGAGCAGGCCGCTGACCTGCGGCGGCGAGAGCAGGCGCGGGTCGTCCAGCATCACCACGGTGTCGCCGGGCTGCAGCT
Organism: Stenotrophomonas capsici; assembly: GCF_034961085.1. Taxonomy (NCBI): domain Bacteria; kingdom Pseudomonadati; phylum Pseudomonadota; class Gammaproteobacteria; order Lysobacterales; family Lysobacteraceae; genus Stenotrophomonas; species Stenotrophomonas capsici. The sequence continues at coordinate 552 of NZ_JAYFUH010000173.1, read as the reverse complement.
TCATGTCGGCCAGGTCGAGCTGGCGCCGCGACTCGGCCTTCTGCCCGTCGCGGCGCAGGGTCTCGCGCAGGGCATACAGCGGGTTGTAGGTAGGCTCGCCATAGGCGGGCAGGGTGATCTCCTCCTTGCGCCGTTCGACGGCGGAGAACACCCATGCCAACACCAGCGCGCTGACCAGCACGCCGATGCCCGCGATCAGCCCGTAGCGCAGGCGCGCGCTCACGTGCGCCACCCGTACTGCCGGTGCAGTTCACCCATCAATGCCTCGAACTCGTCCTCGCTGGGCAGGCGGCCGGCATAGGCAGCGTACTGCCAGGTGCGCACCATGCGCGCGAACAGGGTGCGGTCGGATTCCTGCGGCATGCGCCGCGAGGCGCGCAGGCACTGCGCCTCGGTGGCGCCGGGTGGCAACACGATGTCGGCACGCTGGCCCAGCACCTCCACCGAGGCGCGGTACAGCAGGGCCAGTGCATGACGCGGCTTGCCTTCGCGCCACAGGCGGCGCGCGCTGCCCAGGATGTCCGGCGGCAGCACTTCGGGCACCAGCAGGGC
>NZ_JAYFUH010000172.1:0-2998 GCF_034961085.1 Stenotrophomonas capsici | reverse complement strand
GGTCTTGGTGGCCGCATAGGGTGCCTGGAAGTCCTCGCCGTAAGGCACTTCATCCGCACCGAGGCCTTCCACCGGATGGGTCGCGCGATGGGTCACGCTGGGCGTGGAGGTGTAGACCAGCCGGCCGATGCCATGCGCGCGGCACGCGGCCAGCACGTTGCGGGTACCAACCACGTTGGCCTGGAAATAGCTGTCATAACTGCCCCAGGCACCGGCCTTGGCGGCGTTGTGGAAGATCGCGTCAACGCCGGCGGCGGCGTGATGCACCGCATTGGCATCGGCCAGGTCACCCCGGATCTGGCCCACGCCGAGCGCCTGCAGCGCCGGGTAATGGCCGCGATTGAAGCTGAGCACCTCATGCCCGCGCTCGACCAGCCCGCGGCACAAGGCCTGGCCCAGGAACCCACCGCCACCGGTGACAAGAATCTTCATCTGTTCGATCGCCTCTGCTGCCGGCCCCTGTGCCGGCTGTTCGGGTTGCAAGTATCGCAGCAGCGGAGGGCCTGGGGTTTTGGGGATCTGGCCGGAACCGCGTTCTTCCCCTCACCAGCCCTCCCCCTTGCTGTGCCAAAGGGAGGGGGTGGTTCATGCAGGTCGGTCAGGTCATCGCGAAAGCCACGCTTCTGCCCCCTCCCTTTGGCGCAGCCAAGGGGAGGGTTGGGGAGGGGTCGTGCTTTGGGCCCTAAACCCCCAGCTTCTCCGTCGCCCACACCGCCAGCTTCTCGCGCCCGATCTTGGCGTTATGACGGATATCCACCGGAAAACCCGGATGGCGCAGGAACGTGGCAATCCCGGCCAGCGTCGGCTGCGCCGCGGCCAGCGCACGCAACTGCGCTTCCACCTGCACCGCATCGGCGCCCGGCAGCAGCTCGTAGCACAGCACCGGCACCTGGCGGCCCGGTGCGCCCACGCCGACCAGCGCGGTGCGGCGCACGCCGGCGACGGTGTTGAACACCGGCTCGACCTGCTCGGTGTACAGCGGGCCCTGCGCGGTTTCCACGCGCTGGGTCTTGCGCCCGCAGAACCACAGGCGGCCCTGCGCGTCGAACCGCCCCACGTCGCCCATGCGGTGCACGATGCGCTCACCGCCATCGCCGAGTACCTCGCGGATCTTCGCCGCAGCCGTGGCCTGCGGACGATTGAAGTAACTGTCGGTGGTGGTCGGGCCAACCACGGTGATCTCGCCTACTTCGCCAACCGGCAACTCGCGCACCCCGCTCCACTCCGCGATCGGCGCGTCGGTGATGGCGATGATGCGCACCTGGTTGGGCGGCACCACGCGGCCCACGCAGGTACCGGCACCGGCCTCGGTGGCGCTGCGGGTGTCCTGCAGCTCGCGGCCCTCGATCACCGCCACCGGCAGGCATTCGGTGGCCCCGTACGGCGTCCAGAACTGCGCATGCTCGGGCAGCAGCGCGCGGATCCTGGCCACCGTCTCCGGTGGCACAGGCGCGCCGGCCGAGGTGGCGCGGGTGATCGTCGGCAGCGGCTGGCCGTGTTCGGCCAGCACCCGCATCAACGCCGGCGAGCCGAACAGCTGGGTCACGCCGAAGCGATTGATCGCGTCATGCAGCTTGCGCGGGTCGGCGCTGCCCGGCCGGGTCGGATCCATGTCCGGGATCACCGAGGTCAGGCCCAGCGCCGGGTCGAACAAGGCGAACGGCGGGAAGGTCGGCAGGTCCACGCCACCGGGTTGCATGCCGAAGGCATTGCCCAGCAGCTCCACCTGGCCGACGAAATGGCGGTGGCGGTACACCACGCCCTTGGGCACGCCGGTCGAGCCACTGGTGAACAGGATCGCGGCCACGTCATCGGGCGCGGTATCAACCAGCTGGCTGCCCTTGCCACTGCCGGCCGCCTCCAGCGCGGCCAGCGTGGTGCCCCCCCAGCCCCAGCGCCGGCCCACCGTGACCAGGCGCGTGGCGGACTTCGACCAGCCCAGCAGCAGGCGCGCCAGGTGCGCCAGCGGGATACCGATGAAGGCCTGCGCCTGGGCTTCGTCCAGGCATTGGCGCAACGCACGCCTGTCGATGCCCGGGTCGACCAGCACCGGCACCGCGCCGATCTTGAACAGGGCGAACATCAGCAGGAAGAACGCCGGCCCCGGGCGCACCATCACCACCGTGCGCACGCCGCGACCGATGCCATACGCGGCCAGCCCGGCACCGATCGCATCGCTGCGCGCATCCAGGCGGCGGTAGTCCAGGGTCACGTCGTAGGCAGCCATGCCCCCGGGACCGGGTCGGCCCGGGCAACGGATGGCGATCTGGTCGGGGCGTTCACGCGCCAGTTCAGGCAGGCGCGCGGCGATATTGCAGTGTTTGTTCATCTTCCTATTGTCGCCGCTGAAGAAAATTCTTGCGCGCGGCCCGGCAGCGTGGAAAATTCCGTGCCTTCCCCATCACCCCGCTGCCGCCCGAAGGCCGGCTTCCCATGCCCCATCCCTGCCTGACGTGTGGTGCCTGCTGCACCCAGTACCGTGTCGCCTTCCATTGGATGGAATCGGATGAAGTCACCGAAGGCGGCGTGCCGCACCAGCTGACCCAGCGCCTGGACCCGCATCGCCTGTGCATGCAGGGCACGTACTCGGATCCGATCCGCTGCGTGGCGCTGGATTCGGAGATCGGCGTGTACTCGCGCTGCACCATCCATCCCAACCGGCCCAGCGTGTGCCGCGAGGTGGATGCCTCGTGGGAGTACGGCAAGGCCAGCTCGCAGTGCGACCGCGCGCGCATCGCGCATGGCATGGCGCCGCTGACCCTGGCGGACTGGCGCTGGCGCGATGACGCCGACAATGACGACGACCATCCCGACGACAACGGCAACAGCCCCTCCTCGCCACCGAACACGCCGGTCGCCGCCTGAGCTCCCGCCGCCGCGCTTACCCGGGGCTGCCGAGCCGGCAGCCCGCTGCAGGGCGCTTCACAGCGCGGTGTAACGCCCCCACAGGTCCTCGAACTCCTGCGCGAAGCTGCGCACCAGGTTGCGGTCGTTGGTG
>NZ_JAYFUH010000171.1:0-1902 GCF_034961085.1 Stenotrophomonas capsici | reverse complement strand
TGATCGCGCGCACCGAACGCCTGTACTCCGAACACGTGGACCAGCGCGAGCAGTTGCAGGGCTGGCTGCTGCAGTTCCGCGAGGCGCTGGAAAGCCAGGACACGCAGCGCGTGGAGCGCCACCGGCGCGAACTCGGCCGGGCGCTGGACGAGCTGGAGGGGCTGCAGTGAGCTGGGCGCTGGAAGTACTCGAGCTCGACGCCAGCGCCGACGAGCGCGCAATCAAGCGCGCCTATGCCCGGTTGTTGCGCAGCAACCGCCCGGACGATGACGCCGCGGCCTTCCAGCGCCTGCACGAGGCCTACCAGACCGCCCTGCACTGGCAGCGCCATCAACAGGCGTTGGCGACCACCGACGCCGAAGCACCGGACGATGGTCAGGACCCATGGCCGACGGCGCAGCCGGATGCACGGGAGATCATCATCGAGCCGCAGTCGTTGGCCGATGTGCTGGCCGGTGCCGCACCCGCGGCCGTCGCGCCCACCCACCCGTACGCCGAACCGACCTGGCTGGCACAGGACAGTCTGGTCCTGCCGCCGGCCATCGACCTCGACGCGCTGGTCGCGCGCATCATCGACGCCGCCGGCGCGCAGCCACCGGACCGCTTCCAGGTTTGGCTGGACACGTGCCCGGAGCTCTGGTCGTTGAGCGGCAAGGCCGATGCCGGTGGCGAGCTCCTCGGCCGCCTGTACCACGGTGGCGACGCCATCGGCGGCGCCAATTTCGATCTGCTCGCCACGGCGTTCGGTTGGGACCAGGTGGGCACGCATGTCGACCCGGACACGCTGGCCGGCATGCGCGAGACGCTGCGCCAGCGTTGGATCTGGCAGGCGGGCAACGAAGCGGCGTTGGCACTGGAACTGCAGACCGACCAGGACGCACCGGCGACACTGCCCGACACACGGCGGTGCCGCACGCTGCTGACCCGTCCGTGGCGCTACCTGCAGGCGCTGCTGAGCGCGGCAAACCCGGCCCGCCTGCACATGATGCGCAATGCGCTGCGGCACCTCGGTGACGCGGCTGCTTTCCTGCCTTGCCCGCCGCTGCACGAGATGCAGGTCAGGTTCTGGCGCGCGGTCACCGACGACGGGCGGCTCAGCCAAGATCGTGTGCTGCTGGGGCTGATCCGCGGCATCGGCCTGTCCGCACTGTGGTTGCTGCTGCCCGTCGCGGTGTACGTGATGAAAGCCAGTGCCGACCTGGATGCAGGCCTGGGCTGGCCATCGCCAGGTGAGCTGATGCCCTTGGCCCTGACCGGTACGGCGGTCGCGCTGCTGCTGGGCATGGGCGTGCTGCCGTGGAAGTTGCTGATGCATTGGCTGCCCACGCCTGCAGCGATGCGGCTGTGGCTTCCGCTGCTTGCCGTGGCCGCCATCGCGCTCAGCTCCACGCCGCTGGGATTCCTGGGCATGCTGTTGGGCGGTGCCGCGCTGTGGCTCGCCGTGCGGCGTGCGCTGCGCGCCTCGGCGCGGCTCAACCAGATGCTGCCCCTGCTGGCGATCGGCCTGTTCTTCGCCGCGCCGTTCGTCATGCGCGGCTTGAACCTGTCCTACGGCGCGCTGAGCGGCGGCCTGACGCTGGGCCTGTGCCTGTTCGACCTGGGCCGCCTGCATCGCACGCGCGGCGAGCGGATACCAACGGAAGACGCCCCGTAGTGCCGAGCCACGCCCGGCACGCATTTCCCCGGTAACGCCGCGCGCGGCATGGCTGCGCGACCGGCCCATCCCCGGCGTTGCACGGCCGGGGGCTTACTTCTCGGTACGCCAGTTCACCGAACCACGGTTTTCCACCGTGGACGATTCCACTTCGATGTCGAAGCCGCGGCGCAACAGGTACTTGATCGTGATCACCGAGCCGCTGCCAACCAGCGAGACGCCGTAGCCAACGTAGAGCTTGGGCGTGA
>NZ_JAYFUH010000170.1:0-1647 GCF_034961085.1 Stenotrophomonas capsici | reverse complement strand
GAACTCCTCGATCACCACGCGCGCCCCGGCATCGCCGAAGGCATTGCCGCTGAGCATGTCGCGCACCGCGGCTTCGGCTTCGTCCAGCGTCATCGCCACGATCACGCCCTTGCCGGCGGCCAGGCCGTCGGCCTTGATGACGATGGGCGCACCCTTCTCGTGCAGGTAGGCCAGCGCGGCATCAACCTCGGTGTGCACGGCGTAGTACGCGGTGGGAATGCCATGGCGGGCCAGGAAATCCTTGGCGAACGCCTTGCTGCCCTCCAGCTGCGCGGCGGCGGCGGTCGGCCCGAAAATGCGCAGGCCGGCGGCACGGAAGGTGTCGACCACGCCAGCCACCAGCGGTACTTCCGGGCCGACCACGGTCAGGCCCACGGCCTCGTCCCGGGCCAGTTTGAGCAGCCCGGCGATGTCGGTGACCTTGACCGCGACGTTGCGGCACTTGCCTTCGGTGGCGGTGCCGGCATTGCCCGGGGCGACGATCACTTCGCTCACGCGCGCGGACTGCGCCAGCTTCCAGGCCAGGGCGTGTTCACGGCCACCAGAGCCGATGACGAGGATTTTCATGAAGTCGTTTCCTGTGGGGAGGGAGCGGGAGGGTTCAGGTGGCCACGCGGACCGGTGCCGGCATGCAGTGCGCGTTGCGGATCACTTCGCACAGCCCTCCCGTTGCAGTTCGGCAGGCATCGGGTAGCGCGACTGCGCCGGGTCGTAGGTGATGACGTGGGTCTTGCTGACACGGCCGTGGCAGCCGTTGCCCTTTTCCTGTACCTGCAACGGCCAGTACGCAAGGCCGGGCTGGCTGTCGTCGAGGCGGACCTCGAGGTTGAGGTCCAGGCGCCCGTGCGAGCAGTGCCCGGCGTCGTTGCACTCGATGGCGTTGTGGTCGTCCAGGTGGGTGCGCAGCCAGCCGGCGTCGGCCACCTTGTCGCCGCCGTCGAACACCAGCCAGGCCCGATTGCGCATCACCGAGCCGACCGCGACCAGTTCGTCGTCGATCTGGTACGCCCAGGCACCGGCGCCAACCTGCAGCGTGCTGACCGTGCCCGGCTGCCCGCCGGCACCGCTGGCACGTCCGGCCAGCTCGGCGGCCAGCGACATGCGGCCGTCGGCCGCTTCGTGCAGCACGATGAAATCGGTGGTGCCCAGTTCGATGGAAGTGGCGTCATCGTAGTGGGTGCAGACCGCAAGCATGCGGTACCGCTTGCCGCCGATGACCGCGGCCTGGTCGGCGCAGACGTCGCGGTGGATCGGGCGGACGTGATCCATGTCCGGATCCGTCAGCTGCTGCGCCCAGGGTCCCTTCAGCTGTGCAGGCGCGCCGTAGCGCTCCTGCAGCAGTGCCAGCACAGCGTCGTCGTGGCGCAGCACCGGCACCCTCGCCTCCGCCTGGGCGGGGGCGGGCTTGTCCTGCTGGCAGGCGGCCAGCAGGAGCACGGCGCCCAGGGAAACCGATCGTAGAAACACCCCCGTCGCCATCGTCGCGGTACTCAGTGACGGAAGTGGCGAACGCCGGTGAACACCATGGCGATGCCATGTTCGTCGGCCGCGGCGATCACTTCGGCATCGCGCATCGAACCGCCCGGCTGGATCACCGCGGTGATGCCGGCTTCGGCGGCCGCATCCAGGCCGTCGCGGAACGGGAAG
>NZ_JAYFUH010000169.1:2142-3187 GCF_034961085.1 Stenotrophomonas capsici | reverse complement strand
CAACTCCGGCGAAGGCGGCGAGGACCCGGTGCGCTACGGCACCGAGAAGCGCTCCAAGATCAAGCAGGTGGCCTCGGGCCGCTTCGGTGTCACCGCCGAGTACCTGGTCAATGCCGAAGTGCTGCAGATCAAGGTCGCCCAGGGCGCCAAGCCCGGCGAAGGCGGCCAGCTGCCCGGCCACAAGGTCAACGAACTGATCGCGCGGCTGCGTTACGCCAAGCCGGGCATCGGCCTGATCTCGCCGCCGCCGCACCACGACATCTATTCGATCGAGGACCTGGCGCAGCTGATCTACGACCTGAAGCAGGTCAACCCGGATGCGCTGGTATCGGTGAAGCTGGTCAGCCATGCCGGCGTCGGCACGATTGCCGCCGGCGTGGTCAAGGCCGGCGCCGACCTGATCACCGTGTCCGGCCATGATGGCGGCACCGGTGCCTCGCCGATCAGCTCGATCCGCTATGCAGGCGTGCCGTGGGAACTGGGCCTGGCCGAGTCGCACCAGGCATTGATCGGCAACGACCTGCGTGGCCGCACCATCCTGCAGACCGATGGCGGCCTGAAGACCGGCCTGGACGTGATCAAGGCCGCGCTGCTCGGTGCCGACAGCTTCGGTTTCGGCACCGGCCCGATGATCGTGCTGGGCTGCAAGTACCTGCGCATCTGCCACCTCAACAACTGCGCCACCGGCGTGGCCACGCAGGACGAGCGCCTGCGCGAGTTCTACTTCACCGGCCTGCCCGAGCGCGTGGAGAACTTCTTCCGGCTGCTGGCAGAGGAAGTGCGCGAGTGGCTGGCGCTGCTGGGCGCGCGTTCGCTGGACGAGATCATCGGCCGCACCGACCTGCTGGAGCAGTTGGAGGTCTCGCCGCGCGAAGGCGTCAAGGTCGACCTGTCGCGCCTGCTCGCGCCGGCGCAGTACGCAGGCTCGCACTGTGCCGCACAGCGCCTGTACCAGTCACCGGACAGCCTGGCCACGCAGATGGACGACCTGCTGGCCGACGCCATCGCGCACAAGCGCGGCGGCGAGCATCGCTTCCTGATCCAC
>NZ_JAYFUH010000169.1:0-2122 GCF_034961085.1 Stenotrophomonas capsici | reverse complement strand
GTGCGCGAGTGGCTGGCGCTGCTGGGCGCGCGTTCGCTGGACGAGATCATCGGCCGCACCGACCTGCTGGAGCAGTTGGAGGTCTCGCCGCGCGAAGGCGTCAAGGTCGACCTGTCGCGCCTGCTCGCGCCGGCGCAGTACGCAGGCTCGCACTGTGCCGCACCGCGCCTGTACCAGTCACCGGACAGCCTGGCCACGCAGATGGACGACCTGCTGGCCGACGCCATCGCGCACAAGCGCGGCGGCGAGCATCGCTTCCTGATCCACAACACCGACCGCTCGGTGGGCACGCGCCTGGCCGGCGCCATCGCCCGCGCGCATGGCAACCACGGCATGGCCGAGGCACCGCTGAACCTGCGCTTCCGCGGTACCGCCGGGCAGAGCCTGGGCGCGTTCAACGTCGATGGCCTGAACCTGGAGGTGGAAGGCGAAGCCAATGACTACGTCGGCAAGGGCATGGCCGGTGGCCGGCTGGTGGTGCGTCCGCCGCGTGGTGCGCGCTTCGAGGCCCGCAACACGGCGATCATCGGCAACACCTGCCTGTACGGCGCCACCGGCGGCGAGCTGTTTGCCGCAGGCCGTGCTGGCGAACGCTTCGGCGTGCGCAACTCCGGCGCGCTGGCGGTGATCGAAGGTGCTGGTGACCATTGCTGCGAGTACATGACCGACGGCATCGTCGCCGTGCTCGGCAAGGTCGGCCTGAACTTCGGTGCCGGCTTCACCGGCGGCCTGGCCTACGTGCTGGATATCGACCGCGATTTCGTGGACCGCTACAACCACGAGCTGATCGACATCCACCGCATCTCGGCCGAGGGCTTCGAAAGCTACCGCCAGCACCTGCACACCTTGATCGGCCGTCATCGCGAGATGACCGGCAGCATCTGGGCGCAGCAGATCCTGGACGAGTTCCGCGACTACGTCGGCAAGTTCTGGCTGGTGAAGCCCAAGGCGGCCAGCATCGAATCGCTGGCTGCGGCGCTGCGTAACGCTGCCTGATGCACTGTCCCCCTCTCCCGTGTGCGGGAGAGGGCCGGGGTGAGGGCGCTTTGAAAGCCTCCCTCATCCGCCCCTTCGGGGCACCTTCTCGCGCATGCGGGAGAAGGGCTCCTTCCCAGACATCACGAGTTCCCCACCATGAGCCGCAAGCAAGCCTTCCAGTTCCTCGACCTCCCCCGCACCATGCCGCAGCGCATCCCGGTGGAACTGCGCACGTCCGGCGACTGGGGCGAGCTGTACGGCAAGTTCGACAAGGCCGACGCGCAATACCAGGCCGGCCGCTGCCTGGACTGTGGCAACCCGTACTGCAGCTGGAAGTGCCCGGTGCACAACGCCATCCCGCAGTGGCTGCAGCTGGTGCAGGAAGACCGCATCCACGAAGCAGCCACGCTGTGCCACTCGACCAACCCGCTGCCCGAAGTCTGCGGCCGCGTCTGCCCGCAGGACCGCCTGTGCGAAGGCAGCTGCACGCTGGAGGAGTTCGGTGCGGTCACCATCGGCGCGGTGGAGAAGTACATCGTCGATACCGCACTGGCCACCGGCTGGAAGCCGGACCTGCACGCGGTGCAGCCCACCGGCAAGCGCGTGGCCATCGTCGGCGCCGGCCCGGCCGGGTTGGCCTGTGCCGACCGCCTGGCGCGTGCCGGCATCCAGGCGGTGGTGTTCGACCGCTATGAACAGATCGGTGGCCTGCTGCAATTCGGCATCCCAAGCTTCAAGCTCGACAAGAGCGTGATTGGCCGCCGCCGCGAGATCCTCGAAGGCATGGGCGTGGAGTTCCGGCTGGGCGTGGAGATCGGCCGCGACATCACCGTCGATCAACTGCAGGCCGACTACGACGCGGTGTTCCTCGGCACCGGTGCGTACCGCTACACCGATGGCGGGCTGATCGGCCAGGACCTGAAGAACGTGCTGCCGGCGTTGCCGTTCCTGGTGCAGAACAGCCGCATCGTCGGCGGCGACGATCCGCATGGCCGACCGATTGCCGGCTGGGAGGACCAGATCGCCCTGCCCGACCTCAACGGCAAGCGCGTGGTGGTGCTCGGCGGTGGCGACACCGGCATGGACTGCGTGCGCAGCGCGATCCGCCTGGGCGCGGCGCGCGTCACCTGTGCCTACCGCCGCG
>NZ_JAYFUH010000168.1:0-3208 GCF_034961085.1 Stenotrophomonas capsici | reverse complement strand
ACGTACTCGAAGCTGTTCTTGCCGTCGTAGGTGGTCAGGCTGTCCACCCAGGTCGCCAGCACGCGGGCGTGGAACTGGCCAGGCATCGCGGCGAACAGCGTGGCTGCCGGCAGGCTGTACATCAGGTCCACGTCCACGCCGTTGGTGCGGTACTCGGCCAGGTTGACGTAGTTGGAGTTGATCCGCTCGATCTCGCCGTTGCCGTCGCGCACCACGCGGCCACACATGGCTTGGTTGCCGGCGATGCAGCGCAGCACGGTCTCCTGCGCCGACACCTGGGTGATCACGTCCTTGATCTCGATGTCGAAGTAGTCCACCGACATGATCAGGCCCGGGGCACGGGCCGGCGCCCAGGTGAAGCCGACGGTCAGCGTATCGGCCTTCTCCGGGTCCAGGCGCGGATTGCCACCGCCGATCACCAGTGCGCTGAGCGAGGTGCCGGTGAGCGGGTCGCTGATGGTCGACCAGCCGGTGGTGCTGGTGGTGTACATCTCCGACAGGTTGGCCGAACGGATGTCGCGCGAGCGGGTGAAGCGGCCGCGGAAGCCATCGAAGAATTCATTGGTCATGCCGTACTTCCACGACCAGATCGCACCGGAGCTGTTGTAGTCGCTGAAGCGCGCGGCGGCATTGACCTGCAGGTCGCGCAGCGCCGGCACGTCGCGCAGCAGCGGCGCGGCCACCTCGGCGAAGGCCTCGCGCACGGTGAAGCTGCCGGCCATCGGCGAGGAGCTCCAGGTGCTGAACGCCTTGGCTAGGTCCTGCGCGCCCACCTTCTGATCGATCTGCTCCTTGCGCGCCTCCAGGCCCACCGCCACCGATACCTCGCCGGCCGGCAGCGAGAACGGCTCGCCGCGCAGGTCCAGGCCGGCGGTGTCCAGCCGGGTGTTGGTCATGCGCCGCGGCGTGCCGGTCACGTAGGCAGCCGCTTCGGCCGAGGGCGCGCCGTGGCCGAACAGGTTGATCGGCACGCAGCCGGAGCCGGGGTTGGTCAAGGTCACCCGGCAGACCACCTTGCCGCTGACCGGATCGATCACCGCGTCCACCGCGTCGCGGTAGTTGCTGGTCAGCAGGAAGCCCGGCGCGGCCAGGTCGGACTGGTTGTCGCCGTGGCTGTAGTAGCCGCCCCAGCGCCAGTTGTCGCCCACCACGCCATCCAGCGCGACGGTGAACTGGGTGGTGCGACGGTCATAGTCGATGTCGGGGAAGGCGAAGTCGCTGTTGAAACGGCCCAAGGTGAAACTGGTCTCGCCGGCCGCTTCCATCGCATCGCGCACCGCCGCCGGCAGGAACGCGTTGTCCACACCAAGGCGCAGCCCGGTGCCGCGGTTGTGGTCGCCGAACCACGGGAAGCGGTTCCAGCTGCGCGAATGGCGCACGTCCACGGTCAGGCCGACGTTGTCGGTGAGGTTCCATGACAGCCGCCCCAGCACGTTGTAACGCCGCTGCGGCGTCATCAGCGAGCTGATGTCATCGTTGCTCGGGCTCTCGCCCCCCTGGATCAGCGATGCGCCGGTATAGCCGGGGAAGGGACGCAGGCTGCCGTCCGGGTTGAAGGCCATGCCGGCCAGCACGCCGCTGGTGATCAGGCCACCGATGGCGGCGTTGCCATAGCCCACGTCGCCGACCATCGTGTAGGTGCCGTCGCCATTGGACAGCTGTGCGGTGCGGCCCAGCCAGCGGCGCGAGGTCTTGGGAATCACGCCGTCGTTGTTGAGCGCCTCCGCGCCGATCACCACATGGCCGCGGCCCTGGGCGACCTCGAAGCCGGTGGCCGCCGAGACGTACTGCTTCTGGTTGTCCGAACGCGAGGACACCCCGCCCTGCACGTCGACCTTGGTCCCGACCAGCTGGCTGTCCAACTGCACGTTGACCACGCCGCTGACCGCGCCCGAGCCCCAGGCCGCCGAGGCGCCGCCGGTGACCACGTCCACGCCACTGATCAGGATCGAGGGGATCGCGGCCAGGTCGTTGTCGCTGGAGAAGCGTCGCCCGTCCAGCAGCACCAGCGTGCGGCTGGTGCCCAGGCCACGCAGGTCGACCGGCGCGCGTGCCGCGTCCACGCCGGTGGTGTGGGTCTGCGGCGACACCGTGCCGCGGAACTGCGGCAGGTCGTTGAGCGCGGCGGCGATGTTGGTGTGGGTGGAGAGCTGCAGTTCCTCCGGCGTCACCTTCACCGTCGGCGTGGGCGCGTTGAAGCCGGGACGGTCGATGCGCGAGCCCGAGGCGGTGACCTTGACGCTGGCGATGTCCACCACCTTGCCGTCGGCCGGCGCCGGTGGCGTGTCTGCGTTCTGGGCCGATGCGGCGGGGATCGTTCCGACAAGGATCAGGGCGATGCCCGTGGACAACGCGGTTCTGGCGATACGAGACGACATACGGTTCCTCGCAGACGGCTGGAAGTGGATACGACGGACCTGTGATGCGGAACTCCCCTTGTCCGCATCTTAGGAAGCCGTCTTCCGACCCCGCATCAGGGAAAACCCCCATAGCCGACCCATAAACGACAACGGCCGGCGCAAGCGCCGGCCGTTGTTTCAAACGTTACCAATTATCAGTGCTCGGCCGCCTTGCTGGCACCGATGCCGGTCTCGGCACGCACTTCCTGCGCCGGATAGGCCGCACGTTCCTGCTGTGCGTTGCGGCTCTTGTCCAGCACCGAGAACAGCCAGATGCCGACGAAGGCGATGGTCATGGAGAACAGCGCCGGGCTGGTGTACGGGAACGGCGCGCTGCCGGCCGGGTTGCCCAGCGTGTCCACCCATACCGATGGCGACAGCAGGGTCAGCAGCAGCGACGAGGCCAGGCCCAGGAAGCCGCCGATCACCGCGCCACGGGTGGTGCAGTCCTTCCACAGCAGCGACAGGATCAGCACCGGGAAGTTGGCCGAGGCGGCGATGGCGAAGGCCAGCGACACCATGAAGGCCACGTTCTGCTTCTCGAACACGATGCCCAGCAGCACCGCGACCACGCCCAGCACCAGGGTGGTGATGCGCGAGACACGCAGCTCCGAACCCGGCGGCGGGTTGCCCTGCTTGAACACGGTGGCGTACAGGTCATGCGACACCGCCGAGGCACCGGACAACGTCAGGCCGGCCACCACCGCCAGGATGGTGGCGAAGGCCACCGCCGAGATGAAGCCCATGAACAGGTTGCCGCCCACCGCCTTGCCGACCAGCACGGCCGCCATGTTCGGACCGCCCTGGAT
>NZ_JAYFUH010000167.1:0-3067 GCF_034961085.1 Stenotrophomonas capsici | reverse complement strand
CCATCGTCGCCGAGGACATCGGCAAGTTCCCGGACAGCAACCTGGCCGAATCGCTGCAGCGCATCCCCGGCGTGGTGATCACCCGTGACGGCGGCGAAGGCCGCAACATCTCGGTGCGCGGCCTGGGCCCGGACTTCACCCGCGTGCGCATCAACGGCCTGGAAGCGCTGAGCACGGTCGGCAGCAGCGATGGCCAGGGCGGCACCAACCGCGGCCGCGGCTTCGACTTCAACGTGTTCGCCTCGGACCTGTTCTCGCAGCTGATCGCGCGCAAGACCGCCTCGGCCGACGTGGAAGAGGGCTCGCTGGGCGCCACCGTCGACCTGCGCACCGCGCGTCCGTTCGACTACGACGGCCTGACCATCGTCGGCAACGTGCAGGCCGGCTACAACGATGCCTCGCAGTCGGCGATGCCGCGCTTCGCCGGCCTGATTTCCAACAACTGGGCCGACGGCAAGTTCGGCGCGTTGTTGTCGGTGGCGTATTCCGAGCGCGAGACGGTGGAAGAGGGCACCGGCACCGTGCGTTGGGCCGGTGGCAATACCAACGGTGGCTTCAACCCGGCCTCCGCGTTCAAGGATGCACTGCGTGCGGACGTATACTCGCCGCGCTTCCCGCGCTACACGCTGATGGAGCATGACCAGAAACGCCTGGGCGTGACCGGCGCGCTGCAGTTCAAGCCCAGTGACCGCACCACTTTCAGCCTGGATGCGCTGTACTCCAAGATCGACGCCAAGCGCGACGAGAAGTACATCGAGGCCAATGGCCTGAGCAAGTCCAGCAACGACGGCAAGAAGGAAATCCTGGTCAATGATGGCGAGGTGCGCAACGGCGCGCTGGTCTATGCGCAGATGGACAACGTCGACATCCGCGCCGAGAACCGCCACGACGAGTGGAGCACCGAGTTCTACCAGCTCAGCCTCGACGGCGAGCACCGCCTGACCGATACCTTCACGATCACCGGCAAGGTCGGTACCTCGCGCTCCAAGCACGAGAACCCGATCCAGGCCACGATCATGATGGACAAGCTCAACGTCAAGGGCTACAGCTACGACTACCGTGGCAACCCAAACAAGCCGGTGTTCAACTACGGCGTGGACCCGACCGATCCGAATGGCTGGACGCTGTCCACGGTCCGCCTGCGCCAGAACTACGTGACCAACGAGTTCAACAACGGCCAGTTGGAGTTCGCCTGGAACCTGGGCCCGTCGTTCACGCTGGAAGGCGGCTTGCAGGCCAAGAACTACAGCTTCTCCTCGCTGGAGCGCCGCCGCCAGGCCGCCGAGACGCAGGTGCCGACCTTCGACAATGGCACCCGCATCGTGCCGCCGGACATGACCGAGCAGGCCAGCCTGCAGGGCATGAGCGGCTCGCCGGGCAAGTGGGTGGTCCCCAACTTCAGCGCGATCGTCGACAAGTTCGGCATCCTCAGCAACCAGGGCAGCTACCTGGTCACCGACTATGCGCCCAGCCATCGCGGTGTTGACGAGCAGGACCGCAGCGGTTGGCTGATGGGCAAGTTCTCCACGGAGATCGGCGCGATCCCGTTGTCGGGTAACGTCGGCGCGCGCTACGTGAAGACCAAGCAGCTCTCGTACGGCATCGGTACCAGCACCGCGACGCCGGTGATGATCACCGCCAAGCGCGAGTACAACGATTTCCTGCCCTCGATCAACCTGGTAGCCGAGATCACCCCGGATTTCCTGGTCCGCTTCGGCGCGGCCAAGGTGATGTCGCGTCCGGGCCTGGGCAGCCTGACCCCCGGCGTCACGGTCAACGTCAGCGGCAGCGCCAAGGCAGTCAGTGCCGGCAACCCGGACCTGGAGCCGGTGCGCGCCAAGACCGTGGACCTGGGCTTCGAGTGGTACTTCAACGAAGGCGCGATGCTCGGCGTCGGTCTGTTCTACAAGGACATCAACAGCTTCATCCAGGCGACCAAGGAAAGCCGCATCTACGCCGATAGCGGCCTGCCGGCGAGCCTGCTGGAGGGCACCGGGGCCACGGTCAACGACGAGTTCGTGTTCACCGTGCCGGTCAACACGCCCGGTGGCGACCTGACCGGCGTGGAGGTCAACTACACACAGCCGTTCTCGTTCCTGCCGGGCAAGTGGGCCAACTTCGGCACGCAGTTGAACTACACCTACGTCGAATCGAAGGTGCAGTACGTGGCCAGTTCCGGCGCGCTGGCGCAGAAGACCGACCTCACCGGCCTGTCCAAGAATGCGTGGAACGCGACGCTGTTCTATGACGGCGCCAGTTGGTCGGCGCGCGTCTCGGCCACCAACCGCGACGACTACCTGATCCAGGTGCCGGGCACCGAGAAGGGCTTCGACAGCGATGGCCGTGGCGTGCACGGCCAGAGCGGCACCACCTTCCTCGATGCCTCGATCCGTTACCGCATCAGCGACCAGCTGGAGATCAGCCTGGAAGGCGCCAACCTGACCAACGAGGCACAGGAGTCGTGGGTGTCCAACCCGTCGGTGTCGCTGCCGCTGGAATACAGCGAGACCGGGCGCCAGTACACGCTGGGCCTGCGCTACAAGTTCTGATGCTGCAAACCCGCCCCGGTGCAAGGCCGGGGCGGGGCAATGATGGTGCGACGCAGGATGTGAAGACGCGTTGGCGTCGCTAACTTGGCCCCCCGCATGCGGAACCGTTCCGCCGCTGCATGCTTCCAAGAGACGCCCGATGTCCCCACGCTCCATTGTTTCCGTACTGCCCCCGTTGCTCCTGGCTTCCGCGCTGCTTGCTGCTCTCCCGGTGGCAGCGCGGGCTTCTTCGCCGGGCATGCTGTTCCGCGTATCGGCCGACAACGGTTTCGTCGCCGACAGCGCCCAGGGCGACCCGGTACCGAACTTCCAGGACAAGGTGAGCCTGGTCGATGACGGCGCGCACGGACGCGCCATCCAATGGCAGGACGACGGCGTGCTGTCCTGGAACGCGCCGGGCAACATCCAGGCCGCGCGCGGCACCTTGTCGTTCTTCTGGCGCGCGCGCTACGCGGTGGGTGAGGCGCCGTTCGTGATCTTCCGCGTCGGCTACGCCGACCACAGCAGCTGGGACATGG
>NZ_JAYFUH010000166.1:0-2134 GCF_034961085.1 Stenotrophomonas capsici | reverse complement strand
TGCCACTCCCCTCCGGGCCTCCATGGTACGGACCCTGTGGGTAAAGCCAACGGCAGCGCCGCATGGCTGCTTTTGTCCGCAAAAGGACACGGCATGGCCATCAGCTCGAAAAAAGCAGGACAACCCGCGACAATAGCGCTCCTTTTGTCTGAAGGTAGCTCCCGTCCATGTCCCGTACGTCGCTGACCCGCTTCCTGATCGAGGAAGAACAGAACAAGCGCATCAACGCCGACCTGCGCCAGCTGGTCGCGGTGGTCGCCCGCGCCTGCACCTCGATCGCCATCGCCGTCAGCAAGGGCGCCCTGGGGGGCGTGCTGGGCGATGCCGGCACCGGCAACGTGCAGGGCGAGGCGCAGAAGAAGCTGGACGTGATCTCCAACGAGATCCTGCTCGAAGCCAACGCCTGGGGTGGCCACCTGGCGGCCTGCGCCTCGGAGGAGATGGACCACAGCCAGCCGGTGCCGTCGGAATACCCGCAGGGTGACTTCCTGCTGCTGTTCGATCCGCTCGATGGCAGCTCCAACATCGACGTCAACGTCTCGGTCGGCACCATCTTCTCGGTGCTGCGCGCCCCGGCCGGCGTGAAGCAGCCCGGCGACGAACACTTCCTGCAGCCGGGCGTGCAGCAGGTGGCCGCCGGCTACTGCATCTACGGGCCGAGCACGATGCTGGTGCTGACCGTCGGCCATGGCACCCACGCCTTCACCCTGGACCGCGAGACCGGCGCCTTCATCCTGACCCAGCGCAACATGCAGGTCCCGGCGGACACCAAGGAGTTCGCGATCAACATGTCCAACCAGCGCCACTGGGAAGCGCCGATGCAGGGCTACGTGGCCGACCTGCTGGCCGGCAAGGAAGGCAGCCGCGGCAAGGACTTCAACATGCGCTGGATCGCCTCGATGGTGGCCGACGTGCATCGCATCCTGACCCGCGGCGGCATCTTCATCTATCCGTGGGACAAGAAGGACCCGGGCAAGGCCGGCAAGCTGCGCCTGATGTACGAAGCCAACCCGATGGCGCTGCTGGTCGAGCAGGCCGGCGGCGCCGCCACCAACGGCCGCGAGCGCATCCTCGACCTCCAGCCGACCCAGCTGCACCAGCGCGTGCCGGTGTTCCTCGGTTCGAAGAACGAGGTGGCGCAAGCCACCCGTTACCACACCGACCACGACGCCAACTGATCACCGCTCGCTGCAGCGGGGCCACGCTCCGCTGCAGCCCTCCCGGCAATGCACCGCCGGGAGGGCCTGGCACTACCCAAAGCAGGTGTTCCACGCCACCATCGGCCTCAGTTCTCCTGGGAACCACCGATGAGCGACGTGGATTTCATCGAGGTTTACGACGACGCGCTGTCCGCGCAGGACTGCGCGGCGATCGTGCAGCGCATGCAGCACAGCAACCAGCTGCAACCCGGCCGCGTGGGCGGCGGCGTGCATCCGGACCTCAAGCACAGCCGCGACCTGCGCATCAGCGGCAGCGAGGATTGGCGCGATGTCGACCAGCGCCTGCAGGTCGCCGTCTTCAATGGCCTGCTGCGTTATCTACGACGTTATCCACAGGCCCTGATCTCGCCGCTGATGTTGCAGGTCCCCGGCAGCGACGGCCAACCGCGCCGCCTCACCGCCGATGATTTCCCCGCCATGGACGAGCGCGCGTTGTCCGACCTGGCCCGCACCTGCCTGCGCCCGGGCGCGATCAACCTGCAGTGGTACACCGCGGGCGAGGGCGGCTACCCGTACTGGCATTGCGAGCTGTTCCCGCGCGACGCCAGCGGCGAAACCCTGCACCGTCACCTGCTGTGGACGCTCTACCTCAACGACGGCTTCGACGAAGGCCAGACCGAGTTCCTGTTCCAGCAACGCAAGGTTGCCCCGCGCACCGGCAGCCTGCTGATCGCACCGACCGCCTTCACCCACACCCATCGCGGCAACCGCCCGCAGGGCGGCGACAAGTTCATCGCCACCAGCTGGATCCTGTTCCAGTCCGCCCAGCGGCTGTACGGGCAGCCTTAGGCGCCACGTCCCCCTTCACGCGGCAGGCATTACGCTGCCCCGCACCCGGCCCGCATCACGCGAACACTGGAGCTCACCGATGAACTGGATCGCGCTTGCCGCGCTGTTGCTCGTCCTGGTCAATC
>NZ_JAYFUH010000165.1:0-2010 GCF_034961085.1 Stenotrophomonas capsici | reverse complement strand
AATCGCCAAAGCCCGCTGAAGCCGCGCATCTTTCTGGCTTTGCTGCACTGCATTCGGCGACACTCGCCGACTTCCTGAATCACCACGAACCGTGAGGTCCGCATGCAGTCCTGGCTCCGGCGCAAGCCCATCGACCAGCTCACCGAACACGAAGAAGGCCGCCGCCTGATCCCCTCGCTGAGCTGGCCCCACCTGGTCGCACTGGGCATTGGCGCCATCGTCGGTACCGGCATCTACACGCTGATCGGCGTGGGCGCGGACAAGGCCGGCCCCGCGGTGCTGCTGTCCTTCATCATCGCCGGCGTGATCTGCGCCTGCGCGGCGCTGGCCTATGCCGAGCTGTCGACGATGATGCCGGCCGCCGGCAGTGCCTATACCTACAGCTACAGCGCGCTGGGCGAGACCATCGCCTGGGTGGTGGGCTGGAGCCTGATCCTGGAGTACTCGCTGGTGGTCAGCACCGTGGCGGTGGGCTGGTCGGGCTATTTCGTCGGCTTCCTGGAGTGGCTGCACACCTCCTTCGGCTGGAACGTGATGCTGCCGCAGGCGCTGGCCACCGGTCCGCACGCCGGTGGCGTGATCAACCTGCCGGCCATCGTCATCACCTTCCTGGTGGCCGGCATGCTGATGCTGGGCACGCGCGAGAGCGCCACGGTCAACGCGGTGCTGGTGGTGCTGAAGCTGATCGCGCTGGCGGTGTTCGTGGCCGTCGCGCTGCCGGCCTTCAACGCCGAGAACCTGCAGCCGTTCATGCCCTACGGTTTCCCCAAGTCGGTCAGCGCCGACGGCGTGGAGCGCGGCGTGATGGCGGCCGCGGCGATCATCTTCTTCGCCTTCTACGGCTTCGACGCGATCTCCACCGCCGCCGAGGAAACCAAGAACCCCAAGCGCGACCTGTCCATCGGCATCATCGGCTCGATGGTCGGCTGCACCCTCATCTACCTGCTGGTGGCCGCTGCCGCGGTCGGCGCGATGAGCTACACGGTGTTCGGCAAGAGCGCCGAGCCGCTGGCATTGATCATGCGCGAACTGGGCCACGGCACCGCCGCGCTGGTGATCGGCATCGTCGCCATCATCGCCCTGCCGACCGTGCTGCTGGCCTTCTTCTACGGGCAGAGCCGCATCTTCTTCGTGATGTCGCGCGATGGCCTGCTGCCGCGTGGCCTGTCCAAGGTCAACCAGCGCACCGGCACGCCGGTGGTCATCACCCTGTTCACCGCCGTGCTGGTCGCCGCCCTGGCCGGCGTGGCGCGCCTGGACGAGATCGCCGCTCTGGCCAACGCCGGCACCCTGGCCGCGTTCACCGCGGTGGGCCTGTGCCTGCTGGTGCTGCGCAAGCGCGAGGCCGGCCGCGAGCGCAAGTTCCGCGCGCCGCTGGCGTGGATCGTCGGCCCGGTCGCCATCCTGGGCTGCATCTACCTGTTCTTCAGCCTGCCCACCCGCACCCAGCTGTGGTTCCTGGCGTGGAACGCACTGGGCCTGGTGGTCTACGCGGTGTACAGCCGCCGCAATGCGGTGCTGGGCAAGCGGTAATCCACCGCTCCATGTGGATGACACAAGGCGGGCTTCGGCCCGCCTTGTGCTTGTGGGATTACATCCCCGCCTACCTGCGTTACCGAGCCTGCCTGGCCGCGTAGTCCTGCGCCTGGCGCATCACCCGCAGCACGTTGCCGCTCCAGATGTTGGCGATCTGCGCCTCGCTCAGGCCACGGCGCTGCAACCATGCGGTGATCTTGGGCAGGTCGGCGGCGTCTTCCATGCCGATCACGCCACCACCGCCATCCCAGTCCATGCCGATGCCCACGTGGTCCGGCCCGACCACGTCCAGCATGTGGCCCAGGTGCTGGAAGAAGTCATCCAGCGTCGCCTTGCGGCGTGGGTACTTCTGGTCCAGCTCGGCCATCGCCCGGGCCAGTTCCACGCCCTTGGCCATGCTCATGTCGTCCCAGCCCCCCAGGCGCTTGCCGATTTCTTCCTCGGCCTGCTTGCGCTCGGCGGTCTTGGTCTCGT
>NZ_JAYFUH010000164.1:0-2309 GCF_034961085.1 Stenotrophomonas capsici | reverse complement strand
AGACGGCGTGGTGAAACGCCAACCGGTCCACAGTAATTGGCCCCTTGTGCGCATTCATGCGCACAGGGGAGGCGTGCGTCGTGCCTGTCGGGGCGAAATCGCGGCCTACGGCGCCGGCTTCTTCTTCCGCGGGGCGGCCTTGCGCTTGCTGGCGCTGCGGCTGGGCTCGGGCGCGGTGTCGTTGCCGCTGAGCGGCTCCATCCAGGTAAGCACGTCGACGTAGGCGATGAAGTGCTGCAGGTAGTCCGGCGAAATCTCCTGCATCAATGCCATGGCACGGTAGGTGAGCACGCTGGAATGCAGCGGGCCGGCGTCTTCGGGCAGGGCATCCAGGCACTGCCGCAGCAGGCTCTCGATGCGGATGCGGCCCCACAGTTGCTGGAACTCGTCCAGTACCGGCAGCGCGGTGCCGTCGCCGGTGTCCTCGGCCGCCGCCTCGGTGCGGCCGGCCGCATTCAGCGGCAGCTGGTACTGCAGCGGCTCGGTGGTCAGCAGCGTGATCAGCTGCCGCAGCGGGCTGGGTGCGTCCTCGCCGGCGGCCGTGTCCGGTACGTGCCGCTGCACGATCCCGGCGTAGTCGTCGAGCAGCTGCGACAGGCGCGCTTCCAGCTGCGTGCGGACCGCGCCGTCGTAGGCACCGGCACGGCGGGCAAGTGCGTCGATCAGGCCAAAGCGCAGCGGATCGATGCGGTCGGCGCCCTGGGTGCGCCACGCATCCAGCCGTGCGTGCACCGCCGGATCAGCGGGCATCGGCCTTGCCATCGGTGTGCGGCCGCGGAATCGGTGCGATCTCGACGCGGCGGTTCTTCGCACGCCCGGCCTCGTCGTCGTTGGGGCTGACCGGCTGCTCGGCGCCGAAGGCCGCGGCGAACACCGACGCCGACGGCACGCCATCGGCGATCAGGGTGCGGGTGACGGTGAGCGCGCGCGCGGCCGACAGTTCCAGGTTGTCGGCGAAGCGGGCATTGGCCACGCGCACCGGCTGGTTGTCGGTGAAGCCGCTGACCATCAGGATCTCCTCGCGTGCGTGCAGGTACTCACGCAGCGGGCCGGCGATGCTCTGCAGCAGCTCGCGGCCTTCCGGTTGCAGCTGGTCGGAGTTGAGCGCGAACAGCACACTGCCGCTGATGCCGATGCGGCCGTCGATGACGGTGATGCGGCCGGCGGCCATCGGCGCGGCCAGTGCCTGCTCCAGCGTCTTGAGCTTGGCGGTCTGCGCCTGGCGCTGCTTCACTTCCTCGTCCAGGCGGTTGTGCAGCAGCAGCTGGATGCCGATGACGCTGGCCAGGATCAGCACGAATGCACCCAGCAGCACCGACATCAGGTCGCCGAACGCGGCCCAGGTGGTGGCGGTGGATTCGGCGTCGAACTCGATCTCGTCGCTCATGCCACTCAGGCCCCGCTGCCGTCGCGGGCTTCGGCCAGCTGTTGCAGCTCACCGATGATCTGCTTCTGCGAGAGCATGCTCAGGTCGATGACCTCGCGCGCCTGGGCGACGTAGTAGGCCAACTGTTCGTCGCTGCGTGCCAGCGACTTGTCCAGCGCGGTCTCGATCAGCTGCAGGCGCTGGCTGAGCGCCTCGCTGGACTGGCCGAACAACTGCACGGCGGTGCCGAACGCATCGCCCAGGCTGGCCATTTCCACCGCGCTGGTGGTGACCTGGGCCGCGGCGCCGTCCAGGCGGGTGGTCTGGTCTTCCAGCTGCGCGCTGAAACGGTTGCCGACGCGCTCCAGCAGGTCGGCCGAGGTGCTGACCAGGGCATCGACGGCGCTGCGCTGTTCGGTGGAGGCGTGGTTGACCGCGTCGAGCAGGGTTTCCAGCGTGGACAGCAGGCGGCCGCGTTCCTCCAGCATCG
The DNA here is from genome assembly GCF_034961085.1 of Stenotrophomonas capsici. Lineage (NCBI taxonomy): Bacteria > Pseudomonadati > Pseudomonadota > Gammaproteobacteria > Lysobacterales > Lysobacteraceae > Stenotrophomonas > Stenotrophomonas capsici. Next base: position 453 of record NZ_JAYFUH010000164.1, on the reverse strand, counting down.
CGGTGTCGCGGACCATGCTGTCGGACAGCTTCTGGCGCAGCTCGGCGACCACTTCGGCGGCCGCGCGCGGCGCTTCGGAAGCGGTCTGCACCAGCCGCGAGATCTCGGCCAGGGTGTCGCGCGCATGCGCCTGCGACTGCTCGCCCATGGCCTGCGCGGTCTGTGCCAGCGTGTCGCAGATCTGCTGCTGGCGGGCGGCGACCTGCGCGCCGTTGTGCGTCCAGCTCTGGTCCAGCCGTTCGACCATCGCCGACAGGGCCTGCGACCAGTTGCCCAGGCGTTGTTCGTCGCGTGCGGCGAAGGCGGCCTGCAGTTCGTCGTGCGACTGCCGCAGCGCGTCGACCAGCGAACGGGCGTGGCCCTGGAAACTGTCCGAAGCGGCGAGCAGCGCCTGCTCGTTGCGCTGGGCCAGGGCATCGTGGGTGCCGTGCTGCAGGGTGAGTGCGGCGGTCC
>NZ_JAYFUH010000163.1:1974-9025 GCF_034961085.1 Stenotrophomonas capsici | reverse complement strand
GCACCATCTGCGGCTGGATCCATTGGCGTGCCTTGAACTCGGCGCTGCGGGTGTCGGTGAGCTTGCGGGCTTCACCGCCGGCGGCCGGCTGCACGGCGATCTGCGCCGGCAGGTACGGGGCCGAGTAGCGCACCAGCAGCTGCTGGCCGTCCGGCGACAGGCTGAAGTCCTCCACGCCGTCGAGCGCGGTCACTTCACGCACCGCACCGCCGTTGACGTCGACGTTGCAGACTTCGTAGTCGCCGGGCCACTTCTGGTTGCACAGGAAGTAGAAGCTGCGGCCGTCCGCGCTGACCTCCGGTGCCGAGGTTTCCCAGTTGCCCGAGGTCAACGCCCTGGGCCTGGCGCTGCCGCTCTGCGTGTACAGGTGCGAATAGCCCGATTCCTCGGACAGCAGCCACAGCGTGCGGCCATCGGGCAGCCAGCCGAAATCGTTGAAGCTCCAGTTGATCCAGCCGCCATCGGTAAGGCGGTGGCGGGTTTCCAGGCGGGCATTGGTGGCGCTGGTGGTGGCGATCCAGCGGTCCTTGTTGTCGATGGCGCGCAGCATGATCGCGGCCTGGCTGCCGTCGGCGTTCCAGCGGATGCCGCCGCCCATGAACTCGCTCATCACTTCGACCGGGCGATTGCCCTTGAGCGCGTCCTTGCCGGCCTTGCGGCGCAGCTCGGCGAGCGGGTCGGTGGTGATGCCGGGCAGGCCGTCGAGCGCGAGTGGCTGGACCTTGCCGGTGGCCGCATCGACCAGCCAGAAGCTGTTCGGCGCCGGATCGTCGCGGCCGACGCGGGTACGGGTGTCCTCGGCTTCCTCGTAGCCGGATTCGGTGACGTACAGCGGCATCTTGCCGCCGCGGCCCTCGTCGTAACCCTTGGGCTTGGTCGCCACCACCAGGTGGCGGGCATCGGGCGAGAGCACGCTGTCCACGATCTCGACGTCGCCGCCGAGGAAGACCGGCGCCGGTGCGCGGGTCGGGTCGGCCTGGCGCCAGCGCTCGCCCTGGTCGCGCAGTTCCTCGCGCTGGGCGCGGTCGTTGCGCAGCGTGGCCAGGGTACGCATCTGCTGGTCGCGCAGGGTGTCGGCCTTGGGCGGGTCGGCCGGGTTCTTGTCGGCCTTGAGCTGGGCGACCTGGCGGGTGACGCCGCTGCGGGCGTCCCAATGGAACCAGTTGTTGCCCACGTTCCAGATCACGCCGCCGTCGGTGGCGAAGTTGACGCCGCTGGCGCGTTCGTTGCTGCGGGTGAGCTGGGTCAGCGCGCCGCTGCGCAGGTCACGCACGAACACGTCGCCGTTGCGCACGAAGGCCATGCGCTGGCGGCTGCTGTCGTAGACGCGGCTGGCGGCATCGAGCGTGCCGCGCTGGTCGTCGGCGACCTGCTGGGCGACGCCGCCGGCGCTGGGCAGGCGGAAGGTATCGCGCACCGCGCTGCCCTTGCGCTTGAGGGTGTATTCGACCTGCTGGCCGTTCCACGACCACCAGGCCGATTCCACCGGCGGCCCGATCCAGTCCGGGTCGGCCATCGCCTGTTCGATGGTGATCGGCGTGGGCGCGGCGTGGGCGCTGCCGAAAGCAGTCAACAACAGCAGGGACAGGGGCAGGATTCTGGGCATTGCGGGCACCGGTGAAGAAAACCGGGCAAGCGTAGCAGGCAGCGGTTTTGCCGGGCTGGGCCACAGGTCATGGCGGCCGGTTTCCGGCGCGGGAGCTGCCGGAATCGGCAAGGTCTGCAGGGGTGCGCGGGATGGCGCCTTCCCTTGTGCGGCAGGGGAGAGTCGCGGAGGAGCACCCCTCCCCGACCCTCCCTTTTGCTTCACAGAAGTAAGGGGGGAAGAGGCGGGATTTGCTTCGCAAAAAAAGGGGAGGGTGGAAACGGGCCTTGCTGCGACCGATTGACGCACTGCGACAACCGGTCACATCCGGTCTTCACGAATACAGGACCAAAATGGACCAGTTTCCAGAAGCGAGAGGCCGGCGTGGACGCGCTATTGCTGTCACGGATCCAGTTCGGGTTCGTCGTGAGTTTCCATGTGCTGTTCCCGGCCTTCACCATCGGCACCGCCAGTTGGCTGGCATTCGTCGAATGGCGTTGGCTGCGCACGCGCAACACGGTGTGGCGTGAACTGTTCTTCTTCTGGCAGAAGATCTTCGCCGTGTCGTTCGGGATGGGCGTGGTCAGCGGCATCGTCATGGCCTTCCAGTTCGGCACCAATTGGCCGCGCCTGAGCGAAGTGGCCGGCACCGTGATCGGCCCACTGCTCACCTATGAAGTGCTCACCGCGTTCTTCCTGGAAGCCAGCTTCCTGGGCGTGATGCTGTTCGGCTGGGGCCGGGTGTCGCCGCGCCTGCACTTCTTCTCCACCTGCATGGTGGCGCTGGGCACGCTGTTCTCCACGTTCTGGATCCTGTCCTCCAACAGCTGGCTGCACACGCCGGCCGGCTACACGCTGGTCGATGGCATCGTGCATCCGCAGGACTGGTGGCAGGTGGTGTTCAACCCGTCCTTCCCGTACCGGCTGGCGCACATGGCGCTGGGCTCGTTCATCACCACCTGCTTCGTCATCGGTGGCGTGGGCGCGTGGTACCTGCGCCGCGGCGTGCACCTCGAAGCCGGCCGCAAGATGCTGACCGCGGCGGTGGTGTTCGCCGCATTGACGGTGCCGCTGCAGATCCTGGCCGGTGACATGCACGGGCTGAACACGCTCGAGCACCAGCCGATGAAGATCGCCGCGATGGAAGGGCACTGGCACGACACCCCGCCCGGCGAAGGCGTGCCGCTGGTGGTGTTCGCCGTGCCCAACGAGAAGGAAGAACGCAACGACTTCGAAGTCGCCATCCCCAAGCTCGGCAGCGTGATCCTGACCCATAGCGTGGATGGCACGTTCGCGCCGCTGACCTCGGTGCCGGCCAGCGAGCGGCCGCCGGTGGTGCCGGTGTTCTACGCGTTCCGCATCATGATCGGCATCGGCACGCTGATGCTGGTGGTGGCCTGGTTGTCGGCGCTGCAGTTGTGGCGCGGCCGGCTGTTGCAGTCCAGGTGGCTGGTGCGTGGCTGGAACTGGATGCTGCCCAGCGGCTTCGTCGCGCTGGTCGCCGGTTGGTTCGTCACCGAGATGGGCCGGCAGCCGTGGGTGGTGTACGGGCTGCTGCGCACCGCCGATGCGGTCGGGCCGCAGAGCGTGTGGATGACGGTGCTGTCGCTGGCGGTCTACGTGGTCGGCTACCTGTTCGTGTTCGGCTGGGGCATCTGGTACCTGGTCAAGATCCTGCGCCATGGGCCGGACACGCATCCGCCCGGCGAGGAGGCGCTGCCGACGCCGGCGCGCCCGCTGTCCGGTGCCGACGAACCGCTGGAGGGCCGCTGACATGGACATGACGACCTGGCTGCCGGTGGCATGGTTCGCGGTGATCGGCTTCGGTGTGCTGATGTACGTGGTGTTGGACGGCTTCGTGCTCGGCATCGGCGTGCTGGCGCCGTTCGCCGAAGACGAGCAACAGCTCGACGTGATGATGAACACCGCCGCGCCGATCTGGGACGGCAACGAAACCTGGCTGGTGCTCGGTGGCGCCGGCCTGCTGGCGGCGTTCCCCAAGGCTTATGCGGTGCTGCTGTCCGGCCTGTACCTGCCGGTGCTGCTGCTGGTGGTGGCGCTGGTGTTCCGCGGGGTGGCGTTCGAGTTCCGCTTCAAGGCGCATCGCTCGCGGCGCTTGTGGAGCGTGTCGTTCGCGCTGGGCTCGCTGCTGGCCTCGTTCGCGCAGGGCGTGATCCTCGGGGCGCTGGTGCAGGGCCTGCCGGTGGAGGACGGCCACTACGTCGGCGGTGCGTTCGGCTGGTTCAGCCCGTTCTCGATGCTGACCGGCGCGGCGGTGGTCACCGGCTACGCGCTGCTCGGCAGCACCTGGCTGATCCTCAAGACCGAAGGCCGTGAGCAGGCATTGGCACGCTCGCTGGCGCGGCCGCTCACGGTGGCGGTGATCGTGTTCATGGGCCTGGTCAGCACCTGGCTGCCGTTCCTGCAGTCCGGGGTGATGGAACGCTGGTTCAGCGATGGCAACTTCTGGTGGCTGGCGCCGGTGCCGTTGCTGACCCTGGGGGTGGCCGCGGCGCTGTGGCGCAGCGTGATGCACCCGCGCCGCGACCTGCCGCCGTTCCTGCTGACGCTGGCGCTGTTCGTGCTGGGCTTCATCGGGCTGGTGTTGGGCATGTGGCCGTACCTGCTGCCGCCGTCGATGACCTTGTGGCAGGCCGCCGCACCGACCTCGTCGCTGGGCTTCAGCATGGTCGGGCTGGTGCTGCTGCTGCCGGTGATCCTGGGCTACACGGTGTGGTCGTATCGCGTGTTCCGCGGCAAGGTCACCGCCGGCACCGGCTACCACTGAACCGCGCGGGCTTGCCAGCGGGGCGGGCTGCGCCCAAGCTGGCCGCCCGCCGGGCGCACCGCGCCCGTGTCACCACAGAGGTTGTCGCAGTCGCATGTCGCATGTCCCGGTGTCCGTTCCGCGTCCGTCCCTACCGCTTGCCGTGGGTGACGGCGGGCGCCTGATCGCCGCCCATGCCGGCATGCAGGTGGACCTGGACACCTTCCTGGCGCAGGTGCGCGGCTTGGCCGCGCGGCTGCCGGCCGGCGCGCACGTGGTCAACCTGTGCGAGGACCGCTATCGCTTCCTGGTCGCGTTCTGCGCGGTGGCCGTGCGCGGGCAGGTCAACCTGTTGCCGCCGTCGCGGGCGCGGGCGGTGGTCGAGGACGTGATGCAGCGCCACGCCGATGCCTATTGCCTGGCCGATACCGATACCGGGCAGCTGCCCGAGGGCTGCGTCATGCTGCCCGAGGTGCTGCCGGTGGCCGAGGGCGCGCCGCCGGTGCTGGCCGCCGACCAGCGCGTGGCGATCGGCTTCACGTCCGGCAGCACCGGCGTGCCGACGGCCAACCCCAAGCATTGGGGGTCGTTCGTGGCCAGCACCGCGCAGAACCTGGCCGCGCTGCAGGACCTGTGGGGCCAGGCGCAGCCGTCGATCGTGGCCACGGTGCCGTCCCAGCACATGTACGGCATGGAGATGGCGGTGCTGATGCCGTTGCTGGCACCGGCGACGCTGCAGGCCGGGCGGCCGTTCTTCCCGCAGGACGTGGCGCAGGCGCTGGCCGGGGTGGCCGCCCCGCGCCTGCTGGTCACCACCCCGGTGCACCTGAAGGCACTGGTGGAATCGGGCGTGTCGCTGCCGCCGCTGGCCGGCATCGTCACCGCCACCGCACCGCTGCCGCAGGCATTGGCCATCGCCGCCGAGCAGCGCTTCGGCACCGAGGTGCGGGAAATGTTCGGCTCGACCGAAACCTGCATCATCGCGCGCCGCCGCACCGCGTTGGAGGCGGCCTGGCAGCTGCTGCCGGGCGTGCGGCTGAGCCCGCAACCGGACGGCACCCTGGTGCAGGCCGCGCACCTGGCCGCGCCGGTGCAGCTGGCCGACCTGGTGGAGCTGCTGCCGGCGCAGCGTTTCGTGCTGCGTGGCCGGCGCGCGGACCTGCTGGAAATCGCCGGCAAGCGCGCCTCGCTGGGCGACCTGACCCGCAAGCTGCAGGCAGTGGCGGGCGTGCGGGACGCGGTGGTGGTGCAGCTGGCCGCCGAACCCGGCCACGCGGTGGGCCGCATCGCCGCGTTGGTGGTGTCCGAGCGCGAGGAAGCGGACATCCTGCGCGATCTGCGCGCGTTGATGGACCCGGTGTTCCTGCCGCGCCCGCTGCGCAGGGTGGACGTGCTGCCGCGCAATGAAACCGGCAAGCTGCCGCGCGATGCGGTGCTGGCCCTGCTGGGGCAGTGACCTGCGCTGCCCCGGGTGACAACCCTCAGGCGTCGTGGACGCCGTCGATCTCCACGCGCAGGTCGTGCCGGCACACCACCGCATTGAGCACCAGGTAGGGCAGGTCGGCGGGCAGGCGTTGCGCCAGCATCCGGCGCACATCGGCAACCTCCTCAAGGTTGCGCACGTACACCTTGAGCCGGCTGCCGTGCCCGAACTGCTCCGGCAAGCCCGGACGATGGCGCCGCGCCGCGCCGATCAGCGCCTCGAAGTTGTTGAAGGTTTCCTGCAGCTGGCGCTCGGTGCTGTCGCCGTGCAGGGTCGCATGGCCGACCACGCTGGCGGTGCCGGACAGCAGCAGCGGCAGCCGGCTGCCGGCCGCGGCCAGCATGGCGCGGGCAAAGCTCGGGGACTGCGGGCCGTACTGGCGCGGGTAGTGGTAGGCGCTGACCTGGCGCGGGTTCTCCAGCGGCGTGCCGGGCACGCGCGCGGCCAGCCAGTACACCTGCAGCACGCGCACGCCATCGACGCGACCGATGGCGGTGGCGGCCGGCAGGGTGCCGGTATCGATCGTGCCGATGCCCCGGGCGCGGCCCACGCAGAACTGGCGGTAACGCTCCTGGTCGCCCTCGCCCTCGATGATGGCATCCATGTAGTTCCAGATGCGCAGCAGGTGCGGGTAGCCCTGTGCGGGCAGGGCCGCCAGCAGGTGCGTGTAGGCATGCTCGGCGGCGTTGCGGATGCCGCCGTGCGCGGCTTCGACCACCTGCATCGCACCGAACATCAGCGCGCCATCGCTGGCCCAGGCCATGCCCTCGGCATCGCGGCCGCGGCTGACCGGGTACGGGCTGCGCCAGACCTCCAGCAGTGCCGTTCCCACCGCTTGCAGGCCGACCTGCAGGTAGCGCGGGTCGTCGGTCGGCGGTGCCGTGTCGCCGGCCTGGAAGCCGAAGATCGCCAGCACGTGCTCGTCGGCCAGCAGCTCCGGCAGGCGCGCCGGGTCGACGTAATCCACGTCCAGTGCCGCCACCTGGGCCGGGGTGGTGCGCGCGTTCATCGCGCACCGTCCTGTCGCTCCGCGGGGCGGGACGGGAGGTGGGGCATGAAGGCGGGGCGGGGGCGGAGCTTGGACGTCATTGCACGGTGGATCAGGCTTGCAGAGGGGCCAATGATAGCCTGCGCGCCGGTGCGGCCATGGTTGCACTGGGCGCGGCGATGCCGGATCGTTGCGGCTTCATTTGGTCGTGGAAGTGGAAATGTCGCA
>NZ_JAYFUH010000163.1:0-1954 GCF_034961085.1 Stenotrophomonas capsici | reverse complement strand
GCGCGGGTCGTCGGTCGGCGGTGCCGTGTCGCCGGCCTGGAAGCCGAAGATCGCCAGCACGTGCTCGTCGGCCAGCAGCTCCGGCAGGCGCGCCGGGTCGACGTACTCCACGTCCAGTGCCGCCACCTGGGCCGGGGTGGTGCGCGCGTTCATCGCGCACCGTCCTGTCGCTCCGCGGGGCGGGACGGGAGGTGGGGCATGAAGGCGGGGCGGGGGCGGAGCTTGGACGTCATTGCACGGTGGATCAGGCTTGCAGAGGGGCCAATGATAGCCTGCGCGCCGGTGCGGCCATGGTTGCACTGGGCGCGGCGATGCCGGATCGTTGCGGCTTCATTTGGTCGTGGAAGTGGAAATGTCGCAACAAACCGAAGCCGAACGCGAACTGGCAGGGCTGCTGGTGGAGAGCCTGAACCTGGAAGACGTGGACCCGGCGCAGATCGACCCGGAAGCGGCCCTGTTCAACGACGGGCTGGGGCTGGACTCGATCGATGCACTGGAGCTGGCGCTGGCCATCAGCAAGCGCTACGGCTTCCAGCTGCGTTCGGACAACGACGACAACCGCCGCATCTTCGCCTCGCTGCGCGCGCTGTCGGCGCACGTGCAGGCCAACAAGACCGCCTGAGCACGATGAACCCGGCCAGCCATGAACCCGGCCACGGGCCGGTGGCGCTGGCACTGCGCGTGATCCTGCTGCTGGCCTACCCGGTGCTCTCGCACGTGGCCAGCCTGCGCAGCGAGGGGGCCTGGGCGGCGTTGGCGCTGTTCGGCCTGGTACTGCTGTGCCTGCTGGAGCCGCTGGCGCGGCGCCGCGCATCGGCGTGGCTGGCGCTGTTCGCCTCCGGCCTGCTGCTGTACGGGGTGGGGGCCTCGCGCTGGGCCTGGATGCTGCTGCTGGCCCCGCCGGTGGTGTTCCCGCTGCTGGTGGCCTGGGGGTTTGCCCGCTCGCTGCTGCCCGGCCGGGTGCCGCTGATCGGCCGCATCGTGCAGGCCCTGTACCAGCGCGCCGGCATGCCGGTCACCGCGGTGCTGGAGCGCTACACGCGGCGGCTGACCGCGGCCTGGGCGCTGGTGTTGAGCCTGCTGGCGGCGATCAACCTGGGGCTGGCGATGAGCGCCGTCCCCGACGGGCTGCTGGCGGCCTTCGGCCTCCAGCCGTGGTGGCCGGTCACCCACGAGCAGTGGTCCTGGTGCGCCAACATCGCCGACTGGGGCCTGATCGGCGGCTTCTTCGCGCTGGAATACGCGGTGCGCTCGCGGCTGTTCCCCACGCGCCCGTACCGCAACGCGCTGGATTTCATGCGCCAGATGGGCCAGCTGGGACCGGTGTTCTGGCGCGACCTGCTGCGCTGAGTGGCGGCCCTGTCGTTATCCTGTGCGGCCCGGCCCGTCGACTGGACGCCATGCAGTTCGTGATTGCCCCCGACCATCCCTGCCTGCCCGGCCATTTCCCGGGCCGGCCGCTGGTGCCGGGCGTGGTGGTGCTGGAACAGGTGCTGCAGGCCATCGCGCGCGACAGCGGGCGGGCAACGGCGGCGCTGCGGCTGCCGCAGGTCAAGTTCATGGCACCGCTGTTGCCGGGCGAGTGTGCGCGGGTGGAACTGGACGGGCAGGCCCCACGCTGGAAGTTCCGCGTGCTGCGCGAGGACACCGTGCTGGTGCGTGGCGAGCTGGTGCTGGTTGACGAGGCCGTTGCATGAGTGGCGCCGACTGGAAGCAGCGCCCGGAAGGCGGTGGGCGCCGTGCCATCCGCCTGATCGGGCTGATCGCCCGGCGCGGCGGGCGGGGCATCGCCCGCGCCTGCCTGTACCCGATCACCGCCTACTTCTTCTGCGTGCGCGGCAGCGAACGGCGCGCCTCGCGCGACTACCTGCAGCGGGCGCTGGGCCGGCCCGCGCACCGTTGGGACGTGGCCCGCCACATCCACACCTTCGCCGCGACCATCCTGGACCGGGTG
>NZ_JAYFUH010000162.1:0-4023 GCF_034961085.1 Stenotrophomonas capsici | reverse complement strand
AGCACGGCATTGCTGCCGCCGCCCTGGCTCATCGCCACCACCGGCGCGGTCTCCACCGTCGCGGCCGGTTTGCCGCGGGCGAGCATGCCCACGGCCAGTGCCGCCAGCAGCACCAGGACCAGCCCGATCACTACCCACAGCCAGCGGCGGGACGGGGAAGGGCCGCGCGGCGGCGGGGCGGCCGAGCGGTCGATGCGGAGTTCTTTCAGCAGTTCAGCGGAAGCATTCATGTGGGAAAGGACGGCGCGTGGCGGGAAATGTGACCGAAGGTACCCCAAACCACCACGACCGGTGCGTCGTGGCATGTGGCCGATTCTAGACAGGCGTCGGGGGCCGCGCAGGTGACGGGTGTCACCCGCTTTGCCTGACCGGCGTGACTGCTGCCAGGCCGATGCCGCGCCTAACGTGGCGCCATTCCCACCAGGAGCGGATCGCGATGACGCAGGGCAACGAGGTACTGGCCAGCCTGCGTGGCGTGTACAAGCGCTACGGCACGTTGGCGGCGTTGGAGGGCGTGGACCTGGACCTGCATGCCGGGCAGGTGCTGGCAATGCTCGGGCCCAATGGCGCCGGCAAGACCACCACCATCGGCCTGTTGCTGGGCCTGCTGCGGGCCGATGCCGGCCAGGTCACCCTGTTCGGGGAGCACCCGCAGCAGCTGTCGGCGCGTCGCCGCATCGGCGTGATGCTGCAGGACGCGGCGCTGCCGGAAACGCTCACCGTGCAGGAACTGCTGCGGCTGTCAGCCAGCTACTACCCGGTACCACGGCCACTGGCCGACAGTGCCGCGTTGGCCGGCATCGAAGACCTGTTGCGCCGTCCGTACGGCAAGCTCTCCGGCGGCCAGCAACGGCGGGTGCAGTTCGCGTTGGCCATCTGCGGCCGGCCGCGCCTGCTGTTCCTGGACGAACCCAGCGTCGGCCTGGACGTGCCGGCGCGCCAGCAGCTGTGGGACACGGTGCGCACGCTGGTGGGCGAGGGCACCGCCGTGGTGCTCACCACGCACTACCTGGAAGAGGCCGAGCGGCTGGCCGACCGCATCTGCGTGATGCTGCGCGGCCGGGTGGTCAGCGATGGCAGCGTGGATGCGCTGCGCGCCCGCGTGCTGGTCCGCGCGGTGCGGTGCCAGTCACGGCTGGACGTCGCCCAGGTCCGTCGCTGGCCGGGCGTGCGCCAGGCGCAGCGTGACGGGGAGCGCCTGCACCTGGCCTGCGACCAGGTGGAGGCGGTGGTGCGACGGCTGCTGGCCGCCGACCCGGACCTGTCCGCGCTGGAGGTCAAGCCGGCCGGCCTGGAAGAAGCCTTCCGCGATCTCACCGATCCCCAACCGCAGGCCGCCTGATGAACACCACTTCCTCCGCGCTCCTGGCCGGCGCCCGCATGTCCGGCCGCCGCGTGCTCGGCGCCTACCTGCAGGAGGCGCGGGCCGAATGCCTGCGCTACCTGCGCAGCCCCGGCTTCGTGCTGCCGACGATGCTGTTCCCGGCCACCTTCTACCTGATGTTCGCGGTGGTGCTGGGCCTGGGCCAGGGTGCCGATGGGCCGCGCTTCCTGCTCGGCACCTATGCCACCTTCGGGGTGATGGCGCCGGGGCTGTTCGGCTTCGGGGTGTCGCTGGCGCTGGAGCGCGGCAATGGGCTGCTCACGCTCAAGCGCGCGCTGCCGATGCCGCCGGCGGCGTATCTGCTCGGCAAGATGGCCATGGCCATGCTGATGGCGCTGGCGATCGTGGTGCTGCTGCAGGTGCTGGCGGTGCTGGTCGCCGGCGTGTCACTGGCGCCGGTGCAGATGCTGCGCCTGACGCTGAGCTGCGTGCTCGGCGCGTTGCCGTTCTGCGCGCTGGGCCTGCTGATGGGCACGTGGGTGAAAGGGGATGCCGCGCCGGCGCTGGTCAACCTGCTGTACCTGCCGATGGCGTTGCTGTCGGGGCTGTGGTTCCCGTTGTCGATGTTGCCGCCGGTCCTGCGCAGCCTCGCCCCGGTCTGGCCCAGCCACCACCTGAACATGCTGGCCCAGTCGGCCATCGGCTTCGATACGGGCAGCGCATGGCCCCATGCTGCGTGGCTGGGCCTGTTCACCGTGGTGGTGGCCACCCTGGCCGCCTGGCGCCTGCGCCGTTATGGCTGATGGCATCATGGGCCGCACTGCAACCGGAGTCACCCGCTGATGTCCCGCACCCTGCCCGCCTGGCTCAGACCGGCACCGGATTCGGTGGTGGCCGACAACATCAAGATCGGCCGGTGGCCATGGCTGGATGCGATCCACCTGCTGTGGACGGTATGGGTGTTCATCACGCCGTTGTTCGCCGGCGGCTACACGTGGCGCTGGGCAGGGATCACGTTGGCGTCCTACCCGGTGTTCGTGCTGCTGTACGTGATGACTTTGTTGTCCTCGCGCCGTCACGTGGCGATCTTCGCCATCGGCATGGTGGTGCTGGGGATCTCGCTGCTGGGCGTGTATCCCTCGGCCATCAGCTACTTCGTGTTCGGTTGCGTGGGGTTGCGCATCAACCGCTGCATCTCCACCACGCGCTACCTGGTCGAGCTGCTGGCGTTGAACGCGGTGTTCGTGGCGCAGACCTCGTGGATCGGCTACCCATGGCAGGCGATCGCGTGGGTGCCGGTGTTGTCGATCATCATCGGCCTGATCGTCAGCGGTGAGCGTTCCGGCCAGGAGAAGGATGCGGCGCTGCGGTTGTCGCACGAGGAAGTACGGCGCCTGGCGGCCACCGCCGAACGCGAGCGCATCGGCCGCGACCTGCACGACCTGCTGGGGCACACCCTGTCGCTGATCACCCTGAAACTGGAGCTGTCGCGCAAGCTGTTCGACCGTGATGCGGAGCGCTCGCGCATCGAGCTGGCCGAAGCCGAGCAGATCGCCCGCGACGCGCTGGCGCAGGTGCGCAGCGCGGTGACCGGCTTCCGCGCCGCCGACCTCGCCGCCGAGCTGGCATCGGCGCACCTGCTGCTGGAATCCTCGCGGGTACACCTGCGTTACAGCGCGCCGCCGGCGATGCCGGCATGGATCGAATCCGGACTGGCGATGATCCTGCGCGAAGCGGTCACCAACATCGCGCGCCATGCCCAGGCCAACGAGGCCATGATCGCGGTGCGCAGCGAGGGCAATGCGGTGGTGCTGGAAGTGGTGGACGACGGGCGCGGCGGCGTCTCGGCCAACGGCAACGGGCTCGCCGGCATGCGCGAGCGCGTGGAGGCCATGGGCGGCACGCTGGCGATCGATTCGCCACGCTCGCACGGCACGCGGCTGGAGGTGCGTATCCCCGTCAACGGCGTGACCACGGCCTCCATCGACCATGCGGCGCTTGCCATGCGGCACGACACCCCCCTGTCCGATGGAGCGCGCGCATGATCCGCATCCTGTTGGCAGAGGACCAGGCGATGGTGCGCGGTGCGTTGTCGGCGCTGCTCAACCTGGAAGCCGACCTGGAGGTGGTCGGTGCCGCCGCCGATGGCGAAGTGGCCTGGCGCGAACTGCAGCGGCTTGCCCCCGACGTGCTCGTCACCGACATCGAGATGCCCAACCTCACCGGGCTGGAATTGGCCCAGCGCGTGCAGCGCCACCAGCTGCCGGTGAAAGTGGTGATCGTCACCACCTTCGCGCGCAGTGGTTTCCTGCGGCGCGCGCTGGATGCCGGGGTGCAGGGCTACCTGCTGAAGGATTCGCCGGCCGAAAAGCTGGCCGAGGCCTTGCGGCAGGTGCAGCGCGGTGGCCGTGCGATCGATCCGCAGCTGGCGATGGAAGCGTGGTCCGAGGCGGACCCGCTCAATGACCGCGAACGCCAGGTGCTGCGGTTGGCCGGCGAAGGCCGTTCGGCCAACGAGATCGCCGAGCAGCTCGGCCTGTCACACGGCACCGTGCGCAACTACCTGTCCGAGTGCATCGGCAAGCTGGGCGTGGCCAACCGCATCGAGGCCCATCGCCTGGCCCGCCAGAAAGGCTGGCTATAACCGCAGGAGCGGCTTCGGCCGCGAAGCCGGGAATGCCTGCGTCATCCGACGACAC
>NZ_JAYFUH010000161.1:0-3860 GCF_034961085.1 Stenotrophomonas capsici | reverse complement strand
AAAAGTGGCCGTCAAGCCTGTGGATATCTGTGCATAAGGTGATCTCTGTGGAAAAGTGCCAAATTTATCCACAGATTGCCAAAGTTATACACAGACCTTTCCCCCAGAGCTGTCCCGCGAGGAAAAAGCCTCCAAGAACAGCCCACCGCGAGCGGGGCGTGATTTCGTGAAATCTGAAACGGCGTGAAGGGTTGGATGCTGCAGAATTCGCGAAATTGCAGGTGTTCCACGTGGAGCGCCTGGGCGAGCGTATTGCCCGCACCCCGTTGGCAGATGCTTTAAGCTGCGCCCTTGTCCGCCGCGGATGGCGCGGTGGTTGGGTACTTGAGCGTCAATGCATATCGTCCGTGTTGCCCTGAACCGCGTCCGTCGGTTCGATTCGGTGGAATTGGCGCCCCGCCCTGGCATCAACCTGATTACCGGCGCCAATGGCGCTGGCAAGACCAGCCTGCTGGAAGCGCTGCATCTGATGGCCTACGGCCGCAGTTTCCGCGGGCGCGTACGCGATGGCCTGGTCCAGAAAGGCGCGGACAGCCTGGACGTCTTTGTGGAATGGGAAGAGCGCGGAGCCGGCGGTGAGACCGTAGTTCCACGCCGAGCTGGGCTGCGTCATGGTGGCCAGAGTTGGAAGGGCCGTCTGGATGGCGAGGATGTCGCGCAACTGGGCACACTGTGCGCCGCGTTGGCGGTGGTGACCTTCGAACCGGGCAGCCATGCCCTGGTCAGTGGCGGGAGCGAGCCCCGTCGTCGCTTCATCGATTGGGGATTGTTCCACGTGGAACCGGACTTTCTCCCCCTGTGGCGGCGTTACACCCGGGCGTTGAAGCAACGCAACGCGCTGCTCAAGGCCGGGGCCCCGGGCTATCAGCTTGATGCCTGGGACAGGGAATTGGTTGAAGCGGGCGTGCCGCTGACTTCGCGCCGCCAGCACTACGTGGAACGTCTGCAGGAGCGGGCCATTGCCATTGCTGCCGATCTGGCCCCGACCTTGCAGTTGCAGACCCTGGAACTGCTGCCGGGGTGGCGCCGCCACGAGGTATCGCTGGGGGATGCCCTGCTGCTGGCCCGCGAACGTGACCGCAATGCCGGCTTCACGTCGGTGGGACCACATCGCGCGGACTGGGATGTGGGCTTTGCGCAGATCCCAGGCCGCGACGCGCTGTCCCGCGGGCAGGCAAAGCTGACCGCACTGGCCTGCCTGTTGGCCCAGGCCGAGGACTACGCTGCCCTGCGCGGTGAATGGCCGGTCATTGCGCTGGATGACCTGGGCTCGGAACTGGACCGCAATCATCAGCGGCGGGTGCTGCACCGCCTGGCGCAGGTGCCGGCCCAGGTGTTCATCACCGCCACCGAAGTACCGGCAGCCCTGGAAGAAGAGCTGCGCCCGGCGGCAATGTTCCACGTGGAACACGGCACGCTCCAGGCCGTGGTTTGAGCCTTCAGGGCGGAAATCTGCCCGGTAGGTATAATCGGAACGTCACCCCTACCCCTCATGCCCCTGCCGTACCGGCAGTGCATGACCTGCGGAGCCTACGGCAAGCGCAATGAGCGAAGAACAGAACACCCCGGCCACGAACGGCAATTACGACGCCAACAGCATTACCGCCCTGGAAGGCCTGGAAGCGGTCCGCAAGCGCCCCGGCATGTACATCGGCGACGTCCATGACGGCACCGGTCTGCATCACATGGTGTTCGAGGTTGTCGACAACTCGATCGACGAAGCGCTGGCAGGTCACGCCGACAACGTCACCGTCACCATCCACGCCGACGGTTCGGTGTCGGTGTCGGACAACGGCCGCGGCATCCCGGTCGGCAAGCACGAGCAGATGAGCAAGAAGCTCGACCGCGAAGTGTCCGCGGCCGAAGTGGTGATGACCGTCCTGCACGCCGGCGGCAAGTTCGACGACAACAGCTACAAGGTTTCCGGCGGCCTGCACGGCGTCGGCGTCAGCGTGGTCAATGCGCTGTCGGAGAAGCTGATGCTGGATATCTTCCAGGGCGGCTTCCATTACCAGCAGGAATTCAGCCACGGCGCGGCGGTGCGTCCGCTGGAAAAGCTGGAAACCAGCGACAAGCGCGGCACCACCGTGCGCTTCTGGCCGTCGGTGGTCGCGTTCAACAACAACGTCGAGTTCCACTACGAGATCCTGGCGCGCCGCCTGCGCGAACTCTCGTTCCTCAACTCCGGCGTCAAGATCGCCCTGGTCGACGAACGTGGCGAAGGCCGTCGGGATGACTTCCATTACGAAGGCGGCATCAAGAGTTTCGTGGAACACCTGGCCCAGGTGAAGACCCCGCTGCACCCGAACGTGATCGCGGTGACCGGCGAGTCCAACGGCATCGTGGTGGAAGTGGCGCTGCAGTGGACCGATTCCTACCAGGAAACGATGTACTGCTTCACCAACAACATCCCGCAGAAGGACGGCGGCACCCACCTGGCCGGTTTCCGTGCCGCGCTGACCCGTACGCTCAACAACTACATCGAGCAGAACGGCATCGCCAAGCAGGCCAAGATCAGCTTCACCGGCGATGACATGCGCGAAGGCATGATCGCGGTCCTGTCGGTCAAGGTGCCGGACCCGAGCTTCTCCAGCCAGACCAAGGAAAAGCTGGTCAGCTCCGACGTCAAGCCGGCGGTGGAAAGCACCTTCGGCGCCAAGCTCGAAGAGTTCCTGCAGGAAAACCCGAACGAAGCCAAGGTCATCGCCGGCAAGATCGTCGATGCCGCGCGTGCCCGCGAGGCCGCCCGCAAGGCGCGTGACCTGACCCGCCGTAAGGGCGCGCTGGACATCGCCGGCCTGCCGGGCAAGCTGGCCGACTGCCAGGAAAAGGACCCGGCGCTGTCGGAACTGTTCATCGTCGAGGGTGACTCGGCAGGCGGCTCGGCCAAGCAGGGCCGCAACCGCAAGAACCAGGCGGTGCTGCCACTGCGCGGCAAGATCCTCAACGTGGAACGCGCACGCTTCGACCGCATGCTGGCCTCGGACCAGGTCGGTACGCTGATCACCGCGCTGGGTACCGGCATTGGCCGCGACGAGTACAACCCGGACAAGCTGCGCTACCACAAGATCATCATCATGACCGACGCCGACGTCGACGGCGCCCACATCCGCACCCTGCTGCTGACGTTCTTCTACCGGCAGATGCCGGAGCTGATCGAGCGCGGCTACGTCTACATCGGCCTGCCGCCGCTGTACAAGATCAAGCAGGGCAAGACCGAGCTCTACCTCAAGGATGACCCGGCGCTGGATGCTTACCTGGCCAACAGCGCGGTGGAAAACGCCGCCCTGGTACCGGCCACCGGCGAGCCGCCGATCGAGGGCGTGGCGCTGGAAAAGCTGCTGATGGTCTACGCCGGCGCGCAGGATGCGATCGAGCGCAACGCGCACCGCTATGATCGCGGTCTGCTCGAGGCACTGGTCGATTTCACCCCGATGGACCTGCAGCACCTGCGCAGCGCCGGTGAGGGCGAAGGCCTGGATGCGCTGGCCAAGCACCTCAACCAGGGCAGCCTGGGCACGCCGCGTTTCACCCTGACCCTGCAGGAACCGAACGAACAGCGGCCGGCGGCCGTGCTGGTGACCCGTCGCCACATGGGCGAGGAGCACATCCAGGTATTGCCGTTGTCCGCGTTCGAGTCCGGCGAGCTGCGTCCGCTGCACCAGGCGTCGCAGCTGCTGCATGGCCTGATCCGCGAGGGCGCGACCATCAGCCGTGGCAACAAGAGCACCGAGGTGACCGGCTTCGCGCAGGCGCAGGCCTGGTTGATGGAAGAGGCCAAGAAGGGCCGCCAGATCCAGCGCTTCAAGGGCCTGGGTGAAATGAATCCGGAACAGCTGTGGGACACCACCGTGAACCCG
>NZ_JAYFUH010000160.1:0-2066 GCF_034961085.1 Stenotrophomonas capsici | reverse complement strand
TCTGGTCCAGCTCGGCCATCGCCCGGGCCAGTTCCACGCCCTTGGCCATGCTCATGTCGTCCCAGCCCCCCAGGCGCTTGCCGATTTCTTCCTCGGCCTGCTTGCGCTCGGCGGTCTTGGTCTCGTCGATCAGGTAGCCGCCATAGGCATTGGCCTGGATCACGCCCCCCTTGGCGGCGAGCTGGCGCAGGCGCGCGTCGTCGAGGTTGCGCGGGTGGTCAAACACCGCCTTGGCCGAGCTGTGCGACAGGATGAACGGCACCGGCATCATCTCGATGAGGTTGTCGAACACCGCATCGGACGCGTGCGACTGGTCGATCACGATGCCCAGCTTCACCGCCTCGTTGACCAGCGCCTTGCCGGCCGGGCTCAGGCCCTTCCACTCCGCGCCCTTGGGGTCGGTGGCCGAATCGGCGAACTCGTTGTTGGCGAAATGCACGGTCGACATCAACCGCAGGCCGGCCTTGTAGTAGAAGCTGAGCAGCGAGGGGTCGGCCACCAGCGGGCTGCCGTTCTCCATGCTGATGTAGACCACGCGCTTGCCGGCGGCCTTGATCCGCGCCGCGTCATCGGCGCTCAGCGCCAGCTGGAACTTGTCCGGGTTGGCGGCCAGCATCTCGTGGATCTGCAGCATGCGCTGCAGGCCATGGTCGCGCTCGGCGGTGTGCGCGGCCGGGGTGCGGTCGCCCTGGTCGGTGTAGATGGCGAAGAAGCCGCCATCGAGCGCGCCTTCGACCATGCGCGGGTAGTCCACCTGCGACAGCGCGTTGTGGTCGTGGCGCTGCATGATGTTGAAGTCCGCCCGGGCGAAGTTGGCCGGGGTATCCAGGTGCGAGTCCAGGGTCAGCAGGCGGCGCTGCAGTTCGCTGGCCTTGGCCAGTTCGGCCTGGCTGAACTCCACGGCCGAGGCCGCCAGCGGGAAGCACAGCGACAGGGATACCAACAGGGACAGGGGACGCAGCGTCATGAGACCTCACCAGGGGTGGAAAGGCCCGACCTTAGCCCCGCCTACCGGTCACGGCCAGTGACGGACGGCATGGGCGCGCCGGACACCCGCCGCGCGCGATCCGCCCCCTCCCTTTGGCGCAGCCAAGGGGAGGGCTGGGGAGGGGTAAGGCCCTCCCGCTAGTCCCGGATCAATCCACCACGCGGCAGAACACCGCCTTGAGGTAGCGCGATTCCTGCACGTGCGCCATGAACGGATGGTCCGGGCCGGCACCGGCCACCTTCAGGATCTGGATGGTGCGGCCGGAATAGAACGCGGCGCGGCGCAGCATGTCCAGGAACTGGTCCTCGGCCACCAGGCCGGTGCAGGAGAACGTGGCGAACAGGCCACCGGGCTTGACCACGCCCAGCGCCAGCTTGTTCATGTCCAGGTACTTCTTCAGCGCATTGATGACCTGGTCGCGGTCGCGGGTCATCTTGGCCGGGTCCAGGATCACCACGTCGTACTGCTCGCCGCGGTTGGCCGCATCACGCAGCCACGGGAAGATGTCGGCCTGCACGAACCGCGGCTTGGCGTTGTTCAGGCGTGCATTGCCCTTGGCGATCTGGATCACGTCCTGGTCGATGTCCACGCCCAGCACGTCGCTGGCGCCGCGCGCGGCGGCGTACACGGCGAAGCCACCGGTGTTGCAGCACAGGTCCAGCACGCTCTTGCCTTCCACCTGCTGGCTCAGCCACTCGCGGTTCTCGCGCTGGTCGGCGAAGAAACCGGTCTTGTGCGCGCCGGCCGGGTCGGCACGGAACTTGATGCCGTACTCGGTGATGACCGCTGGTTCGGTGGTGGTGTTGCCGTGGAAGTCGAAGCTTTCCTGCTTCTGCACGTGCTCGTCGGCGAAGCTGTGGAAACGGCAACCCGGGAACTGTTCGCGCAGGGCCTCGTAGATCCACTCGCGGTGGCGGAACATGCCGGCGGCGAAGAACTCGACCACGATCAGGTCGTCGTAGCGGTCCACCACCAGCCCGGACAGGCCGTCGCCCTCGCTGTGCACCACGCGCCAGGCATTGGAGACCTGGTCCAGCTTGAGCACGTCACGGCGCAGCGACACCGCCTCGGCGATCTT
>NZ_JAYFUH010000159.1:0-2605 GCF_034961085.1 Stenotrophomonas capsici | reverse complement strand
ACCGAGCAGCGCACGCCGCTTTCGGCCTCGCAGTCGGCGACGATGCGCTTGCGCGCATTCTCCACCGCATCGTAGTAGGCGCGGCCGGTCTTGCCGCGTGCGTCCTTGAGCACGTCATCGGTGACCTTGTCGAAGCCCACCGTCACCAGCACGCGGTAATCCGGGTTGGCGGCGCGCTCATCGGCACGGCCCTGGGCGATGAAGCCCTCGTCGATGATGTTGTGTTCCTTGCTGGCGTTGTACTGGATCACGCCATAAGCCACGTGGTGGTTGGTCAGCAGCAGGCCGTCGCCGGAGACGAACGAGCCGGTGCCGCCACCGACCCGCACCACCGCGCTCAGCGGCGGCGCGGTGACGTCGGCCAGTTCGGCCGGATTGCCCTTGAACCCCGCGTCCTTCAGCGTGTCGGCCAGGTCAGGCAGCTGCGTCGGCATCCACATGCCTTCGTTGGCATGGGCGGCGGTGGCCAGGGACATGCCCAGCGCCAGGGCGGCGGCAAGCGGTTTGCGGGTCATGGGTACTCCAGCGGAATGCAGAACAGGGCCAGACAGTAGCCGTGCCAGCCAACAGCGGCAACCGCCAGCGGTCATGGTCGGCGCCCCGATGCCAGCGCCGGCATGCAGGCCCGTGCTGCATGCCGATCCATCACCCGGTTGCACGGCGTGTTTCCGCATCGCGGTGGCTTGCCTACAATCGCAATGACAACTTGAACAGGGGCATCAGGGATGATCGTCGGCATTGATCTGGGCACAACGCACTCGTTGATCGGCATGCACGGTGCCGACGGCCCGGTCCTTTTTCCAAACCCGCACGGCCAGGTGTTGACGCCTTCGGCGGTCAGCGTCGCCGATGGCGCGGTGCTGGTCGGCCAGGCCGCACGCGACCGGCTGGTCAGCCATCCCGGCGACAGCGTGGCGCACTTCAAGCGCTGGATGGGCACCGACCGCGAGACCCGGCTGGGCAGCCACCGCTTCCGCCCGGAGGAGCTGTCCGCACTGGTGCTGCGCGCACTGCTGGCCGACGCCGAGGCCGCGCTCGGCCACAAGGTCGAGGAGGCCGTCATCAGCGTGCCGGCCTATTTTTCCGACGCACAGCGCAAGGCAACCCGCACCGCCGGCGAATTGGCCGGCATCCGCGTCGAGCGCCTGATCAACGAGCCGACCGCCGCGGCCCTGGCCTATGGGCTGCAGGAACGCGAGCGCGAGGGCCGCATCCTGGTGCTGGACCTGGGCGGTGGCACCTTCGACGTATCGATCCTCGAGCTGTTCGACGGCATCGTCGAGGTCCATGCCAGCGCCGGCGACAACTTCCTCGGCGGCGAGGACTTTCTGCAGGTACTGGCGCACGCCTTCCGGCAGGACATGAAACTCGACCCGGCGACGCTCGATGCCAGCGAGCAGGCGCAACTGCTGCACCGCCTGGAGCAGCTCAAGCGCGAGCTCAGCGCGCGCAGCGCGGTTGACCTGCAACTCACGCTGGGTGGCCGCGAGCTGCACTGGCACATGGATGAAGCCCGCTATGCGCAGCTGTGCGAACCGCTGCTGCAACGGATGCGCACGCCCATCGAACGCGCCATCCGCGACGCGCGGCTCAAGCCCGAGGCACTGGACGACATCATCCTGGTCGGTGGCGCGGCGCGCATGCCGATGGTCGTGCGCCTTGCCACGCGCATGTTCGGGCGCCTGCCACTGCGCCATATCCACCCGGACCAGGCCATCGCCCTCGGCGCGGCCGTCGCCGCCGGCATGAAGGCGCGCGACAGCGCGCTGCGGGAAGTGGTGTTGACCGATGTCTGCCCGTACACGCTGGGCACGCAGGTGTCGCGGATGGGCCCGGACGGCAAGGAGCGCACCGGCTACTTCCATCCCATCATCCAGCGCAACAGCGTGGTGCCGGTCAGCCGCGAGGACGTGTTCCATCCGGTGCATGCCGAGCAGAAAGTCCTGCGCTTCGATGTCTACCAGGGCGAAAGCCCCACGGTGGACAGGAACATCAAGCTCGGCGAACTGCAGATTCCGCTGACCAACCACGGCAATGCGGACCGCTCGGTCACCACCCGCTTCACCTACGACGTGGATGGCATCCTGCAGGTCGAGGTCACCGAGAACGCCACCGGCAAGCGCCACGAGCTGGTGCTGGAGCAGAACCCCGGCGTGCTGGCCCCGGACCAGATCCAGCAACGCCTGCAGGCACTGCAGGCGTTGAAGGTGCACCCGCGTGACCATCAACCCAACATTGCGCTGATCGCGCGCACCGAACGCCTGTACTCCGAACACGTGGACCAGCGCGAGCAGTTGCAGGGCTGGCTGCTGCAGTTCCGCGAGGCGCTGGAAAGCCAGGACACGCAGCGCGTGGAGCGCCACCGGCGCGAACTCGGCCGGGCGCTGGACGAGCTGGAGGGGCTGCAGTGAGCTGGGCGCTGGAAGTACTCGAGCTCGACGCCAGCGCCGACGAGCGCGCAATCAAGCGCGCCTATGCCCGGTTGTTGCGCAGCAACCGCCCGGACGATGACGCCGCGGCCTTCCAGCGCCTGCACGAGGCCTACCAGACCGCCCTGCACTGGCAGCGCCATCAACAGGCGTTGGCGACCACCGACGCCGAAGCA
>NZ_JAYFUH010000158.1:0-2480 GCF_034961085.1 Stenotrophomonas capsici | reverse complement strand
ATCGCACGCCGCCAGCGCCTGGCGCATCACCTCCAGCGTCATCTCCTGCAGGCTGCCATCGCCGGCCGGGACGACGGCAGGCGGGGGCACCACAAGCAGATATTCCGGCAAGCCCTCCGCCGCGATCACCGCGGTCGGCTCGCTCAACGCCACCAACGTGCGCAGGCAGGCCACCAGCTGCCGCAGGTTGCCCGGCCAGTGGTAGGCCGCCAGCTTCTGCAGGGCCTGGTCCGACAACGTGCGCTGTTGCGCCAACGGCGCCCATAGCGCCTGTACCAGCGCGGTACGGTCCGCTTCCTCGCGCAACGCCGGCAAGCGCATCACGTGGTCGGCGATGCGGTAGTACAGGTCCGAACGGAAACGACCTTCATCCATCGCCTGCTGCAGGTCGCAATGCGTCGCGCAGACCAGCATGAAATCCAGCTTGACCGGCTTGCCGCCCCCCAGCGGTGACAGTTCGCGGTCCTGCAGCACCCGCAGCAGGCGTGGCTGCAGGGCCAGTGGCATGTCACCGATCTCGTCCAGGAACAACACGCCGCCCTGTGCCTGGCGCAGCAGGCCCGGGCTGCCCTGGCGACGCGCGCCGGTGAAGGCGCCTTCCTCGTAGCCGAACAGCTCGGCCTCGATCAATCCTTCCGGCAGCGCTGCGCAGTTCACCGCGACGAACGGCTTGCCGGCACGGCTGCCACGCGCATGCAGCGCGCGCGCCGCAACCTCCTTGCCAGTGCCGGTCTCGCCCTGCAGCAACACCGGCAGACCGGCCTCCAGCACGCGGCCGGCGCGCGCCAGCTGCTGTTCCTGCGCCGCACTGAATACCGTGCCGGCCGCCGGCAAGGGCAGGGCGGGGCGCGCCTGCGGCACCGGCACGGATACCGCCTGCGCACGCGCCACGCGCGCCGCCGACGCCTCCAGTTGGCCGTGCAGGATGCGGCCACTACGGTCCTGCAGCATGCCGTCATCGCGCATGCGCGACAGCGGTGCATCGAACAATGCCTCATACGAGGCGCGGCCGATGTCACCACGCTCCAGCCCGAACAGGCGCAAGCCCACGCCGTTGGCCGCCACCAACCGTCCATTGCGGAAACCGAGCACCCCTTCACCGGCGGTCCCCAGCAGCGCGCGGTCGTGGTGCAGGCGCAGCAGCTCGCAGCTGTCCATGCCGTTCTCGAAGAAGCGGTGCTCGATGCGATTGGCCGCCAACCGCGCCAGGCCCAGCGCATGCATCTGCTGCACGCTGGCCGGTCCGGTGAAATCCAGCACGCCGACCAGTTGCCCATGCGGGTCATGGATGGGCGTGGCCGCGCAGCTGAGGATGCCGTGCGGTGCGAAGAAGTGCTCGCCGCCGCGCACCTCGATGGCCCGTCCTTCGACGATGGCGGTGCCGATGGCATTGGTGCCCACCGCCGCTTCGCTCCAGCACACGCCGGGCATCAACGCGACGCGGCCGGCCCTGTCCAGGAAACCGGCATTGCCCTCGGCATTGAGGATCCAACCGGATTCGTCGGTGAGCAGCACGATGCTGTCGGTGCTGGCGGCATGCGCGGCCAGGCCATCGAGCTCGGCCCGCGCCAGGTGCCACAGGCGCTCGTGGCGCTCGCGCAGTTCACGCAGGTTGGCACCGGGCAGCGGTTCCAGCTGCGGCTGCGCATCGACCGCCAGGCCGCTGCGCTGGCAACGTCGCCACGATTGCAGGATGGCATCGGGCACGGTGCCGACGGGCAGGGTGCCCCGCTCGAAGAACGAACGCCGGGCGTTGCCCACGCGGTGTTGCGGTAGCTGTGCCATGGAAACTCCTGTGTCGCAGATTGCGACAGGTGTCCGTTTGCCTGTTCCGATTAACAGCACAGTGCCGTGGCCACTGCAACGTCCGGGGCTGATGCGGCGCAACACCGGCCGCCCCGCGGCGTCGTCCCGGCGGCATTTGCCGCGTGCGGCAACGCAGCACGGCGAAGTTGGCACTGCTCTTGCGCCTTGCAGGGACCACCGCCGCGCGCGGTCCATCCCATTGCTGATCCCGGAGATGCACGCATGAACGCAGTCCTGTCCACCAAGCCCATGGCCACCGACCCGCAGTCGCTGTTCAAGCCCCGCTATGGCAACTACATCGGCGGCCAATGGGTGGCGCCGCGCAGCGGCCAGTACTTCGACAACATCACCCCGGTCACCGGCAGGGTGTTCACCCAGGTGGCGCGCTCCAACGCCGAGGATATCGAACTGGCCCTGGATGCCGCGCATGCCGCCAAGGATGCGTGGGGCAAGACCTCCACCACCGAGCGCGCCAACCTGCTCAACCGCATCGCCGACCGCATCGAGCAGAACCTGGAGCTGATCGCCCACGCCGAGACCTGGGACAACGGCAAGCCGATCCGCGAGACGCTCAACGCCGACGTGCCGCTGATGGCCGACCACTTCCGCTACTTCGCCGGTGCCCTGCGCGCGCAGGAAGGCAGCCTGTCGCAGCTGGACGAGGACACCGTGGC
>NZ_JAYFUH010000157.1:0-2778 GCF_034961085.1 Stenotrophomonas capsici | reverse complement strand
CAGCAGACGCCGGCCGACCGCACCACCTCCAGCCGCATTGGCCAACAGTTGTTCCATGACGGGCTGGAGCAGCGCGAGGCCATCGCCGCGCAGTTCGATGCGTTGCTGCGCCAGAGCAGCCCACAACGCTTCGCCACGCTGGGCACGGTGCTGGACTACATCGAATCGGCACCGGAGCTGTACGACGCCGACCGCCTGGCGTTCCGCGAAGTGCTGCGTGACCTGCACGAGCGGGTCGGCAAGGACTCCTCGTTGCCGGCGGTGAAGCTGCACCAGCGCATCGGCGAGGACCTGGAGGCGCTGGACGAGATCGAGCGCAACTACAACCAGGAAATCACCCGGATCTTCAGCCGTTTCGATCGCACCCGAGCCATCACGCTCAAGCGCGAGAAATGGGACGACTACATCGCCCACCTGCGCACGCAGTACAGCCGCGAGGCGATCCTGCGTGACTACGGGGTGATCGAGCCCTACCCGATGTCGATGAAGGACAGCGAGCGCGAGATCTTCGGCCGCGACCTGCCGGCCAAGACCGTGGTGTTGACCTTCGATGACGGCCCGCACAAGGCCTATACCGATGAAGTGGTGGCCATTCTCAAGCGCTACGACGTGCCGGGCGTGTTCTTCGAGGTGGGCCGCAACCTGGGCGCGATCCAGCCCGATGGCAAGGTCAAGCTCGGGCCGATGGCCGGCATCAGCCGCAACCTGATGGAGCAGGGCTACGCGGTGGGCAACCACAGCCTGACCCATGCACAGCTCTCGCGGACCAGCGGTGACGCGCTGCGCGAGCAGGTGCTGGGCACCGACATCCTGCTCAAGGACGTGGACAGCCGCCGCGCGCCGTTGTTCCGCTTCCCGTATGGCGCGCGCAACGCCGAAGGCCTGCAGCTGCTCGGCGAGGCCGGCCTGAAGTCGATCATGTGGAACATCGATTCGATGGACTGGGCCGACCCGGTACCCGAGTCGATCGTGCAGCGCGTGGTCGAGCAGGTGCAGAAGGAACAGAAGGGCATCATCCTGTTCCATGACATCCACGACCGCGCGGTGAAGGCGTTGCCGCAGATCCTGGACCGGCTGATCGCCGACGGCTACCAGTTCGCCGGCTGGAACGGCCGTGACTTCAGCGTCAGCCGCCCGCGCAAGGGCGCGGCCAGCGACGCCACGGTGACCACCGGCTACGAAAAATCCTGGGCCATCGTGATCGGCATCGACGACTACGCCAGGTGGCCCAAGCTCGAGTACGCCAGCCATGACGCGCAGGCCATCGCCGATACCCTGACCGGGCAGTTCGGCTTCCCGTCCTCGCAGGTGATCGTGCTGAAGAACGAACAGGCCACGCGCAACAACATCCTGGCCGCCTTCCACGACCGCCTGGCCGATGACCGCACCGGCCGGAACGATCGCGTGTTCGTGTTCTTCGCCGGCCATGGCGCCACCCGCCAGCTCGCCTCCGGGCGCGACTTGGGCTACATCATCCCGGTGGACTCGGACCCCAACGAGTTCGCCACCGACGCGATCGCGATGACCGACATCCAGAACATCGCCGAGAGCATGCGCGCCAAGCACGTCATGTTCGTCATGGATGCCTGCTACAGCGGCCTGGGCCTGACCCGCGGCGGGCCGTCCTCGTCGGCATTCCTGCGCGAGAACGCGCGCCGCAGCGCCCGCCAGATGCTGACCGCCGGTGGCGCCGACCAGCAGGTGGCCGACAGCGGCCCGAACGGGCATTCGGTGTTCACCTGGGTGCTGCTGCAGGCGCTGGCCGGCAAGGGCGACCTCAATGGCGATGGCCTGATCACCGGCACCGAGCTGGCTGCGTACGTGGCGCCGGCGGTGTCGGCGGTGTCGCGGCAGACCCCCGCATTCGGCAGCCTGCCCGGATCGCAGGGCGGCGAGTTCGTGTTCCAGGTACCGGACAGCCAGGAATACCTGACCGCCGACACCCGCCAGCTCTCGGCCGACGCGATCGCGCTCAACAACCGCGTCGACGCCGCCCAGGATGCCAAGGGCGAAGCCGAGGCACCGGTGACGGTGGCCGACCTGCAGGGCGGCAAGAGCACGCTGGTGGTGCCTGCGGCCGGGGCGGTGTCCGACCGCCAGCGTGCCCAGCAGGCCAATGACCGCGGCCTCCAGCTGTACCGCGAGAAGCGCTACGACGAGGCCGTGGCGCAGTTCACCGAAGCGCTGAAACTGCGCCCGGACTTCGCCCTGGCGGCCAACAACCTGGGCTTCGTCTACTACCGCCAGCAGCGCTATGCCGAGGCTGCGCGCTGGCTGGAGAACACTGTGAAGATCGACCCTTCGCGTGCGGTGGCCTACCTCAACCTGGGCGATGCGTACTTCAATGCAGGCGACAAGGCCAAGGCCAGGCAGGCCTACAGCACCTACCTGGAGCTGCAACCGCAAGGCAGCGGCGCGGCCAAGGCGCGTGCGCAACTGCAGAAGCTGTAACCGATGAGCGCGTTGTCCACCGGCCAGACCATCGTTGCCATTGCCAGCGGCGCCGCTGCCGGCGGCGTCGGCATGCTGCGCGTCTCCGGGCCGCGGTCATTGCAGATCGCCGTTGCCCTCGGTTGCCCGATGCTGCAGCCGCGGCACGCGCACTACGCCAGGTTCCGCGATGCAGGCGGCGAGGTGATCGATGACGGCATCGCGTTGTACTTCCCCGGCCCGCGCAGCTTCACCGGCGAGGACGTGGTGGAACTGCAGGGCCACGGTAGTCCGGTCGTATTGCGACAACTGCTCGCGCGCTGCATCGAACTGGGCGCGCGCCAGGCG
>NZ_JAYFUH010000156.1:0-2323 GCF_034961085.1 Stenotrophomonas capsici | reverse complement strand
AAATCCAGCTCTACCAGCACCACCAAGCTTTAGATTTATTCTCAGATTTAAAGCATAGAGCTGCGAAAAGCGTCACCGCAACAGGCGCGGGACAAAGCTGCTCAAATGGCGAAATCTAGGAGTCCTGCACGCCACCTGACTTTCAGATTTGAAGAAATCCCCGGGCGCTGAGCTGGGTTCGAAAGCGCCGCGTGGAACCTGCCGGCCTTCTCGCCCCACGCAGGTACTCCGAAACCGCGGACATCGCCGTTTCTGGACTCCCCATGCGGCCCGATACCGGCAGAAGTCAAAGAAACCAGGGGCAAACGGCGGACGCTGGGCGAAGCGGCATCGGGGATCTGCTGCCTGCGCGCTTCGCTTTCCGGCCGAACGGCTGCGGAACTGGCGAAATCTGCGGTCCCATGGCCGGCCAAGCTCAACGGAACAACCCGCTTGCAGAGCTTCTGCGGGGAAATGGCGTTCTCGATACCCATCAGCCGGGCAACCAGAACCGCAGCATCTCCCGTTGCTCCGAAGATGGCCTCCAAGTCGGAGCCTTCTGAGCCCAGAATCGGATCACAGTGGGAAGAACCCGGCGCTTGGGGCAGGTCCCGTCGCCGGGAATCGAGATCCAGGAAGGGGAAAAAGCAGGCGGGGTGACGGCAGATGCGAAGTGCCCTGGGCCTTTGAGAGGAAATTGTGCGAGACCGGCTGCAATGGCGGTCCTTTGCCACCACCGCGAACGGCTTCCGAAACGTCCGCTCCGGAATCAGGTTCCACGTGGAACCTTGCAAGAAAAAAGCCCGGCAATGCCGGGCTTCTTCATGTTCCACGTGGAACGCCGGTCAGAGACGCAGCGGCATCACGACGTGGCGCGACTTCTCGCTGCTGGCTTCGCGTACCAGCGCCGAGGAGTTCGAGTCGCGCAGCTGGATGACCACATGCTCGTCGCGCAGTGCCGACAGGGCGTCGAGCAGGTAGTTCACGTTGAAGCCAATGGCCAGATCATTGACCTGGGTATCGGCCTCGACTTCTTCCTGCGCTTCTTCCTGTTCCGGGTTATGCGCGCTGATCTTCAGCTGCCCCGGGGTCACCTCGACGCGAACGCCGCGGTACTTTTCGTTCGACAGGATGGCGGCGCGCTGTAGCGAAGCACGCAGGCTTTCGCGCTCGATCTTCACTTCGCGGTCGGCACCGATCGGGATCACCGCTTCGTAATCCGGGAAGCGGCCGTCGATCAGCTTCGAAGTGAAGGTCACATCGTCGCGCTTGACGCGGACATGGCTGCGGCCGACTTCCAGTTCCACCTCACGATCGCCGCCTTCCAGCAGACGCTGCAGCTCGGTCACGCCCTTGCGCGGCACGATGATCTGGCGCTTGCCGGTGCTGCTTTCCAGCTCGGTTTCGCACAGCGCCAGGCGATGACCGTCGGTGGCCACGCAACGCAGGGTCTTGTCGCGCAGGTCGAACAGCAGGCCGTTGAGGTAGTAACGCACGTCCTGCTGGGCCATTGCGAACGCGGTGCGTTCGATCAGTTCCTTCAACGCCGCTTCCGGCACGGCAACGCGCTCGGTGGCTTCGACTTCGTCAACCGATGGGAAGTCGTTGGCCGGCAGGGTCGCCAGGGTAAAGCGGCTGCGGCCTGCCTGCACCGTGATCTTTTCGCCGGTCTGCGAAACGGTGATGCGGCTGCCATCGGGCAGGGCGCGGATGATCTCGAACAGCTTGCGCGCCGGAATGGTGGTTTCACCATCCTGGGCGTCTTCGACCGCGATGCGGGAGACCATCTCCACTTCCAGGTCGGTACCGGTCAATGAAAGCTGACCACCCTGCACCTGGACCAGGAAATTGGCCAGAACCGGCAGAGTCTGGCGGCGTTCAACCACGTTGACGACCTGGGCCAACGGCTTGAGAAAGGCTTCGCGCTGCAGTGTGAAACGCATGTGGTTTCGTGCCCCTATGCTTTTAAAAGATGTGGGTTAAATCAAAAGCTTGGTGGTGCTGGTAGAGCCAGATTTGGTTTAAAACACACCCAAGTATTTGTTTTCAAAGGGTTTCTATACACTGAAACCCTCTGTACTACTGGCCCGGAACGGGTGGGGAATGCTGTGGATAACTTTCCGCGTTTTTGGAGACGCGTTTTTATCCACAACTTCCCCAACGTCTGCCCCCGAATCATGCACCGTTTTGTGCGATGACGCCTCTGCGGCGTCGGTGCATGATTCGTCCGGCTTCTTCCCTACGACCTATCCGGTGCCCCGAATGGCTTACTCACTCAACTTGCGGATGAGCTTGTCCCAGTCCTCGCGGAGCTTGCCGTCGGTTTCCATCAGCGTCTTGATCT
>NZ_JAYFUH010000155.1:0-2747 GCF_034961085.1 Stenotrophomonas capsici | reverse complement strand
AACATCACCGCGATCCAGGGCGACATCAACAGCCTGACCACCAACCTCAACAGCGGTGCCGTGGGCCTGGTCAAACAGGAGGCCGACTCCCTGGCCATCGGCGTGGCCACCGACAAGGCCGGTACGCTGGTGAACTTCGCCGGCACCGACGGCGCACGCACCCTCACCGGTATCAAGGCCGGCGGCCAGTCGCTGGATGCCGTCAACGTCGCCCAGCTGCAGGCCATCGCGGCCGGCCTGGGTGGCGGTGCCACGGTGAATGCCGATGGCTCCATCACCGGCCCCAGCTACAGCGTGACCAACGCCGACGGTACGACCCACACGGCCACCAACCTGGGCGAGGCGATTGCCCACATCGATGACCGTGTTGCCGACAGCAGCACGAAGATCAACGACCTCGACCAGCAGATCAAGGACGGCGCCGTTGGCCTGGTGAAGCAGGATGCCGCCACTGGTGACATCACCGTTGCGGCCGACAAGGGCGGCGCAACCGTCAACTTCGCCGGCACCCAGGGCGCGCGGACGCTGGACGGCATCGCCGCCGGCGCCGTCCACGCCACCAGCCGGCAGGCGGTCAACGGCGCGCAGCTGCATGCCACCAGCCAGTCCATGGCAGCCCACCTGGGCGGTGGTGCCACGGTGGGCGTCGATGGCAGCATCTCTGCACCGAGCTATACCGTCGGCGGCAGGACCGTCAACAACGTCGGCGATGCGTTGACCGATATCGACCAGCGCACCTCGCAGAACGCCAGCGACATCAGCGACCTGAAGAACGGCCTGGGCGATGTGAGCGGCAACATGGCCGGCATCAACGATCGCCTCGATGGCATCGGCAACACCGTCGACCAGCTGGAAGGGCGCTTCACTCAGCTGGAGTCCACCCTCTCCGATGCCAACTTCGGTGACAGCGGCCTGATCTCAAGCAACGTCGGCGAAGGCAACTCGCAGATTGCCCTGGCCTCGGGCGAAGGCGCGCTGGCCATCGGCGACGCTGCGGTCGCCTCCGGGACCAACAGCGTGGCGCTGGGCAATGGCTCGATCGCTGACCGCGACAATGCGGTCTCCGTCGGCGCTGCGGGTCAGGAACGCCAGGTGACCAACGTCGCTGCCGGTACCCAGGACACCGACGCGGTGAACGTCGCCCAGCTCAAGCAGACGGTGCGCTATGACCAGAACGCGGACGGCAGCACCGACTACTCGCGCGTCTCGCTCGGCCAGCAGGGCTCGCCGGTGACCATGTCCAATGTCGCCCGGGGCCGCGTCAGTGCCGACAGCACCGATGCCGTCAATGGTGCCCAGCTGTACGACTGGACGATGAACCGCAACAACCAGATCAGCAACGTCAGCCTGGCGTATCGCATCAATGACCTGGAACGCAGCATGCATGCGGGCATCGCCAGCGCCATGGCGGCACGTCAGGCCCCCTACGTGCCCGGCAAGATGACCTACGCGGTGGGTGCGGCGGGCTACAAGTCGCAGGGCGCGGTTGGCATCAGCAGCCGCTACACCGCTGACAGCGGCCGTTGGAGCCTGGAAGGCGGCTTCTCCAAGAACGGCGATGGGTCCGGCATGTACGTGGGTGTCAGCGGCGTCCTCGGCGACTGATATCCCGCACTTGCGCCAGCAGATGCCCAGGGCAATCCCCTGGGCATTCTGCTTTCTGCAGGTCCCGTTCACGCCACGGCGGCGGGCCTTTCCCGTGGACCTTTCCACGTTGTGCTCCAACGTGGGCATCGCTCTGCGCCTCCGGCACCGAAGCGCGCTTTCCGCGACCGGATAGAATCCGCTTCCTCCCCCAGCCGGCCATCGCCATGAACGCCTATGCCCTGCTCGCCTGCGCCATCGCGCTGGAAGTGGCTGCCACCTCCCTGCTCAAGGCCTCCGATGGCATGACCCGGCTCTGGCCCACGCTGGGTGCACTGTTTGGCTATGGGGTGTGCTTCTGGTTGCTGTCGATGGTGATGAAGACCGTGCCCACCGGCATCGCCTATGCCATCTGGTCCGGGGTGGGGATCGTGCTGATCTCGCTGATTGGCCTGTTCGTGTTCAAGCAGAAACTGGACCTGCCGGCGCTGATCGGCATCGGGTTGATCTGCGCCGGCGTGGTGGTGATCAACGTGTTCTCGCACTCCACCGCACACTGAATGCCGCCCGGCACGGCAACGCTTGCGGCCGGGGCCGGGGCGGACACCCACGCGTGGCGCGCTTCCGGCAGCCGCCGCCTTGCATGGAAGCCATCGCTTGACCGCGCGCGCGGTCCGGCCTATTTTGTGCGCGCCTCAGGTATTTATCCCTTTATCCGCATGAAGGGATGAATTTAAACGGGAATCCGGTGAAGCGGCTTCGTGCCGCCATTCCGGAGCTGCCCCGCAGCGGTGAATGGAAACAACCGCCGTCATCCAGCACTGGGTTCATCCCCGGGAAGCGACGGCCAGTAGGTGGGCACCCCGGTGCCCGTGTCCATCAGCCCGAATACCGGCCTTGGCCGGGGGACCTGCCGTCCCTCGATTCGACCTGGAGCCTCCGCGGGGAGGCGGCCGGTACCGATGCCCTGCCTCGCCGCGGGCCGGTCCGCCGTGTCCCCGCCATGAATCCGGTTCGCCCGCGGGGGCGAAGGTCGCTGGCGTGGCGGACGTGGCTGCAAGGCCGCGCACGATGCGCGGTTCCTTCGTTCCTCAATGCCCAATGCAATGAGGACACTGACATGACTATCGTTACCAACCTGGGGTTCCCCCGGATCGGCGCGC
>NZ_JAYFUH010000154.1:2366-18464 GCF_034961085.1 Stenotrophomonas capsici | reverse complement strand
CCGGCGATGATCCGGGTACGGAGCAGCGGGGCATCTCCGCACGCTATCCCCTGCGCGGCGCGCAACAGGCACGCCTGCAGGGCGATTACGTCGTGGTCATTGATTACCCATGATGGGCTCGGCGGCACGCCGCCGCATCACCGCTCAGGCCGCGCGGCGCGCCTGTCGCACGCTCCATGCGCCCAGCACCAGCAACCACAGCGCCGCATGCACTGACGCTGCGCCCAGTTGCAGCCATGGTCCCGGCGACGGGTACAGCAGCAGCGCCGATACCAGCAACGCGATGCTGGCCACCGCAGGCAAGCGCAGGACCCATTGCTGGCCCAGCAAGCGGTACCGATGCAGGAACAGCACGGCGGTGACGAGGATGCCGGCCAGCGCCGCCCAGGCGATACCGGCCATGCCGGTAACCATGGGCACCAGCAGCAATGCCAGTGCGTTGACCGCGCTGCCGAGCAGCTCGCAGCGCATCGGCAACAGGGTATCGCCGGCGGCATAGGCATAGCGCGCGAGCAGCGCGTTCCACGCGCCGAACACGATCACGCAGGCGAACCACGCCAGCAGCATCGGCAGCGGCCCCTGCGCCATTCCCGCCGGCAACAGCAGTTGCACCAGCGCGGGCGCGGCGCCGATCAGGCCGGCCGCCGCCGGCACGGTCAATGCGGCGGTGGCCAGCATGCCGACCTGCAGGGCCGCGCGGCGCGCCTGCGGGTCATCGGCCAGCCGGGTCATGCGCGCCAGCACCACCTGGTTCAGGCTCATCAACGCGACCAGCGGCAGGTTGACCAGCTTGCGCGCCAGGTTGACCAGCGTGATCGCCCCTTCGCCGAGGAAGGACGCGCAGATGCGCTCCAGCAGCACCAGTCCCTGGCTGGCGCCGGCGCTGGCCAGCAATGGCGCCAGGCGGCGGTACAGCAGCGCGATGTCCTGCACCTGCCACTGCCAACGCCAGGGGCGCCAACCGCTGCGCCACAGCAGCGGCAGCATCGAGGCCAGCATCAGCACCGCGCCGAGGACGAAGGCCCAGGCCAGGCGGTGTTCGTCGGTGCTGCCACGCTGCAGCAGCAACAGCACCACCGCAGGCAGGTTGTAGAGGAACGAGCCCAAGCCGGCGACCAGGAAGCGCTCCTGCGCCTGGGCCACGGCCGCGGCCAGGGCATGCAGCAGCAGCAACGGCACGCTGGCCGCCAGGATCGTCAGGCTGGCCGAGGCATCGTGCTGCGCGGAAGCGGACAGGCCCGGGCCGATCAGCCGCACCCACAACGGTGCGGCGATCGCCAACAGCACCGCCAGCGCAAGGCCCAGCAGCACCAGGCTCGAGACCTGCGCGGACAACCAGCCCACGCGCCGTTCGCCGGCCAGTTGCTGGTACAGCGGCAGCGCCGCCGAGGACAACAACCCGGCGGCCAGCGTCATGCGGATCGCCTCGGGCAGGAACATGCCGACCAGGAACGCATCGGTGCGCGCGCCCGCCCCCCAGGCATCGACCAGCAGCCACTCGCGGCCGAAGCCGAGCGCCAGCCCGGCGATGGTCGCCAGCGTCAGCCAGAGCGTGGCGCGGAACATCGGCTCAGTGCAGCAGGGTCAGCAGGTTCTTGCCGCCCACCTTGTAGTTGAGGTTGTGCGGGCGCTCGCCCATCGGCTTGGCACCGCTGCCGCCGATGATCTTGTAGGGCGCGACTTCCTTGGCGACCACGGTGTTGGCGGTGATCACGCAGCCGCGCCCCAGGTGCGCGCCATGCGCCACCAGCGCGCGGCTGGCGATCCACACGTAGTCCTCGATCACGATCGGCGCGGACACCGACCAGAACTCCGGCGCGGTCAGGTCATGCGTGCCGGCGATGATCAGCACGTGCGAGGCGATGGCGACGTGGTCGCCGATGCGCAGCCCGGCGCGTGCGTCGATCTGGCAATGCCAGGCGATGACGCTGTCCTTGCCGATCACCAGGTTGTTCACGCCCAGCACCTCGGTGTTGCGCCAGATGGTGGAGCCCTCGCCGATCTTCGCCCCGCCGATGCGCAGCCAGGTCAGCCGCACCCAGTGGAACGGCACCTTGTTGATGGCGATGTTGTAGACCTGCTCCCACAGCCGCAGGCAACGGTCCTTCAGCGTGGCCCAGTTCTTGCCGTAACGCGGCACCAGCTGGGTGGGCACCTCGCCCTTGAGCTCGTGGTACAGGCGCCGGCCCAACGGGTCCTGCAAGGTAGGCTCGATGTCCACCGAACAGATCGAGACGCGTACTTCGTCGCCGCTGGGTTCCTCGAACGCGCCCTCGTTGGCCAGCAGCCATTCGTAGGCGGCCAGCAGCGCCGGCGTGTCCACGCCCATGCGCGCGGCATAGTCGCCCAGCCGCGAGCGCAGGTCCGTCGAATGGAAAATACGATGTCTCATGCCTGCTTCCTCGAAGACGATGACGGACGGCCTGGCGCGTCGGCCGGCACGGCATCGGCGCTCTGCAGCCCCATGCCCATCACCAGCCAGAACAGTGCGACCAGCACCATGGTGAAACTGTAGTAGTGATCGATCAGGCCGGTGACCAGCGCGGCCAGCAGGCCGGTGGTACAGCCCATCCACATGCCATTGCGTGCATCGATGGCCGTGACCTTGCCCTGCGGACGCACCTGCTTCCACCAGCGCCAGGTCACCACGCCGTACAGCAGCATGCCGAGCAGGCCCAGCTTGTACATGTAGTACAGCCACAGGTTGGAGATGCCGAGCAGGCCGCTGCCTGGGACCGGCGGCTCGGTACGGAAGCCGATGCCCAGCGGATAGCGGGCCACCGCCTCCGGGAAGCGCTTGTACTCGTCCACGCGCACTTCGGTACTGGCGTTGTCAGAGGAGAACATGGTGGCCAGGCGGTCCTGCAGCGGCGGGTAGCTTACCGCCAGCACCACGCCGCCCAGCACCCCGGCCAGCACCATCGCCCGCGCGTAGGGCACGCGCAGCCACGACAGCCACAGCAGCATCACGCCGATGGCCAGGATGGCGCCGCGCGAGCTGCTCAACAGCAGCGCCGCCGTGCCCAACACCGCCACCGCCGCGCCGAGCAGGCGCCGCCAGCCATGCTGGTAAAGGGCTTGGAACGCCGCCATCGGCACGAACAGGGCCATCGCGCCGCCGGTCAGATTGGGATGCACCCACGGCGTGCCCAGGCGCGCGTTCTCGGCGCTGAAGATGTCCAGCAGGGCTTCCGGGTGCGCGTACCGCGCCTTCTCCAGGATCGGGATCATGTCCAGCGCGCTGCGCGACTTGATGAACATGCCGAGCGAGAGCAGCAGCATGGCCAGGTTGCCCAGCAGCAGCATCACCATCAGCTGCTCGCGTTGCTTCTGCTGCGACAGCATCAACGGTGCCAGCAGCAGCGGCGACAGGTTGGCCAGCCAGCGCACCCAGTTCACCGGGCCATTGCCATCGGCCACCACCATCACCTGGCCGACCAGGAACGGAAACGCGCTGAAGGCCATCAACAACAGCAGCGAACGCTCCACCCCGCCCCAGTCCGGACGCTCCAGCTTCTGGAAGAACAACTGGAGCATGACCCCGGCCCAGGTCAGGCCCAGCATCGCCTCGGCCACGGTGAAGCGGATGCCGACCTGCAACGTGCTGTACGGCATGAACGTGGCCGACAACGCGAACAGGGACAGGCCCACCACCGGCCAGCGCAGTATCACCAGCGCCGCCGGAAAGCCCGCAAGCAGCACGAAGAACTTGGACGGCGGCAACACCAGCAGCAGGCTGCCGAACAGCACCCCGCACAGCACCGCGACGGTGGTGCCCAGCTTCACCGCAGCACCTCGTCCAGCAACTGCAGCACGCGCTGCTGGTAGTGCGCCGGCGCATAGCGCGCCGCCGCGGCCTGCAGCACGGCAACGCTTTCCTCCGCGCGCCGGCCGGTGGCCGCGTCCCGCAATGCTTCGCGCAGCGCGTCGGCATCGCGGGGGTCGAAACGCAACGCCTGGCGCGGGGTGATTTCATCCAGCGCGCTGCCGGTGGCCACCGCCACCGGGGTGCCACAGGCCAGCGCCTCGATCACCGGCAGGCCGAAGCCCTCGGCGGTGGCCGGGTGCCACAACCGTTCGGCGTCGTGGTACAGCCGCGACAACGCGGCATCGCTCAGGCCACTGCGCCAGTGCAGGCCCGGCAGGTCGGCCAACCATTCCGGCACGTCGCCCGGATCGCCCACCAGCACCAGGTCCGGCAGCAGCAGGCCGCCGTCACGCAGGGCCTGCCAGTGTTCGAGCAGGAAGGGAATGTTCTTGCGGGGCTCGCGGGTGCCCACCACCAGCCAGTAGCGGCGCGGCAGGGTCGGGTCACGCAGGGGGTCCGGCGTGGCCAGTGCAGCCACCGCATTGGGCAACACCGCGAGCTTGCCGGCGCTGCGCGGGAACAACCGCGCCGCCTGCCCCGCGCTGTACTGCGACGGCGTCCAGATCGCGTCGGCCGCGCGCAACGCGTGGCCGATCAGCGTCCTGTCCATCGTGCCGTACACCCGCCCATGCAACCAGCTGGCATGCCGCCCGGCCAGGGTCAGCTGGAACAGGTCGTGCAGCAGCTGCACCTGGTGCTTGAGCCCGCGCGGACGCGGCCACGGCAGGCCGCTGTTGGCGGTGGCGATGTACAGGTCGATGCCCTGCCCGGCCAGCGCCTTGGGCAGGAAGCCGATCTCGAACGCCAGCCGCGCCTGCGGCCGGTGCAGGCCCGCGGCCGGGACGTCCTGCGCCGGACAGCAGGCGATCGCGCGGTGCGGATGCTGCAGCGGTGCCATGCTGAAACGCACCAGCTCGCCACGACCGCTGGCCAGCAGGGCCTGCTCCAGCGCCAGCACCTGGCGGGCGATGCCCGAGTACGGCGCGGCGGTCACCGGGCGGTAGTCGATGCCTATGCGCATGTCAGCTCCGCGTAGACGGCTTCGAGCTGGTCGGCCGAGCGGCTCCAGTCGTGGTGCTGGCGCACGTAGTCGCGCCCGGCCTCGCCCAGCGCATGTGCCTGGGCAGGATCCTCCAGCAGCTGCCGCAGCGCCGCCACCAGCGCGTCGGCCTGCGCGCCACCGGCGTAATGCACCCCCGGCTGCACGGCCAGGCCCGACACCGCCTGCGGCGTGGCCACCAGCGGCAGCCCGGCGGCCATCGCCTCCAGCACCTTCAGCTTGGACCCGCCGCCATCGCGCAACGCGGCCAAAAACACGCTGCTCTGTGCCTGCACGCCCTGCAGTCGCGGCACGAAGCCGCGCCACTCGATGCGCGGGTCGGTCCAGCGCCCGGCCCACTGCGTCGGCAATGCGTGCCCGCACAGGCACAGGCGCACGTCCGGCGAATGCTTCCAGAGCGCGGGCATGATCACGTCCAGCATCCACTCCACCGCATCGATGTTGGGCGCGTACTCGAAGTTGCCGATGAACAACACGCGGCGTTGCCCTGGATCAGGCACCACGTCGGCGAATGCCGCGGTGTCGGTGCCGTTGACCACCACCGCCACCGGTTGCCGGCTGTACGGTGCGAACACCTTCGCATCCTCGCCGGTCAAGGCGATCACCTTGCGCGCGGCCGACAGCACCTGCCGCTCCCAGCGCTGGTAGCGCCCGCGGTCGAGCCCGGCCAGGGGCCGCAGCACCGCCGGCAGGCGACTGTAGGTCACCTCGGCCAGCGTGGATTCCACGTTGTGCTCGCTGACGATGAAGTCACGCTGGTGGCGGCGCAGCGGCGCGCGGCACGGTTCGTACATGTAGGAGTGTTCCAGCTGCACCACGTCCCACGGCTCGGCCAGCAGGCGGTCCAGTGCCCGCGCGAAGGCCGGTGCATGGCCGTTGACCGAGGCCAGCAACGGCACCGGCGACAACAGCGCCGCCATCAAGGTGCGAACGGATTTCAGCGGGCGTCGCTCCAGCACCACCAGCCGCTCCAGCAGGGGTTCCAGCTGCTCGCGCGCCTGGCGGTCCAGCGGCACCTTGCTCTGCACCAGCAATGTGATGCGGTGGCCGCGTGCGGCCAGGCAACGCAGCAGGTGGTACTGGCGCAGCTTGCCACCGCTGGTGGTCGGCCACGGCAGGTACGGCATCACCCAGAGCAGGCGCAGCGGTCGCATCACCACTCCAGGATCGACAGCGTGGTACCGACCGGCACGGCCAGGCTGCCGGCGTCGGCCTGCAATGCCCGCACGCCACCGCCCAGGACATCGTGCAGCTGTGCATGCTCCACGCCGCGCAGCTGCACCTGGCCGGGCGCGTCGGCCCAGAAGAACCACAGGCGACGGCCATCCTCGCGTTGCCAGGCGATGCTGACCAACCCCGGCGGCACCGTGGCCAGCGCCGGCGCCTTGCCCGGCGTGATGCGGGGGCCGGTCAGGCGCAACATGCGCTGCACGGCGGCGTAGACCGGCTTGGGCTGGGCGCGTTCGTCCAGCAGGCCGTAGCGACGGTCACGCGCGCCGGCGCGGCTGTCCAGGTCGCTCAACGCGAACAGGAACACCTTGTCGTAATCCAGCGCGCTCATCAGCGCCAGCCGGCGGGTGACGTAGTCGGCCTGGCCCTGCACGCCGATGATCGGCTGCTCTTCCTTGGGACCGTCGTAGCTCGACCAGCCCCACTCGTCGGCCCAGATGGCGTGTGCGCCGGCCGCGCGCAGCGCGGCGTTGGCCTGCTGCGCACGCAGGATGAAATCCATCGCCTTCGGGTCGTCGCCCTCCGGGTACAGCGAATACGGGTGATAGGCGGTGATCACGTCCAGCGAATACAGGCCGCCCTTGGCCAACTCCTCCACCATCAGGCCACCGCCACGGGTCGGCATCTGGCTGAAGTAGCCCATGCCGCCGAGCACGACCTGGCGGCCCGGCGCACCGGTGCGCATCGCGTTGACGGAGGTCAGCAGCAACCGGCCATAGGCCGCCGGGTCCTCGCGCGGACGCCAGAACGCCGGCAGGTTGGGTTCGTTCCAGACCTGCCAGGCGTCGACCTGCGGGTAGCGCTGGGCCAGCAGCACCAGTGCCTTGGCGTACAGCGCCGGATCCTTGGGCGGGTACTGGTCCGGATACGGGCTGCCGGCCGGGGCCGAGGTCGCATGCGGCGCCGAACCCACCAGGTACACCTCGGCCTTCAGGCCACGGCGCTGGATCTCGGCCATCAACGGATCCAGCACGTCCCAGCGGAACACGCCTTCGCGCGGCTCGATGGTGTCCCAGTGCAGGTCCACGCGTACCCATTGCAGGCCCAACGCCTGCAGCTGGTCTATCTGCTGCCGGTAACGCGCCGGTTCGAACCAGAGGAAATGCGCGTTCACGCCCAGGAAATCGCGCCACTCCACCGCGCGCGGCGGCACCAGCTCCATCGCCGGGCGTTCGCCCTTGGCACAGGCACTGACCCCGCCGAGCAGGGCCGCCAGCGCCACCAGCAGCAGCGCCGCGCGCCGCCACCACCGCTTCGCGGGACGGGCAATTGCAAGGTTCATCGTCCACTCTCCTGCAACGAGGCGAACAGCGCCGCGAACTGCGCGGCGACACGCGGCCATTGCCGTTGTTGTCCCAGCGCCGCGGCACCGGCGGCCCAGGCCGAGGCCTGTGCCGGCGCATCGACCAGCGCGATGATCCGCCCGGCCAGCGCGGTGGGGTCGCCCTGCGCGAACACCACGCCGTTGCCGTGCGATACCTCCTCGGCGAAGGCACGCGCATCGGAGGCGATCACGCCCCGGCCGCAGGCATTGGCCCAGGACAGCGCACCACTGGTGCCACGCATGCGCCCGAGCAGGGCCAGCTTCTTCGAATCACGATAGGGCAGCAGCATCACGTGGTGGTCCTGCACGCAGGGCACGATCTGCGCGGCGGGCAGGTCCAGCCGCCACTGGATCCAGTCACCGACGCCCAGCCGCTGCGCACGCTCGCGCAGTTCGGCCACATAGTCCCCCCGGCTGCCGAAGGCCAGCTCC
Source organism: Stenotrophomonas capsici (assembly GCF_034961085.1). Lineage (NCBI taxonomy): Bacteria > Pseudomonadati > Pseudomonadota > Gammaproteobacteria > Lysobacterales > Lysobacteraceae > Stenotrophomonas > Stenotrophomonas capsici. Next base: position 10,550 of record NZ_JAYFUH010000154.1, on the reverse strand, counting down.
GGCGCGCTGCCGCCGGCCATGGTCAGGCGCACCGCGGCCTCCGGCCGTTGCCGGCGCACCAGCGCCAGGGCATCGAGCAGGTCCTCGATGCCCTTGCCCGGGTAGATGAAACCGAAGTACAGCAGCTGCAGCGGCGTCGCCTCCGGCAACGGCTGCGGCGCGAACACGCCATTGCCGTGCGCGATGAAATGCACCTTGTCCGCGGCTATCTGCATGCGTTCGACCAGCACCTGTCCGCCGGTGCGTGTCAGCGCGACCATGGCATCGAGCTGGCGCGCCAACGCGCGTTCGCGCGCCAGTGTGCGGCGGTCCTGCGACAGCGCCAGCAGCTGCGGCAACGGCCGCGGTGCGGCGGCCAGCCAGCGCCCCAGCCCGCGCGGCGGGCTGGGCGAACGCCAGATCAGGCGCTCCGGGTCATGCACGGTCGCGCTCAATGGCAGCCGCGGGAAGCGTGCGCGCAATTGCTCCAGCGCCACGAACTCCGGCCCGCGGCCACCGCCCAGTTCGGCGTGCACCCCGTCGATGCCCTGCCAGAAGCCGGCATCGGCGGTGTCCCATTGCCCCTGCCGCTGCGGTGGCACCACCACCTCCACGCCGGCGCCGCGCACGGCCGTCATCCATGCCTGCGCATAGTCGGCGATACCGTTCTGCAACGGCGGCAACGGCGCGAGCAGGGCAAGCCGCACTCAGTACGCCCCGAGCCAACGGCTGATCGGCTTCCAGTAACGCGGCGGGATCTCGAACACGCGGCGGTTCAGCACCACGCCATCGACATGACCCAGCGCGTCGCGCAGCAACGCGATCGCGTTCTCCACCGCCGGTACCGTGGTGCTGCGGGTCTTCACCACCAGCACGATGCGGTCGCAGCCGCGCAGCTGGATCAGCGCGTTCTCGTCGCTGACCGGCGGTGCCTGCACCAGCACCACCTCGCCGGGGCCGGCCGGCAGCTGGCCATCGCGCACGCTGTAGCCCTGCTGGCGCAGCACGATGGCCAGGCGCGAGGCGATGAAGCTCACGCCTTCGCCACTGCGGCTGGACGTGAGGCCCACTGACAACCCCTGCGCGGCGATCTGCTCCAGCGGCAGCCGGCAGTAGATGCGGTACAGCGCGGCACGCAGCGGCTGCGAGCCGTCCACGTCGTGCAGGATCTCCGGCACCGTCGCCAGCAAGGGCACGCCCAGGGTCTTCTCCAGGCGGCCGCCGTCATGGATGCGCTGGTCCATCAGGTACAGCAGGAACACCACCACCAGCGCCACCGCGAACGCCACCGGGATCGACAGCAGCAGCATCAGCATGCTCTTGGGGAACACGCGCGACGGGGTGAAGCTGGACTGCCCGACCAGCGCCACGTTGCTCAACCGGGCACGGTTGAGGTCGCGGATCACGCGTGCGCGCAGCAGGTAATCCGAGTACTGGGCAAAGGTCTTCTCCGCCGAGGACAGCTCCAGGCTCAGCCGCGACAGCGACGGCTCGGCCGACATCACTTCCTCGCGCTCGCCCTGCAGCTGCTTGATCTGGCTGTCGATCTCGGCGACGTTGGCATCGATCTTGGCCACGTTGAGGCGCGCGTCCTGCATGTCCTGGCGCAGGCGCGCACCCAGCGCGTTCGGCGCGACGTTGCGCGAGCGCACCACGTTGCCGTCCACGCCGTTGATCTCCGCTTCCAGCGCGGCGATGCTCTCGTCCAGCGCACGCACCGGCGGCGCGCCTTCCTTGAAGTTGCGCAACAGGTCCAGTCGTTGCTGCTTGAGCCCGTTCAACTTCAGCTTCAGGTCCTCGCGCTCCGGATTGAGGCTGATCTCGCGCTCGGTCACCACTTCACCGGCCACCGCCGGCAGCTGCCGGCCGGCCGAGCCAAGGATGCCCACCAGTGCCTCGCGCTCGGCCTGCAGCTCGCGGCGCTGGCGGTACAGCTTCTGCAGCTGGTCGGTGACGTCCTCGATGCGCTGCTCCACGCTGGTGGCGTCGATCACCCGCAACTGCTCGCGCAGCTGGCGCTTGAGCGCGATGATGCTGTCGTTGAGCTCGCGGTTCTGCTCTTCGTAGAAATTGAACAACGCCTCGCCGCCGGCAGCCTTGGCACGCTCGTCGAAGTAGGCATCCACCCAGGCACGGGAAATGCCCTGGGCCACGTGCGGGTCGTTCCAGCTGACCCGCATCTCCATCACGTTGGAGCCGGGGTCGTGGCTGACCTGCAGCTTCTTGGCCAGGCGTGCGGCCAGCCGGTCCGCCACCGGCGCCTCGTCCATCAGGCCGATGCCGACCAGCACGTTGCGCAGCATCTCCTTGCACCAGGACAGCGCCTGGCCCATGCGGAACTTGAACAGGGCCCAGCCCCCCTTCGGCGGCACCGAGGACATCGCCAGGTAGGTCTGCGCCACCTTCAGCATCACCGGCGCGCTGGTGGCCATCTTCTCCTCGTCCAGCAGCGGGTCGCGCTGCGGGCTCTGCTGCACGAAGCCGGCGTCCGGGCCCGGTTGCACCGGCAGCTGCACGCTGGCGCTCTCGGTCGGCTTGACCAGCAGGCGGGCATCGGAGACGTAGCGGTTGGGCAGCAGGAACGCGCCCAGGATCACCACGGCCAGGGTCGTCAGCAGGGCGAGCTTGAACTCCCTGCCGAAGATGAAGAGCAGGCGCAGTGCGTCGCGCAGGCTACGGATCTCGATCACGGGACGCTCCCGTCGGGGGTGTTGATCTTGTAGGAAGGTTCGTTGATCTGGTAATTCGCCGACGCGCCGAAACCGCGGAACATCAGCAGCTGGCCGACGTACATGTCCACGCGCTGGATCGCATTGCCGATGCGCGAGCTGGGCACGAACACCAGGTCGCCGCGCTGCAGCCCGATGCTGCGGCTGCCATTGGTGCCGGCGCCCAGCAGCGCCGCATAGTCGAAGAAGTACACCTGCTGCACGCCCTGCTCGTCCTGGCGCACCAGCGCCACGTGGCGGCTGTCGGCGGTGGGCAGCACGCCGCCGGTGGCGGTGATGGCCTGGGCGACATTGACCGTCGAGCCCAGGTCGAACACGCCCGGGTTGCGCACCGCGCCGCCCACGTAGACGCGGCTGCCGGGCGCCTCGGCGATGTTCACGGTCACCTTCGGCTCGCGGTAGATCGCATCCAGCCGCCGAGTGATCTCATCGCCCACGTCCTCCGGAGTGCGGCCACCGGCCTTGACCGTGCCGATGAACGGATAGGCGATCATCCCGTCCGGACGCACCCGGTACAGCGTGGCCTCGTCTTTCTCGGCCGGGGTCTGCGCATCGCGCACGATCCGCAGCACGTCGCCGGTGTAGACCCGCAGCACCGGCGCCGGCAACTGCTCGGGGCTGAAGTTGGTGATCTGGCCCTGCTCGATCACCTTGCCCGAAGGCAGCTTGACGACGTTTGGCATCGCGCACGCCGTGCACAGCATCGCCAACAACGCCATCACCATCACTCTGCTCGTATTCACTGCTGCCTCCAGTAACCGGGGAACATGCTGACCCTGCGCTTGACTGCCAATGGCAGCCTGCGTTCCAGGTGCCCCAATCGATAACCCAACAGTTTCGCGGCACTGCGTAACAGTGCGCCGGGAACCCGCATCCACTGCCGCTCGCGCCGCAGCGCGGCCAGCTCCGACCTGACGAAGCGCCCGCCCTCGCCGCCGGCGCGCCCGAAGCGCTCGGCGATCCAGCGCTCGCGCGAATAGAACACGCCGATGTCGAAGTAGCGGCGGAACTCCTCGGCGATGGAGTAGTCGTGCGAATGCCAGGCCTGCGCGTCGGCGACGTAGTTCACCGCATAGCCATCCAGCAGCATGCGCCCGGCCACGTGCGCGTCCTCGCTGCCGATCACGTCCTGCGGAAAGCCGCCCACCGCGACCAGCGCGTCCATGCGGTAGGCGCAGAACGCATCGGAGGTGAAGCAGGTCTTGATGCCCAGCTCGCCGGCATCGGCCAGGCGCTTGACGCGCCCCTGCACCGGGTAGTTGAACGCCCTTGCATGCCGCGCCAGCACCCCGGCCTCCGGATGCGGCAGCTGGCGCCCGTAGGCCAAGCCGATGTCATCGGCGGCATACAGGCCGGCGACCAGCCTGGCCAACGCATCCGGCGGCACCGGGATCGCGTCCTGGGTCATGTAGATCAGCACGTCGGCCTCGACCAGCGTGGACGCCCAGCCGCGCGTACCACCGTGATTGAAGGTGGCCGCGTCGATCTCCACCACGCGTGCGCCGAACGCACGCCAGCGCGCCACGCTCTGGTCGCGCGAGGCGCTGTCGATGACCAGGATCTCGTCCGGCTGCAGGCTCTGCGCCCGCAGCGCCGGCAACATGCGCTCCAGGAACGGCTCGCCGTTGCGCACCGGGATCACCAGCACCACGCGCCGGGCGGCCATCAGTACGCGGCCTTCATCGACAGGACCGCCGGCAGGGTGCGCAGCAGGATGAAGATGTCCAAGCCCAGCGACCAGTTCTCGATATAGGCCAGGTCGTACTCCACGCGCTTCTGGATCTTCTCCAGCGTGTCGGTCTCGCCGCGATAGCCATGCACCTGCGCCAACCCGGTGATGCCGGGCTTTACCTTGTGCCGGGCCACGTAATCGGCCACGGCTTCCTCGAACGGGATGTCGGCCGCCTTGGTCGCTGTGGCATGCGGGCGCGGGCCCACCATCGACATGCTGCCGGCCAGCACGTTGAACAGCTGCGGCAGCTCGTCGATGCTGCTCTTGCGGATGAAGCGTCCGACCCGGGTCACGCGCGGGTCGCCGGCGCGGGTCTGCACCGCGGCGTCCATGTCGCGCTGGTCGTGGTACATCGAGCGGAACTTGTAGACCTCGATCAGCTGCTGGTTGTAGCCGTAGCGGCGCTGCCGGAACAGCACCGGCCCGCGCGAATCCAGCTTGATCAGCGCCGCCACCAGCACCATCAGCGGTGACAGCAACAGCAGCGCCAGCGACGCCAGCACCAGGTCCTCGGCACGCTTGTAGGCTGGCGCCCAGCCCTGCAGCGGCGGCTCGGACACCACCAGCATCGGCACGTCGGAGATCTCGGCCACGCGCGGCAGCGCGTAGTTGAAGGCCTGCATCTCCGGCACCAGGAACACCTCCACCGGCATCTTGCGCAGCAACGCGACGTAGTGGTGGTTGCGGCTTTCGGCGCTGGCCGGCAGCGCCATCAGCACCTGGTCGACCTCGTTGGCGCGGATCAGCTGCTCCAGCAATGCGAAGTTGCCGATCAGCTGCGGGCGCAGGCTGGAGTCGATGCGGTCCGGCGCGCGGTCATCGATGAAGCCCAGCAGGCCGGAGCTGATGTCCGCGTTCTGCTGCATGTGGCGGGCCAGGCGGCCACCGTTCTCGGTCGCACCGAGGATCACCGAACGGCCCACGAAGTGGCCCTGGCGTATCTGCCGCTGGAAGAAGATCAGCATCACCAGCCGCCCGGCCAGCAACAGCAGCAAGGTGGCCCCGTACCAGAGCACGGCCATCTTGATCGGCAGGTAGGCGATCACCCGGAACAGCGTGTGCAGCAGCAACACCAGTCCGAAGCTGGCCGACCACGCCACCACCGTCGTGCGCAGCATCAGCTGGTTGCTGAACATCTCGCGCCCGTACAGGCCGAAGGCGCCGAACACCAGCACGGTGAGCAGGCCCGCGGCGGCGGAGAGCGCGAGATAGGTGCGAATCGCGCCACCGGCATGCACCTGCATCAACCACAGGATCAGCAGCGCCGGCGCCATCGCCGCACAGAAGTGGAACACGCGCGCCATCAATCGCGACCAACGCGTCACCGCGGGCCGAGTGTTCGCAAACAGTGCTTCTGAAAACGGTAAGCGCATTACGAGGCTTGGCCTTCGTCGACGAATCCGAAAGACGGCCAGCCACCACCTGGCAATCCGGACCTGTCATGACAACCTGCACGACAAACGGCTCAACCACGCGGTAGCCCGCCTTCCCCCCATTGGGCAAAACGGATCAGATCCCACTCCTGTGATCGATCAAACCGCATTGCCTGTCCCAATGGCAATACAATAGCGTGACGCCCTTCACGTTTGGAAGTCGGAATTTTCCTTACCGGCCTGCGTTCATTCGCAGGCCAGCTTTGTCCATGTCTTCGTCACAAAGTGACGCCAGGCGCTCACTTGAGCTCGAATACCTGACGCAGGTAGGCCAGGTAACCCGGGTCATCGCACATGCTCTTGCCCGGCGAATCACTGAGCTTGGCGACGGGTTGGCCATTGCAGCGGACCATCTTGATGACGATGTTCAGCGGGGTTGGGCCCAGGTCGTTGGTCAGGTGCGTGCCGACCCCGAACGCCACCTGGCAGCGGCCACGAAAGTAATCGAACAGCTGCATCACCTTCTCGATGTTCAGGCCGTCGCTGAACACCAGGATCTTGCTGGTCGGGTCGGTGCGGTTGGCCTTGAAGTGGGCCAGCATGCGGTCGCCCCACGTGAACGGGTCGCCGGAATCATGGCGCACGCCGTCGAACAGCTTGCAGAAATAGGTGTCGAAGTCGCGCAGGAAGGCCTCCAGCCCAACCACGTCGGACAGCGCGATGCCGAGGTCGCCGCGGTACTCGCGCGCCCACGACTCCAACGCCGCCACCTGCGAATCACGCAGGCGCGGCCCCAGCGCCTGGAACGCCTGCAGGTACTCGTGCGCCATCGTGCCGTGCGGGGTCATGCCGTACAGGCGCGCGAAGTGCACGTTGCTGGTGCCGACGAACTGCGGGCCGAGCGCATCGCGCAGCATCGGCAGCATGGTGCCGTGCCATTGCCGCGAATAGCGGCGGCGCGAGCCGTAGTCGGCGATGCGGCAGTTCGCGAAGCCCGGCGTGTCGCGCAGCAGCGCGGTCTTGGCCTGCAGGCGACGCTCGCCTTCGGCGAAGTCGGGCGTGGTGGTGTTGCGGAACCAGACTTCGTTGATGATCGCCAGCAGCGGCACCTCGAACATGATGGTGTGCAGCCATGGGCCGGTGATGTCCAGCTCGATCTCGCCCGGCACCGTGCTCGACGGGCGCAGCGTGATGTACTTGCGGTCCAGGTGGAACAGGCCCAGGAAATCGACGAAGTCCGGCTTCACGAAACGCAGCCGGCGCATGTATTCCAGTTCCTCGGCGCTGAAGCGCAGGCTGCACAGGTGATCGATCTCGGCGTTGATCTGGTCGATGTAGCGGGCCAGGTCGATGCCCGGCGTGCGGCACTTGAACCGGTACTGGACGATGGCGCCGGGGTACTGGTGCAGCACCGCCTGCATCATCGTGAACTTGTAGAGGTCGGTGTCGAGCAGGGATTGGATGATCATGCCCACATTATGCGCCGGGGCCGGTGGCAATCCGTGCAGCAGCCCGGACGACCCGTTCAGCCTGGCTTGCAGGCCATGCGGCCCCGCGCCCCTGGAGGACGTCCGTTCCGGTCCACGTGGCAGATCCAACGCGGGCGGGATGCAATCCCGGCATGACCTGCCGGAAGCGCCGGGATTTCGTACCGGCGCCCGGGGCTGCGCGCGTTGCGTTGACCGGGCTCAGCGCAACAGCAGGCGCGGCACCTGCAGGGCCGCATGCGCCCAGATCACGCCCCACACACCCACCCGTACCGGCAGGCTGCGCCGCGGGGCCTCGAACTTGCGGAAGTAGCGCCACAGGCCACGGTGCTTGTGCCACTCCACGAAGAAAGGCCGCGCGCGGCTGGACACGCCGCGCACATGCAATACCTGCAGCGCGTTGGCGATGGCCACGGTCGCGCCCGCCTCTCGGGCGCGACGGCACAGGTCCAGGTCCTCGGCATGCAGCCGGTAGCCCTCGTCCCATCCGCCCAGGCGCTGGAACAGGCTGCGCGGCATCAACAGCAGGGCACCGGACAACGCCGGCACCACCTGCAGCGGCGCCGAGCGATCGGCGTCGATCGACAACCGCGCGCCAGCGCCCGGATGGCGCAGCATCGCGGCGAAATCCGGATCGCGACGGCGCACCGCCGCATCCGCCAGCCCCTGCTCGTCCACCTGTTCCACGCCCAGCAGGCAATCACCCAACGGCAGGCCGAGGTCGCGCAGGCGCGCCAGCGTGTCCGGCTCGACCATCAGGTCCGGGTTGACGAACGCCTGCCACGCCGCGTGGCATTCGGCCGCGCCCTGGTTGCAGGCGGTAGCGAAGCCGGGGTTGTCGGGGTTGGCGATGAAGCGCACGCGCGCATCGGCGAGCGCGTGGC
>NZ_JAYFUH010000154.1:0-2346 GCF_034961085.1 Stenotrophomonas capsici | reverse complement strand
TCGACAACCGCGCGCCAGCGCCCGGATGGCGCAGCATCGCGGCGAAATCCGGATCGCGACGGCGCACCGCCGCATCCGCCAGCCCCTGCTCGTCCACCTGTTCCACGCCCAGCAGGCAATCACCAAACGGCAGGCCGAGGTCGCGCAGGCGCGCCAGCGTGTCCGGCTCGACCATCAGGTCCGGGTTGACGAACGCCTGCCACGCCGCGTGGCATTCGGCCGCGCCCTGGTTGCAGGCGGTAGCGAAGCCGGGGTTGTCGGGGTTGGCGATGAAGCGCACGCGCGCATCGGCGAGCGCGTGGCGCTGGGCGATCTCCAGCGAGCCGTCGAACGAGGCGTTGTCGACCACACGGATCTCGGTGACATCCTGCGCGGCGCGCAGTCGCGCCAGGCATTCGTCTAGGGTACTCGCGCTCTGGTAGCTGACGACGACAACGGCAATCGACTGACTCACAACGGCTCCGCGCCTGGAAGGGAACCGCAGGCATCGAACAGGTCGCGCTGGGCTTGCGGCATTATCGCCTGCTCGACCAGCTGCTGCAGCAGCGCGCGATGGGCCTGCAGCGGGTCATCCATCAGGAAGCCGGCCAGCCGCGCGGTCCATGTCGGCCAGCGATTGGCCAGCACCTCCATGTCGCCATCGCCCGGCTGCCCTTCGCCGGCGCGGCCGACGAAGGCGTTGTCGCACAGCACGTTGCGCCAGCCCAGCCCGCTCATGCGCAGGCTCAGGTCGACCAGCGCGGCGTACCACGAGCCATAGCTGTGGATGTCCAGACCGCCGGCACGACGACGCGCACTGCCGCGTATCAACACCGCGTGGGTCACCGCCGACGGCAGCTCCGGATGCAGCAACGGCATCGCCGCCAGCGCCAACGCCATGCGTTGCGGGTCGACCGGCAGTGGATTGACCTCGCCGGCGCGCGGCCAGGACACGGTTTCGCCGGCGTTGCTCCAGGGCGTGGCGGTGGCGATGGCCGCATCGCGCGCGAAACATTCGCCCAACTGCTGCAACCAGCCACTACCCGGCACTGCGTTGGGGGCCAGCACCGCCACGTCGGCATCGCCGCAGGCCTGCAGCATCTGGTCCAGATGCGCCGATTCACCGATCGGCCGCGGGCGCCGGGTGTATTCGGCCTGCAGGCGCGTATGCGCCAGCCAGTGCTCGATCACCGCTTGCCCGCGCGGACCGGACTGGCCATCGTCGGCCAGCCATACCGGCGTGCCGGCCGGCGTGGATGCTTCCAGCGCCGCCAGGCAGGCATCCAGAGCCGTGTCATCCACGCCTACCGGCAACAGGATGACGGGCAGGCCCATGCTCAGTGGCCCGCCTTGGGCTTGTTGATCGGGTCCAGGGCGCGGAACTTGCTGCCGTATTCGTCGGTGAGGTTCCGTGCTTCCTGCGGATTGCGCACGATGGTCGGGGTCAGCAGCACGATCACCTCGCTGCGGCGGCTGTTCTGGGTCTTGCGGCCGAACAGGCCACCAATCACCGGCAGCCGGCTCAACCCCGGCAAGCCCGAGGAGCCCTTGGTGGCGCTGTCCTCGATCAGGCCGCCCAACATGACGGTGTCACCGGCATTCACGGCGGCCTCGGTCTTCATGCGACGCGTGTTGATGCGCACGTTGCCGTTTTCATCAGCCTTGCCTTCCGGCGAACTGACCTCCTGCACGATGTCCAGGAACACCATGCCATCGCGGGTCACGCGTGGCCGCACCTTGAGGATGGTGCCGGTTTCCAGGTACTGCACCTGCGCGTACTGGTTGTCGCTGATGCCCGATACCGACACCGAATACACCGGGATCTTGCTGCCCACGTTCAACGTGGCCACCGCGTTGTTGCGCACGAACACCGAGGGCGTCTGCAGCAGGCGTACGTCGGTGACCTGGTCCAGCGCGGTGATCACCGCGGCGGCGTTCTTGCCGAGGAAGGTCCAGCTCAGCCCTCCCGTCCCGTCGGTACTGCCAGGCACCAGCGACCCGGCGATATCGCCCCAGATGCCGCGACCCAGTGCCGACGGCAAACCGGCCCCCCCTGACTCCTTGGAGGCATTGACCGCCTGCTCGAAATACCAGTTCACGCCGTAGCTCAACTCGCCGGTCAACGCGACTTCGGCCACCTGCGCCTCGATGTGCACCTGCATCGGCATCACGTCGAGCTTCTCGACCACCTCGCGGATCGAGCGCCACGCCTGTGGCGTGCTGCGCACCAGCAGCGTGTTGGTTTCCTCCACCGCCGAGACGCCGACGCGGTCGCCCTCCACTTCCAGCGTCACGCTGCCGTTGCCGGTGCCGCGCGAAGGCAGCGACAGGCTCTCGCCGCTGCCACCACCGCCGTTGCTGCCACTG
>NZ_JAYFUH010000153.1:0-3536 GCF_034961085.1 Stenotrophomonas capsici | reverse complement strand
ACTGCACCGGCGAGATCAGGCTGGCGTTGGACTTGTTGCGGAAATTGACGATGCCTTCGATCAGGCCGGTGGCCAGCAGCTCGCGCATTTCCGGCAGGAAGCCGATGGTGCCTTCGGCGGTCTGGCCGCCGGCGGTGATGCGCAGCAGCACATCCTGCGGATCATGCGGCGCGACCAGGTCGAACTCGGCCACGCCGTTTTCCACTTCCACCTGTACGCCCGGCATGACCTTGTCGGCATCGGCCGCGCCCGGACCGAATTCATCGGTGCGCGAGCCCGGCAGACGCAGGCGGCCACCGCTGTTTTCGATGGTGGCGTAGCTCTTGCCGGCCAACGGCTTGCCGTCGGCACCGAGCAGGCGCACGGTGATATGCACCGGCGTCTGGCCATCGGCCGGGATGCCGTCGCGGTCCACTTCCACCGACACGCGGTCCACGCCGACGTTGCCGCTGTAGTCGGCCTGGCCCGAACGGGCGGCGACGACTTCCGGCGGCGTATCGGTGGTGACCAGCGAACGCGGATACAACGTGGTGGCATCACCCAACACCGGCGTGAAGCGCGAGCTGGTACCCACGTTCTGTGCCATGACCGGCATTGCGGCGGTGGCCAGCGCGCAGGCCAGCAGGCTCATGCGCGGCATCTTGCGCAGGCAATGACGGCTCATGGCTGCACCTCCTGCGAAGCGGATGCCGAGGGCGGGTTGGGTCGCGGATACACGATCGGTCTCTGGTTGGCCGAGTCCGTGGCCTGCTGCGGCGCACGGGCGGGCTTGCTTTCAAAACGCAGCGGCGACTGGCCGGTTTCGGTTTCCGGCGCACGCACCTCGCCCTGGGTACGACGGGCCTTGACCTGTTCCAGCAGCGGGTTGGAGCAGCTGCCTTCGATGAAGTCGGCGCGATGCAGCTCGCCGTTCTTCAGGTCCAGGAACAGGCTGTCGGCATCGCCCAGGTTGCGGTTGCTGCTGGTGGTCAGGCGCGAGCCGGCCGGCAGGGTGGACGGATCCACCTTCAGCGTGTGGCTCTGCGGGGTCAGGCCGCAGTAGCTGTACTTGCCTTCCGAATCGGAGATCACCCAGGTGCCGTTGGAGAAGTACAGGCGCACGCCCGGAATGCCCAGCTCTTCGTTGTCCTGCACGTGGTTGTTGTTGCAGTCCACGAACACCTTGCCCAGCACGCAGGCTTCCTCGGTGAACACACCACCGGTGACGCGCACGCGGTACTGCGCCTGGTTGGACGGCACCGAACCCGGTACCGGCGTCATCGAACCCGGATCGATACAGCCACCGGTGATCGAGCAGCCATGGGCCTGCGCGCGGTTGATGCCATCGCCCTGCTGCGCACCGACGCCAACACGCACGCGGTAGGTCAGCACCAACTGCTGGCCGACGTTGATCGGGCCCAGGTTGAAGCCCAGGCGCGGGCCCGGCTTGCCGAACGGCTCATCCAGCGCGCGGCCGCCGACACGGGCGGTGCCATCGATGTAGGTGAAGCCACGCGGCAGCGTATCGACGATGTTCACCGTCGCCATCGCACTGCCGGAGGTCTGGCGCACGGTGATGCTGTACTGCACGGTGTCACCGATCTCGGCGGTCTGGCGGTCACCGGTCTTGGTGATGACCAGGCCGGTACCGGCGGAGGTATCCAACGGCAGGTGGTTGTGGACGATGCCGGCGGTGGCCGAACCGGCAAACACGGTCAGCCAGTACTGGGTGGGCGTGCCCACCGCACCGGTCGGCGCATCGGCCTGCGGCTGCACCAGGTGGCTGGTGCCGGCTGCGCCCAGCGGCGACAGCGAACCTTCCTGCGGCGGAATCAGCGACGACACGAACTGGTAGCCACCCGGCGGCGTCACCGTCAGCTGGAACTCGCAACGTGCCGGCGCGGCCGGGCCGAACATGAACTGGTAGTAGCCGCTCGTACCCACGGTCATCGACACCGCGTTGCCTTCCACGCGGTAGCCACCGGCACCGGCGTTGAGGATGGCGGTCTTCGGGTCGTAGCCGTTGCACACGCCCACCGGGGTCAGGGTCACGATGGAGCCCGGCACCGGATCACGGGTGATGGCGTCGTAGACCACGCCCGACGGATCCACCGGCAGGCTCTGCTGCGGCAGATGCTGGCCGGCTTCGAGCACGACCTGCAGCTGGCTGGTGCCGTTCTCGGTGATACGGCAGGCGCTGCTGCTGCCATCGCTGATGGCACGCGTGGCGTCACAGGACACGCCCATGCCACCGGCGGTTTCCTGGTTCACCGGCCACGCCCACAACACGCCCGACGCAGGGTCACGGAACTGGATGTTCCACTTGATGCCCGGCACCACGTCGCCGAAGCGGTAGCTTCCGTCCACGGCGGTGGTGGTGGTCTTGGCAACCTGGCCGGTCGCCGCATCCAGCAGTTCCACGATCCACGACTGCAGGCGCGTATCGCCGCTGTCGAGGAAGGCATCGTCGCTGCCGATGTCGTACCACACGGTACCGCCGACCGATGCGGACAGCTGCACCTGGTTGGGCACGCGGCACACGTTCTGGGTGATGGCCGCATCGCACACCGGCAACTGGGTCACGTCGCCTTCGAACGTGTTGCGCTCGGTGGTGGTCGGGGTGCGGAACTCGTTCTCACCGCCGCCTTCCACCAGCACGGCGTTGTTGACGGTGCCGGCCCGCGCGGCCTCGGCCGTGACGTTCACCTTGACGGTGATGTCCGAGGTGGAGGTTGCACCGGCATTGACCACTTCCGAACTGCGGCATTCAAAGCGGGCATCGCCCACCGCGCCGGAACAGGTCCAACCATTGCCGGACGGAACTTCCGCCAGGTTCAGGCCCGCCGGCAGGCGGTCCTTGACGATGTACTCGCCCGTGGATGCCTGCTGCCCGCCATTACGCACGCGGATGGTGTACGTGGCGACGTTGTTGACGGTGAACTTCACCGTGTTGGACGACTTGCTCACCAGCATGTCCGGCGAATCGCCGATCTCGCCGAAGTTGTTGTCCACCGACTTGTCGCCCGGCTTGAGCACGATGCCGGTGATCTCCGAGGTGGTCGTCGACGGATTGCCGCCCGTGCCGCCCGTGCTGCCGGCGGTGGTCTTGCCGTTGAGCGTTTCAGCCGGCTGGTTGGGCTCGGTCACCACATAGGTGCCCGGACGCAGGTTCTCGAAGGTGTACTTGCCGTTGGCGTCGGTGGTGGTGGTCAACGTGACCGGGTTGCCCAGGTCGTCGGTGCCGGTCAGCTCGACGGTGACGTTGGCAAAGCCGCCTTCCTCAGGCTGGCGGATACCGTCGTCGTTGCTGTCGTTGTAGACGTTGCCGGAAATGCTGGCCGCCGGCACTTCGCCGAAGTTGTTCTCGACCGACACCTGGCCCACGCCAACGGTGATCGTGCCGATGAACGACGGGTTCTGCGCGGTGGCGCTGCCTTCGGCCGAGCCGTTGCCCATCGGCGTGCCGCCGATGTTGCCCGGCTTGGTCTTGCCGTCATTGGTGCCGGCCGGCTGCTGCTTCTCCACCACCTTGTATTCGCCCGGGGGCAGGTTGAGGA
>NZ_JAYFUH010000152.1:0-2145 GCF_034961085.1 Stenotrophomonas capsici | reverse complement strand
CACCGCCGTGCGTTTGGAGCGGGTGATCAGCCATGCCACGCCGCGCAGGTCACGGATGCCGACCATGGCACGGCCGAAGTTGTTGTACTTGGACACGCCCGCGGTGCGATGGCGGTGGCTGACCGGCACGCTCACGGTCTTCCAGCCGGCGCGCTGCATCAGCGCCGGCAGGTAGCGGTGCATGTGGTCGAAGTACGGCAGGTCGAGGAAGGCATCGCGGTCGAACAGCTTGATGCCGCAGCCGGTGTCGGGGGTGTCGTCGCGCAGCATGCGCGCGCGGATGGCATTGGCCCACTTGCTGGCCCAGCGCTTGGAGCCACTGTCCTGGCGGTTGACCCGCCAGCCGGCGAACAGCTTGACCCCGCCCTCGGCGGTATCGCGCGCGGCCAGCAGCCTGGGGATGTCGGCCGGGTCGTTCTGGCCGTCGCCGTCGAGGGTGGCGATCCACGGCGCGCGCGCGGCCTTGACCCCGGTCCGCACCGCGGTGCTCTGGCCGCTCTGCTGCACGTGGTGCAGCACCCGCAGCTCGGGGTTGGCGGCCTTCAGCGCCTGCAGCACCTGCAGGCTGTCGTCCCTGGAGTTGTCGTCCACGTAGACGATCTCGAAGGGCACCTTGCCGCGCAGTGCGGCGGTGATTTCGTTGACCAGCGGGGCGACGTTGTCGCGCTCGTTGAAGACGGGGACGACCACCGAGAGGGCAGGCTGGTTCATGACGCGATCCGTTGGCAATGCGTATTCAGGAAGACCGCGCATTTTCCCGCTTCCGTATTAGCGGGAGATGAAATCAGGCGCGCGGTCCGAAGTAGGTGCGGCACCACTCCACCACCGGTGGCAGGCCCACTTCAATCGGGGTGGCCGGCTCGTAGCCGAAGGCCGCCCTGGCCCGCGCGGTATCGGCCATGGTCTGGACCATGTCGCCGGGCTGCATGGGCCTGTAGACCTTGTTGGCCGGCCGGCCGGCGGCCGAGGCGATCACGTCGATGAAGTGCTCCAGCTCCACCGGTGTGTGGTTGCCGAGGTTGAACACCTGATGCGGCGTGGCCTCGGCACTGGGATGCGACAGCGCCCCGAGGATACCGGTGACGATGTCGGAAACATGTGTGAAGTCGCGGCGCATGTGGCCATCATTGAACACCTCGATGCTGCGCCCGGCCAGCACCGCGCGCGAGAACAGCAGCGGCGCCATGTCCGGCCGGCCCCACGGGCCATACACGGTGAAAAAGCGCAGCCCGGTGGCGCGCAGGCCATACAGCTGGGCGTAGGTGTAGGCCATCAGCTCGTTGGCGGCCTTGGTGGCGGCGTACAGCGAGCGCGGCTGGTCCACGCGCTGGTCCTCGGAGAACGGCGGCGTGGCCGAATTGCCGTAGACCGAGCTGCTGGAGGCGTACACCAGGTGCTGCACGCCGCGGTGGCGGCACAGCTCCAGCAGGTTGACGAAGCCGACCAGGTTGCTCTGCACGTAGGCGTGCGGGTTTTCCAGCGAGTACCGCACGCCGGCCTGCGCGGCCAGGTGGATCACCCGGGTCGGCTGCACTTCATCGAACAATGCGGCCAGGCCGTCGCGGTCGGTGATGTCCAGCGCGCGGATGTCCACCTGCGGGCACAGCGCGGCCACCCGGTCGCGCTTGATCTGCGGGTCGTAGTAGTCGTTGTAGTTGTCCAGCCCCACCACCCGCTCGCCACGGGCGGACAGCGCCTGGCAGGTGTAGGCACCAATGAAGCCGGCCGCGCCGGTCACGAGAAGGGTCATCAGAACTATCCAGACGTAATGACGGCATTTTCGCCGCCAACGATAGAGATTTCACCGGTCTGCCCTGTCCGGGGAGCATCACGCCGTACCGCGCTGTCATCGGCCCGGCCCCACGCGGGGGCCGGTGGCCACCTCACCACAGGGTCAGCGGTGCTTCCCTGGCCAGGGTTTCCTTGCGTTCCTTGCTGTAGGCCCACCAGGGCTGCGGGGAATCCCCCGCCATGAAGCGCACGATGGACAGGAACACATCGATCACGCAGGGGTCGTGCACCACGCCGGTCTTCAGGCACAGCTGGGCATACATGTCGTAGGGATCACGCCCGCGCAGGTGCGCCGGGACACGGATTCCAATCAGACGGAGATCTTTCTCACAGGCCGGCCCGACATTCGGCAGG
>NZ_JAYFUH010000151.1:0-2404 GCF_034961085.1 Stenotrophomonas capsici | reverse complement strand
GCGCGCGCGGATACGGCGGTGTGTCCGGGAACTCCCCCCTGCCGAAGCCCTGCTGCAGCCCCTGCCACCACGATGGCTCGAACAGCTCGCCGTAGCGCTCCTGCACTACGTCCAGCAATGCGCGGGGCAGGCCCATGAACAACGCGAAACGTTCCGGGAACACGTCGTTGGGCGCGACGTGGAACCACGGCTCGCTGGCCATGGCCTCCTCCTCACTGCGCGGTGTTGGCCAGGCCCGGAAGTTGCAGTCGGTGACCAGGCACAACTCGTCGTAGTCGTAGAACACCGCGCGGCCGTGCCGGGAGACACCGAAGTTCTTCAGCAACATGTCGCCGGGAAAGATGTTGTTGCAGGCCATGTCACGGATGGCCTGCGCGTAGTCCAATGCCGCGGCGCGGGCGGCTTCACTGCCCTGCTCGCGCAGGTAGAGGTTGAGGGGCCGGAAACGGCGCTGCACGTAGCACAGCGCGATCACCACGTCCCCGCCTTCGACCTGCACGCTGTGGCTGCATTGGTTGACCAGCTCATCGAGCAGTTCCGGCGCGAAGCGGCTGACCGGGAAGCGCAGGTGGCGATAGGGCTGGGCGTCGAGCAGGCGGCCGATGCGGTCCAGGTTGAAGACCAGCGCGTACTTCTCCTCCACGTCCTGCCGGCTCATGGTCTTGGGCCAGGCGAAGCGGTCGCGGATCAGCTTGAACACCAGCGGATAGCTCGGCAACGTGAACACCGCCATCACCATGCCGGGGGTGCCTTCGGCATGTACCAGCCGCTCGTTGGCATGCTGCTGGAAATGGCTGAAGAAGGTGCGATAGCGCTCGGTCTTGCCCTGCTTGGCGCGGCCCAGCACGGTGTAGATCTCATCGACCGGCTTGCCCGGCAGGATGCTGCGCAGGAACACCACCGCGTCGGCGACGGTGGGCAGATCGGCCTGGAAATAGCTGCGCGAGACACCGAACAGATGTGCCACGTCGCGGCGTCGGCTCAGCACCGCTTCCACGCGGACGCCTTCCTCCCCGTTGACCAGCGCGATCACGCAGGGCGAGAAGCGGTGCTCACCGAACACGCGTCCGACCAGGTATGCACGGCGCTCGCGGTAGAACACGGTCTCCAGCAGTTCGATGGCACGCACCGGGTACGTGCCCCAATGGGCGAGGTCGTCCTGCAGGCGCACCGCGATGGCCGCAGCGCAGCGCAGGCGATGCTGGTAGGGCACGTCGAAGGCATAGTCGGCGAGCAGGCGCGAGAACGCATCGGCCGGACGCGCTTCGGAAACGGCGTAGACGTGACGCGCAACCGGGTGGGTGATGGCATCGGACGGCTCGATGTCCAGCGCCATGAACTCGATGTCGTCATCCACGCCATGGGTACCGAACAGGCGCCGGGTCAGGGTGTTGTAGAACGTCTTGTACAGCTCGCCATCGATGCGCGATGAAACCCGTGCGTCGAAGCACTGCTTCACTTCCCGCCACAGCGCCTGCGTGGGCGGGATGCCGGCCAGCAACGCCTGCAGTTGCGCCCGGCAGCGTGCCACGCAGACGTCGTACAGCTCGATGCGTTCCACCGCATCGGTCCTGGCTGCGTTCCAGTCGCGTGCCTGGAAGCGCGTGCGCGCCCGACGGGTAATGTCGGCGAAGCCCTGGTGGTAGTCCTCGAACCCCGTGGCGATGCCTTGGGCAAGCTTGTCCGCCAGGGCGGCATCGATGACCGTTGCATTCATCACGGCCGCACCGGCAATGCACGGACTGCAGGGAGAAGATGGGATCGCATGGCTGTCGCCGGAGGGGGGATGGACATGACCATACGACACCGCACGCCTCCCGCGACAGGGCGCCCGCCCGGCGGGAGCGTCCTTGGGCGTGAAGCCGGGAAGTCCACATCGCGCGAAAGGCCCCCCTCCCCCGCCCTCCCCTTGCCTGCGGCAAAGGAAGGGGGCGGTCCGTGTGTCGTCAGGCGTACCAGCTCGCCACCACCGCGGGCTCCAGCGCTCAGCCGCTGGACAACTCCGCCTGGATCTTGCGACCGCATTCGCGGGCGCTCCACAGCACGTGGCCGATCACGCTGCGTTGGCCGCAGGCGGCCATCAGCAACAGCGAACCACGCGCCAGCGGGATCGACTGCATCAGCACCTTGCCTTCGCTGGCTTCCAGCATCAGCACTTCCATCGTGCCCAGCGACAGCTCGCGACCCACCGCGCTGGCCAGCGCCAGCATCGCGCTGGTCATCGCCGCCAACCGCTCGCCACTGGACTGCTGCGTGGCCGATTGGGCCAGGGCGAAACCGTCCACGCTGGCCACCACCGCCGCACGCACGCCATCCACCGATTCGGTGAACTCCCTGAGCCGGGCATCCACCGCCGTGACTTCCCAGTCCTCCAGCACCGCTACCCCCCTTGGTTCACCCATGT
>NZ_JAYFUH010000150.1:0-3651 GCF_034961085.1 Stenotrophomonas capsici | reverse complement strand
GACAAGTTCGCCCTGGGTGCCAAGAACCTGGTGGTCGGTTCGGCCGAGTACGAGCATTACTTCGGCGGCGGCCCGTGGGGCGCGGCGGTGTTCGTCGATACCGGCAGCGCCTTCGACAACACCATCGACCTGCATACCGGCGTGGGCCTGGGCGTGCGCTGGAAATCACCGGTGGGCCCGGTGCGCATCGACATCGCGCACGGCCTGAACAGCCCTGACTCGCAGTTCCAGCTGTACCTCAACATCGGAGCGGACCTGTGAGCCGGCGTCCGGAAGAGGTGAGCCCGGAAGAGCGCGAGGCGCGCATCGCCGAGCTGCGGGCGCGGCGCAGGGCGCGCATGCGCACGCTGGCCGTGCGCAGCGGCATCACCCTCACCGTGCTGGTGCTGCTGGGGTTGTTCGGCCTGTACTGGCTGCTGCAGACCGTGGCCGGCCGCGAAGTGCTGCTGGCGCAGGTGGTGGCACGCCTGCCTGCCGGCTCGTCGCTGACCTGGAGCAAGGCCGAGGGCCCGCTGGCCGGCCCGCTGATCCTGCACGACCTGGATTTCCGCTACGACGACCTGCATTTCAGCGCCGCCGAAGCCTACCTGGACCCGGACATCCGTCCGCTGCTGGGCCGCAAGCTGCGCCTGGACGCACTGCGCATCCGCGACGCGCACCTGGAGCTGGGCCCGTCGGAGGACAAGCCATTCGAACTGCCGCGCTGGCCGGACGTGCTGCCGGCCATCGAGCTGCCGCTCGCGCTGCAGGCGGACACCATCGTGGTCGATGGCCTGCGCATCACCCAGCTGCAGGAACCGATCATCGACATCACCCGCGTCCGCGGGGGCATCGAGGCGGCCGATGGCGAATTCACCGCCACCCAGCTCAAGGTCAACAGCAACCTGGGTGACTTCCGCATCGACGGCCATTACCTGCCGCGCAAGGACTACCGGACCGACCTGACCGTGCGTGCATTGATGCCGCCGCGACCGGGCCAGGCCGCGGCGCGGCTGGGGCTGGTGGCACGCGGCGACCTGGCGCACATGGAAGTGGCGCTGGCCGGTTACGCGCCCAAGCCGTTGCACGCCAGCCTGGTGCTGGATGGCCGCAACGACCCGGTCTGGAAGCTGGCCGCGCGCAGCGAGGAGCTGGACCTGGGCCAACTGGTGCCCGCGCAGTTCATGGCCGAAGCGCCCGCACCGCTGGCGCTGGACTTCACCGCCCGGGGCCGTGGCGGCAACGCGCAGCTGCAGGGGCGCGTGCGCCAGGGCGAACAGGAGCTGGTGCTGGCGCCGTCCAATGTCAGCATCGACAACCAGGTGCTGACCGTCGCGCCGCTGGTGGCCGAGGCCTTCGGCGGCACCGTGCGCCTGCAGGGCAAGGCCGATTTCACCGATGCGCAGAACCCCGGCTTCCGCTTCGCGGTGGTGGCCAACCAGTTGACCTGGACGCCCGCGCCGGACCCGACCGCACCGGACAGCACGCCGGTGCCGATGCACCTGAAGGAAGCGCGGCTGGGCGTGGCCGGCAACCTCAAGCAATGGGCGGCGATCGGCAAGGCCGACGTGGCCCGCGACCAGCAGGACGCCAGCCTGGATTTCGACGTGCGCGGCAATGACCAGCAGGCGCAGATCGAACACCTGAAGGCGACCACGCCGGGCGGCGCGCTGGAGCTGGCCGGTTCGGCCGCCTGGGCCCCCGCATTGGCGTGGGACGTGGACGCGCGGCTGGCCAACTTCGACCCGGGTTATTTCGCACCGGGCTGGGACGGCGACCTGTCCGGCACGCTGGCGTCCCGCGGCAAGCAGTTGCCGCCGCCGGCCGGCACCGAGGACCTGCGTTTCGAGGCCACGCTGGATGCGCCAAAGATCAGCGGCCGGCTGCGTGGCCGCAGCGTCGACGCACGCGCCAAGCTGGCCGTGCAGGGGACGCAGGGCGAGGGTGACGTGCGGCTGGTGCTGGGCGAGAGCCGCATCGAGGCCAAGGGCAAGGTCGGCGACCGCATCGACGTGGATGCACGGCTGGAGCCGCTGCACCTGTCCGACCTGCTGCCCGGCGGCAGCGGCAGCCTGGCCGGCACCGTGCAGCTGCGCGGCACGCCCAGCCAGCCGGACATCACCGCCAACCTGCAGGGCAGCAGCCTGCAATGGGACGACTGGAAGGCCGGCCAGGTCAGCATCAACGGCCGCCTGCCGTGGGCCGGCGACAACGGCAACCTGCAGGTGCAGGGCAGCGCGCTGGAGGTGGGCATGCTGCTCGACCACGTGCGCGTGGACGCACGCGGCAGCCTGCAGAACCTGCGGCTGGACGCGGAGACGCGCAACGACCTGGGCGCGCTCGCACTCAGTGGCAGCGTGCGCCAGGCCGGTCAGGCGTGGCGTGGCGAACTGGGGGCATTGCGGATCGCGCCGATCAAGGGCGCACCGTGGCAGCTGCGCCAGCCCGCGGCGTTCAGCGTGCAGGGCAGCGCCTTCACCCTGGGCGATGCCTGCCTGGGCTCGGACACCGGTGGCGCGTTGTGCGTGGCCGCCAACTGGCCGCGCGAGGGCCTGCTGCTGCGCGGTGATGCACTGCCGCTGGCGTTGGTGCAGCCGTGGCTGCCGCCGAACTCGGGCCGTCGCATCCATCTGCGTGGCGACATCACCCTGGACGGCAACATCCGCCCGCGTGGCAATGCCTGGGAAGGCAGCTTCAAGGTGGCCTCGGCCGAGGGTGGCATCCGCCTGGGCGACAACGCCCGCGGTGAACTGGTGCGCTACGACCACTTCTCGATCAACGTGGACATGCAGCCCAACAGCATCAAGGGCCACCTCGGTGTCGGCTTCCAGGGCGATGGCTTCATCGACGCCAAGGTGCAGACCGGCTGGGAGCCGAACGCCGCGCTCAACGGCGAGCTGTACCTGAACATGTCGCGGCTGTACTGGATGGAGCTGTTCTCGCCGGACCTGGTGCGGCCCAAGGGCCTGGTCGAAGGCCACGTGAGCCTGCGCGGCACGCGCTCGCAGCCCACGCTGGGCGGTGAGGCCAAGCTGAGCGATTTCACCGGCGAGTTCCCCGCGCTCGGCCTGACCCTGAGCGAAGGCGTGGGCAACTTCACCGCGCAGCCCGATGGCTCGGCGCGCATCAGCGCCTCGGCCAAGACCGGCGGCGAAGGCGCGCTGAAGATCGACGGCGGGCTGTCGTGGTTCGGCGATGCCCAGCCGTTGCAGCTGCATATCCACGGTGACAACGTGCTGCTCGCCAACACCAGCGAGATGCGCGTGGTGGCCAACCCGGACCTGAACTTCACCCTGGCCGGCACCGCGATGGAACTGCGGGGCAGCGTGCACGTGCCGGAGGCCGACCTGGACCTGGAGCGCCTGGACCGCGGCACCTCGGTGTCGGAGGACATCGTGGTGCTGGACCCGGTGGACCCGGAGGAAGCGCCGTCCTCGCCGCTGGACATGGACCTGACCGTCAGCCTCGGCGACAAGGTCCGGATGAACGGCTTCGGCCTCAAGGGCGCGCTGACCGGACGCATGCAGGTGCGCGCGCGCCCGGGCCGCGAGATGACCGCCAACGGCGGGCTGGAAGTGAGCGGTCGCTACAAGGCCTACGGCCAGGACCTGACCATCACCGACGGCACGCTGCTGTGGAACTACGGCATCGTCTCGGACCCGCGCATCAACA
>NZ_JAYFUH010000149.1:0-2267 GCF_034961085.1 Stenotrophomonas capsici | reverse complement strand
GCCGCAACTTGTGCACAGCGTCAAGACGCGGTAACAGTCGCCGTGTCCAGCGCTCGCCGCGCTTGCATTTCGTTTTTGTTTCACGGCTAACCCATTGATTTTCATTGAATAAGCAATGTGGCGATTTTTTGTCCAAGTTGACCCTGAGGCTTGAACCATCGCCCAAAGCGCGTGGAGCACAACGCTCACCCACAGAGTTATCCACAGCAAATGTGGATAAGCCGAAATCCTCAATCGGGGCGAGCGTTTACATGCCATTTATGGATCCGCGCACAGCAAACCGACGCAAGTGAACGGCCGCGGCGCGATGGCCTGCTGCGGCTACACTTCCCGGCATGCCTGCCTGCCCCACCCTGCGCATCGCCCTGCCGGTGCCGTTGCCGCATCTGTTCGACTACCTTCCGCCCGATGGCAGCCCCGCTCCCGTGGAGGGCGACATCGGCCGGCGGCTGCGCGTACCGTTCGGGCCGCGCGAACTGGTGGGGGTGGTCGAGGGCATCGGCCAGGTGGACGACCCGGCACCGCTGCGGGCCGCACTGGAATGGCTCGACCCCACCCCGCTGCTGGCCGGCGAGCTGGCGGCCTCGCTGCTGTGGCTGGCCCGCTACACCCACGCGCCGCTGGGTGAAGTGATCGCTACCGCGCTGCCGGCGCCGCTGCGCCGCGGCGAACCGCTGCCCGATACCCATGGCTGGGCGTGGCAGCTGACCGAGGCCGGGCGCACCGGGCTGTCCCGCCTGCGCGCCGGCACCCGCCCGCAGCGCCTGGCCCAGGTGCTGCAGGACGGCGCGGTCAACGAGGACCGCTTGGACGACCTGCTCGAGGACTGGCGCAGCGCCGCCCGCGCGCTGGCAAAGCGTGACTTCGCCCATCGCATCGAGGTGCCGGCGCAGGTGCCGGTGCCGCACCTGCATCCCGGGCCGGTCCCGAACCCGCAGCAGCAACTGGCCATCGATGCCATCGCCGCGGCGCCCGGCTTCCAGCCGTTCCTGCTCGACGGCGTCACTGGCAGCGGCAAGACCGAGGTCTACCTGCAGGCGATCAGCCGCTGCCTGGAACAGGGACGGCAGGCGCTGGTGCTGGTGCCGGAAATCGGCCTGACCCCGCAGATGCTGGCGCGCTTCCGCACCCGCCTGGGCATCCCGGTGCACGCGTTGCATTCGGGCCTGAACGACAACGAGCGTGCGCGGGTCTGGGCGGCAGCGTCACGCGGCGAGGCCCGGGTGATCGTCGGCACGCGCTCTGCGGTGTTCATCCCGCTGCCGCAGCCGGGGCTGATCGTCGTCGACGAAGAGCACGACGGCAGCTACAAGCAGCAGGACGGCATCCGCTACCACGCGCGTGACTTCGCGCTGGTGCGCGGCAAGGCGTTGGACGTGCCGGTGGTGCTGGGCAGCGCCACGCCGTCGCTGGAATCGCTGCACAACGCACGCAGCGGGCGCTACACGCACCTGCGCCTGAAACAGCGCGCCGGCGACGCCAAGCCACCGGGCGTGCGCATCTACGACGTGCGCAAGCGGCCACTGCAGGATGGCCTCTCGCCCGAAGTGCTGGCCGGCATCGGCCAGCACCTGCAGGCCGGCAACCAGGTGCTGGTGTTCAAGAACCGTCGCGGCTACGCACCGGTGCTGCTCTGCCATGACTGTGGCTGGACCGCGCCCTGCAAGCGCTGCAGCACGCCCCTGCACAGCACGCCGATGACCGTGCACGGCGCGGGCCGACGGCTGCAGTGCCACCACTGCGGCGCGCGCCAACCGGTGCCGCTGGCCTGCCCGGACTGCGGCAGCCTGGCCCTGCAGCCGCAGGGCATCGGCACCGAGCGGCTGGAAGAACGCCTGCTGCAGCTGTTCCCCGAGTACCCGGTGCTGCGCATCGACCGCGGTACCACCGCGCGACGCGACGCACTGGAACAGACCCTGGCCACGCTGGGCGAGCAACCCGGCATCCTGGTCGGCACGCAGATCCTGGCCAAGGGCCACGACCTGCCCAAGCTGACCCTGGTGGTGGTGGTGGGCATCGATGAAGGCTTGTTCTCGGCCGACTTCCGCGCCAGCGAGAAACTGGCCCAGCAGTTGATCCAGGTCGCCGGCCGCGCCGGCCGCGCGGACCGTCCGGGCGAAGTCTGGCTACAGACCCACCACCCGGACAATGCGCTGCTGCACACATTGGTCAACGGTGGCTACCACGCCTTCGCCGAGGCCGAGCTGGTGCAACGCGAGGCCGCGGGCTTTCCACCGTTCGCGCACCTGGCATTGCTGCGCGCCGAG
>NZ_JAYFUH010000148.1:0-2444 GCF_034961085.1 Stenotrophomonas capsici | reverse complement strand
ACAGCGTGGGTGACATCGACGGCACCTCCGGCCCGTACTTCACCCCTGAGGTGCCGTTTGCCTCCGAAACCGCCGATGGCATCCCGAGCCATTCGCAGTGGACGCAGGAACTGCGCCTGGAATCGCTCAACGACGGGCCGCTGAACTGGCAGGCCGGCCTGTTCTATTTCAAGGAAGACTACGACGTCGACAGCTACAGCTACGACACCACCAACGGCAGCAGGCAGGATGGCTTCCAGCGCATCAACCAGACCAACGATGCCTGGGCGGCGTTCGGTGGGGTGACCTTCCAGGCCACCGACAAGCTGGAGCTGCGCGCCGGCGCGCGTTACACCGTCGACAAGAAGGACCTGGTGGTCAAGGACTACTGGAACACCGGCTTCTCCCCGTGCGTGCTGTCGGCCAAGTGCGACCTGGCCGGCCTGCTCGCCGCCCAGCAGGCGGCCTTCGCCCGCGGTGACGCGGTGGACCCGTACCTGTCGGCCTCGACCAAGGACAAGAAGTTCAACTGGGACTTCTCGGCCACCTACGCCGTCAACGACACCGTCAACGTCTACGGGCGCGTTGCCACCGGCTTCCGCGGCAGCTCGATCCAGTCGGCCGGCGCCTTCAACGACAAGACCGTGGCCGACCCGGAAACCGTGCTGTCCTTCGAGGCCGGCGTGAAGGCGGACTTCTGGGACAACCGTGCACGCCTGAATGCCAGCGTCTACCACTACCGGGTCAAGGACCAGCAGCTGACCGCCGTGGGCGGCGAGCTGGGTAACGCCAACATCCTGCTCAACGCCGACAAGAGCGTGGGCCAGGGCTTCGAGCTGGACCTGCAGGCCTACCTGACCGACAACCTGCTGGTCACGCTGGGCAGCGGGTACAACCACACCGAGATCAAGGACGCCGATCTCAGCGTTGCACCGTGCTTCTCGTGCACCGTGACCAACCCTGTCATCGATGGCAAGGCGCGGATCAACGGCAACGCGCTGCCGCAGGCACCGCAGTGGACCCACAACCTGACCGCACGCTGGTCGCTGCCGTTGGCCGACGGTGCGCAGTTCTACGTGTTCACCGACTGGGCGTACCGCAGCGAAGTGAATTTCTTCCTGTACGAGTCCAGGGAATTCACCGGCAAGTCGTTGCTGGAAGGCGGCCTGCGCCTGGGTTACCAGTGGAACGACGGGGACTACGACGTGGCGCTGTACGGCCGCAACATCACCAACCAGATCCGCGCCACCGGCGGCATCGACTTCAACAACCTCACCGGCTTCATCAACGAGCCGCGCCTGTGGGGCGTGGAGTTCAAGACCCGCTTCTAAGCGCCGGTCTGCAGGTTGAACGAAGAAGGCGCGGAGCAATCCGCGCCTTCTTCGTTTCCGTAGTGCCGAGCATGGCCCGGCACTCCCCGGCATTGCTCAGCGCGCTTCGGAGATGTCGGAGGTGAGCGCGGCGGTCTCGGCGGCGCAGTCGCGCGGCAACGACTGCTTCAGCGTGCGGGCGTACGCCAGCTCGCGGCGTGCCTTGGCCAGGTCGGCGACGAACTCGGGGTTGTCGTGCAGGCGGGCGACCGTGGCCGCACCCATGAAGCGTCCCTGCTGCACGTCGCTGAACCAGTGCACGTTGCAGACCAGCCGGCTGTGGCCGTAGTTGCGGCCGCGCTCGATCAGGGCGGTGGCGTGCTCCGGATCGATCTCGGCCAGGATCAACGCCCAGGCCCAGCCGATCGAGGTGTGCCCGGACGGGTAGGAGCCACTCTTGCGCAGGTCCTGCTCGTCCTCCGGGGTGCAGGTCGGCTCGTTGTTGACCATGAACGGACGCGGGCGCTGGTAATGGTGCTTGGCGGCCTTGGTGGCGGCGCTGGCATCGATGCGGCTGCGTTCGAGCAGGGTGTACAGCGTCGGCGTGTCCTGCGCGGTGACCGCCACGCCCAGCGCGCAGCTGAACTGCTCGGCGCCGGCCGGGAAGGACAGGTCGGCGTCGGCATGGGCCTGCTGGAAGCGCGCGCTGCCGCGCATGCCGATGGCCTCGCGGGCCACGGCCTCGTCCAGCTGCGCCCAGACCGAGCCCGGGGCCGGCGGGGCCGGGCTCAGCGCCAGGCTGTCGGGAATGGCATCGCCCTGCAGGTAGCCGCTGGCGTGCTGGGTGGGGTCCTCGTCCGGCGCACCGGAACGGGTGGGAGTGCTGGAACAGGCGGCCAGGGCGGCGGCCAGCGAAGCGGCTGCGGCGAGGCGCAGCGGGAAGCGGGTACGGGACATTCGGGTACGGCGGAAACGACGGAACGGACCGGCATCATCGCATTGCCGGCACCACCGCGGTGGATCGGGGCAGCGGCGATGGCCCGTTTACCCGACCCAGGCGGTCAGCCGGCCTTCGTCCTCGCGGACCTGGACCGGCCCGCCGAACAGCTCGGACAGCGGCCCGGAGCACAACAGCTCCGCGCGCGGGCCGTCGGC
>NZ_JAYFUH010000147.1:0-2550 GCF_034961085.1 Stenotrophomonas capsici | reverse complement strand
AGCATGCGCACCAGCAGCCATTTCGGGCCGACGTCCACTTCCGGGAAATCACCGATGGCGGTGTAGCAGGCGCGGAAGCCGGGGTCCTGCCGCGGCAGCGGCCGCGGGCAGTCCGGGCCGGGCTTGAACTCATAGATGGTGGCGTAGCGCCATGGCCAGAAATCGAGCACCGGCAGCGCTTCGGACGCCTTGCCGATGCTGTAGTTCAGGCCGGAGAACACCGGTGCCTTCTCGCGCGGCGCCACCACCCAGGAGTTGTCCGGGGCGATGTCGCGCTCGATGCTGCGCGCCAACTGCTCGGCGAAGGCGGCATCTTCGATGATCACCGCGCCCTCGGTGTTGTAGTTCTCGCTGCGCGGGTCGAAGTTGTGGGTGCCGATCACGCCGATGCGGCGGTCCACCACCAGCGACTTGGCATGCAGGCCCATGCGCGCGCCGCTGCGGGTCACCGGCAGCGGCCGGTTGGCCGCGCGCCGGCTCAGGAACGAGGGGCGCGTCTCGGTGCGCAGCACCTCGCGTTCGACGTCGCTGCCTCCGGGCGTGTTGCGCCGGCCCGAGCCGCTGCCGCGCACGTTGCTGCCGGCCGCGCTGCCGCCGATCACCCGGTTGCGGCCGGACGGCACCGATTCGACGTCCACCGGCTCGGGCAGCAGCCCGGGGTAGTTGACCGGCGCATCGAGCGGGAACGGCTTGTATTCGTAGATGTTGAAGCCCAGTTCGCGCAGGTTGCGGCGCTTGTACTTGTATGACAGCGCGTAGACGATCGGGTTGTCGGTGGCGGCCAGGCTGTTGGTCGAGACCACCACCCGCGGCGCGGCCTCGCGCTTGCGCAGGTCGCGGAACAGCTGCTGGGCCGGCTTGGACAACACCAGGTACGGCGTCTGCAGCAGCACTTCGGTCCTGGCCGAGGCGATCAGGGCATCCAGCCGCGGCTCGGTGACATGCTGGCCATCGTCCGGATCATCGTCCTCGCGGCGATGCTTGCGCGGCAGGTCGGCCACGTAGGCCACCGACCGCACCGGCAGCGCGGTCTGCACGAAGGCCTCGTCGATGAAGGCCGGGTCGGTTGCCTCCTCGCCCACCCGCTCGATCCGCTCGGGGTGGCGGAAGTTGGCCTGCGGCATCGCCGGCACCCCTTGCTTGAGCAGGGCCCGGCCCACGTCGTTGAGCCGTTCGGCCGGAACGCTGCGCTGCGCGACCCAGAACGACTCAAAGTTGGCGGCCATTTCCCGCGCCTCCGGACCGGCGACGATCACGTCACGATCGCGGAAGTTGTACTCGTTGTCCCAGTCGTAGTAATCGTCCTGGTAGTTGCGGCCACCGACCACGCCCAGCACGTCGTCGATCACCAGCAGCTTGTTGTGCATGCGCTGGTTGAAACGGCGGAAGCAGCACAGCACGCTGCCGGCGTAGTCCAGGTAGTTCAGCTTGGCCTTGCCGAAGGCGGGGTTGTAGACGCGCAGCTCGAAGTTGGCATGCGCCCCGGACAGGGCGGCCAGCATCTGCACGTCGGAGATCGCCGAGAGCTGGTCGATCAGCACCCGCACCTTGACCCCGCGCCGGGCGGCGGCCAGCAGTTCGTCGATCACCAGCCGCGCACTGTCGTCGGTGTCGAAGATGTAGGTCTGCAGGTCGATGCTGCGGGTGGCGCTGCGGATCAGGTTCAGGCGCGCCACCAGCGCCAGTTCGCCCTCGTCCACGATGGTGGCGTAGTGGCGCGGCAGCCCGGGCGCCGATTCGGTGATGGCCTGCCCGCCGAGCGCGCGCAGCGGCGAATCCAGCGCGCAGCGGTCCGGCCGGTCGCAGTCCACCACGGTCGAGCGCGCGGCGATGGCAATGCCCTGGGCACGGTCGCGCTGCTGCGGCGACAGCGAGGCGCAACCGCCGGCCAGCAGCGCCGCCAGCAGCAGGAAAAGTCGTACGAAAGGGTTCACTTTGGGGGGGCGCTGCTCAGGCGCGTACGCAATATGAAGGTCACTCGATCACCCAGGGCCATCTGCCAGCTGTCCATGCCATACCGCCCGCGCTGGACGGTGCCCCGGCTGACGAGGTCGCAATCATAGCCGGGACGTGCGCATTCAGGCTTTGCCAGGTGCAGCGTCTCCCGGCGGCTGATGCCGCGGATGGTCAACCAGCCATTGACGTCGCCGCCCAGGTGGATCAGCTCCGGCGAGTACGGATCGGAGCGGAATTCGATCACCGGGTAACGCGCCACGTCGAAGAAATCCTCGCCGCGCATCCAGCCGGTGTAGCGCGGCTTGTCCGGGATCTCGACGTATTGGGTGTACATGCGCAGCACCACCTGGTGCTGCCCGTTGGGCAGCGCGGTGGCCTGTGCATCAAAACGGCGGAACACCCCTTCGATCTTCTGGCCGAAGCGGGTGCGGATCTCGAAGCCGAACTGTGAATGGGCCGGGTCGAACTGGGGCGGTTCCGCCGCGAAGGACGAAACCGGCCCGATCAGCAAGCCCAGCAGCAGCCCGCCACGGAACAAACCCATGGACTTACGGCCACCAGAACGCCGCCAGACGGGCAATGCCCGGTTCTATC
>NZ_JAYFUH010000146.1:0-2661 GCF_034961085.1 Stenotrophomonas capsici | reverse complement strand
CTTGAGGATGCCCTTCTCCAGGCCCTCGTTGATCACCGCAATGACGTCCCGTTCCTTGTTCTCGGTGTTTGCGTAGATCGAGTACAACTGCTTGTACTCGCGCTCTTCGGTGAGCTGTCCGGACGCACGCAGCTTGTCCATCACTGCGGCGGCCTTGTCCATCTGGTCGGCCTGCATGTACATGCTGGCCAGGTTGAGCTGGGCCTTCTTGTCCGAGGGGTTGCGGCTGGCCAGCGCCTCGGCTTCCTTGACCGCTTCACCGGTCTGGCCGGCTTCGGCGTAGGACGCCATCAGCAGCTGGTTCCAGTTGTCCTTCGGCTCGGGCGAGGCGGCAATGGCGGCGCGCAGCACCGGGATGGCCTCGGCGTACTTTTCGGTCTGGTACAGGGCCTGGCCCTTGATGATCAGCTCTTCGGGCTTGTTGGACTTGGACTCGGCGAAGTACTTGTCCAGGTTGGCCAGGCCTTCGGCGTACTGCTCGTCCTGGATCTGCAGCTGGGCCAGCATCAGCAGTGCCTGGTAGTGGCCGTTGTTGTCCAGCTGGTTCAGGGTGAGCGCCTGCTGCAGGTACTGCTTGGCGCCGGCGTTGTCGTCCAGGTTGTAGGCGGCCTGCGAGGCCAGCTGGTTGGCCACGGCCTTGTCGTAGTCGTTGGCAGCCTCGGCGGCGATGATTTCATCGGCCAGCGCACGGGTCTGCTCGAACTCGCTCTTGTTGTAGGCCTCGAACAGCTTCTGCAGCTTGCCGCTCATCTTCGAGGAAGCCTTGCCGTTGGGCTCCTGGCGGGTCGCTTCCGGGAATAGGACCTCCGGCTTGGAGCTGCCACGATTGCCCCGGCGGTCGGCAGAACGCGCCGACTGTGCAACGGCATCAGCCACCACAACACCACCGAGCGCGGTCGCGATAAGGACGGAAAGCACGGCTTGTTTATGGCTGCGGAAGATCATGGTTCACCTCGATGGGACCGCTTGGGAGCGGAGTTCGGACTATTCGGAAAGAAACCGAGCACGCAAACGTAGCAGAAAATATTTGACGGAGAAATCACTTCCGTTGGTGTACTGCAGCAATGTCCCGGGTCATCCGCACCGTGGGACCCGCTCGGCCTGGCGGGCCTGCTGGAAAACAGGCATCAGCGCCGGCACATCGCGCTGCAGTTCACGGATGCGGTTGGCCGGGTCCGGGTGGGTGGAAAGCCATTGCGGGGAGCGGTTTCCGCTGGCCGCCATCATGTTCTGCCACAGGTTCACCGCCTGCGAAGGGTCGAACCCGGCCTGGGCCATCAGCCGCTGGCCAACCACGTCGGCCTCGCTTTCCTGGGTGCGCGAGCCGGGCAGCAGGAACATGGTCTGCGCGCCCATGCCACCGAGCTGGCTGACCGTGCTGGCCGCGCTTTCACCGTAGGCGGCGCCGGCCAGCACGCTGGCCACCTGCAGGAGCCCGGAGGCGCCCATCTGCTTGGTGATGCGTTCTTCATGGTGGCGCGAAATGACGTGGCCGATCTCATGGCCGATGACGGCCGCCAGCTGGTCCTGGTTGCGGGCCACGCTGAAGATGCCGGTGTTCACGCCGACCTTGCCGCCGGGCAGGGCGAAGGCATTGGGTTCCTTATCGACGAACACCGCCGTCTCCCAACGTACGCCATGGTACTGGGAGGGCAGCTGGGCGACGAGCGCGTTGACCACGCATTGCACGTAGGCGTTCTGCCGGGCGTCGCGGTTGACGGTTTCCTTGGCCTTGGTTTCGGCGAAGGCCTGCGCGCCCAGCTGGTCCAGCTGTTGCTGGGAAACGCCACCAACGACCTGGCGACGCCCGGTCGGTGACGTGGTGGTCGCGCAGGCGCCGAGCAGCAGGATGGCAGTGATGGCGAAAGCAGCGGCTTTCATGATGGATCCCCCACATTCATGGCTGCAGTGTGCGAGCGTCCTGCTTAATTTTTCGTCAACCGCGCGTTCGGCTTACTGCGCGCCGAACCAGACCAGCGCGCCGAGCGCGATGGCGTTGTTGATCGCATGCGCGGCGATGGCCGCCCACAGCGTCCCGGTCTTGCGGTACAGCCAGGCAAAGGCGATGCCCATGCCCCCGTAGATCAACCACAACAGCAGCATCTCCGGCAGCCCGTTGGGGCTGGTGCCGGGCACCTCGTGCACCAGCGCGAAAGCCGTGCCGCTCAACAGCATGCCCAGCCATGGTCGGCCGGCGGCCCACAGGCGGCCGAACAGGACGCGCCGGAACAGCAATTCCTCATAGGCCGGGGCCAGGAACACGGCGAAGACCACCAGCAGCAGGGGATAGTTGGCCAGTGCCTGTTCCATCAGCGGCAGGTTGGTCGGGGCCGGCTCGATGCCGAACTGCTTGCCGATCCAGCTGATCAGGCTGCTGCCAATGAACACGCAGGCCGCTACCAGCAGCGTCCAGCCCCAGGTCGTACCGCGGCGGGCATTCCGGTGCGATTGCGCGCGCTCGGCCGGCGTGGCGCGACGACGCCAGAAGTACAGCACCAGTGCCGCGCCGCCGGTGGATATCAGGGCGATCAGGATCTGCGCCAGCGCGCCCGGGTCACCCAGCAGGCCCGACAATTCCTCGCCGGCCGGCATGCCATTGCCGTTCTTCGCGGCCTCCATGCCCACCATGACGCCGCGCCACAGGCCCCAGGCCAAGCCACA
>NZ_JAYFUH010000145.1:0-4082 GCF_034961085.1 Stenotrophomonas capsici | reverse complement strand
ATGATGAGCCGCACGCTGTCCGGCGGCATGAAGCGGCGGCTGATGATCGCCCGCGCGATGATGACCCGCCCGCGCCTGCTGATCCTGGACGAGCCCACCGCCGGCGTGGACATCGAGATCCGCCGCGACATGTGGAAGACGCTGCAGGAGATCAACGCCGCCGGCACCACCATCATCCTCACCACGCACTACCTGGAGGAAGCCGAGCAGCTGTGCCGCAACCTGGCCATCATCAACCACGGCCGCATCGTCGAGCAGGGCCCGATGCGCGGCCTGCTGGCCAAGCTGGACGTGGAAGGCTTCATCTTCGACATCGACGGTGAACTGCCGGCGCAGCTGCCGCACATCGAAGGCGCCACGCTGCTGGCCACCGACACGCACACGCTGGACCTGGACATGCCGCGGGCGATGGACCTCAACCGCGTGTTCGACACCTTCAACGCCGCCGGCATCCGCGTGCGCTCGATGCGCACCAAGAGCAACCGCCTGGAAGAGCTGTTCGTGCGCCTGACCGGCAACCTGGAGAACAACGCATGAACACCTCCGTCACGTCCTCTTCCGAGACCGCCACCGGTTCGCGCAACTGGGTGGCGCTGGGCACCATCGTCCGCCGCGAGATCAACCGCATCCTGCGCATCTGGGGCCAGACCCTGGTGCCGCCGGCGATCACCATGACCCTGTACTTCCTGATCTTCGGCGGCCTGATCGGCTCGCGCATCGGCGAGATGGGCGGCTACAGCTACATGCAGTTCATCGTGCCGGGCCTGGTGATGATGAGCGTGATCCAGAACAGCTACGGCAACATCAGCTCCTCGTTCTTCGGCGCCAAGTTCGGCCGCCACATCGAGGAGCTGCTGGTCAGCCCGATGCCGAACTGGGTGATCCTGGGCGGCTACGTGGCCGGTGCGGTGGTACGCGGCCTGATGGTCGGCGTGATCGTGCTGGTCATCGCGATGTTCTTCACCCCGGTGCGCATCCCGCACCCGCTGGTGACACTGAGCACGGTGTTGCTGGGCGCGACCATCTTCTCGCTGGCCGGCTTCATCAATGCCGTCTACGCCAAGAAGTTCGATGACGTGGCGATCGTGCCGACCTTCATCCTGACCCCGCTGACCTACCTGGGCGGCGTGTTCTATTCGGTCACGCTGCTGCCGGGCTGGGCGCAGGCCCTGACCCACGCCAACCCGATCTTCTACATGGTCAACGCGTTCCGCTTCGGCCTGCTGGGCAGCAGCGACGTGCCGCTGTGGGTCTCCTACACGCTGATGCTGGGCTTCGTGGCCGCACTCACCGCCTTGGCACTGTGGCTGCTCAAGCGTGGTGTTGGCCTGCGCAGCTGAGCCGCTGAACCAGGATCGACCGGCATGACAAGGGCGGGACCGCGAGGTCCCGCCCTTTTTTCATATCCGTGCATCACGCCATCTTTTGATGGCGTGACGCTATTGCTATGCTGCGCGCACAGGGGGCTCTTGGACCACACGTCGACAGGGCACTGAATGACCGCAGCACAATGCCGTTCCACCTCGGCCCGTTCATCGGCCGTCATCATGCCTGCCCCGTTTCGTCGCGCGCCCGCAGCCGACGCTACCGCGCTCCCTCATCGGCCGGATTCCCGTCGCATGCTCCGCTGCTGACACAGCGTTGATGCATCCATCGTGCACGCTTGCTTTCCTCGTCCCATCCCCGGTTGGCCCATCTCGCCATCCGGGGCGATTTCCTTGTCGGAGCATTCCATGAACGTACAACCCGTCACCAAGCGCACTGCCCTGGCCCTGTCGACCCTCGCCCTGTTGCTGGGCAGCGCGTGCAACCGCACGCCCGCACCGGCCGAGCCTGCCGCGCCCGCCACCGATGCAGCAGAGACCAACCCGCCAGCACCGGCTGCCGAGGCAACGACCACGAGCAACGCTTTCGACATCGAGAAGCTGCCCGTCTCCACGGCCACGCTGGGTGAATTCCCTTACATCGGCCTGCCGGAGGGCTATCAGGCGCAGCGCCCGGAGACCAACCCGTTCGAGCGTGTACCGTTCTGGACCGGTGACCGCCTGGAGTGGGTCGAGGGCCAGGTCTACGGCGCACGCCTCCAGGCCAAGGACGGGCACCCGTTCTCGCAGCTTGAGCTGACCCGCAACCTGCAGGCACTGGTCGAGAGCCTGGGTGGACGCCAGGTGTTCAACGGCAAGATCCCCGCCGCCGCCCTGGATGACATCCAGAAGTCTTCCGCTGCCGTTGAACGCGTGGATGCCCTGGGCGACATCTACAACGAAACTGCCGATGTCTACGTGATCCGCCAGCCGGACCGCAACATCTGGCTGCATGTCGCCAAGAGCGGCAACCAGGCCGGGCTGCTGATCGCCGAGACCAAGCCGGTGCAGATCACCGCCAAGGCACTGCCCGCCGACGCGCTGAAGAAATCGATCGACGAGGCCGGCAAAGTGGCCATCCAGGTGCAGTTCGAAACCGACCAGGCCACCATCCTTCCCGCGTCGAAGCCGCAGCTGGAGCAGGTGACCGCACTGCTCAACGACAATCCCGAGCTGCGACTTTCGATCAATGGACATACCGACAACACGGGAAATGCGTCACACAATCTGTCGCTCTCGCAGCGCCGTGCAGCCTCCGTTCGCGACTTCCTCGTCACTGCGGGAATCGATCAAAAAAGGCTTGAATCCAGCGGTTTTGGCGATTCACAACCGGCTGCCGACAACAACACCGAAGAGGGCAAGGCACAGAACCGTCGCGTGGAGTTGGTGAAGCTTTGAATTAACTTCATCGTCACGCAGATAAATGCCATTTGTCTTGAACATGCAATGGAGGCGTGTTTAGATCGTGCCCGCATCAGTTCAGGGGGCGTCATCAGCGACTGGTGTCATTGACTTGAATTCCGAAGTAACAGGACGGCGCAGCAGTGCATCCAATGCACTGCATTGCCAAAAAAAACTAGGAGAAAGCCATGCGTCACACGCCCCGTAAGTTTGGTTTCAAAAAGCAGCGCGGTCAGGGCATGACCGAGTACATCATCATCACCGCACTGGTGGCCATCGCCGCCATCGCCGCCTTCACCTACTTCGGTGGAACCGCGCGCAGCCAGGTTGCCGGTATGGCCAAGGAACTCTCCGGCCAGAGCGCAACGCAGTCGATCAATCGTGCCAAGAACGTCTCCAACCAGGCACAAGAGGAAGCCGACAAAGACAAGGGCATGGACGCTTACTCCAACAAGTAAGCCGAGCCTGTCCTGACGTCACGCGCAGCCCCCGCTGCGCGTGACGCTTTCCGTCGTTGTTACTCGCCTTGGTGCCCACGCGTGGGCGCCAACGGGCGAGCCATGCCCGGTGAAACCTCATGAGCCCTCGTGCCAGAGCACAAGCCTTCTGTACCCGCAGGATTCCCTCATTGAGCCAGCGACGCACCATGGCCGGGCAGGCAATGGTGCTCGGGCTGGTGATGCTGCTGGTGCTATGTGTCGGCGTGATCGTGCTGTTCGATACCGGACAGACGGTCAACAAGAAGGTCGAGCTGGTCAATGCCGCCGATGCGGCTGCCTACAGCGTTGCCGTGCAGCAGGCACGGGCACTGAACTTCGCCGCCTATTCCAACCGCGCGCGCGTGGCCAATGAAGTCGCCGTTGCGCAGGTGATCGGCCTGTACTCGTGGATGAACCAGTTCCACACCACGACCATCGTGCTGGAAAAGGTGATGAGCGTACTGGCCAAGATTCCCTATGTCGGGCCGATATTCCAGGCGCTTTCAAGCATATTCAAGGCCATTGGACAGACCCTCAAGGGCATCCGGCGCGCCTATCACGGCCTGGCCCAGGTCACGGTGACCGCACTGGATGCGCTCAACGGCACATTGGCCACCGCCTCACGCTCAATCCTGGAGGCCGTGGGCCGCGTCGATGGAATACTGGTCGCCCGCGACATCGTCAAACGAAATTCCGCCGATGCCGCGCTAAGCGCGGTGGGCGCTGGCGTGCTGACCTCGCAGTTGGTCACCGCCAACAACAACTTCCTGCAGAGCTACCGTATTCCGCGTTCGCGCGGCGGCGGCGCTGGCGGCTCGGCACAGGATCGCAGAGGGGC
>NZ_JAYFUH010000144.1:0-3015 GCF_034961085.1 Stenotrophomonas capsici | reverse complement strand
CTTCGCCGGCTCCCAATCTGTTGCGTCTAGGCAGCCATGGTCCCCGCACTGTTCGGCCACTGGCATTCCCGCCCGCAACGCGGACGAGGCTGCCTACCTAGAAGCTGCAGCAGCTCGCTGCGAGGCCAAAGACGCGTGTGTTCTCGCTTGTAGTCGCTCCGGCTGCGCTGATGGTATTGCCGGTAACTGCGCCCACGTATGCTTTCGTGGCCTTCCCGAAGACCTTGCCAAGCGGGCAGACTATTGGGCGCAGCGTCCGTCGTGTCGGTTGCCGCCTAACAATTCATTCAAGCCGAAGCCGCTTCGCGGCTCAGCTTAATCCTAGCGTTAGGGCTCACATGGAAGTAATCATGCAACCTGTAGCCAATTATCTTGGCGACCGCATCATCAAGGTCAATCACGCCGGCGAGCATGGCGCCATAGGCATCTACACCGGTCAGATCCTCATGGCCAGACTGACCGCGCCAAAGATGGTCGCTGAGCTTCGCGAATTCCGCTCACATGAGCAACGGCATCGGGCCATCTTTGGCGCTGAGCTGCAGCGGCGTGGCCGTCATCGCTGCCGTAGCTACTGGCTTTGTGGCATGGGCGGCTTCCTACTCGGGGCCATAACTGGCTTGCTCGGTAGCAGTGCTATTGCAGCAACTACCACTGCCGTTGAGAGTGTCGTGCTTCGCCACCTTGAGTATCAACTCGTTGTGCTGCAGGGCCATGACCCATTCGCCATATCAGCAATCTCATCCATTGTCGCTGAGGAGCAGCAGCACCACGACCAGTCTTTGGGGCACGTCCAAGCTGGCACATTCTGGCCCAGGGTTCTCACGCCCATTGTGTCCGCCTCGACCGAGGCAGTTATTTGGCTGGGCTTGCGGCTGTGAGCCCTAACAATACATTCAAGCCGAAGCCGCCTAGCGGCGCGACTTAGCTCCGGAGTAAGGTGACATATGGCACGCGAAAGCTACTCTAGTATTTTCAGTGCATGTCTTGTTGCTTGCCTGCTCTTGTCTGTACTTTCAGCATCTCTCCCCAGCATAGGTACTTTCAACAACTTCACCGCCAACATGTTTTCAGAATGGCCGATTTTCCTGGCCATACTAGGATGTGTAGCTGGCCTCGCACTTGGGCGTTGGCTCCAACAGAGAGTCGTTCGCTCGCTAGCGTATGCAAGCTGGATTCTGCTTGCGTTCGGGGGAGTAGCATTTTGTAACCTTGCCCTAAGCCTGCTTTAATGCCGCCTAAAAATTCATTCAAGCCGACCGCCGCTTCGCAGTGCCGACTCAATTCTGTCGTTAGAAAGAATAGTCATCCCATGAGCGATCCAGTCTTTACATTCCAACCCCGCTGGAAAGAGGAGCTGCTATGTTCCTGCTCCGAAGGCTCGTTCGTCCTGGAGATGCCGATGGAAATCATCTCGGTATATCTGCCATCACAGGATCAATGACCCGTCAAAGCACCGAGCTGGACGAAAGGGTACTGGACCGCACTCCAGACACAACTCAGCCAGTGGTGCGCAGAGAATGACCTCCCGCTTTACATAGAGGACTCGGCCCATGTTTGGTAGTTGTCACGGGCAGCGGCAGCGGCCTGACAGCTCATTCAAGCCGAGCCGCTTCACGGTGCCGGCAGGCTCTGTACCTGGGCATCACACGTGCTGTCGCCTTGTTGAAATATGCTTCTCATGGACCAAGGCTTGGCAGTTCAGTCGGGCCGAAGCTGCTTCGTGGCCGGATATGGTTCCGGCAACTCGCAACTCGCAATCGGACACATCACATGACAGACGCGCCCCCCATCCCTCTCTCTTCCCTCAGGGACATCTTCGATCACCTGGACCGGACGAGCATGACCGGCTACGAGTGTGATCATACTTTTGCGCTCACAAGTACCTTCCTGCAGAAGAACAATCTGCCCGTCGAGGCGACGCTCGAATGGCTTGGGGAGAACGGCGCGGGCTGCGATTGCGAAGTGATCTTCAATGTTTGCCCGGAATGGGAAGACGCCGTTGGCTACACCCCACCAGACGAGGACGACGCCTGACGGATCAGTCAGGTCGACGCCACTCCGCGGCGCAGCGTGATACCAGAGCCAGGCCGAGGAAAAGCATGAAACGCATAATTTCTGTTCTGCTTGCCGTGTTGATTCCATCCACCTCCTTCGCCGGGCTTCCCTTCGAGGCTACGCTTCAGGAGATGGCTGAGGGCGCGGATCACATTCTGATTGGTCGCATCATCGGCGTTGACATGATCAACAGCAGAGGCGAGGCCGTCCTGGACAGAGAGGCGGCGACTGGCCCCGGGCTCGATAACACCATCAGGCTCCTCATTGCGGTGAATGAGGTTCTTGTCACAAATGTCGCCACTGTGCCGAACGTTCTGCCGGTGCCACTGGCAAGCCATCTGCATTACCGGCTCGGACAGATCGCTGACGCACATGACGGCGATACGGCTGCCCGGCTCGTGCTCCTTGAAGGCAACGACTTTGTCGGTGTGAAGCCCGGTGTCTTCATGCGTCCATTGAGTGACAAAGATGAAGCCCGGCGCATCCATCATGCAGCACATCCATAGGCCTTGGCCTAGCAATTCATTCAGGCCGATCCCGCAGCGCGGATAGGCTGAGGCCTTGGTACTTACAGCGACATGGACGAATCATTCGCAAGGGAACTCGAAGACATCCGTTGGTTCCAGTCCTGCGGGCAGCCACTCCCGCAGTCACTGCCCTTTCCCGTCGCGCAGGTCTCGGGCTGGTCACAGGCCCTCAGCCTGTGCAGTGACCAAGCGTGGGAGGACGTCACCCTCGAGGCCAGGAACCGGCTGACGGAGTTCCTGCATACGCGTCATCGTGATGCGTACCAGCAATGGAACCACATCGCCGCCGCTGCGAAGTCGCGCATCGATGCGCCGGTGTGCGATCTGATCTGGCGCCCGTTCGCAGAGCAACAGGGGCTTGGCAAGGCGTTCACGGACGCCGTCTCCTGGGATGTCCTGGCCGCCGTGATGGAACACGCGTATCGGGACTGCT
>NZ_JAYFUH010000143.1:0-2997 GCF_034961085.1 Stenotrophomonas capsici | reverse complement strand
AGGCCCTTGTCGGCCGAGCGCAGCAGGCCGGCGCGGTCGCCGCTGGCGCCGGTGTAGGCCCCCTTGGTATGCCCGAACAGCGTGCTCATCGCGCCATCGCCGCGCAGCGTGGCGCAGTTCACCTCGACGAAGCGGCCTGGCAGCTGATGCTTGTTCTTCTTCAGCTCGAACACGCGCTTGGCCAGCTGGCTCTTGCCGGCGCCGGTCGGCCCCATCAGCAGCATCGGTGCGCGCGAACGCGTGGCCACGGTTTCGATCTGCTCGATCATCCGGTTGAACGCCGGGTTGCGGGTGGCGATGCCGCCCTTGAGCAGGTCGCGGTCCTGCAGTTGCTGTTGGGCGAAGCGCTGGGCGATGTGGTCGTAGCGGGACAGGTCCAGGTCGATCACCGCATGGCTGCCGGGATCACCACTGGCCTGCTTGCGCGGCGGCGAGGTCTGCAGCAGGCGACCGGGGAAGTGGCGGCTCTCGGTCAGCAGGAACCAGCAGATCTGGGTGACGTGGGTGCCGGTGGTGATGTGGACGTAGTAGTCCTCTTCGTCCGGCAGGAACGGATAGCTGGCGAGGAAGTCGTGCAGGCGGGCATACACGCCCTCGAACTCCCACGGGTCGACCAGGTAGTTGTCGTGCAGGCGCACCTCGGAGGCGGGCGACACCTGCGCCAGGTCGTCCTTGACCTGCTGGGCCAGCTTGCCGAAGCGACGTTGGTCCAGCAGCAGCTCCAGCCGGTCGAGCTGGAAGTCCTCGTGCATGCCCAGGGCCACGGTGGGGCGCCACTTCTCCCAACGGCCCGGACCATTGCCGGCATCGAGCTGGGTACCGAGCATGCCAAACACCACCTGTCGTTTGGGCATATCCATTCCTATAAATTGCGATATTGAAGTATACGAAATAGATTGCTTGTGGCGCACGGGATGGCGCCTGAAATGAAAAAATATATATTTAAATCAATCAGTTGACGTCATTCCCGAAAAGTTGGCACGGCCATTGCGTTTATAGGGCCAGGACAAGATGCGGGCATTCCCGCCAAGGAGTACCGGATGGCCAACGCAACCCTTTTCGCATCCCTGCGTGGTGCGCTGCTGCCGAAGGCGCAGGCGCGCAACGAAGCCGGTGGGCTGGCCTATGCCCGTGACCCGCGTGCGGCGCTGGCGCTGTTTGCCGCTACCGGTTGCCTCAGCAGCACCTTCTACGGGGATGCCGAGACGCAGCTGGAGCAGGTGCTGGCGCTATGCGCCGAAGTGGATGCGGACTTCGTCGCCCGCACCGCGGTGTACGCCCATACCGTGGCCCACATGAAGGACATGCCGGCGTTGCTGCTGGCGACGTTGAGCGTGCGTGATGGCGCCGCCTTCGCCGCTGCCTTCCCGCAGGTGATCGACAGCGGCCGCATGCTGCGTACGTTCGTGCAGATCATGCGCAGTGGCCAGGTGGGGCGTCGTTCGCTGGGTTCGCTGCCCAAGCGCCTGTTGCGCCAGTGGCTGG
The DNA here is from genome assembly GCF_034961085.1 of Stenotrophomonas capsici. Lineage (NCBI taxonomy): Bacteria > Pseudomonadati > Pseudomonadota > Gammaproteobacteria > Lysobacterales > Lysobacteraceae > Stenotrophomonas > Stenotrophomonas capsici. The sequence goes on along the minus strand of NZ_JAYFUH010000143.1, from coordinate 1,512 downwards.
AGCAGGCTTCGCCGAAGGCGATCATCCATGCCGCGATCGGCCAGCAGCCGTCGCTGGCCGACGTGATCCGCATGGTCCACCCCAAGCCGCAGGATGCCGCGCGCGAAGCGTTGTATGCCTGGGTGATCGGGCGGCCGCACGACGAGGCGTTGCTGCCGGTGGAGTTGCAGGCCTATGAGGCGTTCAAGCGTGACCCACGCGGCGCGTTGCCGGACCTGCCGTTCCAGTACTACACCGCGCTGCCGCTGGATGCCGCGCAGTGGGCGATGCTGGCACGCAACGCGTCTTGGCAGCAGTTGCGCATGAACCTCAACACGTTCGCGCGTCATGGGGTGTTCGAGGACCCGGCGATGGTGGAGGTGGTCGCCACCAAGCTGCGTGACCCGCAGCAGATCGCCCGTTCACGGGTGCTGCCGTACCAGTTGCTGATGGCTTACCACGCCGCCGCTGCGTTGCCGCGTCCGATCCTGGACGCGCTGCAGGATGCGATGGAACTGGCCACCGCATCGGTGCCGGCGCTGCAGGGCAACGTGGTGGTGGCGGTGGATGTGTCCGGGTCGATGCAGTCGCCGGTCACCGGCTACCGCAAGGGCGCCACCTCGGCCGCGCGCTGCGTGGACGTGGCGGCGCTGATCGCAGCCTGCGTATTGCGCGGCCACCCGCAGGCACAGGTGTTGCCGTTCGATACGGACATCCGTCCGCAGCCGCTGAACCCGCGCGACAGCGTGATGACCCTGGCACGCCAGCTGGCTATCAACGGTGGCGGGACGTCGGTGAGTGCGCCGCTGGCCTACCTCAACCGCAAGCGTGCGCAAGTGGACCTGCTGGTACTGGTGTCCGACAACGAAAGCTGGCGTGACACCCGTGGCAGCGGTGCGACCGCCACCCTGCGTGAGTGGGCCGCGCTGAAGGCGCGTTGCCCGCAGGCGCAGCTGGTCTGCATCGACCTGCAGCCGGTGGCGACCAGCCAGACCGTCGAGCGGGAGGACGTGCTGCACGTGGGCGGCTTCAGCGATGCGGTGTTCGAGTTGCTGGCCAATGCCAGCCTGCCCGCCGGACAGCGCCCGCGCTGGGTGGAGCGGGTGGCCGCGATGCCTTTGTAGGGACGACACGGAGGTCGTCGCAATGATGCCCGGCTGGCAATGGGGCCAGCCGGGCCTGGACAACAGGATTTTTCATGGAAGAAGGCGGATGCCGGTCTGACTACATGGGTTCCTCCGGTTCGACTCCGGAAGTCAGTCCACCCCTTGCCGCCTGCTTCCACCCTTTCAATGTCGGTGTGTACGAATGCCGATGGAACTACAGCCTTTCACGCTCCAGGTCGCGGGTTCGACTCCCGCCCGGTGCCGCGATGCACCGGTAGCTCAGTGGTTAGAGCAGGAACGCTGCCACGCCCGCGTGGCATGGCAGCGAGACGTTCCATCACCCTTGTCGTGTACAGCGGCACCCGCAGCAACGCTTCATGCAGGTGCATGAAGTGGTTTCAATGCCGGCATGCGCGAATGCCGAAGG
>NZ_JAYFUH010000142.1:0-4057 GCF_034961085.1 Stenotrophomonas capsici | reverse complement strand
CAGCGCGGCCACGGACGACAACTTCCGTGCCTATGACCTGGCCACCGGCAAGGTGCTGTGGAACGTGCGCATCCCCGCCGGCGGGCAGGCGACCCCGATGACCTACCTGGACAGCCAGGGCGAACAGGTGGTGCTGCTGGTGGCCGGCGGACACGGTTCCATCGGCACCAAGGCCGGTGACTACGTGCTGGCCTACAAGCTGAGGAAATAGCCCCGGGCGCATGCCCTCTCCCGACTGCGGGAGAGGGACCGGGCAGCGTCAGCCCAGGTCGATCCGCGGCACGTCATACCAGGCCGCGTCCGGGAAGCGCGCCTGCACCCACTGACGGATGAAGTTGCGGCTGTCGGCCGCGATCACCTCGTCGGTGCTGTCATCACGGCTGTTCCAGGCCACGCCGTGCAGCGCGATGCCGCGTGCGGCCAGTGCTTCCAGCGACAACAGCGTGTGATTGATGCTGCCCAGCCGGCCCGAGGTCACCAGCAACACCGGCCAGCCCTTCTCCGCCACGTAGTCGATGGTCAGCAGCTGCTCGGTGAGCGGCACCATCAGCCCCCCGGCACCCTCCAGCAGCACCGTGCCGTAGCGCGTGGCCAACGTCGCGGTGGCGCGCTCGATGGCGTCCAGGTCCAGCGTCCGCTGTTCCAGCCGCGCGGCCAGGTGCGGCGAGGCCGGGTAGGCGAACAGCACCGGCATGGTGGTGCCGTCGCGGTCCTCCTCGAACAACCCGGTGCCCATGATGCGCCGGTGCAGCAGGATGTCATCGGAGGCGCCCACGCAGCCGGTCTGCACCAGCTTCTGGGTGATCACGTCCTCGCCCTGCTCGGCCCATTGCCGGGCCAGCCAGCCGGTGACCACTGTCTTGCCGATCTCGGTGTCGATGCCGCTGACGAATACCACCTTGCCGCTCATGCGCGCAGGTCCTCCGCGTCCAGTCCCGCCACCAGCGCGACCATGCCGTCGCACAGCTGTTGCAGCTGTGCGTCGCTGATCACGTACGGCGGCATCACGTACACCAGCCGCCCGAACGGACGGATCCAGATGCCCTGCTCCAGCATGCGCTGCTGGATGCGCTCCAGCCGCACCGCGGCCTTCAGTTCGATCACGCCGATCGCGCCCAGCACGCGCACGTCGGCCACCTGCGGCAGCGCGCGTGCCGGGGCCAGCCGCTCGCGCAGGGTGGCCTCGATCGCCCTCACCCGGCCCTGCCAGTCCTGCGACAGCAGTAACTGCGTGGAGGCCAGCGCCACCGCGCAGGCCAGCGGGTTGGCCATGAAGGTCGGGCCGTGCATGAACACGCCGGGATCACCGGCGGCGATCACGTCGGCGATCTCGCGCCGGGTCAGCGTGGCGGCCATCGTCATGTAACCGCCGGTCAGCGCCTTGCCGATGCACAGGATGTCCGGGGTGATGCCGGCATGCTCGCAGCCGAACAGGCGGCCGCTACGTCCGAAGCCAGTGGCGATCTCGTCGCAGATCAACAGTACGTCGTATTCACGGCACAGCCGCGCCAGCTCGCGCAGGTACTGCGGGTGATAGAAGCGCATGCCGCCGGCGCCCTGCACCACCGGCTCGATGATGAAGGCCGCCAACTCGTCGGCACGTTCGGCGAACAGCGCCGCGACCGGCGCCATGTCGGCCGGGTCCCAGGTGCCATCGAATGGTGTCTGCGGCGCCGGCACGAAGCAGCGTGACGGCAGCGAACTGCCGAACAGGCCATGCATGCCGGTGACCGGGTCGCACACCGACATCGCGTTCCAGGTATCGCCGTGGTAACCCGAGCGCGTGGTGGCGATGTTGCTCTTGCCCGGGCGCCCGCGCGCGGCCTGGTACTGGATGGCCATCTTCAGCGCCACTTCCACCGACACCGAGCCGGAGTCGGCGTAGAAGATCGCATCCAGCGGCTGCGGCACGATCTGCAGCAGCAGCTTGCCCAGCGCGATCGCCGGCGCGTGGGTGAGCCCGCCGAACATCACGTGCGACATCCGCCCCAGCTGCTCGACCGCGGCCGCGTTCAGCACCGGATGGTTGTAGCCGTGGATGGCGCACCACCACGAGGCCATGCCGTCGATCAGCTGCGGGCCGTCTTCCAGCTGCAGCAGCACGCCGTCGGCGCGCGCCACCTTGAGCACCGGCACCGGGCTCCCCAGCGAACTGTAGGGGTGCCACAAGTGGTCCCGGTCGAATTGGTCAATCACCATCGTTGCGACTCATGCCGCGCGGGGGGCGGCTTGCAGGGGGCGTACCTTACCGCTTGGCGGGGTTGGCTGCATGCATCAACGGCAGCGGATCCAGCGCACCGTCCGGCCCGTAGATGCTGTAATGCAGGTGCGGCGGCGTGCCCTTGGCGTTGCCGGTGTCGCCGACGATGCCCAGCACCTGGCCGGTCCCGATCACGTCACCGGCCGCCAGCCCCGGTGCCCAGCCGTCCAGGTGTGCGTAGTAATGGCGCTGCCCGGCCGGGCCCAGCAACCAGACCTGTTTGCCGCCCAGGCCGCGGTCGCGCACGCTGAGCACCACGCCTTCGGTGGCGGCCCGTACCGGGGTTCCCCGTGCGGCGAAGATGTCCACGCCCTGGTGCGTGCGGTCACGCCCGCGCGGCGCGCCAAACGTGGCCGCGATCTGCCGCGCACCGATGCCCTGCACCGGGACGGCGATGGCGTGCGGTGCCGGCAGCCGTGACAACCGCCAGCCTTCGCGCGCGATGATCGCGAACGGCTGCTTCCACAGCCACGCGCCGCCGCCGAGCAGCAGTGCGCACGCCAGCAATCCCCACCCCCACGAACGCTTCATGCCCATCCCTGCGATTGATCGAAGGCCACAACGCTAGCAGCATGCAGGCAGCCACGGCCAACGTTTCGCGCAGGGTTTGAAGTGGTTTCGTGACGCAGTGGCGCCACTTCTCTTCCACTTCACCTTCGCCCCATGCAGCGCTCACGCAACGACCGGATTCTGGGTGCGCGGCATCACGCCGCGTCACTGCCGTCGGCCATGCCCACACCGTACGAACTGCTGTCCAGCACATGGGTGTTGTCGAGCGCCGGCTACTTCCTGGTACTGGTGGTGGCCGGCGCAGTGTCGCGGCTGGCGTTCGATTTCATCGCCGTGATGTGCTTCATGGCGTTGCTGGGGGCATGGCTGGCCAGCAGCGGGCTGGATGCCGTCAAGGTGCTGGCGATGCTGGCCGCGCATGTCATGGCAACGGCGGGCGCAGACCGCCAGGTCAAACGCCTGGCGCGTGCCCGCCGCCCCCGGCCCGGTGTGGAGGGAGGCGTTCAATGACGCCCCCACTGCGATCTCAGCGTCCGGTCACGCGCTGCAACTGCTGCGGATAGCGCTCGCCGACCACGGTGATCGCGTCCAGCGCGCGGGTGATGTCGGCCATCTCGGCCGCGTCCAGCGCCACCGTCGTGGCGGCGATGTTCTCTTCCAGGCGGTGCAGCTTGGTCGTACCCGGGATCGGCACGATCCACGGCCTGCGCGCCAGCAGCCAGGCCAACGCGATCTGCGCCGGGGTGATGCCCTTTGCCGCGGCCAGGCGGGCGATCACCTCCAGCAGGCCGGCGTTGGCGCGCCGGCTCTCCTCCGAGAAGCGTGGCAGGCGGCTGCGGAAGTCGCTCGCCTCGAAGGGGGTGCTCGCATCCATCGCGCCCGTCAAAAAGCCCCGCCCCAGCGGGCTGAACGGCACGAAGCCGATGCCCAGTTCCTCCAGCAGCGGCAGGATCTCCTGCTCCGGCTCGCGCCACCACAACGAGTACTCGCTCTGCAGCGCGGCCACCGGTTGCACCGCATGCGCGCGGCGGATCGAATCCGCGCCGGCTTCGGACAGCCCGAAGTGCTTCACCTTGCCCTCGGCGATCAACTCGCGCACGGTGCCGGCCACGTCCTCCATCGGCACCGCCGGGTCGACGCGGTGCTGGTAGAACAGGTCGATGCGGTCGGTGCGCAGGCGCTTGAGCGAGGCCTCGGCCACGGCACGGATGGTCTGCGGCCGGCTGTCCACGCCCTTGTTGCCGTCGGCATCGCGGAAGCCGAACTTGGTGGCGATCACCACCTGTT
>NZ_JAYFUH010000141.1:0-2386 GCF_034961085.1 Stenotrophomonas capsici | reverse complement strand
GATGGTTCAAGCCTCAGGGTCAACTTGGACAAAAAATCGCCACATTGCTTATTCAATGAAAATCAATGGGTTAGCCGTGAAACAAAAACGAAATGCAAGCGCGGCGAGCGCTGGACACGGCGACTGTTACCGCGTCTTGACGCTGTGCACAAGTTGCGGCAGGCCATGCGCAACGCCCGTGAAGCGTATGTGCAGCGGATCGGCAGTGCGGGGCGCTCTGGGTATCATTCCGGGCATGACGGAGTTCACGTGATGGCTGCACCAGCCCCTCTTTCCCCGGCCGCAGCCAATGCCCTTTCCGCGTTCCTGCGGGGGGTGGAGCGGCGTGCGCTGGTCGTTTCCGAACTGCAGACCGGTGACTCCGGCCTGGCCGAACGCGCGGTGGCGGTTGCCATGCGCGCCTTCGTCGGCCCGGCCGCCGCGCTGCAGATGGCCGAATGGCCGGCCCGCTTCTGGGGCCTGCTGTGTAGCACCCCGCAGCTGCTCAACCCGCCGGCCAGTGGTTACTGGGAAGGCCCGCTGGGCCACCTGCAGACCCTGGCCCCGGCCGAACGATTGGCCTTGCTGCTGCGGATCGGCGCCGGGCTGGACGAGGAAATGGCCTCGGCCGTGCTCGGCGTGGACGCTTTGGCCTATCGCCAGGCGCTGGCGGCGGCCTGTCCGCTCGACGCCGGCGGCAACCCGGATGCGGCCGGCTGGCGCGCCCTGGCCGAACAGGTGCAGGTACAGATCCGCGACCTGTCGCAGCCGCGCGTGCGCCAACTGGAACAACTGCGCGAGTCGGTGATCAGCGGCGTGCTGCCGGCGCGGCCGGCGGTTGCCAAGGCCGCACCGGCCAAGGCCGAAGACCGCCGTCCGTCGCCGCGTCGCCGCGCGCGCGCGCCGTGGAGCCTGGTGACCTGGCTGCTGCTGTGCCTGCCGCTGCTGTTGCTGGTCGCCGTGGCGCTGTGGTGGTGGCGTTCCCATTTCGGCGGTGCGGTCGACCCGCCCTCCGGGCTGGCCAGCGAGGACCCGGTGCAGGTGGAAGCGTTGCCTGACAGCAGCACCCCGGCCGGTCCTGGCCAGGACCCGCATGCCGCCGGTGACGCCGCGATGCTGGCCGATCCCGACCTGGCGGTGGCCAGCGAGGCCGATTTCCTGGCCTGGTACGCCGCCGGCGGGCCATTGCCGGTGGACGAATCTCAACCGCAGCCGAGCCGGCCCGAGCCGGCCGGCGCGGCATTGGAGACGGTCGATGCGGAGAACTGATCGCCTGCGTGCCTGTGGCGTGCTGCTGGCCCTGGCCGGTGCCGCGAGCGCGACGACACCCAACGGCCTGCCCGGGGTGCCACAGCCGGCACCGGCCAGCGCGCCCTCGGCGCAGCCGGCATGGGCGTCGATGACTCCCCAACAGAAGCGCGACCTGCGCGCCCGCTACGCCGCCTGGCAGGCCTTGCCGGACGCCGAGAAGCTGCGCGTGCGCCGCGCCGGCGCCGCCTTGGTGGCCATGCCGGTCGCGGAGCGGCAGGCACTGCAGGCGCGTTTTGCCGGCATGGACCAGATGCACCGCGAAGGCTGGCTGCTCGGCCCGCGCCTGGGCGCGGCCTATGCGCGCCTGCAGCCGCTGCTGGGTTACCTGCCGGCAGCGCAGCGCGAGCCGATGCTCAACCTGCTGGAGCAGCTCGATGCCGACAGCCTGGAGCAGCTGAGCCTGATCTCGCAGCGCACCCCGCCGCAGGACCGGGCCGCGCTGCGCGAGGCGCTGCTGGCGGTGGCGCCGGCCCAGCGCGCGGCGTGGTTGCGCGAGAAGGTTGGCCATTGAGCAGTCGGCGGGACAGAGCATTCATGCCCCGGGCAGGGTCATGACGCCATCACCACGCTAGAATACGCACACTCCGCGACCCGGCATCCGCGCACTCCCTGCACCGGCCGCAGTCCGCGTTTCCTGCTTTATGTCCAGTTCTCCCGCTACGCCGCGCTTCTCGCATGAAGTGCGGACGACCGGTCTGCTCGCCTTGCCGCTGGTGCTTGGCCACGTTTCCACCGGTCTGATCTCCTTCGTCGACAACACCATCGCCGGCCACCACGGCACCGACACGTTCGCCGCGGTCAGCATCGGCACGGCGTTGCTGTGGCTGCCGATGCTGGTGCCGATCGGCACCCTGATCTCGTTGACCGCGTCGGTCTCGCAGCTGCACGGCGCTGGCCGCGAGCGCGAGATCGGGCCGCTGTTCCGCCAGGCGCTGTGGCTGGGCGTGGGCCTGAGCGCGCTGATGTTCCTGTTCCTGAGTGTGGTGCCGGCGTTCCTGCCGGCCTTCGGCATCGCCCCGGAGATCGTCCCGGGCGCGACCGATTTCCTGCATGCCATCCGCTGGGGCGTGCCGGCGCTGACACTGTACTTCTGCAT
>NZ_JAYFUH010000140.1:0-2109 GCF_034961085.1 Stenotrophomonas capsici | reverse complement strand
CCTTCTGCTATCGGTTGAGGTATTGGCTGGCGACGATGCCGGCGAACAACACCGCGCCGACCCAGTTGTTGTGCAGGAAGGCCTTGAAGCAGGGCTCGCGCTCGCGGTTGCGGCACAGCCAGAACTCGTAGACCACCATTGCCAGGGCCACCGCCAGGGCGGCCCAGTACGCGCTGCCGAGCGCCGCGCGCTGCCCGACCAGGGCCATCGCGCCGAAGAACAGGGCGTACAGGATGCCCTGGATGACCAGGTCCAGCTCGCCGAACAGGATGGCCGTGGAGCGCGAGCCGACCTTCAGGTCGTCGTCGCGGTCGACCATGGCGTACCAGGTGTCGTAGGCGGTGGACCAGAGGATGTTGGCGCCGTACAGCACCCAGCCCAGCGGCGGCACTTCGCCCTGCACCGCGGCGAATGCCATCGGGATGCCCCAGCCGAAGGCCATGCCCAGGTAGACCTGCGGCAGGTGGGTGTAGCGCTTCAGGTAGGGATAGCTGGCGGCGAGGAACACGCCGATGAAGCTCAGGCCGATGGTCAGCGCATTCATCGTCAGCACCAGCGCGAACGCCACCAGCATCAGCCCGGCGAACAAGGCCAACGCCTCGCGGCCGGAGACCGCCCCGGTGGCCAACGGCCGCTCCTTGGTGCGCTTGACGTGTGGGTCCAGCCAGCGGTCGGCGTAATCGTTGATCACGCAGCCGGCCGAGCGGGTCAGCCAGACGCCGGCGGTGAACACGAACAACGTCCACAGCGGGGGCAGGCCGTCGGCGGCCAGCCACAGCGCCCACCAAGTGGGCCACAGCAGCAGCAGGGTGCCGATCGGGCGATCGGCGCGCATCAGCTTCCAGTAGTGCCCGAACCGCGACGGGGTGCCGGCGGCGGGCGGATTTCGGGGGAGACGGCTCATGCGTAAAGGGTACCAGTTGGGCCCGGGCGGGCCCCAGCGCGATGATTAAGCTGAGTGGGGGAAGACCTGCGGCGACTTTGTCGTTAGAATGCGCCTCCGCCCGGCGATCCGGGTCGGGTCTACTCTGCGCCCGTAGCTCAGCCGGATAGAGTAGTGGCTTCCGAAGCCATTGGTCGGGGGTTCGAATCCCTCCGGGCGCGCCAGATTGAAGTCCGAGCATGTCTCAGGATGTCCAAAACCCCAGAGAAATCTGGGGTTTTTCTTTATCCGTGGTCCAGTCAGGTCCGGGGGCATCTATTGCAATCCACGTCGTCCGGGGGCAAGTTCGGGGGCATCCAGACCCCCGAAATGCGGACATGCCCCCAATGGCCCTGACTGACATCCAAGTACGTAAAGCCAAGCCTGTTGAGAAACCCCAGCGACTCTTCGATGGCGGAGGGCTCTACCTTGAGGTCACCCCAGCGGGTGGCAAGCTTTGGCGGTGGAAGTATCGCGTTGCTGGAAAGGAAAAGCGGCTGGCCTTGGGTTCATACCCCGAGGTGAGCTTGGCTGAAGCCCGTGAGAAGCACATGACGGCGCGAAAGACTTTGGCTAACGGCATTGACCCTGGCGAGCAGCGGAAGCTCGAAAAGCTGGTTCGCAGCGGGGGCTCTGAGAACAGCTTTGGCGCGATCGCGCTGGAGCTTCTTGCTATGCGAACCAAGAAGAACGCTAAATCCACGGCTGTAAGGAACGGAAGGATCATTGAGAAGGATCTGAATCCTTACATTGGTGATAGGCCGATCAATGAGATTTCTGCTGTCGAACTGCTTGCAGTGCTGCGAAAGATGGAGAAGAGGGGGGCGGTGGAGACGGCGCATCGAGCGCGTGGCATTGCAGGAATGGTTTTCCGGTACGCAATCGCTACAGGTAGGGCAGAGCGAAATCCTGCTGTTGACCTGATCGGCGCGTTGGAAGCGCCTCAGACGAAGCACTTCGCCAGCTTGACGGAGCCATCCGCGGTTGCGCCGCTTCTACGTGCCATTTGGGGGTACGAAGGTAGTGCCATAGTAACCGCCGCGTTGAAGCTCTCGCCCTTGCTATTTCCTCGCCCCGGCGAGCTGCGTAGCGCACGCTGGGCAGATATCGACCTTGATGCAGCGGAGTGGCGGTATGTCGCTACCAAGACCAACACACCCCACATTGTTCCGTTGTCCAAGCAGGCA
>NZ_JAYFUH010000139.1:0-3263 GCF_034961085.1 Stenotrophomonas capsici | reverse complement strand
GAACACGCCGATCGGCGCGTCGATGCGCGGCGCGATCTGCGACACCAGCGCCTGGCCGTAGGTCTCGGCCTCCTGCATGGCCTGCAGCTCGGCGCCGACCTCGCCCACGCTGAGCTTGATCCAGTTGGCATCGCGCGAGGCCACCGAATTGCGCCGGAACACCTCCAGCGCGCGGGCGATGGCGCCGATTTCGTCGCCCCGCTCCAGCCCGCCGATCTCCACCTCCAGGTCGTCGTCGGCCAGCCGCGTCATCTTGCCGGTCAGGCTGTTGATCGGGGCGACCACCACCCGCGCGATCATCCACAGCGTGCCGACGATCACCGCGAAGCCGATCACCAGCAGCAGCAGCGATACCTTCTGCGCGCGGTCGATCCACTTGCTCATCTCCTCGCGCTCGGCCAGCAGCGTGCGGATCTCGCTGTCGTAGATGTTGCCCAGCATCACCACCAGCGCATTGGCCTGCCCGGTGTTGACCCGCTCCAGCTTGCGCCGCGCCTGTTCGAAGGCGTCCGCACCGGTGGCCGGCTCGGCCAGCACCGACTCCACCATCTGGTCCCAGTTGTTGGCGGCCTGGGTCGCGGTGCGGATCTGCTCCACGTGCGCGGCGTTGCCGGCCTTGCTGGCCGCCTCCAGCGCCGCGTCGCGCCGGTCACCCTGCTCGCGCAGCGCGACCCGCTCGTCCTCGCCCTGCCCCAGCAGGTAGTTGCGCAGGGCCAGCTGCTGCAGGCGCACCGCCTGCATGGCGTCCTCGACGTGGCGGATGACCTCGATCTGCTGGCTTTCACGTTTCCGCGCCAGGTCATCCTCGCTGGCGGTCCGGTAGCTGATGCCACCGGCGACGAGGAAACACAGGAACACCAGCGCAAACGCCGCGACCATCTTCCCGAGTAGCGGCAAGTTATTGATCCAGCTTTCTTTTTTGTCCGTCACTCTCAATTCCCCCGGCGCCGTCCCGGCCACTGTAACCGGACCTGGCCTGTATTCATCGGGAAAGGTATCGCAGAACCTGTGCCAGCGCGGTGAGGCAGGACTCAGGAGGCCGCGCGCTTGCTGTCCTGGTCACGTGGCTGCAGCCAGCGCGCGGCATGGATGCCCAGCTCGTAGAGGAAGCACATCGGGATGGCCAGCATCAGCTGCGACACCACGTCCGGCGGGGTCAGGATCGCGGCCAGCACGAAGATGCCAACCACCGCGTAACCGCGCCCTTCGCGCAGCTGCTGCGGGGTCACCCAGCCCAGCAGCACCAGGATCACCATCGCCACCGGCAGCTCGAAGCTGGCCCCGAAGGCGAAGAAGATCGCCAGCACGAAGTCCAGGTAGGCATTGGCATCGGGGGTGATGGCGATGACTTCCGGGCGGAACGTGGTCAGGAAGTGGAACACCGCCGGCAGCACCAGGAAATAGGCGAAGGCGCAGCCGATGTAGAACAGTGCCACCGCCGAGGCCAGCAGCGGCACCGCCAGCCGCTTTTCGCGGGCGTACAGGCCCGGGGCCACGAACGCCCAGGCCTGGTAGAGCAGCCACGGCACGGCCACGAACACCGCGGTGAAGAAGGTCAGCTTCAGCGGCGCGAAGAAGGCGCCGGCCGGGTTGGTGGCGATCATCGTCTGCCCGGCCGGCAGCTGCGAGATCAGCGGCGTGGCCAGGTGGCTGTACAACGTGCGCGAGAACGGCAGCAGCGCCAGCAGCACCACGCCCAACCCCAGCAGGCCGCGCACCAGCCGCGCGCGCAGCTCGATCAGGTGCTCGATCAGGGGGCTTTCGTTGAAGTCGGCCCCGCTCATCGCGACGGCTCCTGCGCGGGCGACGCCGGGCCTTCCTGCGTCAGGGCACGGTCGGCCGGTTCCTGCGCCGGTGCTTCAGCGGTGGTTTCTGCGGCAACCGGGCGCGGCGTGACCGGCCGCGGCTCGATGAACGTTTCCGTTTCCGTACCTGGCACCTGTTCGACCTCGCGGCCGAGCGCATCGGCGCCGTCCTGCACCTGTCGGGCCTGATCGCGCAGCCCGCTCTCGGCCTGCTGCATCGACTGCCGCACGTCCTGCAGGTTGCGCTTGAGTTCCTCGGCGTGCAGTTCGCGCTCGAGCTCCTGCTTGACCGAATCCCACTGGTTGCGGGCGCGGCGCACCCACAGCCCAGCGAACCGCGCGGCCTTGGGCAAGCGCTCGGGACCGAGCACCACCAGGGCCACCACGGCGATCAGCAACAGCTCGCCAAAACCGATATCGAACACGCCCGGAACTCCGGATCAGCGCGCTTCGCGGTCGTGCTCGGCCTGCGTTTCGGCGCTCTTCTCGGCCTTGCGCGAGTCATCGCCCAGCTGTGCGGCGGGCTTGTCCTCCTCGCGCATGCCTTTCTTGAATTCCTTGACCGCGCTGCCCAGATCCTTGGCGCCGCTCGTCAGCCGCTTGGTGCCGAACACCAGCAGGACGATGACCAGCACGACCAACCAGTGCCAGATGCTGAAACTGCCCATGATCCGCTCGCGTTATGTGTGGAAGGTTGTTGAGCATAGCGCACCGGGCATGACCCGATCGCTATGCCGAAGGTCAGTTGCCACCGTCCAGCGATTCGGTGCGGATCTCGCCCTCATTCACCGGCTGGAAGCCCTGCTGCGGCGCGGTTTGAGCCGGTGCCGGCTGGATCGGGGCGGTGGTGGCGGTATCGCTGCCCGCTGCGACCGGTGCCGGCACGCTGACCGCATCGGCGCGCGGCGCGGTGGACGCCACCGGTGCCACCGTGCCCTGGGTGCCGCGCTTTTCGCGGGCGGCATAGGTGGATTCCTCCAGCCGGTCGCGGAAGGCGACCACGTCGCTGGACGGCGCGCTGGCCAAGCGGCCTTCGATGATCATGCGCGGGGTGGTGCCCTGCCCGTAGGCATCGAGGTTGGCGGCATCGTCGATCTGCAGCGCCGCGCCATCCAGCGCCACGCCCGCGAACAGGCCGCGCGCGCGCGACCACGACCAGATCTCGGCCTTGAGCTGGCCATCGGTGGCGGCGGCGGCATTGCGGCCGACCGGGCCGGCGGCCACGCCGGCGTCGGCGCCGAGGGTGAACTTGCCGTTGACGATGTTGTCCAGGCTGCGGTCGTTGCGGAACACCAGGATCACGTCGGAGGACTGCACGCCGGCCTGGAAGCCGATGCTGCCGCCGGTGAGCTTGATGAACACCGGGTTGGACCAGCTGCCATCGGGCGTCTTGACCGACATCAGGCCGTGGCCACGACGGCCACCCAGCACCAGGCCGGCCTTGATCGTGTCGGGGAT
>NZ_JAYFUH010000138.1:0-3226 GCF_034961085.1 Stenotrophomonas capsici | reverse complement strand
CACGGTCTGCTTCACCTTGAACACGCGCTGGCCCAGGCCGGTGGCGTCCACGTCGAGCACGATGGTGCCCGGGTAGGCGGCCTCGCTGATCCTGACGCCCCGTGCGTCGGTATCGGGCACGTCCGGTGCCGCATTCGCCAAGCCGATGGCGGCCATCAGGGCCAGCCCCAGCGCCGCAGGACGGAATACATGCATCACCAACCTCTCGTTTGTCTGAGAGCCCCATGATGCGTCGACGCGCACGGCCCTGACACGGGCCGTTAGGCATGGTCGCGGACACCCACGCCGCGGGAGCGGCCTTGGCCGCGATGCATCATCCGACCCCGCTCCTAGGTGCGGACGAAGATATCCACGCGGCGGTTGAGCTGGCGGCCACCCGGGTTGTCCTTGCCGTTGATCTCGTTGGGCGCGACCGGCTGCGTTTCGCCGTAGCCGTGGGCGCTTGCCCCGGCCGCCGCACCCCGCTGCTGCAGCGCGGCCACCACCGAACGCGCGCGGCGCTCGGACAGGTCCTGGTTGTAATCGTCGCTGCCCTTGGCATCGGTGTGGCCGCGGACCTCGAGGGAGCTGGCCTGCACCGTGCCCAGCGCGGTGGCCAGGGTGTCCAGCACCTTGCCGGCATCGGGACGGATGTCGGCCTTGTCGAAGTCGAACAACACCTGGTCGTTGAGCGTGATGACGAAGCCACACGGCGCACCGGACGGCTTGAACTTGTCCAGCAACGGGAAGCGGCCGGCCGGCGGCAGCGGCGGCAGCGGCGCCATGCGCACCTCGCGGGCGACCGCGCCCACGGTGCCGGTACCGTCGCCACGGTTCTCGACGATGCCCTCCGGGCCACCGATCCACTTGCCCGAGCCATCGGCATTGATCTCGATGCTGCCCTCCGCGCCGACCCAGCGGCCCGAGCCATCGCCATGGTTCTCGATGTTGCCGAACTCGCCGACCCAGTTGCCGCCCCCCTTGCCGTCCAGCTCGATGTTGCCGTACGCGCCGACGTAGGTGCCCGAGCCATCGGCCTGCACTTCGAAGGTGCCGGCGCTGTTGATGATGCTGCCGCTGCCGTCGGGCGCCACTTCGACCACGTCGTCGCCGGTGACCGCATGGCCACTGCCATCGGCGCCGATCTCGAACACGCCCTGGCCGCTGACGCGCTGCAGGTTGCCCTGCGCATCGACGTTGGTGAAGCCGCTCTCGTTGACCAGCCCGCCGTCGGTGGCGCAGTTCGCCGGACGCACGGTGATGCCGTCGATCGGGTTGATCAGCGCCTGCATCGAGGCCTCCAGCTGCTTCTGCGCCGGGCCGCTGCCGATGATGCTGGGCACCATGATCGGCGGGATCACCGGGAACTCGATGCTGCCGGCGGTCAAGCCTTCCGCTGCCGGGGCGGCGGCGGGGGCCGGGGCGCCTGCGGTGGGCGCGGCGTCACCGGACGCCGGCGCGGCGGGCGGGGTGCGCCCACAGGCGGCAAGCAACAACGACAGACAGGTCAGCGTGGCGATTCCATGGCGCATGCAGGGCGCTCCTTTGCGAGTGATCGAACAAGTTCACCAACGGCATGTGCATTTCCTGTGACTGTCCCCGGTTCAGGATCGATCGCGCCGTCGCCGGCTCAGGATTCGTCCAGCTCGGCGAAGCGCGCGGCGAGGAAATCGATGAACTCGCGCACCGACGGCAACAGCCCGCGCCGCGACGGAAACACCGCGTGCACGATCTCCTTCGGCGGGGCCCAGTCCGGTGCCACGCGCAGCAGGCGGCCCTGCTCCACCGACTCGCGCACGATCATCGAGGGCAGCTGGGCCACGCCGACACCGGCCCAGGCCGCTTCGCGCAGGGCCGTCATCCCGCGCGTGACCAGCCGCGGCGCATGCGCCACCACCGCCTCGGCGCCATCGGGGCCGATCAACCGCCAGGCATGCTCGGCCTGCGGCACGCCCAGCGCCACGCTCGGCAGCAGGTGCAGGTCGGCCGGGCCGTGCGCCATGCCATGCCGCTCGACCAGCGACGGCGCCGCCACCAGGCATTGGGTGCGCTCGGCCAGCACCTTCAGCACCAGCTCGCTGTCCTCCAGCGGCGGCGGGCGCACGCGGATGGCCAGGTCGAAGCCTTCGGCGATCACGTCGACGCGGCGGTTGGTGGCCTCCAGGTGCACCTGCACGTCGGGGCACTGCGCCATGAAGTCGGCCACCATCTTCGCCACCCGGAAGTCCAGCAGCATGGTCGGGCAGCTCACCCGCACGATGCCGCGTGGCTGCGAGCGGGTCATCTCGATGGATTCGGCCGCCGCCTCGGCCTCGACCAGCATCGCCCGGCAATGCGCATGGAAGGTCTGCCCGATCTCGGTCACCGAGAAATGCCGGGTCGAACGCTGGATCAGCCGCACCCCCAGCCGTTCCTCCAGCAGGGCGATGCGCCGGCTCAGCTTGGACTTGGGCTCGCCCAGCGCGCGCCCGGCCGGCGCGAAGCCGCCGTAGTCGACCACCTTGGCGAAGTAGTACAGGTCGTTCAGGTCCTGCATGGCGCATCCCATCGTTCACCAGATAGGACTATGAGACCATTTTTTGCCGTCTACCAGGGGTATCGTCCCAATCCTAATCTTTGCGTCAACGAAGGCGCACCCGCGCCGCCACTGGAGCAAAGACATGAAGAAGATCAGCGGCCTCTACAGCGCCCCCCGTCCGCACTGGGTCGGCGACGGCTTCCCGGTCCGTTCGTTGTTCTCCTACAACACCCACGGCCGGCAGCTCAGCCCGTTCCTGCTGCTGGACCACGCCGGCCCGGCCGAGTTCAGCCCCACCGACACCCCGCGCGGGGTCGGCCAGCACCCGCACCGCGGGTTCGAGACGGTCACCATCGTCTATGACGGCGAAGTGGCCCACCGCGACTCCACCGGTGCCGGCGGCGAGATCGGCCCGGGCGACGTGCAGTGGATGACGGCCGCCTCCGGCATCCTGCACGAGGAGTTCCACTCCGAGGCCTTCACCCGACGCGGCGGCAAGCTGGAGATGGTGCAGCTGTGGGTGAACCTGCCGGCCAGCGACAAGATGGCCACGCCGGGCTACCAGAACATCGGCAACGCCGACATCCCGGTCGTGCCCCTGGCCGATGGCGCCGGCTCCGTCCGCGTGATTGCCGGTGCCTTCGGTGGCCAGCATGGCCCGGCCCGCACCCACACGCCGATGGATGTCTGGGACCTGCGCCTGCAGCGTGACCGGCACGCCACCTTCGC
>NZ_JAYFUH010000137.1:0-5330 GCF_034961085.1 Stenotrophomonas capsici | reverse complement strand
GGCGACCTCGCGCACCTGCGCGGCCGATTCGATCTTGGGAATGTTGAGCAGCCACACGCCGGGCACGGCCACGGCCTGGAGGTCGGCGGCGAAGTGCGGGCTGTCGGTGGCATTGGTGCGCACGATCAGCAGCTTGCCGCCGGCCACCACCTCCGGGCGCGCCAGGAACGCAGCCACGGCCGCCCGTGCAGCCGTCTTGCCGGCCTCCGGCACGGAATCTTCCAGATCGAAAGACAGGGCATCGGCCGGTCCGGCCATGGCCTTGTCGAACAGCTCCGGACGTGCGCCGGGCACAAACAGCTTGCTACGCATGGGGTTCCCTCTAACCTTGAGGGCAGTCTGCGCAAATCGGAACCGGGAAAAAGTGTATTCCCGAACATTCATGCAATAGCGTTTGTTGCGCTTTGCCGGATCAGGCCGCCCACACCCTGCCGCCCCGGGTGATGCCGGGTCGCTCGCGGCGGGCGTTCTACCGGGAGTCCCTCGTGCCGGACATGGCACGGCGAATCCCATTCAGTTTCGCTGCCATGACGGCGACCCTGGCCAACATCGCCCGCAACCCCGGACCCCTTCCTTCCGCCGGCAGCGGGGGAAGGTGCCCGAAGGGCGGATGGGGGCGCTTCTGATCCGGCACGTGCGCCACATCGCGGCGCTCGGCCCAGGGGGCCATGTTTCCCCACCCCGGCTAGAATCCCTCCATGAAAATCGCCTCATGGAACGTCAACTCCCTCAACGTCCGCCTGCCGCACCTGGAACAGTGGCTGGCCGACTTTGCCCCCGACGTGGTCGGCATCCAGGAAACCAAGCTGGAGGACCATAAATTCCCGGACACGCGCCTGCTGGAGTTGGGCTACCGCAACGTGTTCGCCGGGCAGAAAACCTATAACGGCGTGGCGCTGCTGTCGCGGCACCCGATCGAGGACGTGCAGATCGGCATTCCCGGCTTCGAGGACGAGCAGAAGCGGGTGATCGCCGGCACCGTCAACGGCGTGCGCATCATCAACCTGTACGTGGTCAACGGCCAGGACGTGGGCACGGACAAATATGAGTACAAGCTGCGCTGGCTGGCCGCGGTGCATGACTGGATCGCCGACGAGCTGCACAAGCACCCGCAATTGGTGGTGCTGGGCGATTTCAACATCGCCCCGGACGAGCGCGACGTGCCCGACCCGATGGTGTGGAACGAGAACCACATCCTGACCTCCACCGCCGAGCGTGCGGGCCTGCGCAAGATCCTGGAGCTGGGCCTGCACGACGGCTTCCGCCTGCACAACGACGAAGGCGGCATCTTCAGCTGGTGGGATTACCGCGCCGCCGGGTTCCGCCGCAACCTGGGCCTGCGCATCGACCTGACCCTGGTCTCCGACGCGCTCAAGCCGCGCGCGCAGGCCTCGGGCATCGACCGCGAGCCCCGCACCTGGGACCGCCCCAGCGACCATGCCCCGGCCTGGGTGCAGTTGGCGCAGGGCTGAAACCGCAAGGCCCGGCCATTGCTGGCCGGGCCCGGTCGAATGGCGCCATGCTGCGTTTCAGCGGATGCTCTTGCGCGTGAACAGGTTGACGATGGCCAGCAGGATCACCGCGCCCAGCAACGACAGCACGAACGAGCGCAGGGTGATGGCGGCATTGATGCTGCCACCGCCAAACAGGAAGCCGGCGATCATGGCGCCGATGATGCCGACCACGATGTTCAGGATGATGCCCTGCTGCGCATCACGGCGCATGATGAGGCTGGCAAGCCAGCCGACGATGCCACCGACGATCAACCAGACGATGATGCCCATGCGTGTATCTCCCAGCGTGAATGCACCCGGGGACGGTGCGGTGCGGACAGTCAACGCGCACCGCGGTGAACATCCTGTTGAAGCGGCGGTGGTCTGTTCAGCATGAGGGGTTACGTGGAACGTTGGGATTTCGACCCGGTGCGGGTCTGGCTGCTGCCGCATGTCCCGGGCACGCGCGGCGAGCCGCAGGCACGCGTGCTGCTGGCCGATGCGCTGGGCAGCACCCCGCAGGACCTGCCGTTGACGCGGGATGAGCGCAATCGCCCGTGGTTGATCGGGGAGCTGGCCCACTACGGCACCGGCTGGAGCCACAGCGGCCCGCATCTGCTGGTGGCGCTGGGGCAGGGCGCACGCCTGGGGGTGGACCTGGAACAGCAGCGGCCGCGCCGGCAGATGCGCGAGGTGATCCGGCGTTTCTTCCACCCGCAGGAGATCCAGTGGCTGGACGGGCTGGACGACGCGGCATGCCAGCAGTGGTTCTTCCGGGTGTGGTGCGCCAAGGAAGCCCTGTTGAAGGCGCACGGGCACGGCATCTCGTTCGGGCTGGAGAAGCTGCAGTTCGCGCCGGACGCGGCGGGGGCGTTGAGGCTGGTGTGGTGCGACCCGGGCCTGGGCGAGGCCGGCCGCTGGCACCTGCACGAGTGGCAGGCCGCGGCCGATTTCCGCGCGGCGCTGGCGTGGTATCCGCTGTGATGGGCGGGTGATATCCACTGTGATGAGCGAAACGGAGAAAGGCCGCGACAGCGGCCTTTCTTATGCTTCTGCTCCAAGCACCCTCCCTTGCGCCAAAGGCGTAGGGGAGGGCGGGGGAGGGGTAGCTGTTGCTGTTGCATTTGCCCCGACCGATACCGTCCCGGTCTTTTCAACAGGCAAAGCCAGAGCCAGAGCGACCCCTCCCCAACCCTCCCCTGCGCCTTTGGCGCAAGGGAGGGGGCAGAAGCGAAGCCAAAGCCAAAGCCAAAGCCAAAGCCAAAGCCAAAGCCTTCCCCCGCTCCTGCGATAATCCCCGCCATGAACGACACCTCCCTCCCGCCCGACGTCAGCACCGACCTGCAGCAGGGCCTGCAGGCCATGGGCCTGGACGCCGCGCTCGCCACCCCGCTGCTGGCCTACCTGGCCCTGCTGGTGCGCTGGAACCGTACCTACAACCTCACCGCCATCCGCGATCCGCGCGAAATGGTCACCCGCCACCTGCTCGACTCGCTGGCCATGGCCAGCCACGTCACCGCCGGCACCCTGGCCGACCTCGGCACCGGCCCGGGGCTGCCAGGCATCCCGCTGGCCATCACCCATCCGCAACTGCAGGTCACCCTGGTCGAGAGCAATGGCAAGAAGGCCCGCTTCCTGCGCGAGGCCGTGCGCCAGCTGGGCCTGAAGAACGCCCGCGTCGCCGAGTCGCGGGCCGAGGCGCTGGATGAGCCCGGTGCCTACGACAACCTCACCGCCCGCGCCATGGACACCCTGGCCGGCATCGTCGAGGTCGGCGGTCACCTGTTGCGCCCCGGCGGCCAGCTGCTGGCCATGAAGGGCGTCTACCCGCACGAGGAGATCGCCCAGCTGCCGGCCGACTGGCAGGTACTGGAAGTGCGTCCGCTGCAGGTCCCCGGCCTGGTCGGGGACCGCCACCTGGTCGTGGCCGAACGCAGGTAAGCCCGGACCCGCTCCGGCCGGCCCCACGCCGGCGGGCCCCCACGGGATCATTCCGACGACGCTCCCCCTCCCGTTACCGCCGGCAAGGGGAGGCCGGGGAGGGGCAGCCATTGCCCCCGAAAGGCACGCCGATTTCCGCCTGCGCGCCGCTACCCCCATAATGACCAGTCCAACCCCGCCCACGAGGCTCTCCTGCATGGCTCGCATCATCGCCATCGCCAACCAGAAAGGCGGCGTCGGCAAGACCACCACGGCCGTCAATCTGGCTGCTTCCCTTGCCGCCGCACCCAAGCGTGTGCTGCTGGTCGACCTGGATTCGCAGGGCAACGCGACCATGGGCAGTGGCGTGGACAAGCGTGAAGTCGCAGCTTCCACCTGCGACCTCCTGCTCGGCGAGAACAGCGCCGTCGAAGTGCGCGTGCAGACCGCCGAGGGCTATGACCTGCTGCCCGGCAACATCGACCTGACCGCCGCCGAGATCCAGTTGATGGAGCAGGGCGAGCGCGAGCAGCGGCTCAAGCGCGCGCTGGCGCCGATCCGCGATGAATACGACTTCATCCTGATCGATTGCCCGCCGGCGCTGTCGCTGCTGACCCTCAACGCCTTGGCCGCCGCCGACTCGGTGATCGTGCCGATGCAGTGCGAGTACTACGCCCTGGAAGGCCTCAGCGCGCTGGTGCAGACCATCGATGCGCTCAAGGTCAACCTGAACCCGGCACTGGAGATCGAGGGCGTGCTGCGCACCATGTTCGACGTGCGCAACAACCTGGCCAACGCGGTGTCCGCGCAGCTCACCGAGTACTTCGGCGACCGCGTGTTCCGCACCATCGTGCCGCGCAACGTGCGCCTGGCCGAGGCGCCCAGCCATGGCCAGAGCATCGTCGGCTACGACCGCAGCTCGCGTGGCGGCGTGGCCTACCTGGGCCTGGCCGGTGAGATCATCCGCCGCAACAACGAACGCAAGCAGGCCGCCCCGGCCGTGGAGACCGTCTGATGGCCGGTGCCAAGAAACGTGGCCTCGGCCGTGGACTGGATGCCCTGCTGGGCCCGAAGGGCGCCGTCACCCCGGTGACCGTGGCCGCGGTGGCCGAACCGCAGCCGGGCGAGGTGCTGCGCAAGCTGCCCATCGACCAGCTGCAGCCGGGCAAGTACCAGCCGCGCCGCGACATGGACGAAGGCAAGCTGGCCGAGCTGTCCGAGTCGATCAAGGCGCAGGGCATCATCCAGCCCATCCTGGTGCGCCAGATCGAGGGCGGCAAGTACGAAATCATCGCCGGTGAACGCCGTTGGCGCGCCTCGCGCCTGGCCGGGCTGGACGATGTGCCGGTGGTGGTGCGCGAGCTGGAAGACCGCACCGTCATCGCGATGGCGCTGATCGAGAACATCCAGCGCGAAGACCTCAACCCGCTGGAAGAGGCCGAGGCGCTGGCCCGGCTGGTCAGCGAATTCTCGCTGACCCACGCCGAAGCCGCGCAGGCCGTCGGCCGCTCGCGCGCCTCGGTGTCCAACCTGCTGCGCCTGATCGACCTGCCCATCGGCGTGCGCGTGCTGCTGGAAACCCGTCGCCTGGAAATGGGCCATGCCCGCGCGCTGCTCACGCTGGCGCCGGAACTGGCCACCAAGCTGGCCGAGGAAGCCGCCGAGCAGGGCTGGTCGGTGCGCGAGGTCGAGCACCGCGCCCAGCAGTTCGCCGCCGGCAAGGTGCCGGGCGCACGCAAGGCCAAGCCGTCGCCGACCGCGCCGCAGGCCGACATCGCCTCGCTGGAAACCGAGCTGTCCGAATCGCTGGGCACCAAGGTGGCGATCGCCCACGGCCGTGGTGGCAAGGGCAAGCTGGTCATCCATTACACCGACCTGGACACGCTGGAAGGCGTGCTCGAGCGGTTGCGTCGCCGT
>NZ_JAYFUH010000136.1:5864-7470 GCF_034961085.1 Stenotrophomonas capsici | reverse complement strand
TGGCCAAGCGGCCTTCGATGATCATGCGCGGGGTGGTGCCCTGCCCGTAGGCATCGAGGTTGGCGGCATCGTCGATCTGCAGCGCCGCGCCATCCAGCGCCACGCCCGCGAACAGGCCGCGCGCGCGCGACCACGACCAGATCTCGGCCTTGAGCTGGCCATCGGTGGCGGCGGCGGCATTGCGGCCGACCGGGCCGGCGGCCACGCCGGCGTCGGCGCCGAGGGTGAACTTGCCGTTGACGATGTTGTCCAGGCTGCGGTCGTTGCGGAACACCAGGATCACGTCGGAGGACTGCACGCCGGCCTGGAAGCCGATGCTGCCGCCGGTGAGCTTGATGAACACCGGGTTGGACCAGCTGCCATCGGGCGTCTTGACCGACATCAGGCCGTGGCCACGACGGCCACCCAGCACCAGGCCGGCCTTGATCGTGTCGGGGATGACGATGATCGCGCGACCTTCGTCGAGCAGCTTGTCCGGGATCGCCTGTTCGGGGATGTCCTGGATTTCACTGAGCACGCGCACGGCATTGCGTGCGCGCTGGTCTTCCTGTGGGCCGGCAACGGCGTTGGCGGACAGGAGGCTGGCGGACAGCAACAGGGCGAGGCACGGCAGGCGGCGCATGGTGAACTCCGTAGGTCGGTGCACAGAAAGATAACGCAAGTGCCTGAAATTAGGCGCGGCGGGATGAATCGGTGGTGAGCGGAAGCCTGTGGCGGGTGCGTGCAAGCCGATGCCACGGTTTCCCCCTCCCAACCCTCCCCGGCCACCGCGCGTCGTCCCCAACCGCCTAAGACCTGCGAAAATACCCGGATGTCCAACGCCCCCACCACCGCGTTGCTCGCGGTCAACCTAGGCACGCCCGACACCCCTACCGCGCCGGCGGTGCGCCGTTACCTGGCCGAGTTCCTCGGTGACCGGCGCGTGGTGTCCATTCCCCCCCTGCTGTGGAAGCCGCTCCTGCATGGCCTGATCCTGCCGCTGCGCGGGGGCCGTTCGGCGCACAAGTACGCGCAGGTATGGCTGCCGGAAGGTTCGCCGCTGGCCGTGCATACCCGCCGTCTGGCGCAGGGCATCCAGCAGCTGCTGCCGGACTGGCGCGTGCGCGATGCGATGCGCTACGGCAACCCGGCGCTGCGTCCGGCACTGGATGCGCTGGCCGCCGAAGGCGCGCGCCGCATCGTGGTGCTGCCGCTGTACCCGCAGTACTCCACCACCACCACCGCCTCGGTCGAGGACGTGGTGCTGCAGTGGCAGCAGCGCCACCCGAAGGTGAAGGTGCAGCTGGTCCGCGACTACGCCGAAGACCCGCAATGGGTCGCCGCCGTGGCCGCGTCCATCACCGCCTACTGGCAGCAGCACGGCCGCGCCGAAAAGCTGGTGTTTTCCTTCCACGGCATCCCGCAGCGCCTGGCCGACGCCGGCGACCCCTACCCGCAGCGCTGCGAAGCCAGCGCCCGTGCCATCGCCGCCGCGCTGGGCCTGTCCGACGAGGCCTGGACGCTGGCCTACCAGTCACGCTTCGGCCGCGAACGCTGGCTGCAGCCGTATGCCGAGCCCACCCTGTGGGCCATGGCCGAGCGCGGCGTCCGCCAGATCGACGTGGTC
>NZ_JAYFUH010000136.1:0-5844 GCF_034961085.1 Stenotrophomonas capsici | reverse complement strand
CCACCACCACCGCCTCGGTCGAGGACGTGGTGCTGCAGTGGCAGCAGCGCCACCCGAAGGTGAAGGTGCAGCTGGTCCGCGACTACGCCGAAGACCCGCAATGGGTCGCCGCCGTGGCCGCGTCCATCACCGCCTACTGGCAGCAGCACGGCCGCGCCGAAAAGCTGGTGTTTTCCTTCCACGGCATCCCGCAGCGCCTGGCCGACGCCGGCGACCCCTACCCGCAGCGCTGCGAAGCCAGCGCCCGTGCCATCGCCGCCGCGCTGGGCCTGTCCGACGAGGCCTGGACGCTGGCCTACCAGTCACGCTTCGGCCGCGAACGCTGGCTGCAGCCGTATGCCGAGCCCACCCTGTGGGCCATGGCCGAGCGCGGCGTCCGCCAGATCGACGTGGTCTGCCCGGGCTTCGCCACCGACTGCCTGGAAACGCTGGAGGAAGTCGCGCTCGGCTTCACCGCCACCCTGGCCGAACGCGGCGCGACCATGCGCTACATCCCCTGCCTCAACGACAGTGCCGCCCATGCCCGTGCCCTGGCGGCACTGGCCACGGCGCAGACGGCATGAGTGCCACCGCGTTCGAACTGCGGGTCGACGGGCAACGCCTGGCCGGCCTGCGCAGCGGCACCCCGGGCGGGCTGAAGGTGCTGGCCCTGCATGGCTGGCTCGACAACGCCGCCAGCTTCCTGCCCCTGGCCGCCCACCTGCCGACGCTGGACCTGGTGATGATCGACCTGCCCGGCCACGGCTTCAGCGAGCACCTGCCGCTGACCACGCCGTACACCACGCCGCAGGCCATCGTGCACACCCTGGCCATCGCCGATGCGTTGGGCTGGGACCGTTGCGTGCTGCTCGGCCACTCGATGGGCGCGGCCATCGCCAGTCTGGTCGCGGCGGTGGCCGGTGAGCGCGTGCAGGCGCTGGTATCGATCGAGGCACTGGGCGGGTTGGCCGCGCCGGCCACCGAGACCGTGCAGCGCCTGCGCACCTTCGTCACCGCCGCGTCCAGGCTCGATGACAAACAGCTGCGCGTGTTCCCCGACCTGGCCACGCCGGTGCGGGCGCGGATGATGGTCAACCAGCTCAGCGAGACCTCGGCGCGGCTGCTGGTCGAGCGCGGGGTCAAGCCGGTCGATGGCGGCTGGAGCTGGCGCAGCGACCCGCGCCTGATGCTGCCCACCGCCGTGCGCATGACCGAGGACCAGGTACGGGACGTGGTCAGCGCCATCAGCTGCCCGGTGCAGGTGATCTATGCCACGCCGGCGCAGGACTACTTCCCCGAACCGCAGCGCAGCCAGCGCGCCGCGCTGTTGCCCGACGGTCGCCTGCACAGCCTGCCTGGCCACCACCACGTGCACATGGACCAGCCGGCCGCGGTGGCGGCGATCATCGAGCGCTTCATCGCCGGTTTGCCCGACGCCAGCTGAATCCCGGCACCGCAATACGGCCTTGGTCTGGTTCAGAGGCCCGTGGCGCCGCCGCTAACGGGGTTACGACCGTTACAGGGAATGAAGTAACGCAGGCCCGCGATGGGCCCTGCGCGTCCGATCGCAGCATGCTTTCCCGCCTTTCCCGCCGCGGCCCCCTGTTCCCGGGCCGGATCCTCCCGCGCACCGCTGCCGGCCACGCCGGCCGCGCGCCTGCGCGTGCGGGCCGGCAACGGCCGCTGTGATCGTCCATCCCGTCGTCCTTCCCCCGATTGCCTGACCCGGAGTTGCCATGCATCCACGTCCCCACCCCGTCGCCCAGCCCCCCGATCCGTCCGCACTGCAGCTGGCCTGGGCAGGCCAGCGCGGCACGCTGTTGGCGGCGCTGGTCCTGTGCGTGGCCACCGTCGCGATCGCGGCGTGGTCGCGGCAATGGCTGCTGCTGGTGCTCTGCCTGTGCGGGTTGCCGTTGCTGACGGTCACGTTGCTGCGCCCGCTGCGGGCCCTGGGCGATACACCAGCCAGCCTGCGCGCGCAGCTGGATGCGGTTGCCGGCGACGGCACTGGCATTGGCACCACACGCACGCTGGCCGCCAGCGTGGCGGCGCTGCAGGCACGCGTGCAGCAGCGCTGGCAGCAGGAGCAGGCCATGCACCAGGAGAACGCGCAGATCCGCGCGTCGCTGGACACCTCGCGCACCGGCATGATGATCGCCGACAACGACCACATCATCCGCTACGTGAACCGCTCGGTGGTGGCGCTGCTGCGCAACCAGCAGGACACCCTGCGCAAGGCCTTCCCGGATTTCGACGTGGACACGCTGGTGGGCAGCAGCATCCACCGCTTCCACGCCAACCCGGCGCGCATCCGCGGCATCCTCGACCAGCTGCGGCAGCCCCACAACGGCCGCATCCAGATCGGCGGCGTGCATTTCAGCCAGGTGGTCACGCCGGTGTTCAACGCCGACGGCAGCCGCAGCGGCTTCGCGGTGGAGTGGCACGACCGCACCCAGGAGCTGCAGCTGGAGAACAGCGTGGCCGGCATCGTCGCCGCGGCCAACGCCGGCGACCTGGGCAAGCGCCTGCAGCCGGTGGCCGAGGCCGGCTTCATCCAGACCCTGACGCTGGGCATCAACCAGCTGCTGGACACGCTGGCCGGCACCACCGGCCAGGTCCGCGCGATGCTGGCCGCCCTGGCCGAAGGCGACCTGGACCACCGCATCACCGGCGAGCATGCCGGTGACTTCGAGGCGATGAAGAACGATGCCAACCTGACCGCCGAGCGGCTGGCGGCGATCATCGACCAGATCAAGCACTGCTCGCAGGCCATCACCGTCGCCGCCGGCGAGATCGCCAGCGGCAACGACGACCTGTCCCGGCGCACCGAGCAACAGGCGGCCAGCCTGGAGGAAACCGCCGCCTCGATGGAGGAGCTGACCTCGACCGTGCGCGAGAACGCCGAATCCGCCCGCGATGCCAACCGGCTGGCGATCGGCGCGGCCGGCGTGGCCGAGCGCGGCGGCCAAGTGGTCGGCCAGGTGGTCAGCACCATGCAGGCCATCGAGCAGGCTTCGCATCGGATCGCCGAGATCATCTCGGTGATCGACGGCATTGCCTTCCAGACCAACATCCTGGCGCTGAACGCCGCGGTGGAAGCGGCGCGCGCCGGCGACCAGGGCCGTGGTTTCGCCGTGGTCGCTTCGGAGGTGCGCTCGCTGGCACAGCGCTCGGCCACCGCCGCGCGCGAGATCAAGGGCCTGATCGAGGATTCGATGGGCAAGGTGGACGACGGCGCCCGCCTGGTCACCCAGGCCGGCAGCACGATGGACGAGATCGTCACCGCGGTGAAGGAGGTCACCGACCTGATGGCGCGCATCGCCGCCGCATCGCAGGAGCAGAGCGTGGGCATCGAGCAGGTCAACCACACCGTGACCCAGATGGACGAGACCACCCAGCAGAACGCGGCGCTGGTGGAGGAAGCCAGCGCGGCGGCGCGTTCGATGGAGCAGCAGGCCGAGGCATTGGCCGGCGCGGTGTCGGTGTTCCGCTATGCGGATGCCGGCGAGGTGCGCGGGCGGTCCCCGCAGCGGCGTATTGCCTGACCCACGCGCCGGTACGAAGCGTGGGAGCCGGGAGGGCGTACGGGCTCCCGGGGTTTATCGGGAAAGCCCCCAAAGCACCCCTCCCCAACCCTCCCCTGCTGCGCACGGGAGGGGGTAGAAGCAGCATGGCTGCCATCTGTCACATCGCGTGGACCACCCCCTCCCTTGCGCAGCAGGGGAGGGTTGGGGAGGGGTAAGCCCTTCGCCTTCGCCCCTACGCCCGTACCTGCAACAACTGGTGCAGCGTGCCCTTCAAGCGCCGCCCTTCCAGCCGCAGGTAATCGCGCTCCTGCTCCCAGTGCGGGAAGCGCGCCTGGACCTCGGCCCAGAACGCCGGCGAGTGGTTGGCCTGAAGCAGGTGGCAGAGCTCGTGCACCAGCACGTACTCGAAGGCCGAGGGCCGGCCCAGCACCAGCGCCAGGTCCAGCGCCATCGAACCGTCCGGCGCCAGCGAGCCCCATTGCGAGGACATCACCTTCAGCCGCAGCCGCGCCGGCGCGCGCGCCAGCCCCGGCAGGTACTTCGGCAGCCACTGGCCGACGTCGGCGCGGGTCTGGGCTTCGTAGAACTCGCGCAATGCACGACGCAAGGCCGCTTCCCCGGCACGCGCGGACAGCTGGATATGCGCCCCGGCCTCGTCCACTTCGATGCGGGTGAAGCGCCCGTCTTCCCAATGCACCGGCAGCAATGCACCACGCAGCGGCAGCACGCCGGGCTCGCGCAGCAACAGTGGCGGCGCCAGCAGGCCATCGTCGCTGAAACGCGCCAACTGCTGCTGCAGCCATTGCCGGTTGGCCTGCAGGAAACGCTCGCCGGAGACCAGGCTCGCGCGCGTGGGCAAGGTCAAGCGCGCGCCACGTTCATCCACGCTGAGCTTGAGCCGGCGCGCACGCGGGTCGCGCACGCGCAGCACCTCGATCTCGGCCGCGTCATCCAGGCGCAGGCGCACCGTGTCGCGCTGGATACCCGGCGCGGTGGGGGCGATCAGACGGCGAAGCAGGCGGGCCATGGCCACAGCATAGACCCGGCCGGGTTACCGCGCCGGGACGACGCCGGTTCCGGTTCAGCTGTCGGCCTTGCTCAGCTTGAACGCCTTTTCCAGCAGCAGGAACAGGCGGCGGATTTCACCGCTCTGCAGCGCGAAGCGCGCATCCAGCTCGGCACGGCGGCCGTCCTCGTCGATGTGCTCGAGCTGGTCCAGCGCACCGTCCAGGAACTTGAGCTTGCGCACGATCAGGTCGTCGCCGAGCACGAAGGACAGGTTGTCCTCGAACACCAGCGCCAGCTTGGTGACCTGCTTGCCGGCGTCCAGGTGCTTGTCGATCTCGTCGCAGCGCAGTTCCTGGTGCTGGCACTTGACCACCGCGCCCCCCTCCACCGGGTCCTTCATCTCGCACTCTTCGCCCAGGCTCAGGCCCTCGGGCAGCGGCTCACCGGCGATCCACGCGGTCAGGATCGAACGCGGCGCCACTTCGGCGTTCAGCGGCATCGCCGGGAAGCTGCCGAGCATGCCGCGGATGTCGCTCATCACGTTCTCGCCGGTCTTGCGGCTGGAGCTGTCCACCGCGACGTAGCCGTGCTCCAGGTCCAGCAAGGCATCGGTGCGCGAGCTCTTGACGAAGGCACGCGGCAGCAGCTCGTGCAGCAGGTCGTCCTTCATGCGCTTGCGCTCGCGGCCACCGGGCTTGCGGCCTTCCTTCTCCTCGATCTCCTCCAGCTTGCGCGCCAGCAGGTCGTTGACCACCACGCTCGGCAGGATCTTCTCCTCGCCGCCGACGGTCAGCCACAGCGCATCGCCGATGCGGTGCGAGAACACGTTCTTCTCGTCACGGCCGAACGGCGAGATGAAGCCGCGCGAGGTCATTTCCAGCGCGCCGACCGGCTTGAGCACCACGTGCGGCAACAGCGTGTCGACTTCGGAGAAATCAATGGAAGTGGGGAAGCGGAACAGCGTCAGGTTCTTGAAAAACATGAATTGGAAGCCGGAAAAGGAAAGAGGGAAAACGGGAATGCAACAGACGGCGGCGGGGCCGGACCAGGCCCGACCTGCGGGGCATCAGGGGATCAGGGGTCCGCGGGCTCCGGACCCTGCTCGCCGCCGGCAAGCCACGCATGCGCGTCCGGCAGCGGGGCTTCGTCGCGGCGCCCCAGCGCCATGAAGTCGAACAGCCGCGGGTCGGCCAGCTGCGAGGGCCGGACATCGCCCAGCGCGCGCGCGATCTGCTCGATGCGGCCGGGGTGGTCCTTCTCCCATTGTTTCATCATCAGCCCGACCTGCTTGCGCTGCAGGTTCTCCTGGCTGCCGCACAGGTTGCACGGG
>NZ_JAYFUH010000135.1:0-5010 GCF_034961085.1 Stenotrophomonas capsici | reverse complement strand
CGTAGAATCGGCACATGAGCAGATTAGTCCTGATTGACGGTTCCAGTTACCTGTACCGCGCGTTCCACGCGCTCCCGCCGCTGTCCAACGCCGCCGGCGAGCCCACCGGGGCGCTGTTCGGCGTGGTCAACATGCTGCGTGCCACGCTGAAGGAAAAGCCCGAGTACGTCGCCTTCGTGGTCGACGCACCGGGCAAGACCTTCCGTGACGAGATGTACGCCGAGTACAAGGCCAATCGTCCGCCGATGCCCGACGACCTGCGCGCGCAGGTACAGCCGATGTGCGACATCGTGCAGGCGCTGGGCATCGACATCCTGCGCGTGGAAGGTGTGGAAGCCGACGACGTGATCGGCACGCTGGCGCTGGCCGCGGCCAGGGACGGGCTGGAAGTGACCATCTCCACCGGCGACAAGGATTTCGCCCAGCTGGTGCGCCCGGGCGTGGTGCTGGTCAACACCATGACCGGCAGCCGCACCGATTCCGATGCGGCGGTGATGGACAAGTTCGGCGTGCGCGCCGACCAGATCGTCGATTACCTGGCGCTGATGGGCGACACCGTGGACAACGTGCCCGGCGTGGAGAAGTGCGGCCCCAAGACCGCCGCCAAGTGGCTGGCCGAATACAACGACCTGGACGGCGTGATCGCCGCCGCCCCGACCATGAAGGGCAAGATCGGCGAGAACCTGCGCGCCGCGTTGCCGCGCCTGCCGCTCAACCGCGCGCTGGTCACCATCCGTACCGACGTGGCACTGGAACAGGGCCCGCGCGACCTGCAGCTGCGCGAGCAGGACGCGGACAGCCTGCGCGCGCTGTACGCGCGTTATGGCTTCACCCAGGCGCTGCGTGAGCTCGGTGGCGTGGCCGCCCCGGCCGCCGCCGACGATGCCAAGGTCAGCCTGCGTGGCACCGCCGCCGGTTACGCCAAGGCCGGTGACACGGCGCCGGCCGCCGGCACCGACCCGGCGCTGGCGGCCAAGGGCGAGTACGAGACCGTGCTGACCGCCGGGCAGCTGCAGGCCTGGGTGGAACGCCTGCAGGGTGCCGAGGAGTTCGCCTTCGATACCGAAACCGACGCGCTGGATGCGATGCGCGCCAACCTGGTCGGGATCAGCCTGGCCGTGGAACCGGGCAAGGGCGCCTATATCCCGGTTGGCCACGACTACCCGGGCGCGCCGGCGCAGCTGCCGATGCAGCAGGTGCTCGATGCGCTGCGTCCGCTGCTCGAGGACGCAGGCAGGAAGAAGCTCGGCCAGCACGGCAAGTACGACATCCACGTGCTGCGCAGGCATGGCATCCAGGTGCGCGGCTATGCCGACGACACCATGCTGGAAAGCTTCGTGCTCAATTCCACCGCCACCCGCCACGACATGGATTCGCTGGCACAGCGCTACCTGGGTTACACCACCACCAAGTTCGAGGAGGTCGCCGGCAAGGGCGCCAAGCAGATCCCGTTCTCGCAGGTGGGCATCGACGAGGCCAGCGCCTATGCGGCCGAGGACGCGGACATCACCCTGCGCCTGCACCGCGTGCTGTCGGCGCAGCTGGCGGCCGAGCCGTCGCTGGAAAAGGTGTACCGCGAGATCGAGATGCCGCTGGTACCGGTGCTGGCGCGCATCGAGGCCAATGGCGTGGCGATCGACGCGGCCGAGCTGAAGCGGCAGAGCAGCGACCTGTCCGCGCGCATGCTGGCCGCCCAGCAGAAAGCCACCGAGCTGGCCGGGCACACCTTCAACCTGGACTCGCCCAAGCAGCTGCAGGCGGTGTTGTTCGACGAACTGGGCCTGCCGGCGCTGGTGAAGACGCCCAAGGGCCAGCCCAGCACCAACGAGGAGGCGCTGGAGGCGATCGCCGAGCAGCACGAGCTGCCGCGCGTGATCCTGGAGTACCGCGGGCTGGCCAAGCTGCGCAGTACCTATACCGACAAGCTGCCGGAGATGGTCAACCCGGACACCGGCCGCGTGCACACCAGTTACCACCAGTCCGGCGCGGCGACCGGGCGGCTGTCCTCGTCCGACCCGAACCTGCAGAACATCCCGATCCGCACCGAGGATGGCCGCCGCATCCGCCAGGCCTTCGTCGCCCCGCCGGGGCGCAAGCTGATGGCCTGCGACTACTCGCAGATCGAGCTGCGGATCATGGCCCACCTGTCCGAGGACCCGGGCCTGATCCGTGCCTTCGAGCAGGGCGCCGACGTGCACCGCGCCACCGCCGCCGAGGTGTTCGGGCGCGCGCTGGAGGAGGTGACGCCGAACGAGCGCCGCGCCGCCAAGGCGATCAATTTCGGCCTGATGTACGGCATGAGCGCGTTCGGCCTGGCCAAGAACCTGGGCATCGACCGTGGCCAGGCGCAGGACTACGTGGCGCTGTACTTCAGCCGTTACCCGGCGGTGCGCGACTTCATGGAGCGCATGCGCGTGCAGGCACGCGAGCAGGGCTACGTGGAGACGCTGTTTGGCCGCCGGCTGTACCTCAACGACATCCACGCCCGCAACCAGGGCCTGCGTGCCGGTGCCGAGCGTGCGGCGATCAACGCCCCGATGCAGGGCACCGCAGCGGACATCATCAAGCGTGCGATGGTCAGCGTGGATGGCTGGCTGGCCGACCATGCCGACCGCGCCAGGATGATCCTGCAGGTGCACGATGAACTGGTGTTCGAGGCGGACAGCGCATTCATCCAGACACTTCAGGCCGAAGTGGAGGCCCGGATGTCAGCGGCGGCGAATTTGCGTGTGCCGCTGGTGGTGGATACCGGTATCGGGGAAAACTGGGACGAAGCGCACTAATTTTCCAAATTATTAACTCGAATCTCGATTCAATTGAAACACTTCGTTATATCCCTGCGCATTCAAAAAACCGTTTGGCGTCAATGCGATGAATCCATCCTTAATTTGTTTTGAAAAGGCTTGGATTCTTCACGAACCGTCAAGGTTCGTAGTGGTGATATAGCCGTCGACAGGCGCAATACCTGTCGCGGATCTCTCCCATCCCCTGGAGCAGATCTCGGAGCGGGGATTCCTCCCCAAATACCCGCTCCCCGGCCCCGTCGACCCCCCCCTGGTCGGCGGGGCTTCTTTTTTGGCGATCCTGGAACCGCCGGCCTGCTCCGGCGCCGGTCGTCGCACCGTGTTGATGGGCATCGCCCGAGCATGGGGGCGACGCATAGTCGGGAGACGAGGAATGCCGGACCTGTTCGCGCTGTCGATGCCGTGGTGGGAGTTCATCCTGCGCGCGGTGGTGGTGTATGTGGTCGTGTTGACGATGGTGCGGGTGGCCGGCAAGCGCGCGCTGGGGCAGTTCACCCCGTTCGACATGCTGCTGCTGATCCTGCTCGGCAACGCGGTGCAGAATGCCTTGCTGGGGCAGGACACGTCGCTGGGCGGTGGGTTGATCCTGGCCGCGACGTTGATCGTGCTCAATTACTTCGTGGGTTGGGTGACCACCCGCAGCCCGGCGGTGGAGCGCGTGATCGATGGCGAGCCGGTGGTACTGGCCCGGCATGGGCAGGTGCTGCACAGGGTGTTGCAGCGCGAGCTGGTGAGCAAGGCGGACTTCGCGCGGGCCATGCGTGATGCCGGCTGCGAGAACATCGACGAGGTGGACCTGGCGCTGCTGGAGATCAATGGGCACATCACCTTCCTGCGCAAGACCTGAGGTGGTGCGTTGATGGGGGGAGATGGATGCAGAAGCAGGAGCAGGAGCAGAAGCAGAAGCAGAAGCAGAAGCAGAAGCAGAAGCAGAAGCGATCCCTCCCCGGCCCTCCCCTGCTACGCAAGGGAGGGGGTAGAAGCAGGTTGTGCGGTGATCTGATCGATCGCATCGAACCGCCCCCTCCCATACGCAGCAGGGGAGGGCTGGGGAGGGGTGCGGTTGATGTTCGCGCCGCACGCGCCGTCGGAGCGTGCTCCCCGCAGCCTCAGCCGGCCAGCCAGTCGCGCGGGACCAGGTACTCGGCCAGGCGTGCCTCGTCGCTGCCGGTCTCTGGCTGGAAACCGTACTCCCAGCGCACGCGCGGGGGCAGGCTCATCAGGATGCTCTCGCTGCGGCCGCCGCTCTGCAGGCCGAACAGCGTGCCACGGTCGTAGACCAGGTTGAACTCGACGTAGCGGCCACGGCGATACAGCTGGAACTCGCGTTCGCGTTCGCCGTACGGCGTGTCCCTGCGGCGTTCGACGATCGGCAGGTAAGCATCGAGGAAGCCGTCCCCGACCGCACGCAGGTAGGCGAAGTCGGTGTCGAAATCGGCGTGCAGGTCGTCGAAGAACAGCCCGCCCACGCCGCGCGTCTCGTTGCGGTGCTTGATGAAGAAATACTCGTCGCACCAGCGCTTGTGCTCGGCGTAACGGGTGTCGCCATAGGGCGCGCACAGATCACGGGCCACGCCGTGCCATTGCCGCACGTCCTCGTCGAACGGATAGAACGGGGTCAGGTCGAAGCCACCGCCGAACCAGGCGGCGACTTTCTCGCCATCGCGTTCGGCCTGGAAGTAGCGCACGTTGGCATGCGTGGTGGGCAGGTACGGGTTGCGCGGGTGGAACACCAGCGACACCCCGCAGGCGCGCCACGAGGCGCCAGCCAGCTCCGGGCGGTTGGCCGAGGCAGACGGCGGCAGGCGGGTGCCGGCCACGTCGGAAAAGCCGATGCCGGCCTGCTCGAACACCGCGCCTTCGCGCAGCACGCGCGTGCGCCCACCGCCGCCCTCGGCGCGTTGCCAGCGGTCCTCGATGAAGTGGGCTTGGCCGTCGGCCTGCTCGATGGCGGCGCAGATGCGGTCCTGCAGGCCGGTGAGGTAGTCGCGTACGCGGTCGAAATCGTTCATGTGGGTACTCGGGTGCGGGCTGCCGACGGGCTGGCGGGCGGAGTTTACTTGCGATGGGACGTGCGGTTGCCGGCCTGTGCCGGTGCGTCATCCGCCGCGGCGGGCTCGACGGCCTGCATCCGCCGCGCGCCCATGCCAAGCATGGCCCAATCGGTGGTTTCGTACAGGTCACAGGCCACGTGCCTGCCGGTGCC
>NZ_JAYFUH010000134.1:0-3482 GCF_034961085.1 Stenotrophomonas capsici | reverse complement strand
ATTGGGAGTAGTACTTGAGCCATTCCGAGCCCGTGGTGCCCGTCATTCCGTCCAATGTGCCCAGGGTCAAACCCAATGCGTTCGTCCGTTGGCTGGGGCGCACCGTGCTGCGCCTGGGCGGCTGGCGCATCCGCGGCCCGATCCCGGACCTGTCCAAGGCGGTGGTGATCGCCGCGCCGCATACCTCCAACTGGGACGGGCTGTGGGGGCTGGCGGCCAAGATGGCGCTGGGCGTGGAAGCGCGCATCCTGGGCAAGGACAAGCTGTTCTGGTGGCCGCTGGGCAGCGTGCTGCGCGGGCTGGGCGTGGTGCCGTTGGACCGCAGCTCGCCGCAGGGCACGGTCGGGCAGGCGGTGGCGATGATCCAGGGCAGCGACCGGATCTGGTTCGCGCTGGCCCCGGAAGGCACGCGCAAGCCGGTCAAGGAGTGGAAGACCGGTTTCCTGCGCATCGCGCGCACCGCCCAGGTGCCGGTGATCCCGGCCTATTTCCACTACACCGAACGGGTGATCGGCTTCGGCCCGCCGTTCCACACCAGCGGTGACGACGTGGCCGACATGGCGGCCATCCGCGCCTGGTACCGGCCGTGGCAGGGCCGCAACCGCGGCACTACCTGAGCGGCCGCGCGACGGGGCCGGCCAGGCCCAAGGCGCCACCATCGGCACATGCTGGAAACCGGTGATCGGAGTAGGGTGATGGGCTGTTCGAAGCCCGTTCCCAAGGAGCCGTTTCATGTCGCGTACCGTAGTTCTGGCCGCTGCCATCAGCCTTGCGCTGGCGGCCTGTTCCGGCAAGGAGTCCACCACCCCCGTGAGCGCCAACGCCCCCGCCCAGGCCGGCCAGCCGGCCGACGCCTCGACCAACCCGTTCATGACCGCCAGCAGCCTGCCGTTCCAGGCACCGGCGTTCGACAAGATCAAGGACAGTGACTACCTGCCGGCCTTCGAGGAAGGCATGCGCCAGCACCTGGCGCAGATCAAGCAGATCACCGACAACACCCAGCCGGCCACCTTCGACAACACGCTGCTGCCGATGGAGCAGTCCGGTGAAATCCTGGACCGCGTCAGCCGCGTGTTCTTCAGCGTGGTGCAGGCCGATACCAACCCCGAGCGCCAGAAGATCCAGGAAGACGTGGTGCCGAAGCTGGCCGCGCACAGCGATGCCATCTATCTCGATGCCAAGCTCTTCGCGCGCGTGAAGGCGGTATACGACGCACGCGCCAGCGCCGGGCTCGACGCCGAGCAGCTGCGCGTGGTCGAGGAGACCTACAAGGGCTTCGTCAAGGCCGGCGCCGAACTCAACGACGCCGACAAGGAAACCCTGAAGCAGTACAACGCCGAGGAAGCCACGCTCTCCAACGACTTCCACAACAAGCTGGTGGCGGCCACCGCCGCCGGCGCGGTGACCCTGGATGACAAGGCGCAGCTGGCCGGCCTGTCCGAAGCCGACATCGCCGCCGCCGAAGGTACCGCCAAGGAGCGCAAGCTCGACGGCAAGTGGGTGCTGAGCCTGCAGAACACCACCCAGCAGCCGGCGTTGATGTCGCTGCAGGACCGCGACGTGCGCGCCAAGGTGCTGGAAGCCTCCGAGACCCGCACCGAGCACGGTGACGCCAACGACACCCGCCGCATCATCCAGCGCCTGGCCCAGCTGCGCGCGGCCAAGGCCAAGCTGCTTGGCTTCCCGAACTACGCCGCCTACAACCTGACCGACCAGATGGCGCAGAACCCGGCCAACGCGCTGAAGCTGCTGACCGACACCGTGCCGGCGGCCACCGCCAAGGCGCGGGGTGAACTGGCCGAGATCCAGCAGGTGATCGACGCGCAGAAGGGTGGCTTCAAGGCCGCCGCCTCGGACTGGGACTTCTACGCCGAGCAGGTGCGCAAGGCCAAGTACGACCTGGACGAGTCGCAGATCAAGCCGTACTTCGAGCTGGACAACGTGCTGCAGAACGGCGTCTTCTATGCCGCCAACCAGCTGTACGGCCTGACCTTCAAGGAGCGCAAGGACCTGCCGGTGTACAACCCGGACGTGCGCGTGTTCGAGGTCAGCGACGCCGACGGCAAGCCGCTGGCGCTGTTCTACGCCGATTACTTCAAGCGTGACAGCAAGTCCGGCGGCGCGTGGATGGACGTGTTCGTCGAGCAGAACGGCCTGACCGGCAGCAAGCCGGTGGTCTACAACGTGTGCAACTTCACCAAGCCCGCCGCCGGCCAGCCGGCGCTGCTGAGCTGGGACGACGTGACCACGATGTTCCACGAGTTCGGCCACGCCCTGCATGGCATGTTCTCCAACACCAGGTACCCGAGCGTGGCCGGCACCGCGGTGCCGCGCGACTTCGTCGAGTTCCCCTCGCAGTTCAACGAGCACTGGGCGTCGGACCCGAAGGTATTCGCCAACTACGCCAAGCACTACCAGAGCAAGGAAGCGATGCCGCAGGCGCTGGTGGACAAGATCGCCAAGGCCAAGACCTTCAACCAGGGCTACATGACCACCGAATACCTGTCGGCGGCGCTGCTGGACCTGGCCTGGCACACGCAGGCGGCCGATGCCCCGCAGCAGGACGTGGACACGTTCGAGGCCGATGCGCTCAAGCGTTACAAGGTGGACCTGGCGCAGGTGCCGCCGCGTTACCGCAGCAGCTACTTCGACCACATCTGGGGTGGCGGTTACTCGGCCGGTTACTACGCCTACTTCTGGGCGGAGATGATCGACCATGACGCCTTCGAGTGGTTCAAGGAAAACGGTGGCCTGACCCGTGAGAACGGCCAGGTGTTCCGCGACAAGATCCTGTCCATCGGCAACACCCGCGACCTGGCCACGGCCTACCGCGACTTCCGCGGCAAGGACCCGAGCGTGGAGCCGCTGCTGCACAACCGCGGCCTGAAGTGATCGCGGCATCACAGTGGTTTGATTGAAACGACGAACGGCAGGGGAAACCCTGCCGTTCGTGCATGCGGCGCCGTCACGGGAGCGGCCTACAACCGGCTGATCATCTTCAGCCGCACCTGCGAGGCGGCCACGTCATGGCGTTGCGCGGCCATCGCACACAGCCGATCCAGCACCCCCTGCGGGTCGTGCAGCAGCGGGTCTGCGATGTCGATGCGCAGTGCAAGGTGCCCCCACCAGAAGGGGTGGCCGTCCACGTAGATTTCGTAGCCGGCCAGGTAGTGGTGCCCGTGGTTCAGCTCCATGGTGTCCATCGGCGATGTCCGTCCAGCCAGGCAGGAGCGGCCTTGGCCGCGAAGCAGGCACTGGTGATGCGTACAGGACGTATGCAACTGCATGTTGAAGAACGACGTCATGTATCAATGGCTTCGCGGCGGAGGCCACTCCTGCGGGTTTCAGGTGCCCACATGCACGCGGTTGCCGGCCTCGTTGCAGCCCAGGTGTTCCAGTGCCATCTCCAGCGCCAGCACGTAGCTCTGTGCGCGGAAGCCCTGTGCCACGCCGAGACGGTGGCCGTCCGAGGCAGGCAGGCG
>NZ_JAYFUH010000133.1:0-2431 GCF_034961085.1 Stenotrophomonas capsici | reverse complement strand
CGACGCGCTGGACAAGGAGCGGTTCGATGTCAGCCTGATCGGCATCGACAAGCAGGGCCATTGGCACGTCAGCGACCCGCAGCAGTTCCTGCTCAACGCCAACGACCCGGCGCGGATCGCGCTGAACCGTTCCGGCAATGCCGTGGCGGTGCTTCCGGGCCGCGAGCAGGCGCAGCTGGTACCCAGCGACCCGGCCTCGGCGCTGCAGCAGATCGACGTGGTGTTCCCGATCGTGCACGGCACCCTGGGCGAGGATGGCTCGCTGCAGGGCCTGCTGCGCATGGCCAACCTGCCGTTCGTCGGTTCCGGCGTGCTGGGTTCGGCCGCGGCGATGGACAAGGACGTGACCAAGCGCCTGCTGCGCGACGCCGGCCTGGCCGTCGCCCCGTTTGCCTGCTTCAACCGCAGCACCGCCGCCGGCGCCGACTACGCCACGCTGGTCGCGCAGTTGGGCACGCCGCTGTTCGTCAAGCCCGCCAACCAGGGCTCGTCGGTCGGCGTGAGCAAGGTGCGCAATGCCGGGGAGTTCGCCACCGCCATGGCGCTGGCGCTGTCCTTCGACCACAAGGTGCTGGTGGAATCGGCCATCGTCGGCCGCGAGATCGAATGCGCGGTGCTCGGCAACGACCACCCCGAGGCCAGTGTCTGCGGCGAAGTGGTGGTGCACGACGACTTCTACGCCTATGACACCAAGTACATCAGCGCCAACGGCGCCGAAACGGTGATCCCGGCCGACATCAGCGACGACGCCCAGCAGCGTATCCGCCAGATCGCCATCCGCGCCTACCAGGCGCTGGAGTGCGCCGGCATGGCGCGCGTGGACGTGTTCCTCACCGAGGCCGGCGAGGTGGTCATCAACGAGATCAACACCCTGCCCGGCTTCACCCGGATCAGCATGTATCCCAAGCTGTGGGGCGCCTCCGGCCTGGATTACACCGCGCTGATCACCCGCCTGGTCGAGCTGGCGCTGGAGCGCCATGCCGCCGACAAGGCGCTGTCCAGCTCGATCACCTCCACGCCATGAACCCAGCGCCTGCCGCCGGTGACGCGCCCCGCGCGATCACCGGCGACGACCTGCCGGCACTGCTGGCGTTGAACAACGCCCACGCGCAGGAGCTGTCCTGGCAGGAGCCGGCGGCCTTCGCACGGCTGCTGCGGCAGGCATTCTTCGCCCGCACCTGCGCCGATGCGCAGGCGCTGCTGATCGCGCTGGACCAGGACGCCGACTACGACAACCCCAACTTCGCCTGGCTGTCGGCGCGCTACCGGCGCTTCGTCTACATCGACCGCGTGGTGGTCGACGCGCGGGCGCGCGGCAAGGGGCTTGCACGGCAGCTGTACGCCGCGTTGGCCGCGCACGCACGCCTGCATGGCCATGATTGCCTGGTCTGCGAGATCAACGCCGATCCGCCCAATCCCGCTTCCGTGGCCTTCCACCAGCAGCTCGGCTTCAGGCCGGTGGGCGAAGCCCGCCTGGACAATGGCAAGACGGTGACCTACTTCGCGTGCCCGCTCGCGCCCTGACCGGCGCCCGGCGGCAAACGCAACGGCCCGCCCGGGGACACCCGGGCGGGCCGTTGTGGTTCAAGCGGTTCAGCCCTTCTTGCGGAACAGCGAGATCACCGCAAGGATCAGGAACACCACGAACAGGATCCAGGCGATGTTGCTCGCCGCACCGGCGATGCCACTGAAGCCCAGCAACGCGGCGATGATGGCGATCACGAAGAAGACGACGGCGTAATGAAGCATGGCGACCTCCTGTATATGAAAACAGGGTCCATGCTGGACAAGAGGCGGTGGTCAGACGGTGATGGAGGCGTGAGCGCCGGATGACGACCCTGCGCTTCAGCGACCGGCCGCCAGGCGGCGCAGGCCTTCGGCGATGCTCACCTGCGGGACATAGCCGAAATCGCGGCGCGCCGGTTCCATCGAATACCAATGCGGCGTGCACAGCTGTTCGGCCAGGAAGCGCGTCATCGGCGGCTCGCCGCGCAGCCGCAGCAGCGGCCACAGCCGCTCGCACACCGCGCCGATGCGGTAGGCGGTCTTGAACGAAACGGTCTTGGTCACCGGCGGTGCATCGACCGCGGCCAGCAGCTTGTTGAGCAGCACGCGCATCTCCAGCGGCTCACCGTTGGAGATGAAGTAGGCCTTGCCGGCGCAGGCCGCGCCGACCACCAGGTGATCGAAGGCATCGAAGTGCGCCTGCGCGGCGTTGTCGATGAACGTGGTATCGACCTTGTTGCTGCCATCGCCGACGAAGCGTAACCGGCCGGCGCGGGCACGCTCGGCCAGGCGCGGCACCAACTGGTTGTCGCCCGGGCCCCAGATCAGGCGCGGACGCAATGCCACGGTGGCCAGCTCGGCACCGTTGGCGGCCAGCACTTCCTGCTCGGCGAGGGTCTTGGTGGCCGCATAGGGTGCCTGGAAG
>NZ_JAYFUH010000132.1:0-2721 GCF_034961085.1 Stenotrophomonas capsici | reverse complement strand
CCTGCAGGTCGGTGCCACGGCGCAGCGGGATCGTCTGCATGGCCTGCAGCACCAGGTCGTTGCCGCGCTGGCTGGCCTGCCGGTCAACCGCACGCAGTGGCGCATCGTTCCGGCGTCGCGCCAGCTGCGCGCTCACCGCCAACAACCATGGCTGGCTACGGCTGCCCAGCAGCGCCGGGAAGCGGTAGTTCACCGCGGTGTTGAAGCGCGGCTCCCAATGGCTGTTGGCGTCCACGGCCGCTTCGCGCCGCTCCACGCCGGGACTCAGCAGCAGTTGCCAGTCGTCATCCAGCTGCCGGCTGTAAGTGAAGCTGGCGCGGTAGCGATCGCCGGAGTAACCGCGCGCACTGGCCATCGCCGGGGCCGGGGTATAACGCTCGTCGCGCCAGTCCAGATTCGCGGCGATGGCAGCCTCACGCCCGACCGGCCTGCGGAACCCCAGCGCCAGGCCGGCGGCATGCATGTAGCGCGCATCATCCAGCCAGGTCTGGCCGAGCAATGCGGCAATGGCCACGCGGCCGTTGCGCATGCCCCAGCGGTTGAGCGAGATCTCCGGCCCAACCTGCAGCTCGGCCACGTCGCTGTCCAACCCATGCAGGTCGCGATAACGGTTGGAGGCCGTGGCAAGGCGTGTGTCGAACACGTCGCCCTGCGCCGACAGTGGCAGCCGGTAGCGCAGTTGCAGGCCGAATTGGCCGCTGGCATCACCGGCCGCGCGCGAGTCCGGGCTGAGCTCGAAGTCCAGGCCGTTGAGGCTGATCGCATGCCGGTCCGGCGCACCGTTGGCATTGCTTTCCACCCGTGCGCCGAGGCTGACCCGACCGGAGAAGCCACCTTCGCGCTTCTGCTCGCCGTCGATCACCGCCATGTAGCCGCGGATCCGGCGCTGCACCGCATCCGGCGTTTCCGGCAACGCCTGCACCTTCTCGAACAGCTGGCGCGCGCGCGGATAGGCCCCCAGGCGGAAGTACAGCGCGGCCAGTTCCAGCTGCAGCCGCGGCGTACCCGGCCGCTCGATCAGCATGCGCTCATAGGTGGCGATGGCGGCTTCGTAGTCGCCCAGGCGCGTGGACAGCACCGCATAGGCAAACCCGGCCTCCAGGTCGGCCGGGTTGTCCAGCACCTGCTGGAACAGTTGCCGGCGTTCGGCTTCCCGCTGCGGCACCTCGGTCGCGGGCACGCTGACCGGTACGTTGTAAGCACGATGCTGTGCCAGCACGTTCGTTGCCATCCCCGGGCACAACAGGGCCGCCAGCAGCATGAAGCGCACGCCTCCCCGGCGCGGCTGCATCCCCCCCTTCGTCTGGCGACGCCACTGTCGCTTGCCCGTTGCCCTGACCACGTCGCTCTCCTGCCCCTGCGCAGACCGCCATGGCTGCAGCCGGCGGCCACTCTACGCAGCTACCGTAAGAACGCCGTCTTGCCTGGACGCGTTCGTTGCAATCAAACCAATGTGGTCATCGCGGCCGAAGCCTGACCCTGCGGACGAGCCTTCCCTGCACCAACATGCAACGGCGCGCAGGGCCGCCGCACCCGGCAGGCAACACACACCGCGGATATCCGTTGGGACGCAGTCTCTGCAACCGATGCCCTGTGCACGAAGCAATGAAGGCGGTTTAGTGCTGGGAAAAGCACATCTCTCCCGAGTCCGACGTCAGCGTGACCGCTTTAGGACTTGGCCTATTCAGGGCATCTGTTCTGCTCTCTATCTTGCGCATCAAGCCGCAAGACATCGGAAACATCCTGCGCGCGACACCTACGACCCGTACTGGCAAGTGCCGACGACGGCACTCATTCGCAGACGCAGGCAAGGGCACCCATCCT
Source organism: Stenotrophomonas capsici (assembly GCF_034961085.1). Taxonomy (NCBI): domain Bacteria; kingdom Pseudomonadati; phylum Pseudomonadota; class Gammaproteobacteria; order Lysobacterales; family Lysobacteraceae; genus Stenotrophomonas; species Stenotrophomonas capsici. The sequence continues at coordinate 897 of NZ_JAYFUH010000132.1, read as the reverse complement.
GCGGAAAATCAGGAATAAAACCTCATGAACCTCATCTACAAGCTTGTGTGGAACTCGACGCTTGGCGCTTTCATGGTAGCCAGTGAACTGGCCTCCGGAAAGGGAAAAATTGCTTCAAAACCAGGAAGAGCTCAGCGTTCCTCCATCAATGCACTTACCGCTGTCCTCATATCACTGCTGGCGACATCTACGGCATATGCAGACGCCACCAAGCTTGGCACGGGATCCAGCGCAACCGCCGCCAGCGCCAGCAATACCGCCATCGGCTACTACGCGAAGGCTGAAGCCACTGCGTGGGTCATAGGCACATTCGGAAATCGCCGTGTGGATGGCTTGGGGCTTAACATCTCGAGCAGTTCACCGAATGCCAGCAGCGTCGCACTTGGTGATATGGCAGAAGCAAGAAACTTTGGCACTATGGCACTTGGCAGCCGCTCCGTCGCTTCCAGCGTTGGCGCTCTCGCCACGGGCACGTACGCCAATGCGCTGGGCCGCAACAGCATCGCGCACGGCACAGCGGCCTATGCAAGCGGAACCCAGGCGATCTCATTCGGAACATTCTCCGTGGCCAATGCTGCCCGCGCCGCCGCCTTCGGCACCAATGCCACCGCAATCGGCACCGATGCCACTGCAATTGGCACCTCATCGACTGCCAGCGGCAGCCGTGCAATTGCCTTGGGATCGGCATTGACCGGTGGCTCTGATACCGAGGACACCAAGCAGAACATTACCAACCAGACCCGCGCCAGCGGTGTCGATGCCATTGCCATTGGCACCTCGGCCAATGCCGCCGGCAACGACGCCATCGCCATGGGCCGTGCAGCAAGTGTGACCGTCAAAAACGCCATTGCCATCGGCGCCAATGCCACGGCCACGCATGAGGGCAGTGTGGCACTG
>NZ_JAYFUH010000131.1:0-4664 GCF_034961085.1 Stenotrophomonas capsici | reverse complement strand
CGAGCACGGCCGGGCGCTTCTCCTGGGTGATGAAATCGCGCAGGCCTGGCGGCAGGTTCGGGTCACGCGTGGCCGGGGTCTGGATGTACTCCACTTCGATGCGGCTGATCGGCTGCGCCTGCGTCACCAGGTTGATCGCCGAGGATTGCTCGTGGACGCTGCGCTTGAGCGCCTGCAGCTGCGCATCGGTGGCCGGCGAGTCGATGTAGGCCACGTAGGAAAGGTTGTTCGGGTAGCTCAGGTTGGCGCTCTTGCGCTTGGGGATGCTGGTGAACACCACGTCCAGCCCATCGATCGGGATGTTCGCCGCCGCGGCCTGCACCAGGTACTCGTCGGCGATGGCGCTGGACAGCACGCCCACCAGCGAATCCCACGAGCCCGCGCCCAGGTTGTAGCCGGCGTAGTCGCGGCCACTGTCACTGAGGTACTGGAAGGTGCCGGTCGGCCCGATGCGCAGGCGGCGCACGCCCGAGCGGCTTTCGGCGGTGACCTTGGTGTGGATGGCGGTCGGCACGCCATCCTGCGCCGATTGCGCCTGGATGGCGGCCTTCTTCTCGACCAGGTAGTCGCGCAACGGCGTGCTCGACGGCGCCGCCGATGCCGGTGGCAGCAGCAACGTCGTGGACAGCACGGTGAGGGCAAGGAACAACGGACGTGCGATGGACATGACAGGCAGGACTCCGCAGCGGGCCGGATGGCCGGATGACTGCCGACTTTCCACGTTGCGCTGAATACGCGGAAATAGCCGATGGCGATGCTGTTATTACCGCCGGCGTCTCCTGCTGGCTGATACCGCCGAGCGCAGGATCTCATGCGATGCGGTCATTATTCAGCGTGTGAACGAGTTCCTAGCATCCGTCGCTCAGCCCGATCAGAGGAAGTGTACGGATGCAGTCCCAGCACGAGCGTCATCGCAAGACCATCAGTCCCGTCATCGCGGGGCACAGCCGTCATCTGCCTGCACGCTCCGTGCTTGCCTGCGTGATCGTCGCTGCGCTGGCCGGTGTGTTGTCGCCGTCGCAGGCCCATGCGCAATCGGCCGAACAGCTGCAGCGTGAGAACGCGCAGTTGAAGGCCGAGATCGCGCGCCTGCGCCAGGCGGCCGGCCTCCCGCTGGAAGCCGGCACCGCAGCGCCGCCGAATACCGCGGCGCAGGCATCGGTCGAGCCGATACCCGCATCGGACGTCGGGGATGCAGCGCTGCTGGATGCGGTGATCGTCAAGAGCGAGCAGATCAAGCAGCAGGCCGCGTCGATCTCGGCGGTCACCGGCGAGGAGCTGGAGAAGTTCCACGTCAACAACTTCCGCGACATCGTCAATCGCATCGGCAACGTGCGCACCTCGTGGCAGAACCCGAACACCGCCTCGATCTTCGTGCGTGGCGTGGGTTGGGCCGCCGGCGCCGGCGTGCTGGAACCCAGCGTCGGCGTCAGCGTGGACGGTGTGGGTCACGGCATCAATGCGATCTCCGCGTTGAGCAACTACCTGGACATCGAGTCGGTGCAGGTGGTGCGTGGGCCCAACGGTACCGAAGGCGGTCGCGCGGCCAACGTGGGGCGTGTGGAGATCACCACCCGCAAACCGAGCTTCACCCCGGAAGCGCGCGCGGCGATCACGCTGGGCGAACGCAACACCACCATCGCCACCGCGGTGGTGGGTGGTGCCATCATCGACCAGAAGCTGGCCTACCGCCTGAGCGTGAACCGCGAGGCGACCGATGGTCCGTTCGACAATGCCAACGACACGCACTACAGCTGGCGCAATACCGACCGCACCAACGTGCGCGCGCAACTGCTGTTCACGCCGAACGACAGGCTGGAAGCCAATCTGTCGGTGGATGTCACCCCGAAGGGCCGCGAGATCTGCGAGAACTGCTTCTGGTTCAACACCAGGACGCCGGCCACCTACGACTGGACCAATCCGGTCACCGGCCAACCGGGGCAGGTGAACTACGCCGAGGATGTGTTCGGCAAGCTGCAGCGGCGCTGGTTCGCGCAGAACCCGAACTACACCATCGATGACTACTACCGTCCGCGCGTCAACACCATCGGCGAGTACCCGAATACCTACAAGACCGCCGGCGTTACCGCCAACGTCGCCTATAAGCTCAGTGACGCCACCACGCTGACCTCGATCACCGGCTGGCGCGATTATGATTTCTCGCAGGGGGCGGGTTCGCATACCGGCTTTGAGTGGTTGCGTGCCCCGCGCGGCACCCAGACCAGTTTCGAGCAGCTCAGCCAGGAGCTGCGCCTGGACAGCCAGTTGAGCGACGGCCTGAGCCTGCGTGCCGGCGGTTTCTACTTCCACGGCAAGTTCCCCAACTACAGCCAGACCGAGCGCTACGGCACCGATGCCGGCGCCTACTACGCCAACGCCGCACAGTACGCCCTGCTCGACCCGATCAACCCGGCATTGCCCAACGCGGTGGATGCCGCCGGCCGGCTGCTGCTGTTCAACTCCACCTACGGGCTGATCACCCAGCGCAAGGAGCGTTACGACAACAAGACGCTGGCGGCGTACTCCAACATCAAGTGGGAGGTCAGCGACGATTTCAGCGTCAACGCGGGCCTGCGTGTCAGCCGCGAGACCCGCAACACCCGCGCCGGCAGCGCGATCCTGGCCGACGGCTTCGCCGGGGAACTGAACCCGGCCAAGGTCAACAACGTCACCTACAACGGGTTTGCCAACGATGCATCCGGCAACCTCGCCGCCGGCAACAACGCCGCGCAGCTGGCACTGGCCGACCTGGTCGCACAGAAGTACTTCGGCGTGGCCACCTACGGCGCGCTGAGCACCAGGCAACGCCAGCAGGTGGCCGCGGCCAAGGCGATCCGCGCCGGCCGCATCGGCAGCTCCTACCTGGAGGTTGCCGCGCCGGAGTACCAGGAGACGCTGTTCAGTGGCGTGCTCGGCGCGAACTACCGCATCAACGACGCGTTGACCGTGTACGGCTCGTACCGCTACGGCGAAAAGCCGGGCATCACCCAGATCGTCGGCGCCACCGCGCTGGGCGGGAAGTCGGTGCCGGCCAAGGCCGAGTCCACCCAGGCCTGGGAGCTGGGCTTCAAGTCGCTGCTGCTCGATGACAAGCTCTCGCTGGCCGGCACCGTGTTCCTGCAGGACATCGACGACTACATCCAGAACACCTTCGTCTACGACGAAGTGCAGACCGCACTGAACAACGACGGCAAGCCGGCCTACGTGGCCGCGCTCGGCAACGTGCCCAAGGTACGCACCCGCGGCCTGGAACTGGACGTGGCCTACTTCGGCATCCCGTACACCACGCTGCGCTTCTCCGGTGCGTACACGGACGCGACCTACCGCAAGTTCCCGCGCGCGCCGAACCCGGCCGAGCTGGGCGGCGGCAATCCGGCCGGCCCGTACTACGACGCCAGCGGCAAGACCCTGCCGGGTGCGCCGAAGGTCAGTGGCAACCTGTTCGCCGATTTCTCGTACCCGCTGGGGCAGGTGTGGGCGTTGCAGTCCAACCTGAACTACAACTACCAGAGCAGCTATTACACCGACACGCTGCTGTCGCGGTACGCCAGGACCGATCCACTGGGCACCACCGATTTCTCGATCGGCCTGGGCCGCCAGGACGGCCGCTTCGCGATCAGCCTGGTGGCCAGGAACCTGTTCGACCAGGACACCGGCGTGCCGCTGACCTGGAACTCGTACAAGCCGGGCATCCCGCGCTGGCTGGGCGTGACGGTGCAGGCGTCGCTGTACTGAGGCGCAGGAAGGCATCGCCGGCCAGGCTGGCCCGTTGAGGGGTCAGCTGGCCGGCTTGAGGTCCACGCCTTCCATCGCCTGTTCAACGCTGTCCGCGTTGCAGCGCACGGTGGCGACGTGGCGACCATTGACCTCCACGTTCACGCCGGCCTGCACTTCGTGCTCGTCGGTCATGCGGTCCACGCTCCAGAACACGTCATAGACCGTGTTGCCGTTGGGCACATTGATCGAATAGGAGATCGCCCGCCCGATGCCTTCCCATTGCCAGGTGGAGGCCTCTTCGCGGCGCACCTTCAGCTGCATTTCCGGGGGCCGTCCAGGCTTGCCGAAGGTGTAGTGCAGCGTATCGCCCGCATCGCACAGCAGCACTTGCTTGCCGTTGGTGGTGTTGCAGGTGAACAGCTGTGTTTCGGCCGCGGCGCAGGTGTTGCTGGCCGCGGCCGGCATGGCGGTGAATGCGGCCGTCAGGGCCAGTGCCGCGACGGCATGTCCGGGGCGTTCCATCTCGCTGCGTCTCCTTGTCTGTGAATGCGTGGTCCGCACGACCGCCGCTGTGGTGGTCAGGCCTGTCGCGCGACCTGGAAGCCGGCGAAGGACTGGCTGACCGGCATCAGTTCCAGGCGGTTGATGTTCAGGTGCGGCGGCAGCGTGGCCACCCAGAAAACCTGCTCGGCGATGTCGGCAGCCGTCATCGGGTCGGCCCCCTTGTACAACTGGTCCGACGCGGCCTGGTTGCCGTGCGTGCGCACCAGGGTGAATTCGGTTTCGGCCATGCCCGGTTCGATCGCAGTCACGCGCACGCCGGTGCCGTGCAGGTCCGAGCGCAGGCCCAGCGAGAACTGGCTCACGAAGGCCTTGGTGCCGCCGTAGGCATTGCCGCCCGGGTACGGGTAGATGGCGGCGGTGGAACTGATGTTGATGATCGCGCC
>NZ_JAYFUH010000130.1:0-3047 GCF_034961085.1 Stenotrophomonas capsici | reverse complement strand
TCAACCGCCTGCTCGCACAAGCGTCTCGCTCAAGCTGGCAGGAGGTTGCCCAAACTCTCAATCACGAGTTGCAGTGGGAGTTCGATGGATACCGTCCATATGGCGGCTAACAATTCGTTCAAGGCGAAGCCGCTTCGCGCTTGCCTTAACTCTGGCGTTATGGCTCACATGAACATCTTCGCTCTCTTTGCGCTTGCGCTATATCCTCTCACGGTTGCCGCCGAGCTGCGATGCCCGGAATTGCCTCCAAGTGCTCGAGTTCACTGGGAAGGCCACTATGGACCGGGTGATGAGGTTGTATGCCTCGCCGTGGAGGCAGATGGCACTTCTGCGTTCATTCTATTTCGCGGAAGCACACCACCTCTCGTGTCAGAGGACCTAACCCGAGCGGAAGTTGGCATGGCCTTTGGGCGGCCCGTAAGGTGGTATGAGCAAGGTTCCGACCGTGACTACCAAGCAGAGCTTTTCCTTGACGCGAGTCCCCACAGCAGCATCCGCGTGTTCGTCCCACGGAATCCAGCCGGCACGTTTCTAGAGCGCGTCAAGCTTGTCGGCGCTCTCTCAAGTTGGCCAAAAAGTGCCCCCTAACAATTCATTCAAGCCGAAGCCGCTTCGCGGGTTAGCTTATTTCCAGAATTGGGCATCGCATAAGCGTTCCCGCGACACAACAGACCAACTTACCGTCAGCCTATATGACCCATTTGTATCGCTACATACCAATCTGGCGTCGCGTACAGAGCGGCGCAGTTCTTTATCGTGTCTTTGAGGTCATCGGCAGTGGATTCACTGTTCAAAGCAAGGACTTCTTCCACGCGGACGCACCGACTGGTGCCGCGGCATCGTTGGAAGCACAATTCCTGGAACTGTTGATAGAGCAGGATCCACATCCCCGGTTCGGGGCTTCACCAACGATTGAGGCGGCTGTTTTGGCATTCGACCAGCACTTTGAGTCTGCGGCCGATGCCTAGCAGTTCATTCAAGCCGATACCGCTTCGCGGGTCGGCTTAACTCCAGAGTTAGGCATGAAGGACAGATCTGTGCGCGTTGACTTAGCCCTCTTTGACGGCGACGAACTAATGACCCGTAGCAGTTTCCGCGTCAGTGTCGCCGAGCTCGCAAGTTATTCCCCTCTGTTCAAAGTCACTCACAAGCTGGGGCAGGAGGCGGCGGATGTTGTTCTTTCAGAGTTCCCGACACATGTTGACCTCAAAACAATCGTCCTTAAGATGCCAATCCATGAGTCCTCTGATTGGGAGTCAATCGACATGGGTAGGTACTCACTGGCATTCTGGTGCCGGCTTGATGCCTAACAGTTCATTCAAGTCGATCCCACTCCGCGCGCCAGCTTAATCCCGGAGTTAGACCCACTATGAAGCCACTAGTAATCCCACCTGCAGCGCAACGTGACGACAAAGCGATCCAGATGCTCAGTGCTTGGATTGCTGAGCATGGCCAGCACTGCACGATCAAGGTGGGGCTTTGGCAGGACAACGGGCGTGATGAGGCCCCTGCATGGGGTATTTTCCTCGCAGATACCATTCGACACATCGCTAATGCGCTTCAAGAGCAGTATGGGCAGCCTGCATCTGACACCATTTCCGCAATCATGGAATCGCTCCATGATGAGCTGAGCGATCCAACTTCTGATGCCAAAGGCTCCTTTAGCCATGGCCATGGGTAACCGGCCTGACAGCTCATTCAAACCGACGTCGCTTCGCGGCGCGGCTCAATTCAGGCGTTAGGCGGCTATGAACTTCCACTGGCTGCTCCTTTCACTGGCAACGGCGGGCGCTACCACGCCCCACAACTCATGCATGTCGTCAGACCCAGAGCTCGTCTATTGCCCGGCGCCAGAAGCACCTCGTATTGCAGAGCTGCGTGGTGGCACAGTTACACTGGAGCTGCAGATCGATCCGGACGGTTCAGTTCGTTCCTCCACGGTACTTTCATCATCTGGCCACTCAGCTTGGCCTAGTGCCGCACAATCCGCGGTGGCAAAGTGGCGCTATTCGGCGGATTCGGCTTCTCGTACACGAAAGGTTCCATTCGACTTCCAGTTTGGCAGCCCGTAGCCGCCTGACAGTTCATTCATGCCGACGCCGCTTGGCGGGGCGCGGCTTAGTTCAAGAGTTGGTGCGCTATGAGAGGTGCTGTCACGCTTCTGCTTGTCTCGCTCATTTCTTGCTCTGGCGCCCCTATGCCCGAGTCCGTCTGTAACGTTGCGCGCGCTCCGGATCGCTTCCTGGGAACTCCTCTCACAGTTTCAGGGACGGCCAAGATGTCCCGCCATGGGACCACGCTCTCCGACCCAGCTTGCCCAAATTTGGGCCTTGGCCTTGAGGGCAACGGAGGTAGCTCTGATTTTTCGGGCGCGCTTTGGGGTACTCTCGCGCCAAATCGAGGCGGCATTCGGGTCAAGGTCACGGGGCAACTCACTCGCAGCTCCGGATCGCCTTCCTATGTGTTCCACGTTGCAACGGGCGTTGTCGAGTGACTGATACGCGCCCTAGCACTTCCTCCAAGCCGAAGCCGCTTCGCGGCTCGGCTTAACTCTGGCGTTAGGCGGCAATGGTAGCTCTCAAGTTCGTGATGGTCTTTCTTCTAAGCAGCTTGTCTAGCGCTTGCTTCGCCGGCTCCCAATCTGTTGCGTCTAGGCAGCCATGGTCCCCGCACTGTTCGGCCACTGGCATTCCCGCCCGCAACGCGGACGAGGCTGCCTACCTAGAAGCTGCAGCAGCTCGCTGCGAGGCCAAAGACGCGTGTGTTCTCGCTTGTAGTCGCTCCGGCTGCGCTGATGGTATTGCCGGTAACTGCGCCCACGTATGCTTTCGTGGCCTTCCCGAAGACCTTGCCAAGCGGGCAGACTATTGGGCGCAGCGTCCGTCGTGTCGGTTGCCGCCTAACAATTCATTCAAGCCGAAGCCGCTTCGCGGCTCAGCTTAATCCTAGCGTTAGGGCTCACATGGAAGTAATCATGCAACCTGTAGCCAATTATCTTGGCGACCGCATCATCAAGGTCAATCACGCCGGCGAGCATGGCGCCATAG
>NZ_JAYFUH010000129.1:0-3929 GCF_034961085.1 Stenotrophomonas capsici | reverse complement strand
ACTCCAAGTCGATGGAGCATTTCCAGTGGATCGTGGCGCTGACCCGCATCATGTCGGCTGTGTTCCGCAAGGGCGGCGACGTGACCTTCATCGTCGACGAGATGAAGGCCGTGTTCGACCCGAAGGGTGGTTACTTCAAGGCCGGCGGCGTGTACATGCCGTCGCTGGTGGCCGAGCTGGGCTCGATCGTCGAAGACCACATGAAGGCCATCGGCCTGCTGCACGACCCGGAAATGAGCGCCCACCAGCGCGCCCTGATCGCCGAGAAGCGCAAGCAGTTCGAAGAACGCTCAAAAAAAAACAGTGAAGTAACCGCAGCGCCGGCGCAGAGCGCCGCGCTTGCCCCCTCCCTTCCGCAAAGCGAAGGGGAGGAGCTGGTCATCCTCGACAGCGCCGAAAGCGCCGACAACGGCAGTTTCCCGCCCAGCGCCAGCATGTGCCACAAGTGCAGCACCAAGGCGCTGGTGATCATGGATGGCTGCCAGACCTGCTTGAATTGTGGGTATAGCAAGTGCGGTTGATTTTGAGTTGGTGAAGAACTAGATGCTAATGAAAAGGTCGGGTGCTTTGGTTGGCCCGGCCTTTTTCTATATCGAGGGCAGGATGAACAAGTGGATTGTTGCTGCGCCAATCATAGTGTTCGCATTGTGCAGAACTGTTTGGAAAATATTTGTCAGCATTGTTTTTTTGCTTCTTTGCTCGTTGCAATCGTTGCGGCCGCTCAAGTGATCTATGGGGAGAAATTCCCTGTTATCGGTGTCTACTTATCGAGAATCCCGATAGACGCAAGCTTTACGTTAATCGGAATACTTGTTGCCTCAATGGGGGCTCTCACGATCTGGAGGGCGCAAAAGAGGGATGAGCTACTCCTTAGTTCACTATCTGAGGTCGATCAGTTCTTCTCGGACGCGCTCAATGCGATGAACAGGTTGACGGCGCGACTTGGGATCTTGGAGCAACTACAACTTGATGCGCATGATGGAAAGGCGGCCCTAGATGGGCGCACAATTTTTCTAGCTGGGGTTTTTGCGGAGATGCGATCCGATCAACTTTTTCTTCGGCAGAAAGGAATTGATGTCTATTCGCTTGATGCAAAGCATGTTCATGCATTGACAAATCATCCGATGACGTATCGGAGCTTTCTGAGGGCAAAGAGGAATTTGATTGCGATATCAGGGCTGATGCACATCCCCGTCCTAAATCACGAGCTGGATTGCCCAAGTGCACTTTTGGAGCGACTTGTGGAAGATGCCGGTGCTGAGCTACAAGATTTTTCGGCAAAGGCTGATGAGCTCAGTCAGGGGCTGGCTGAAGGAGCCGGAGGTATCCGAGGAGCAATTCAAGGAAGATTCTTTCCTCCAACGTTCACATTTGCATGGGGGCTGCTCAGAGACGATGACTAGCGACCGGCGTCAAAAGCACGAAAAGCAGGGGAAAGGCAGGGGTCAGAGTCGAGTTTTTGCTCTGGCCCTTTTCTATTGCGAAAGAGCAGAAAGCAGCGGCTGGAGAACACGAATCCGACCTGATGTCGATAAGATGGAGCGCATCAGGACAGGGGATGAAGATGAACGCTGATCGTAGACAGGGACTGTCGTTCGCCGCGTTGGACCAGCGCTTGCGCGATGTGCCGGATGGGCCCGCAGGTGCATTGAACACGCCGCGGTGGTTGAAGGCATTGCACATCGTTACGTGCGTCGGGATGGTGCTGGGTTTGGCGCCGTACTTCCTTGCGAAGTGGTTGGGACCGGCGCCGTGGATGGTCTACGCTGCCAAGAGCGGGCTGGTGATTGTCTACGCTGCTGCACTTCCCGGCATTCTCAGGAACTGCGGCGTTATCGGTTTGCAGTTCTGGCACTGGCGGAAGGAACAGGTGCGCCAGCTTGACCATGACCGTACCTACTTTGACCACATGCTGGATTGGCTGGCCGAATTTCCGGCTGCTGAGCTGGCCAAGGCGGAATGCGTTGTTCGCATGCATCTGGGGCAACTGACTGCGAAGATTGGTTTCCTTGCTGGCGGTATTGAAAGACTCGGCATACTGCCGGTCCTTGCGTCCATGTTCCTTTTTTTCCGTCAATGGAAAGATCTGCTGGCCATGCCCGCGTGGCAGGTCATTCTTGGTGCGTCCCTGGTAGGGCTGTATGTCATCGTCACGCTGGCCACCTTGATGCGTATCCGCTTGCAGCTCTACCAGGCGTTGTTGCTCGAGGCGGAGAAACGGAAAGAGGCGAAAACAGGAGTCAGAGTCGAGTTTCCGCCTCCACAACCTACTTGAAGCGTTGCTTGGCGAAGATGCGTGGATGCCGCGACCGGATTCCTGGATGCGGGGGGGGCAGAACGCGGTCAGTTCTGAGTTCAGCAGGACGCCGAATGTCTGCGATGATCGGGGCAGCACTGATTTTTCCAGCCTCACTTGGGAGAACTGAAACATGATGGATGCCAACGGAACCCAGCCATGAGCCGCTATCCCTGGTCGGTGATCGTCAGGGTTCTCATGTTCTTTCTGCCGCTACTGGCGTTGTATCTGTTTTCGCGCTGGTCGGCGGCGCAAATGGTCGGTCAGGCACATCGCGGGGATAGTGCGCTTGGAATTGCTGTGCTGCTGGGTGCAATGACGCTGGTGATGTTGCTGGGTTTCACCGTTGATTTCGTCGTGCAGCTCCGGCGCCGACGGGCGTTCAATTGGCTGGTCGATGTTCTACTGATCGCCGTGTTGATGACACCGTTCGGATGGTTCGCTTGTAACTGGTTCGGCGGGAACGACTACTTCCTCTGCAAAATACCGACGTCGCTGTTCGGGACGGTGCTTGATTGGCTGGGGTTGTGAGCTGAAGCGAAAGCAGGGGTTAGAGTCGAATTTTCGTTCCAGCCCTTTCCTGTAGCCAGGAGCCAGAGCGCGATGAGTCGATACCGCGAGTCACAGTGCGATGACGATGCCTGCTACCTGGAAAGTTGATCTAGACTTTCGCCTCCCGAAGATCGCGGCGAGCGCCATGAAGAAGTGGGTGGTTGGGTTGTTGCTCCTTCCTGTCTTGATGCTCCCCTCGGTGGGACGCTCGGCGGAGGCGTCGCCGCAGGGGATACACGCGGCCGTGCTGGACGAGTACCTCGACCAGGTGGAGAACGGCAATGGTGGGCTGGGCAGCGTGTCCATCTTCCGTGGCGGGCGCGAGGTCTATCAGCGGCGCTTCGGCCAGAAACACCTGTCCGGCGTGCAGGCGGATGCGGACACCCGTTACCAGATCGCCTCGGTCACCAAGATGGTCACGGCCATTCTTGCGTTCAAGCTGATCGAACAAGGGCGGCTGGGGCTGGATGACACGCTGGCCGATTTTCATCCGGAGATGCCCGCAGCGGCGCAGATCAGCGTCCGGCAGATGCTGGCGCATTCCAGCGGGCTGGGGAATTTCGCGATCAAGGACGGTTCGGTCTGGATCGTGGATGCGCTGGAGCCGCCGGCAATCCTGGCGGAGATCAGGCGGCAGGGCGTTGCCTTCGCCCCCGGCACGCGCGTGGCCTACTCCAACTCCGCCTACTACCTGTTGCGGATGATCCTGGAGGACACCTACGGGCGGCCGTACCACGAGATCGTCGAGCAGGAGATCGCCCGGCAGTTGCAGCTTGCGCATTTCGCCTCGGTGAAGGCCAATCATGCCGATACCTTCAGGTCCTATGCGTTCGCCGATGGCGCGTGGGGCGAAATCAAGGAAGTGGACTTCAACAATGTCGTCGGGGTTGGCGACATCGCCAGCACCCCCAGCGACCTCAACCGACTGATCGTCGCCCTGTTCAATGGCGAACTCGTGCGGAAGGAGACGTTGGCGTTGATGGCGCCGGCGCCGGGCAAGGGCTGGGGGATGGGGCTGGCGGAGTTCGTGTACGGGGAGAACACGTTCCTCGGGCACGGCGGTGATGTCATCGGTGCGCAT
>NZ_JAYFUH010000128.1:0-73347 GCF_034961085.1 Stenotrophomonas capsici | reverse complement strand
CAACTGGGCGTACTTCAACGCCTCGCTCGATGCCAGCGGCGAGAACCTCACCCTGAAGAAGTACTTCCACATCGGCTTCGCCGCCGACACGCCGAACGGGCTGGTCGTGCCGGTGATCCGCGACGTGGACAAGAAGGGTGTGGTGCAGATCGCGCAGGAAACCGGCGAGCTGGCGAAGAAGGCACGCGACGGCAAGCTCGGCCCGGCCGACATGAGCGGCGGCTGCTTCTCGATCAGCTCGTTGGGCGGCATCGGCGGCACCGCCTTCACCCCGATCGTCAATGCACCGGAAGTGGCCATCCTGGGCGTGTCCAAGTCCTCGATCCAGCCGGTCTGGAGCGGCAAGGAATTCGCCCCCAAGCTGCTGCTGCCGCTGTCGCTGAGCTACGACCACCGCGTCATCGACGGCGCGCTGGCCGCACGCTTCACCACGTACCTGTCGCAGGTGCTGGCCGACATGCGGCGCGTGCTGCTGTGACATCGGCCGCGCTCAAGCGGGCGCTGTTGATCGCGTTGCTGGGGCTGGCGTCCTCGCCGGCCCTGGCCGCTCGCCAGTGCGAAGCGGTGGTCGGCGAAGGCTGGCCGCCGGCGGTGGGCAACTACGGCCAGGCCGCCGCGCAGCTGCTGGGGGGGCAGGCCGAAGACGGCCTGTCGCTGCTGGTGTTGCCGGCGCGGGGCGTGGAGACCCAGGTGCTGCTGCGGCGCGACGCCGGCAGCAGCCAGTGGCAGGTGCTGGCCGGCCAGGCCGACAAGCGCATCTACAACTGGGACGGCGGCGCCAGCCGTGGCGGGGTGAACCTGCGCCTGGACCAGTCGCCGGAGTTCGCCCAGGCGCCCCTGCCCGACGCACTGGCCCAGCGCCTGGTGGCGGCATGGGCCAGTGCCCTGGCCACGCCCGAAGTGGCTGCGCGTGCACCGGTGACCGATGGCGAGGTGGTGTCCTTCACCATCAACGGTGAGCGTTACAGCGGGTTGCGGCCCGGTTGCGGCCAACTGGCGGAGCTGCTGGAGCAGGCTGCGCTGCTGGTCGAGCTGGCGCACAGCAAGGACAGAAAATACGAGAAGCGCTACGAGGGCATCGAACGCGCGCTCGACAAGATGCATGACCGGTTCTACGGCGAAGACGCCGGCTGAGCCCACAGGAGAAGACAATGGCGACGATTGAAATCAAGGTTCCGGACATTGGTGATTACGACAATGTGCCGGTGATCGAGATCCTGGTGGCCGTGGGCGACACGGTGAAGAAGGACCAGGGCCTGGTGACGCTGGAATCGGACAAGGCCACGCTGGAAGTGCCGTCCACGGCCGCAGGCGTGGTCAAGGAGATCAAGGTCAAGCTCGACGACAAGCTGTCGCAGGGCGACGTGGTGGTGGTGCTGGAAGCCGAAGGCGCAGGCGCCGCCCCGGCGCCGGCCGCCGCGGCTCCGGTTCCGGCGGCAACCCCGGTGCCTGCAGCGCAGCCGGCCGCCGCCGCGCCGGCTGCCGTCAGCGCGCCCGCCGCGACCGGCCCGGTCGAGGTCAAGGTTCCGGACATCGGTGATTACGACAATGTGCCGGTGATCGAGATCCTGGTGGCCGTGGGCGATACGGTGAAGAAGGACCAGGGCCTGGTGACGCTGGAATCGGACAAGGCCACGCTGGAAGTGCCGTCCACTGCCGACGGCGTGGTCAAGGAAATCAAGGTCAAGCTCGACGACAAGCTCTCGCAGGGTGACGTGGTGGTGGTGCTGGAGGCTGCCGGTGCCGCACCCGCAGCGGCCAAGGCCGCCCCGGGCAGCAAGCCGCCGGTGACCCCGTCGCACCGCGCACCGGACCCGGCCGTGGCCGCCAAGGCACTGCCATCGACCGGCCGCGCCGCCGACATCGAATGCCGCATCGTGGTGCTGGGCGCTGGCCCGGGCGGCTACACGGCCGCGTTCCGCGCCGCCGACCTGGGCATGGACACCGTGCTGATCGAGCGCTACGCCAGCCTCGGTGGCGTTTGCCTCAACGTCGGCTGCATCCCGTCCAAGGCCCTGCTGCACGCGGCCGAGATCATCGACCATGCCGCGCATGCCGATGAACTGGGCATCGCGTACGGCGCGCCGAAGATCAGCCTGGACAAGCTGCGCAGCTACAAGGAAAAGGTCGTCGGCCAGCTGACCAAGGGCCTGGCCGGCATGGCCAAGCAGCGCAAGATCCGTACCGTGCAGGGCGTGGCCAGGTTCGTCTCGGCCAACGAGCTGGAAATCACTGCCGACGACGGCAAGACCCAGCTGCTGCGGTTCGAGCAGTGCATCATCGCCGCCGGTTCGCAGGCAGTGAAGCTGCCGAACTTCCCGTGGGACGACAAGCGCGTGATGGATTCCACCGACGCGTTGGAACTGGCTGAAGTGCCGGGTTCGCTGCTGGTCGTCGGCGGCGGCATCATCGGCCTGGAAATGGCCACCGTGTACAGCGCGCTGGGTGCCAAGGTCACCGTGGTCGAGTTCATGGACCAGCTGATGCCGGGCGCCGACAAGGACCTGGTCAAGCCGCTGGCCGACCGCCTGAAGAAGCAGGGCATCGAGGTCCACCTCAAGACCAAGGCCTCGGGCGTGACCGCCGACAAGAAGGGCATCACCGTTACCTTCGAGGCCGCCACCGAGGGCGAGAGGCCGGCGATGGAAAGCGGCACCTTCGATCGCGTGCTGGTGGCCGTCGGCCGCTCGGCCAACGGCAGGAAGATCGATGCCGACAAGGCGGGCGTCGAAGTCACCGACCGCGGCTTCATCCCGGTCGATCGGCAGATGCGCACCAACGTGCCGCACATCTTCGCCATCGGCGACATCGTCGGTAACCCGATGCTGGCCCACAAGGCCACGCACGAAGGCAAGCTGGCGGCCGAAGTGGCCTTCGGCGAGAAGAAGGAGTGGGTGGCGCGGGTGATCCCGTCGGTGGCCTACACCAACCCGGAGATCGCGTGGGTGGGTGTCACCGAGACCGAGGCCAAGGCCAAGGGCCTGAAGGTCGGCGTGGCCAAGTTCCCGTGGGCGGCCAGCGGTCGCGCCATCGGCATCGCGCGTACCGAAGGCTTCACCAAGCTGATCTTCGATGAGGAAACCCATCGCGTCATCGGTGGCGCCATCGTCGGCGTGCACGCCGGTGAGCTGCTGGCCGAGATTGGCCTGGCCATCGAGATGGGTGCCGAGGCCGAGGACATCGGCCACACCATCCACGCCCACCCGACCCTGAGCGAGTCGGTGGCGATGGCCTCGGAGATCTACGACGGCACCATCACCGACCTGTACCTCCCGAAGAAGAAGTAAGCTGCATACGAAGTGATCGTCACGACGCCCCTTCACCGGGGCGTCGTTGTTTCCGGATGTCGCAGGGAGAATGGGAATGTTGCGAGCGGTCGCGGTGATGGCGGTATTGGCATGCGCAGGCAACGCCTGCGCCGAGGAAGAAGACCCGGAGCTGGCGGCGGCATTGCTGAAGTGCCCCGGAGCGGCGGTTTTCGCCAAGGCCGAGGAAGCACGCAAGGCCGAGGACGCGCGCCGATGGGCCGGCATCACGCCCAGTGCGCCACAGCTGCGCGAGCAGCTGCTGGAAATGGCACGCGTCGACCAGGATGCGCGTGACGGCGACTGGTCGCAGGAGATGATCACGAAGATGCTGGCGGTGGACGCGGCCAACCTGCCGCGGATCAAGCGGATCGTCGCCGACCATCACGGCCTGCCGGGCGTGCGTGAAGTGGGCGCCGATGGCATGGCCGCAGCATGGTTGCTGGTGCAGCATGCCGACACCGATGCGGCCTTCCAGCAGCAGGTGCTGGAGGGCCTGGCGCCGAAGGTGGACAGTGGTGAAGTCTCCGCGCGTGAGTACGCGTTGCTGGTTGATCGCGTGCTGGTCAACACCGGCAAGCCGCAGCGCTATGGCAGCCAGCTGGCGGCGATCAGCAGCAGGTGGCAACCCAAGCCGATGGAGGCGCCCGAACAGGTTGATGCGCGTCGTGCCGCGCTGGGCCTGATGCCGCTGGCCGATTACCTCTGCGTCGCCGTGGAGATGTTCCCGGCACCGGCCACCGATGCGGACGGCAAGCTGCTGTAAACAGTGCGGCCGGTAGCTCCGCAGGGGCTTTCCTGCCGAGGCCGCGTGCCGGGCAGGGCTGGGCACCACCACCACCACGCAGCGTGACGTGCCAGGCAACGCCTGGCACGTACGCCGTCGATCAGAACGACAGGCTCACGCCTGCCAGCGGGCCCTTGAACTCCTGCTTCAGGCCGATCACGCCGTCGCTGCCGCGCTTGTCGGCATCCAGCTTGAACCAGTCGTAGCCGGCGAAGATGCCGAAGTTCTGGTTGAAGTTGTACTGCACGATGGCATTGGCGCGGCTGAGGTCGCCCTTGTAGTCGTCGAAGTTGCCCCAGCGCGTGTTGAGGTACTGGCCCTGCAGGTTGATCAGCCAGTGCTCGGAGGGCGTGAACGTCAGGCGCGCGCCGACCACCGGCGCGATGCCGTCGGTCTTCTCGTTGAGGAAGCGACCCTGGTAGAGGTCGCCCAGGTCGGCATAGGCATCGGCGCTGACCTTGGCGTACTCGGCGCCCAGCTGCAGGCCGACGTCGAACTTCTCGCTGTCCACCACCGAGTAGTCATAGACCAGCGTGGCCACCTGGTACTTCAGCTCGCCCTTGACGAAGCTGCCGGCCGGCACCGTGGTGTCGCCGTAGCTCACCGTCTCGCCCAGCGTCTGGCGGCGATCCTTGTCGTACTTGAAGTAGTCGAAGATCAGGCGCTGGCGGTCGCTGATGCGGAACAGGCCATCCACGCGCGGTTCCCACTCCTTGCCGCCCATGCCGAAATCCTCGGACAGGTTGATCGGCTGGCCACCGATCACGGTGCTGCCGCGGATGGTGTTGTCGGTGTCGATGTTCATCGCGCCCAGCCGCAGCGTGAAGCGCGGGTCCTCTTCGGCGGCGTGCACCGGCAATGCATGGAACAGGCCCAGCGCCAGCGCGCAGGGGGCGATCACGGGGAGGAGGTTGAGTTGGCGCATCGCATGCTTTCTCGTGTTGCGGGAAAGCAATGGACTATCGGTGATCGCACGTACCATCGACGTGACCGGAGCGTGCACGCGATGTGCATGCGCGGGCGGAAATCACGGAGCAGGCGAGAGGTGCGGTGAGGTGGTGCCGCAGGGGACGGGCGGCACCACCTCACCCGGTCCGCCGGGGCATTCGACGAGTAATGTCGACGGACACGGACAATCTGACAGGCCGGTTGACAGGAAGTTCCCACTGCTGCAGCGCAATATCGCCCGCCCGCCCGGCCCCGGTGGGCGGGGGAAAAAACCAGCAAATGCGGCAACTTGCATAGTCAAAAGGGCAGGCTGATGGCGGTTGTCTCGCAAAATGTCCCGCTGTTATACTTTCGCGGCTCGATGAGGCGCCCACGCGCGGCTCGGTTCCCTTTATTCACCTGTGCAGGACACTTTGACGTGCTGAACTCCGTTGACGCGGGTCGGCGACTGATGTTGCGCGCCGCGGTCTATCCGCTGGCAGCAGTGGTGGTCCTGGCTCTGGCCTTCCTGTTCATGGGGCCGAAGTACGCACTTGGCGCGCTCGTCTCGGGCGTGACGGTGGTGGCGGGAACCGTTCTGGCGGCGTGGGTTGGGCTCGGTGGCGGCGTTCAGGCTGCCGGTTCAGCAATGATCCGCCTGTTCCTGGGGTTCGCGCTGAAGATCGTGTTGATCGTTGTTGTGCTGGTGCTGGCGTTTGTCTGGTGGCGGCTTCCTCCTTTGGCGCTGCTGGCCGCAATTCCAGTGGCGCTGATGTTCCAGGTTCTGGCTCTGGCCAGGCGTTGATCCATTTATAAAGGTTCCGGACTCATGGCGGGCGAGGCTCTTACCCCTACCACCTACATCCAGCATCACCTGCAGAATCTGACCGCCAAGGTCGGGGACGGCGGCGCGTTCTGGACCATCCACGTCGATACGATCGTCACCGCGGTGCTGATGGGCCTGCTGATGGTCTTCGCCTTCTGGATGGCGACCCGCAAGGCCACGGCCGGCGTGCCGGGCAAGTGGCAGGCCTTCGTTGAAATCTGCCTGGAGTTCGTTGACCGCCAGGCCAAGGACACCTACCACGGCAAGAGCAAGCTGATCACGCCGATCGCGATCACCATCTTCTTCTGGATCCTCTTGATGAACCTGCTCAAGATGATCCCGGCCGATTTCATCGCCACGCCGCTGCATTGGATGGGCATTCCCGAGTGGAAGCCGGTCCCGACCGCCGACGTCAATGCCACCCTTGGCATGTCGATCAGCGTGTTCTTCCTGATGATCTTCTTCGCGCTGAAGTCCAAGGGCATCGGCGGCTTCATCAAGGAATTCCTGACCGCTCCGTTCGGCAAGTGGATGATGCCGTTCAACCTGATCCTCAACATCGTCGAGTGGCTGAGCAAGCCGATTTCCCTGGCGATGCGACTGTTCGGCAACATGTTCGGCGGCGAAATCGTCTTCCTGCTGATCTGGGTGCTGGGCGGCGCCGGTGTGTTCGGTGCTGTTGCCGGTGGCGTGTTCGGCCTTGGCTGGATGCTGTTCCACCTGCTGGTGATCCCGCTGCAGGCCTTCATCTTCATGATGCTGTCGATCGTGTACCTGAGTCTGTCGGAAGACAGCCACTGAGTTACAAGCTTCAACCAGTTCCAACCTTCATCCGTTTCATCACCCTTAGCTACTTAAGTTCCTGGAGAAAACCATGTACTTCGCCGTCCTGACCAATCTCGCCCAAGTTCAGAGCTCCACCGCCCTTGCCGTTGGCATCATGATCGGCCTGGCCGCGCTGGGCGCCGGTCTGGGTCTGGCCATCATGGCTGGTAAGTTCCTGGAGTCGGCCGCTCGCCAGCCGGAACTGATCCCGGTCCTGCAGGTCCGCATGTTCATCACCGCCGGCCTGATCGACGCCGCATTCATCATCTCGGTCGCCGTTGGCCTGCTGCTGGCCTTCGCCAACCCGCTGGCTGCTGCCCTGCTGGCCGAAGCCGCCAAGCTGGCAGGCTGATCCAGCTGCAGTGAGACAGTCCGGTGCCTGTTGAAGGCGCCGGGCTTCGGATGAAGGTTCGGTTGCGCCGCCACGGCGGCGCAGCCACCCCCGACACCAGCGATCGAGCTAATTCATGAATATCAATCTCACCCTCTTTGCACAGGCCCTGGCCTTTGCCGCGCTGATCTGGATCATCGCGACCAAGATCTGGCCGCCGCTGTTGAAGGCCATCGAAGAGCGCCAGCAGAAGATCGCTGAAGGCCTCGCTGCTGCCGACCGCAGCCAGAAAGACCTGGCCCAGGCCGAAGTGAAGGTCAACGAGGCGCTGAAGGAAGCTCGTGGCAAGGCCAACGAGATCATCGACCAGGCGCACGCCCGGGCGAACCAGATCGTTGAAGCCGCCAAGAACGAAGCCATCGCCGAAGCCAACCGCCAGAAAGAACTGGCCCAGGCCGAAATCGACGCTGCCGCCAACCGTGCCCGCGAAGATCTGCGCAAGCAGGTGTCCGCCCTGGCCGTGACCGGCGCAGAAAAGCTGCTCAAGCGCGAAATCGATGCCAACGCCCACAAGGCGCTGCTCGACGAGCTGGCCGCGGAGATCTGATAGATGAGCCAGGCCCTCACGCTTGCCCGCCCGTACGCCCGCGCCGCTTTCGCGATTGCGCGCGAGGAAGGCAAGTTCGCGCCGTGGTCGGACGCGCTTGCGTTCTCCGCCCGCGTTGCCGCCGATCCGCGCGTGTCGGCCCTGCTCTCCAATCCGGAGCTGGGCCGCGGCGACGCCGTCGCCCTGCTGGCCCCGGAAGCGGCGGGTGAAACCTTCGGCCGCTTCCTGAACCTGCTGGCCGAGTCGCACCGCCTGCAGCAGCTGCCGGAAGTCGCCGGCCTGTTCGACCAGATGCGCGCCGAGGCCGAAAACGTGGTCAAGGCCACGGTGACCTCGGCGGCCGAGCTGTCGGCTGACGAGCTGGAAAAGATCAAGGCCGCGCTGCGCAGGCGCTTCGGCCGCGACGTCGAGGTATCGACCGCGGTGGACGCTTCGCTGATCGGCGGCGCCGTGATCGATGCCGGCGATGTGGTCATCGATGGTTCGCTCAAGGGCAAGCTGTCCCGCCTGCAGACCGCGCTCGCACACTGAATTCAATTTAACGTCCGGCTTGATTGCCGGCACTAGGACTTGACGATGGCTACCACGCTCAACCCCTCCGAAATCAGCGAACTGATCAAGAACCGCATCGAGAAGGTCGCCCTGTCCGCGGAATCGCGCAACGAAGGCACCGTCACCTCGGTGTCCGACGGCATCGTGCGCATCTACGGCCTGGCTGACGTGATGCAGGGCGAAATGATCGAACTGCCGAACAACACCTACGCACTGGCGCTGAACCTGGAGCGCGACTCGGTCGGCGCCGTGGTGCTGGGTGACTACGAGCACCTGCGCGAAGGCGACGTGGCCAAGACCACCGGTCGTATCCTGGAAGTGCCGGTGGGTCCGGAAATGCTGGGCCGCGTGGTCAACGCGCTGGGTGAGCCGATCGACGGCAAGGGCCCGCTGGGCACCCACCTGACTGCCCCGGTGGAGCGTGTTGCCCCCGGCGTGATCTGGCGCAAGTCCGTCGACCAGCCGGTGCAGACCGGCTACAAGTCGGTCGACTCGATGATCCCGATCGGCCGTGGCCAGCGCGAGCTGATCATCGGTGACCGCCAGACCGGCAAGACCGCGATGGCCATCGACGCGGTGATCAACCAGAAGGGCACCGGCATCAAGTGCGTGTACGTCGCGATCGGCCAGAAGGCCTCGACCGTGGCCAACATCGTGCGCAAGCTGGAAGAGAACGGCGCGCTGGCCCACACCGTGGTCGTGGCCGCCACCGCTTCGGAATCGGCCGCGATGCAGTACATCAGCGCCTACTCCGGCTGCACCATGGGCGAGTACTTCATGGACCGCGGCGAAGACGCCCTGATCGTGTACGACGACCTGTCCAAGCAGGCCGTTGCCTACCGCCAGATCTCGCTGCTGCTCAAGCGCCCGCCGGGCCGTGAAGCTTACCCGGGTGACGTGTTCTACCTGCACTCCCGCCTGCTCGAGCGCGCAGCCCGCGTGTCGGAGGAGTACGTGGAGAAGTTCACCGAAGGCAAGGTCACCGGCAAGACCGGTTCGCTGACCGCGCTGCCGATCATCGAAACCCAGGCCGGCGACGTGTCCGCCTTCGTTCCGACCAACGTGATCTCGATCACCGACGGCCAGATCTTCCTTGAAACCGACCTGTTCAACGCCGGTATCCGTCCGGCCGTCAACGCCGGTATCTCGGTGTCGCGCGTGGGTGGTTCGGCCCAGACCAAGATCATCAAGAAGCTGTCCGGCGGCATCCGTATCTCGCTGGCCCAGTATCGTGAGCTGGCGGCGTTCGCGCAGTTCGCCTCGGACCTGGACGAAGCGACCCGCAAGCAGCTGGAGCGCGGCCAGCGCGTCACCGAGCTGATGAAGCAGAAGCAGTACCTGCCGATGTCCATCGCCGACCAGGCGCTGTCGATCTACGCCGTCAACGAGGGTTACCTCGACGACGTGCCGGTCAACAAGCTGCTGGCCTTCGAAGCCGGCCTGCACGCGCACTTTGCCAACACCGCCGGCGAGCTGGTCTCCAAGATCAACGCCACCGGTGGCTGGAACGACGAGATCGAGGCGGCCTTCAAGAAGGGCATCTCCGATTTCAAGAGCACCGGCACCTGGTAACAGCGTATGTAGAGCGGAGCCATGCTCCGCTTCACACTGATAAAGCGGGGCTCAGCCCCGCTCTACGGGAATAAGAGATGGCAAGCGGACGCGAAATCAAAACCAAGATCAAGAGCGTGCAGAACACCCGCAAGGTGACGCGCGCGCTCGAAATGGTCTCGGCCTCCAAGATCCGCAAGGCGCAGGATCGGATGAAGACCTCGCGTCCGTACGCGCAGGCGATGAAGCAGGTGATCGGCCACCTGGCCCAGGCCAGCACCGATTTCCAGCACCCGTTCCTGGTTGAGCGCGAGAACGTCAAGCGCGTGGGCTACATCGTGATCTCTTCCGATCGCGGTCTGGCCGGCGGCCTGAACAACAACCTGTTCCGCAAGGCCGTGGCCGAGATGCGCGGCTGGCAGGAAAAGGGCGCCGAGATCGACATGGTGACCGTCGGCCAGAAGGCCAGCGTGTTCTTCCGTCGCGTCAACGTGAACATGGTCGGCAGCGTCACCCACATCGGCGACCAGCCGAAGCTGGAAACGCTGATCGGCGTGATCAAGGTCATGCTCGACGCCTTCACCGAAGGCAAGGTCGACCGCGTGTACCTGGTCTACAACCGTTTCATCAACACGATGACGCAGAAGGCCTCCTTCGACCAGCTGCTGCCGTTGCCGGCCAGCGAAACGCAGGTGGCTTCGCACGACTGGGACTACCTGTACGAACCCGATGCCGCGACCGTGCTCGAGCACGTGATCACGCGTTACATCGAGTCGCTGGTGTACCAGGCCGTGCTGGAGAACGTTGCTTCCGAGCATGCGGCACGCATGGTGGCGATGAAGGCGGCGAGCGACAACGCGAACAAGCTGATCGGAACCCTGCAGCTGGTCTACAACAAGGCCCGCCAGGCAGCGATCACCCAGGAAATCTCCGAAATCGTCGGCGGCGCGGCAGCAGTCTGACGCGCACAGTCAAAGCACACATTTAGAGGATGCAGCAATGAGTCAGGGCAAGATCGTTCAGATCATCGGCGCGGTCGTCGACGTCGAATTCCCGCGCAGCGACGTACCGAAGGTGTACGACGCGCTGAAGGTGGAAAACACCGATATCACGCTGGAAGTCCAGCAGCAGCTGGGTGACGGCATCGTCCGCACCATCGCCCTCGGTTCGACCGATGGCCTGAAGCGTGGCCTGGTCACCGTCAACACCAACCGCGCCATCTCGGTGCCGGTCGGTGCCGGCACCCTGGGCCGCATCATGGACGTGCTGGGTCGCCCGATCGACGAAGCCGGCCCGGTCGCCGCTTCGGACAACTGGGAAATCCACCGCGCCGCCCCGTCGTACGAAGACCAGTCTTCCTCGACCGAGCTGCTGGAAACCGGCATCAAGGTGATCGACCTGATGTGCCCGTTCGCCAAGGGCGGCAAGGTTGGCCTGTTCGGCGGCGCCGGCGTCGGCAAGACCGTCAACATGATGGAGCTGATCAACAACATCGCCAAGGCGCACAGCGGCCTGTCCGTGTTCGCCGGCGTGGGTGAGCGTACCCGTGAGGGCAACGACTTCTACCACGAGATGAAGGACTCCAACGTCCTGGACAAGGTCGCGATGGTGTACGGCCAGATGAACGAGCCGCCGGGTAACCGCCTGCGCGTCGCCCTGACCGGCCTGACCATGGCCGAGTACTTCCGCGACGAGAAGGACGCCAACGGCAAGGGCAAGGACGTGCTGCTGTTCGTCGACAACATCTACCGCTACACGCTGGCCGGTACCGAAGTGTCGGCACTGCTGGGCCGTATGCCGTCGGCCGTGGGTTACCAGCCGACCCTGGCTGAGGAAATGGGCGTCCTGCAGGAGCGCATCACCTCGACCAAGACCGGTTCGATCACCTCGATCCAGGCCGTCTACGTGCCTGCCGATGACTTGACCGACCCGTCGCCGGCAACTACGTTCGCCCACTTGGACTCGACCGTGACCCTGTCGCGTTCGATCGCCTCGCTGGGTATCTACCCGGCCGTGGATCCGCTGGACTCGACCTCGCGCCAGATGGACCCGCAGGTCATCGGCAACGAGCATTACGAAACCGCCCAGCGCGTCCAGCAGACCCTGCAGAAGTACAAGGAACTGAAGGACATCATCGCCATCCTGGGCATGGACGAACTGTCCGAGGAAGACAAGCAGGCCGTGACCCGCGCCCGCAAGATCGAGCGCTTCTTCAGCCAGCCGTTCCACGTGGCCGAAGTGTTCACCGGCTCGCCGGGCAAGTACGTGCCGCTGAAGGACACCATCCGTGGCTTCAAGGCCATCGTGGACGGTGAGTACGACCACCTGCCGGAGCAGGCGTTCTACATGGTCGGCGGCATCGACGAAGCGGTCGAGAAGGCCAAGAAGATGGCTGAAAAGGCCTAATTCCCGCATAGGGCGGAGTTCGCTCCGCCTTCGCGGCATCCTGCGGTGGGCGCAGGCCCACCCAACCAGGCGAAGAGATTTCCATGAGCACCATCCGTTGCGACATCGTCAGTGCCGAGCAGCAGATCTTCAGCGGCGAAGCGACCCTGGTCGTGGCCACCGGTGAGCTGGGCGAGCTGGGCATCGCGCCCAAGCACGCACCGCTGATCACCCGCCTGAAGCCGGGCAAGGTCGTGGTCACCACGGCAGCTGGCGAGCACCTGGATTTCGCCATCTCCGGCGGGATCCTGGAAGTCCAGCCGCAGGTCGTGACCGTGCTGGCCGACACCGCCATCCGCGCCACCGACATCGACGAAGCTGCCGTGCGCAAGGCCAAGGAAGAAGCCGAGCGCGTGCTCGCCAACCGTGGCGAAGCCATGGAGCTGGCCGAAGCACAGCAGCGTCTGGCCGAAGTCACCGCGCAGCTGCAGGCGCTGGAGCGTCTGCGTCGCACCCTCAAGCACTGAGGCTGCGCGCAGCGCATGCAAGAACGCCGGCCCTGGGCCGGCGTTTTTGTTTGGGCGGCTACAAGGCAGGAGGAAGCGTGCCAGCTCCGTGGAAAGCCCCTCTGACGCAGCGACCACCACCTCCCCCGGAGAGCGGATAAGCGGCGAGTGAGGGTTCCGTGCCGTGGTGGACGTGAACCGGTGCGGCAGGGTGGCAGGGGAATGCCGGTGCCATCAGCCGCCGCAGCGCGTCAGCGGTAGACCCAATAGCGGGAGATGAAGAAGCTGGCGACGGCCAGTACCGCTTCCACCACTGGCTTGGCCAGCCAGGCGTACTGCAGGCCGGCGCTGTGCCCGACCAAGCCGACGGCCCAGGTGCTGATGATGGTCAGCACGATCCAGGCAATGATGAAGCGCACCAGGTGCCGGCGGCCCAGCGGCGTGCTGGTGGAGAACGTGATCGTGCCGTTCAACCAGAAGCCGAGCAGGGCGCCGGTGATGCGCCCGCAGACGTTGGCCACCTCCAAGGGGACCCCGAAGTGGCTCAGGACCACGGTGACCGCCCAATCCAGGATCCACTGCAGGAATCCCATCAGCAGGAACAGCCAGCCTTGGCGGGCGAGCGTCATGGCGTGTTTTCCGCGGGGATCGACCACCATTCGACCTGACGGACGGTATCGCGGTGGGTGGCGTGTGCCAACTCCAATGCGGCGCGTTGGGCAGGAGTTACGGTCTCGCTGTGCAGGATCACGTCACTGACCCCTTCGTTCCGCAGTACGGCGAGCCAGGCCTGGCCGCTGGCATCCCCGGCCGCCCCGATGGCTGCCTGTGACAGCGGCGGCGAGTACCAGCTGAGGGTGCGGCCGCGACTGCCAAATTCAGCGTAGAACGCCTGCGCAGGGTCCAGTAGCAGCACGTTGCCTTGCGGCCCGCCGCCATCGCGCATGGCCTTGGCCAGAATGCGTTCCGGTGCGTAGTGCTCCAGCAGCGGCGCGTCGCGCCCCGCGGCTTTCACGGTCTCCTTGATGGCGCCATAGCGCAGCGTCCAGTGAGCGCTTGCCTGGAAGCACAACTGCAGCACGCACAGCCCGATCGCGATCCATGTGGCATGGCGCAGGTTCACCCGGCACATCGCCGTGACCAGCACCGCGGCCAACACCGCCAACCCGGGATAGGCGTAGCGCATGTATTGCAGGGGCAACAGCGGTAGCAGCAGTACCAGCGAGGCGGCGATGGCGGCGGCACGGGTGCCGCGGTTGAACAGCGCCAGCAGCCAGGGACCGAGCAGTGCGACCAGCATGAAGCTGCCGCCACCGGCGAACGCTTCGAGGAATCGGTCGGTATGGAAGCTCATCTGCCACAACAGCAAGGGGCTGAAGCCGCTGTGCCAGCGGTCATCGAAGAAGTTGGTGGGCGCGTAGTACGGCGACTGGAACCAACCGTTGAGCAGCGGCAGCACCGGGTTGCCGGCCAGGACCTGGCCGTGCGCGTAGCTGGCACCGGCGACTGCCAGCCCCAGCAGGAACACCGCGCCGATGCGTGGCAGTGATGGCCACGGATGGCGGATCAGGGCCCAGAGCAACGGCACCACCGCCATCATCGCGGCGGAGGTCTTGATCGCCGCCAGGCCGCCGCACAGCACGGCCAGTACCAGCCAGAAGCGGAAACTGCCATCGCGGGTCCCGGCGACGAGCGCGAACAGCCAGGCTAGCGCGGCGGCGATCGGCAACTCGGTCTGCATGCCACCGGCCAGTGCCGTGGTCAGCGGCTGGCTCAGCGCCACGGCCGCGGCCAGCCAGCGGCCGGCGACGGGTGCATCCAATCGCGCGGCCAGCTGCCAGAGCCCGCTGGCGAGCAACAGCAGCCACAGGGCGTTGACCGGCCCACGCGCCTCCTGGTGTGCGATCAGTTGGGTGACGGCCTGTACCACGTCCGAGGCCCAAGGCGCGAACGCCCACACCTGGTGCTCGGGCGCCGGACTATAGAAGCCCTGTTGCTGCAGCTGCCACGGCAGGCGCAGGTGATAGGCCAGGTCGTCGTACTGCAGGGTGGGCAGCCAGCAACTGGCTGCAGCCAGGCCCATCACGATCACGCAGAACGTGGCCAGCCGTGGCGTCGCGGCAACGGCCGATTGCCAGTGGCTGGCTGCTTCACGCAGCGTGCCGGTTACCTGGGTGCGGCGGATGGCCAGCAGTGCCACGCAGGCCAGCAGATACCCCCAGCCGTTGTGAATGGGCAACGTGAGCAGCCAGCCGAGGGTTCCTGCGATCAGCAGCAGGCCGAGCATGGCCTGCAGGCCGATCGGGCCGCGCGGGAGCAGCAGGCTGCCGGCGGCGATCGCAGCCAGGGCCAGCAAGGCGGTGGCGAACACCGGCAGCGGGCCGGCGAACACGCACAGCAGCACGCCCCACAGGGCCAGGGCCCAGCTTGCCTGCGCACCACGCCACAGCCGGGCCGGAAGCCAGGACAGGCCGGCGACCAGCAGGCCGAGCACCAGCAATTCGCCAGCCCTGCTGAGGGGCCGGGTCGCCCATAACTCCGGTGTTGCCAGGCCAATGAGCAGGGCGAGCGGTCCGAGCCAGACAAGCGGCCGGGCCAGACGTGCAGGAGACGCTTCCATTCGGTTCTGCAGGAGATAGGGGCGGTCGCCTATGCTATCAGCCAACGAACGCATTCCTGTATTGGCAGGTGGAAAACCGATGAGTCATCCCTTACATGTGATCATCCTGGCTGCTGGCGCTGGCAAACGCATGAAGTCAGTGTTGCCCAAGGTGCTGCAGCCCATCGCCGGGCGCCCGATGCTGGCGCATGTCATCGAAGCGGCGCGGCAGCTGCAGCCGGCGGGTATCCACGTGGTCTACGGCCATGGCGGTGAAGCGGTGCGCACGGCCTTCGCCGGACAGACGGACCTGGTCTGGGCCGAGCAGAAGGAACAGCTGGGCACCGGCCACGCGGTCCAGCAGGCGATGCCCGACGTGCCGGACATGGCGCAGGTGCTGGTGCTGTACGGCGACGTGCCACTGATCCGCGCGCAGACCCTGCAGGCGTTGATCGACGATGCGCCGCGCCTGGCGGTGCTGGTCGCCGATCTGGATGACCCGACCGGCTACGGGCGGATCGTGCGCGATGCCGAGGGCAAGGTGGCCGCGATCGTCGAGCAGAAGGATGCCGACGATGAGCACAAGCGCATCCGTACCATCAACACCGGCATCATCACCGCCGAGTCGACCGCGCTGCGGCGCTGGTTGTCGGCGCTGTCCAACGCCAACGCGCAGGGCGAGTACTACCTGACCGACGTGTTCGCCTCGGCGGCCTCGGAGTACACGCCGGCCGGGTTGGTGCACGTGGCCGACGCGCAGGAGGCCGAGGGCGCGAATGATCCGTGGCAGCTGTCGCAGCTGGAGCGGGCCTGGCAGCTGCGCGCGGCCAGGGCATTGTGCGAGCAGGGTGCGCGCCTGCTCGACCCGGCGCGCCTGGACCAGCGTGGCACGGTGAAGGTCGGCCGTGACGTGCAGATCGATGCCAACGTGGTGCTGGAAGGCGAGGTTGAACTGGGTGACGGGGTGAGCATCGGCGCGTTCGTGCGGCTGAAGGACGTCAAGCTCGGTGCCGGCACCGAAGTGCGCCCGCACTGCGACCTGGAAGGCGTGGTCAGCGAAGGCGCCGCGCAGATCGGCCCGTTCGCGCGGCTGCGGCCGGGCACGGTGCTGGCCGACGGCGTGCACGTGGGCAACTTCGTGGAGACCAAGAAGGCCACGCTGGGCAAGGGTAGCAAGGCCAACCACCTGACCTACCTGGGCGATGCGGTGATCGGCAGCGGCACCAACATCGGCGCCGGCACCATCACCTGCAACTACGACGGCGTGAACAAGTTCCAGACCGTCATCGGCGACAAGGTGTTCGTCGGCTCCAACAGCTCGCTGGTGGCGCCGGTGACCCTGGCCGACGGCGCGACCATCGGTGCCGGCTCGGTGATCACCCGCGATGCGCCGGAAGGAAAGCTGACCGTGGCGCGCACCCGGCAGCAGACCATCGATGGCTGGACACGGCCCGTCAAGAAGTCCTGAGCCGCGCCTGGCGCGGCCGGAGGAGCTGGCGCTGCTGCCGTTGATCGAGCAGCAGGCCGGGCAGCGCCTGCGCGGGCATCCGGCGTGGGCGGTGTTTTCCGCCTGCCCGACCGATGCGGCGGCGTTCGCGCAGGGCCTGCACGCGCGTTCGTTGTGGGTTGCCGAAAGCGCGCAGGGCGGGATCGCCGGCTATCTGTTGGCCGGCGTGCTGGATGAGGATTTCCACGTGCTGCAGATGGATGTCTTGCCACAGCAGGGCCGCCAGGGACACGGGCGGGCGTTGTTGCGGCATGCGCTGGCGCAGGGCGCCGGCCGCGGACATCGGCGCGCGGTGCTGACCACCCTGAGCGACGTGCCGTGGAACGCCGGCTTCTATGCGAGCGAAGGCTTTGCCGTGTGGCCACGCGAAAGCTGGAGCGCGGCGATGCACGCGGTGATGGCCGAGGAGGCCGCCGCGGGCTTCCCGATGGCGTTGCGCGTGGCGATGCAGCGGACGCTGTGAGCGAGGGGACTGTCGCCTAGTCGTGCGGCAGCAGCACCGTCACGCACAGACCGCCCTCGGTGCGGTTCTGCAGCGAGATCCGGCCGGCGTGGGCCTCGATGATCTCGCGGGTCAGGGCCAGGCCCAGGCCGGTGCCGTTGCGCTTGGTCGAGTAGAACGGCATCAGCGCGTTCTGCAACACCGCTTCGTTCATGCCGATGCCACGGTCCAGGATCTCGATGCGCAGCCAATGTGGCAGGCGCGCCAGGCGCACTTCCACGCCCTCGCCGGCGGCACCGTTGTCGTCACTGGCCTCGTGCGCGTTCTTGAGCAGGTTCAGCAGCGCCTGGGCGAACTGGGCCGGGTCCAGGCGGCTGCTCAGGTCCTCCGGCACCGGTTCCATGCGGAACGGGATCTGCTGCTGCAGGCCGTGCAGGAAGTTGGCCCAGATGACCGTCTGCAACTGCGGCTGCGGCAGCTTGGCGAAACGCGCGTAGCCACGGATGAAACCCTCCAGGTGGCGCGCGCGTTCCTCGATGGTGCCGAAGATGTTCTCCAGCCGGTCGGTGCGGTTGCGGCGCACCAGTTCGGCACCGGAGTGGGCGAGTGAGGCGATGGGTGCCAGCGAGTTGTTGAGCTCGTGGCTGATGACGCGGATCACCTTCTTCCAGGTCTGCACTTCCTGGCGGCGTAGTTCGGCGGTGAGCAGGCGCAGCAGCAGCAGTTCGTGCGGGCGGCCATTGAGATGGAAGTTGCGGCGCGACAGGTGGTAGATCTGCTCGTCGTCCTCATCGCCCTCGAAGGCCTCCGGATCGCGGACCGCGAACAGGCTGTCGCCGCCGCGCGAGATGGCGTTGCGCAGCTCGGTGGGCATGTTCTCCAGCAGGTCGGGCATGCGCTGGCCTTCCAGCTTCCAGCCACCGTGCAGCAGTTTGCGTGCGGCGATGTTGGAGAACGCCACGCGCTGGATGCCGTCGCCGCCGTCGGTCAACAGCAGCATCGCCACCGGCGTGTTCTGCACCATGGTGTCCAGCAGCAGCTCGCGCTGCACCAGCGATTGCCGCTGTTCGCGCAGTACCTCGCCCAGTTCGGCATGGGCCTGCACCAGCTGGGCGAACTCATCCTTGCCGCGCCAGTGCACGCCGAAGTTGTACTCGCCGTCGCGGTAGCTGCTGGTGGTGCCGGACAGGGCGCGCAGCAACGAGCGGATCGGCGCTGTGGCCCGGCGCAGCGCCCACCACATCAGGGAAAGCAGGATCACCGTGGAGGTGGCCACCACCCACCAGCCATGGTCCATCCAGTAGGCCAGCAGCCACGGCAGCGCGGCGGCCAGTGCCAGCACCGGCAGCAGGCGCAGGAACAGGGTGAGGGTGAACGAGCGCGACTTCAGCATGGCCGTGTCATTCGCGCGGGATGCCGTGGCGGTCCATGCGCCGGTACAGCGCCTGCCGGCTCATGCCCAGCTCGGCGGCGGCCTGGGCGATGACGCCACCGGCGTGCGACAGCGCGGCGATGATGCGTTCGCGGTCCGGTTCCTCGGCGCCGTGCGCGGCGGTCGGGCGCGCGGGGGCGCGCGGCAGGTTGAGGTCGGCCACCTCGATGCGCGGCCCCTGCGCGAGCAGGGCGGCGCGCTGGATCACGTTGCGCAGTTCGCGCACGTTGCCCGGCCAGGTGTGGCGCTGCAGCGCCTGCGCGGCCTGCGGCGAGAGCGGCTTGTTGTCCTGCCCGAGGAAGAACCGCGCCAGCGGCAGGATGTCCTCGCGGCGTTCGCCCAGCGGCGGCAGCACCAGTTCGACGGTGTTGAGCCGGTAGTACAGGTCTTCGCGGAAGCTGCCATCACGGATCATCGTCGGCAGGTCGGCATTGGTGGCGCTGACCACGCGCACCTTGACCTGGCGCTCGCGGTTGGAGCCCAGCCGCTCGAAGCGGCCGGTTTCCAGCACGCGCAGCAGCTTCATCTGCCCGGTCAGCGACAGGTTGCCGATCTCGTCCAGGAACAGCGTGCCGCCATCGGCGGCCTCGAACTTGCCCTCGCGCGCCTTGTTGGCGCCGGTGTAGGCACCGGCCTCGGCGCCGAACAGTTCGGCCTCGATCAGTTCGGCCGGGATGGCACCGCAGTTGAGGGCGACGAACGGGCCTTTGCGGTTGGGCGAATTGGCCTGGATGATCTCGGCGATCTTCTCTTTGCCGGCGCCGTTGGGGCCGGTGATCAGCACGGGCAGGTCGGAGCGGGCGACCTGGCAGGCCAGGGCGATCACCCGCTCGCTGGCCGGGTCGGCGAACACCACGCCGCGCAGGTCGTAACGCTCGTTCAGGCTCTTGCGCTGGGCCAGCTCGCGCTGGCGGCGACGGGCCAGCTCGCGGCGGGTCTCGGCCAGCTCCAGCAGGTTGTTGACCGTGGTCAGCAGGCGGCCATCGTCCCAGGGCTTGGCCAAGTAGTCGGCGGCACCGGCCTTGACCAGTTCCACCGCGCTGTCCAGGTGGGTCCAGGCGGTGAGCAGGATCACCGGCAGGTCCGGATAGGCCTGGCGGATGTCACGGAACAACGCCTGGCCTTCCTCGCCGGAGGTGGTGTCGGCGGTGAAGTTCATGTCCTGCAGGACCAGGTCGAACTCCTGCTCGGCCAGCATCGCCAGCCCCTGCTCGGGCGAGCTGGCGTGGCGGGTGTCGATGTCATGCAGGGAGAACAGCACCTCCAGTGCGGTGGCCACGGCGGCGTTGTCGTCGATGATCAGGATCTGCGGCATGGGAATCGTGGAAACCGGAAGGGAGGCGGCAACAGGACGTCGGGTCCAGCACATTACACGCTAGCGGTGGCGCTGGCAGCGGGGCCGGTTGCCGGCAGGCCTGGCGGCCCCGCTGCCGGAGCGGCGTCATCGTGCGCTGTCGGCGGCGATCGCGCGGTGCCCATAGCTGAGCACCCGCGTGATCTGCCATTGCCCATCGCGCAGGCGCCAGACGATGGTGAAGTCGGCCAGCCCTTCGCATTTGCCGCTGGCGGTGTCGCAGAAGCGGTGCTGGCCGCGCGCGATGGCACCGAAGTCCTTCACCGGGAAGACCTCCAGCGTTCCCGGCAGCAGTTCGCGGGTGAAGTGGCCGCAGGCATGCCTGGCGGTGTTGGCGAGCATGGCATCACGCGTCCAGGTGACGCCGCCGGTGTCGTGGTAGAACTCCACCGCCGCATCGAAGTAGCTGGCGTGGCGGCGCAGCTGCGCCGGGTCCGAACAGTGGTTGAAGCTGTCGAACACCGCGTGGTCCAGCGCGGTGATGGTCGCGGCCAGGTCGTCTCCTTCGGCGGCCATCGCCGGCGTGCAGGCCAGTGCGAGCAGCAGGGGGAGCAGGGGGGGGAGCAGGGGGGGGAGCAGGGGGGGGAGCAGGGGGGGGAGCAGGGGGGTCTTCATCGATACCTCGCCAGGTTCAGGCGCTGCGCGTGGCAACGGCCGGTGGGATGGAAGCCGCCCGGCGCGCCGGGCCGAGCACCGCCAGCTGGCCAAGCAGCCAGAGCAGCAGCGCGGCGACGGGCAGGTAGGCCAGCGGCAGGCGCGGCAGCTCGTAGTAGTGCATCAGCAGCAGGTTCAGGCCATAGGCCAGCAGCAGGCCGAGCACGATGCCGGCGCTGCTGAGCATGAAGTTCTCCACCTGGAAGTAACGCAGGATGTTGCCGCGCGTGGCCCCCAGCGCCCGCCGGATACCGATCTGCTTGGTGCGCTGCTGCACCCAGAAGCTGGCCAGGCCGAGCACGCCGAACGCCGTGACCGCCAACAGCGCGGCGCTGACGGCCAGCAGCAGCCAGATCACGGAGCGGTCACGCTGGTGGAAGTCGGCACGCATCTGTTCCAGCGTGCCCTGCTGTTCGATGAGGCGGTTCGGGTCGGTGGCGTGGAGCGCGTCGATGGCGGCCTTGAGCACCGCCTCGCGCTGGTCCGGCGTGGTGCGGATCGCGTACGCACCATTGGAGACCCGGATCGGGAACATCATGGAGTGGTAGCGGTTGGCGAAGGTACCCGCCTCGCCCGGCGCGAGCAGGTCCTCGATCACGCCGACCACCGGTGACGGCGGCTGCTTCTCGCCCCACACGTACAGCTGCTTGCCAACAGCGTCCTGGCCCGGGAACAGCGTCTGCGCCAGCGAACGGCCCAGGATGACGGCGGGGATGCCGGTGCTGACCTGGTTCGGATCGAAGCTGCTGTTGTCGATGTATTCGTCGGGGTTGAAGCCGCGGCCCTGGGCGATCCGCAGCGCGAAGGTCTGCTGCATGCGGCCATCGTCCATGTAGATGGCCGCGGTCGCGGAGGGACGGGTCTGGCTTGCCTCCAGACGCACATCGGAGGACCAGATGTTGCCGCCATAGGGGATCTGGTTGACGCTGCTGACCGCCTGCACGCCGGGGATCGCGGCCAGCGCCTGGAGGTCCTGCTTGCGCAGTGCGTCCATGTTGACGTCCGGCAGCAGGCTGCTGGTGGCCAGGTAGACCAGCTCGTCATTGGCAACGCCGCTGCTGAGCTGCAGCTCGGCGATGCGGTTGCGGATGATGAACACCGCGTTGCAGATGATGGCGCAGCTCAACGCGATCTCCAGCACGATCAGCAGGGCGGCGGTCTTGTGCCGCGACAGCGTGGTGAGGATGGGGAGGATTTCCATGGTCATCTGCCTTGGAGTGCGGGGAGCGCGTCGGACGATGGACGAGGCCCGGAAAAAAGGGGAGAGCCGGAGCGTCCCTCCCCAAGCAGGTCCGGTCCGAAGCGCATTACTGGCTCTTGAGCTGCAGGGCTGGCGGCACCTTCATCGCGCGCCAGGCCGGCAACAGGCCGGCAAGCAGGCTGACGGTGACGGCCAGGGCGAAGGTCAGCCACAGCGTGGTGGTGTCCATGTGGGCGAGCTTGGCGTACTCGTCGGGCTGCTGGCGGATCAGCCACAGGCCGAAGGCGGCGAAGCCCAACCCCAGCGCGCCGCCGACGAAGCCGATCACGCCGGCTTCGGTCAGGCATTGCCGGAAGATGTCCGCGCGGGATGCGCCGAGTGAGCGGCGGATGCCGATCTCGCCGCTGCGGCGCAGGAACTTGGCCAGCAGCAGGCTCACCGTGTTGAGCAGGCAGACCAGCAGGAAGCCGAACGCCAGCCACATCTGCAGGCGCACGTCGTTGGGCACGATGCGGTTGAAGTCCAGCCAGTCCATCACGCTGTACAGGCGCACGTTGGTGGGGCGTTCGAAGCGACCACTGGCGCGTTGGCTGTCGGAGTAGTCGGCCAGGTACTTGAGGTAGTCCCGCGCCTTCTGCGGCGAGTCCAGCTCTACCCAATACTGCAGCCATGCGCAGGGCGCGTTGAGGCCATAGTTGCCGCCGTCCACGCCGCTGCTGTTGCCCCAGCAATGCACGTTGCCCTGCGTGTCCAGCTTCAGTGCGCGCGAGGTGGAGAACGGCAGCAGCACCTGCTCGTCGCCACCGTAACGCTGGCTGCTCAGGTCATAGAAGCGCGGGGCCGGGCGCCAGTCGTCCATCACGCCGATCACCCGGAACACGCCCTGCGGCAGCCGCATTTCCTGGCCTACCGCTGCATCATCCCCGAACAGGGTGGCGGCCAGCTTGCGGTCGATGACCGCCACCTGCGCGCGGGCCTCGTCATCGGCCGCGTTCCAGGCATTGCCGCTGTGCAGCGGCACGTCGAACATCGCGAAGAAGTCGGCCGAGGTGTAGCGCGCCATCGCCCGGAACGGCTGGGCCGCGCTGCCGGCCGGCTGCACGGTGACCGCGCCGGCCGACATCACCGCCTGGCGGTCGGCGCGTTTCTGCCGCAGTAGCTCCTCGGCGTCATAGCGGCTCATCTGCCGCGGTGGATCCTTGTCCAGCGTGGCGTCCTTGCCCAGCGTGCGGGGTTCCAGCTGCGCGTAGTACAGCTGGCCGCTCTTGTGCGGGATGGGGTCGCCGGAGAGCACGAAGTACAGCCCCAGCGTGGTCATCGTCGCACCGATGCCGACCGCGATGGTCAGCACCATGAGCGTGGTCAGCACCTTGTTGCGGCCGAAGCCGCGCAAGGCCAGTTGCAGGTAGTAGCCGAACATGGGATCCCTTTGTCGTGGTCAGGCGCTGCGGGTGGCCACGGCCGGCGGGATCGAGGCGGCACGACGGGCCGGGCCGAACACCGCGATCTGTCCGATCACCCACAGCAACACCGCACCGACCGGCAGGTACAGCAACGGCAGGCGTGGCAGCTCGTAGCGCCCCATCAGCCAGTAGTTCAGGCTGTAGGCCAGCAGCATGCCCAGCACGATGCCGATGCCGGCCAGCAGGAAGTTCTCGGTCTGGAAGTAGCGCAGGATCTGCCCGCGGGTGGCGCCCAGGGCGCGCCGGATGCCGATCTGCTTGGTGCGTTGCTGCACCCAGAAGCTGGCCAGGCCGATGATGCCCACCGCGGTCACCAGCAACAGCAGGCCGCTGACGATCAGCAGCAGGCCGATCATGTCGCGGTCGTTGGCGAAGTTCTTGGCGCGCTTCTCCTCGAGCGTGAGGTTGGTCCACACCAGCCGGTTCGGGTCGTTCTTCTCCAGGGTCGCCAATGCCTGCTTCATCACCTCATCGCGGCGCGCCGGGTCGGCGACGCGGATGATGTAGCGGCCACCGCCGGAGAAGCTCATGCGGATCGGGAAGATCACCCCGTAGGTGCGGTTGTTGTTCTGCATGTTGGGGCGCAGCAGGGTCTTGGCCACGCCGACCACGGTGATCGGGATGCCCAGCATGTAGACGGTCTTGCCGACGGCGTTGCCATCGGGGAAGAACTGCCGGGCCATCGCGTCGGTGAGGATGGCGCTGGAGGGCATCTGTTCGGTGGCGGTGGTCTTGGACAGCTCTTCGTTGCTCCTGTATTCGTCGGCATTGAAGTCACGGCCGGCGAGCAGCTCCAGTCCCAGCGTCTTCACCATGTTCTCGCCGAACATGTACTGCGCGCCGTTGACCGACTGCGCATCGGGTTCGGGGCTGGCCGACAGCGAGGTATTCCACGAGCCGCTCTGGAACGGCAGCTGGTTGGTGATGGCGACGTTCTCCACGCCGGGGATGGCGCGCAGCGTGGCGATGTCTTCGGCGGTACGCGCATCGGCATCGACCTGCTCGCCGATGCCGCTCAGGCCGATCTCCAGCAGGTGGCTTTCGTCGATGCCGCTGGGGAGTTCCATGACTTCGATGCGCTGGGAGACGATGAACAGCGCGTTGCAGATGATCGCGCAGCTCAGCGCGATCTCCAGCACGATCAAGGCGGCGGCGGTCTTGTGCCGCGACAGCGTCGAGAGGATGGGGCGGATTTCCATGAGGGTTCTCCGGTGGAGCGAGGAGTAAGGTGAAGAGGTGCGAGGATGAAAGGGGAGTGGATCGAACCCTTCTTCAACCCCGCCCCCCGCCAGGCGTTGGGGACGGCACTACGCGGAAGGTCGTGGCGTGGCGGCTTGCCGCCGCGCACGCCCCGGACCGGTACCTCATTGGCTCTTCAGCTGCAGTGCGGGCGTGACCTGCATGGCCCGCCAGGCGGGCAGGACGCCGGCCAGCAGGCTGGCCAACACGGCCAGCGCGAAGGTGACCAGCAGCATCGAGCCGTCCAGGTGGGCGAGCGAGGCGTACGCGGCGGGACGCTGGCGTACCGCCCACAGGCCGAGCAGCGCGAACACCAGGCCGAGCATGCCGCCGGCCAGGCCGACGGTGCCGGCCTCGACCAGGCATTGCTTGAAGATCTCGCTGCGGCTGGCCCCCAATGCGCGACGCACGCCGATCTCGCCGCTGCGGCGCAGGAACTTGGCCAGCAGCAGGCCCACCGTGTTGACCAGGCATACCAGCAGGAAGCCAAAGGCCAGCCACATCTGCAGGCGCACGTCGCCCGGCACGACCTGGGTGAAGTCCATCCACTCCATCACGTTGCGCAGGCGGGTGTTGGCCG
This sequence comes from Stenotrophomonas capsici, assembly GCF_034961085.1. Classification (NCBI taxonomy): domain Bacteria; kingdom Pseudomonadati; phylum Pseudomonadota; class Gammaproteobacteria; order Lysobacterales; family Lysobacteraceae; genus Stenotrophomonas; species Stenotrophomonas capsici. Next base: position 48,274 of record NZ_JAYFUH010000128.1, on the reverse strand, counting down.
GGCGCTCGAAGCGACCGGAGGCACGCTGCTGCTCGGAATAGTTGTCCAGGTAGGCCTTGAAGTCACCGGCGTCGCTGGGCGAATCAAGCTCCACCCAGTACTGCACCCACGAGCAGGGCACGTTCAATGCCTGCGCGTCGTTGACGATCTCGCGGCCGAAGCAGTTCATGTTGCCGTTGCGCTCCAGCTTCAGGTCGATGAAGGTGGAGAACGGCAACAGCACGCTTTCCTCGCGGTCGAAGCGGCCGGTGGTGATGTCGTAGAACTTCGGGCGCGGATTCCAGTCGTTCAGCACGCCGACCACGCGCATCGCATGGCCTTCGATCAGCACGTCCTTGCCGACGCTGTTCTCACCCTTGAACAGCTTCTCGTTGAGGGATTTGCTGAGCACCGCCACGCGGCTGCGGCCGGCGTCCTCCCCGGCGCTCCAGCCGTTGCCGTACAGGAAGGGGGTCTCGAACATCGGGAAGAAGTCGGCCGAGGTGTAGCGCATCTCGACGCTGAACGGCTTGAGCGCGTCCACGCGCGGATCGAGGATGCCGCCGCCGCCGGTCATCATCGCCTGGCGTGGCGCCTTCTTCTGCCGCAGCAGTTCCTCGGCATCGAAGCGGGTCAGCTGCCGCTCCGGCTCCTCGCCCGGCTGGTAGCCCTCCTTCGTGTAGGGGTCCAGCTGCACGTAGAACAGCCGGTCGCTCTTCTGCGGGATCGGGTCGCCGGAGAGCACCTTGAACACGGTCAGCGTCGTCATCGCCGCGCCGATGCCCAGGGCGATCGCCAGCACCATCAGCGTGGTGAGGATCTTGTTGCGACCGAAACTGCGGATCGCGAGTTTGAAGTAGTAGCTGAACATGGGAAGTCCTCGGCGAGGTCAAACGCTACGGGTGGCGACGATGGGTGGGATGGCAGCCGCGCGCAGGGCAGGGCCGATCACGGCGACCTGCCCGAGCAGCAACAGCAGTACGGCGCCGACGGGCAGGTAGTACAGCGGCAGGCGGTCAATCTCGAAGTAGTGCATCAGTACCTGGTTGCCGGCGAAGGCCAACAGCATCCCCAGCACGATGCCGAAGCCGGTCAGCAACAGGTTCTCGGTCTGGAAGTAGCCGATGATCTGGCGCCGGGTGGCGCCCAGCGCACGGCGAATGCCGATCTGCTTGGTGCGTTGCTGCACCCAGAAGCTGGCCAGGCCGATGATGCCCAGCGCGGTCACCAGCAGCATCGCCAGGCACACGCCGAGCAGCAGGCGGGTCATCGCCCGGTCCTGGCGGAAGTAGGTGTCACGCAGCTGGGCCAGCGTGGCGCTGTAGTCGCTGGACAGGATGGCTTCGGGGGTGACCTTGGAGGCAGCGGCCACCGCGTCGCGGATGATCGCCGGCAGGTCCGCCGCATCGGCGCGCAGCACGTAGGTGCCGCTCTGCGCGTGGGTGAGGACCGGCACGATCACCGACCATTGCGCGCTGGCCACGCCGCTCTCGCTGCGGCCCGGGTCGGGACGGGCGAAGTTTTCCAGCACGCCTGCCACGGTGAAGCGGTTGCTGGACATCCAGAACTGCTTGCCGAGCGCCGATTCCCCCGGCCACAGGTGGGCGGCCAGGGCGCGGGTGATCCACACCTGGGCGCTCTCCGGCAGGTAGTTCTCCACGGGCTGGAAGTCGCCGTCGGTGAAGCTGCGGCCTTGCACCGGCTTGAGTTGCATCACGTCGATCGCGCCGGGGTCGAGCAGGTAGAAATGCGGCACGCCGCCGAAGTGCTTGCCTTCGGGGTCCAGGCTGATGCCGGCGGTGCCGGCACGCTGGCCGAACGGCACGGCGTTGACCACGCCCACCGCCTGCACGCCGGGCTGGCTGCGCAGCTGCTGCAGCCAGCGGCCGTTGAGTTCGGCCGGCTGGCAGCCGTCGCAGTCATCGAGGCTGAGGGCGGCGACGCGGCTCTCGTCCACGCCGCTGTTCATGCCGATCAGGTCCATGCGCGAAACCGCCAGGAACAGCGCGTTGCACAGCACCGCGCAGGCCAGCGCGATCTCCAGGGTGATCAGGGTGGCGGCGATGCGGTGGCGCGACAGTGCGACCAGGATGGGTTTGATATCCATGCTTACAGTGCCTTGATCTGCAGGGCCGGGTCGATGCGGGCGGCGCGCAGCGCCGGCAGCAGTCCCGCCAACAAGGTGGTGACAACGGCAGCGGCCAGGGTCGAGCCGAGCATGGTGAGGTCCAGCTGCATCATGTCCGCGTAGGCCAAGGGCTGCTGGCGGATGTTCCACAGACCGAACGCGGTCAACAGCAAGCCGCCCAGGCCGCCGGCCAGGCCGATCAGCGCCGCTTCGATCAGGCACTGCTGGAAGACCATCGCGCGGGTCGCGCCCAGTGCCCGCAGCACGCCGATCTCGCTGGTGCGGCGCAGGAACTTGGCCAGCAGCAGGCCCACCGTATTGAACAGGCAGATGCCGAGGAAGGCCAATGCCATCCAGGCCTGCAGGCGGACGTCACGCGGCACCACGCCGTTGAAGTCCAGCCACTGCATCAGGCTGGAAAGGCGCGCCAGTTCCGGCTGGCTGATGCGACCCAGCTGCTGTTGCTGCTGCACGTAGCCCTGCAGGAACCGCTCGTAGGCGCTGACCTGCGCCGGCGTGTCCAGCTGCACCCATTGCTGCAACCACACGCAGTTGCTGTTCTCCAGGTGGCCGGGCTGCTCGGGCAGCCCCCAGCAGGTGAACTGCTGGAAGTTGCCGGCATTGACCTGCAGGCTGCTGAACAACGGCATCATCACGTCCTGCGGCGCGCGGTAGAAATCGGCGGTGTCGCCCTGGGAGAAGCGGCCACCGGCCACGGCGTAGTAGAGCGGTGCCGGGCGCCATGGCTTGAGCACGCCGACGATGCGGACCTCGCTGTCGCGGATGCGCAGCATCTGGCCGACGCTGTCCTTGCCGCCGAACAGGCGCTGGTTGAGGTTCCAGGAGATCACCGCCACGCGCGCACGGCGCTCGTCGTCCTCGCGCGACCAGCCGCTGCCGTAGGCCATCGGTACCTGGAACATCGGGAAGAAGTCGGCCGTGGTGGACAGCATCGGGGTGATGCTGGCCGGTGCGCTGCTGGTGGGGGCGGACAGCTTGGCCGGGCTGTTGGCGACCAGAGCCTTGCGCTCGGCCGGGCCATCGCGCCAGAGATCGACCGCCGAGGTGTAGTCGAGCATGTCCAGCGGATCGACGCGCGGCTTCTCGCCGCGCGGGGACGCATCCACCTGCGGGTAGTACAGGTGCTGGCTGCGCCCGGGCAGGGGATCGCCCGAGAGCAGGTGCATCACCGTCAGCGTCGTCATCGACGCGCCGATGCCCACGGCGATGGACAGCACCATCAGCCCGGTGAGCACCGGCGTGCGCCGCAGGCTGCGCATGCCTTGCTGCAGGTAGTACGTGAACAGCGACATGCGTGGTCCTCAGCCCTGCGTGTTGGTTTCGGCGATGCGCGAGGCGTGGGCCAGCACCGGCTCACGCAGCAGGTCGGTGGCCTGGCCGTCGACGATGTGCACGTTGCGCTGGGCGCGTGCGGCCAGCTCCGGGTCGTGCGTCACCATGACGATGGTGGTGCCCTGGGAGTTGATCTCCTCCAGCAGCTCCATCACGCCGCGGGCCATCTGCGTGTCCAGGTTGCCGGTTGGTTCGTCGGCCAGCAGCAGGCGCGGGCTGCCGGCCAGGGCGCGGGCGATGGCTGCGCGCTGCTGCTGGCCGCCGGACAGCTCGGCCGGGTAATGCTTCATGCGCGAGCCCAGGCCGACGCTGGTCAGCGCCTGCTCGATGCGCTGCTTGCGCTCGGCCGCGCCCATGCCGCGATAGCGCAGCGGTACGTCGACGTTGTCGAACAGGTTGAGGTCGGGGATCAGGTTGAAGCCCTGGAAGATGAAGCCGATCTTCTGGTTGCGCAGGCGCGAGCGCGCGTCGTCGCCGAGGTGGCTCACGTCCTGGCCATCGAGCAGGTACTGGCCGCTGGTGAAGGTTTCCAGCAGGCCGGCGATGTTGAGGAAGGTGGTCTTGCCCGAGCCGGACGGACCGGTGACGGCGACGAACTCGCCTTCGCGCACATGCAGGTCCAGCGAACGCAGCGCGTGGGTTTCAACCTGTTCGGTGCGGAAGACCTTGGAGACCGATTGCATATGGAGCATGTCTATTTCCTTTGGGGACGAGGTTGCGGGGCAGCGGGGAACAGGGCGCGGGGAGCAGGGCGGTGGTGCTGCGCGGGGCCGGTTGGATGACTTGCCGTGCCCCGCTCCCGGGGTTCAATCAATTGATGGAGACGCGTTCGTTGTCGCCGAACAGATCCGCGCCGGAGACCACGATCTTTTCGCCCGGCTGCAGGCCGGACACCACTTCCACCTCGCCCAGGCTGCTCACGCCCAGCTGCACGGGGCGGCGGGTGGCGATGCTGCCGGTGACGACGTAGGCGTAACGGCCGCCGGATTGTTCGACGAACGGGCCGCGCTCGACCTTGAGCACGTTGCGGCGGGTGTCGAGCAGGATGCGCGAGCTCATCCGCTGGCTCTGGCGCAGGCCTTCGGGCTGCTTGTCGGAGAAGCGGATGCGGGCCACGACTTCGCCGTTGACCACCTCCGGCGACACCGCCGAGATCTCGCCGGGGAAGGGCTGGCCGCTGCCGCTGGTCAACTGCGAGGGCATGCCGATGGCCAGTTCGCGGGCGAAGCTCTCCGGCACCTTGATCTCGACCTCGAAACGGGACAGGTCGACCACGCTCAGGATCGGGGCGTTGGCGGCGACCTGGGTGTGCTGGGTGGCCTGCACCTGGCCGACCTGGCCATCGAACGGGGCGCGCAGGGTCAGCGCATCGACCTGGCGCTGCACTTCGTTGACCACGGCCAGCTGGCGCTCGGCCAGCAGGCGCTTGTTGCGGGCGTCCAGGTCGGCGCCGCGGCTCTGCAGGGTGGCGTCCTGCTGGGCGTGCTGCAGCTCGATCTGGGCCTTCTTCAGTTCGTCCTGGGCCTTGGCCAGGTCCACCTGCGGTACCGCGCCGCCGTCGAAGCCGCGCTGGTAGCGGTCCAGGTCGCGCTGGGCGGCGATGCGCACCAGGCCGGCCTGGTCGGACATCTTGGCGCCGGTGGCGCGGGCCAGGGTGGCGTCCAGGGCGGCGCGGCTGGCCTCGGCCTCCAGGCCGGCTAGGGTGGCCTGTTCCTGGGCCAGCTTGCTGCGCAGTTCCGGGCTGTCGATCACCGCCAGCTCCTGGCCCTGCTTGACCACGTCGCCGGCCACCACCTTCAGGGTCACGGTACCGGCGGAGATGGCGTACAGCACCGGGCTGTTGGCGGCGATCACGCGGCCATCGGCGGCGATGTCGCGGACCAGGTCGCCGCGGCCGACTTCGGCGATGCGCACGCGGCTGCTGTCGAAGGAGCGGCTGGCGCCGGCCCACTTGTTGGCGATGAAGCCGATGCCGGCCACCACCGCGACCGTGGCCACGGCGGGCCACAGCCAGCGGCGCCACTTGGGCTGTTGGGGCTGGGTGGAGACTCGGTCCTGGGCGGAGGTGTCGCGGATCATCGTGGGCTTCGCAGCAGAGGTTGGTATTGGTTAAGCACGCTGCGTGCCAACTTCAACGTATTGAAATTGTTGAAATAAATTCGATGGCTGGGGGTGTCCGGGTGTCCGCGGACACTTCTGCGGACAGTGTCCGCGCGGGTTGTCCGGCAATGTCTGCTGGATGTCCGAACCGGCTGACTTAGAATGTCCGCCTGTTATTCCAGATGGACGAACTATGTGCGGGATTGTGGGTGCGATCGCCGATCGCGATGTGGTTCCGGTACTGATTGAAGGACTCAAGCGTTTGGAGTACCGCGGCTACGACTCGTCGGGCATCGCGGTGTTCGAGGGGGACGGCATCCGCCGCGTGCGCCGTACCGGCCGGGTGGCCGAAATGGAGAGCGCCGCCGCCGCCGAGCATTTCCAGGCGCAACTGGGCATCGGCCACACCCGTTGGGCGACCCATGGCGGGGTGACCGAGTCCAATGCCCACCCGCACATCAGCCACGGCGTGGCGCTGGTGCACAACGGCATCATCGAGAACCACGAGGAGCAGCGCGAGAAGCTGCGTGCGCTGGGTTATGCCTTCGAGTCGCAGACCGATACCGAGGTCATCGCGCACCTGATCCACCACCACCTCAAGGCCGATCACGACGACCTGCTCGGCGCGCTGCAGCGCACCGTCAAGGAGCTGACCGGCGCCTACGCGCTGGCGGTGATCAGCCAGAAGGAGCCCGAGCGGATGGTGGTGGCGCGGATGGGCTGCCCGCTGCTGGTCGGCCTGGGCGACGGCGAGAACTTCGTGGCCTCCGATGTCTCGGCCATCATCCAGGCCACCCGCCGGGTGATGTTCCTGGAAGAGGGGGATACCGCCGAGCTGACCCGCCAGGGCGTGCGCGTGTTCGATGCCGACAATGCCCCCGCGCAGCGCGAGCAGCGCCTGTCCGACGTGTCGCTGGCCTCGCTGGAGCTGGGTCCGTACCGCCACTTCATGCAGAAGGAAATCCACGAGCAGCCGCGAGCGCTGGCCGATACCGCCGAAGCGGCGATCGACGCCGGTGGCTTCCCGGCCACGTTGTTCGGTGCCAACGCCGAAGCGGTGCTCAAGGACATCGAGGGCGTGCAGATCCTGGCCTGTGGCACCAGCTACTACGCCGGCCTGACCGCGCGTTACTGGATCGAGGCCATCGCCGGCCTGCCGTGCAGCGTCGAGATCGCCAGCGAGTACCGTTATCGCGCGGCTTACGCCAACCCCAGGCATCTGGTGGTCACCATTTCCCAGTCCGGTGAAACCCTGGACACGATGGAGGCGCTGAAATACGCCAAGTCGCTGGGCCACCTGCACACGCTGTCGATCTGCAACGTGCCCGAGAGCGCCATCCCGCGCGCCAGCGAGCTGGTCTGCTACACCCGCGCCGGCGCCGAGATCGGCGTGGCCTCAACCAAGGCCTTCACCACCCAGCTGGCGGCGTTGTTCCAGCTGACCGTGGTGCTGGGCAAGCTGCATGGCAAGGTCGACGCCGCGCAGGAAGCGGACTACCTGGAGCAGCTGCGCCACCTGCCGGGCAGCGTGCAGCATGCGCTGAACCTGGAGCCGCAGATCATCGCCTGGGCCGAGCGCTTCGCCGGCAAGTCCAATGCCTTGTTCCTGGGCCGTGGCCTGCATTACCCGATTGCCCTGGAAGGCGCGCTCAAGCTCAAGGAGATCTCCTACATCCACGCCGAAGCCTACCCGGCCGGTGAGCTCAAGCACGGCCCGCTGGCGCTGGTGGACGCGGAGATGCCAGTGGTGGTTATCGCGCCCAACGACAGCCTGCTGGAGAAGGTGAAGTCCAACATGCAGGAGGTGCGTGCGCGTGGCGGCGAGCTGTTCGTGTTCACCGACCAGGACAGCAACTTCAATGCCTCCGAGGGCGTGCACGTGATCCGTACCCCGCGCCACGCCGGGGTGCTGAGCCCGGTGGTGCATACCATCCCGGTGCAGCTGCTGGCCTACCACACGGCGCTGGCCCGAGGCACCGACGTGGACAAGCCGCGCAACTTGGCCAAGAGCGTGACAGTGGAATGATGGCTGTCACGTGAGCGTAACCGGAGCTGCGGATAATCACCTCCAGCAGCCCGGTTCTCTCTCCCCCGACGCTGTGAGGAAGCCCGGCCATGCGCCGGGCTTTTCTTTTGCCTATCCGCCGGGGCAGGGCATCGGTCCGGGCGGCCGATCAGCGTCGGCAACCGGCGAACGTCAAGCGGTGGCGTTCGCGGACATTCAGTGGCGGTTTCGCCCGCGGTGCCATGCTCCGGATCGTCATCCGGTTCCACGACGAACCATCCCATTCGTGGCGACATATGCCGCCGGGATGCAGCCGTAGAATCGAAGTGGCACAGGACGAGGCGTGCAATTGCACCGGCCCCGTCCGCGATGCAGCGCCCTGCCTGCCGACGACGCTTCGAACGGCAGGCAGGTGCGCCACAAGTGCGCTGGAAGATCTGTTCCCGGGAGGGGCGTATCGGCAGAGCACGGTTTCGACTTCAGTGACCTGCAACAGGAAACAAGAATGAACGTCCGAGAACTTCTGCAATCGAAGAAAGAAACTGTCATCACCATCGACACCCACGACACGATCGGTGCCGCCGCGCACAAGATGAGTGCGAACCGGATTGCCGCACTGGTGGTGCTCAATGACGACGCACCGGTGGGCATCATTTCCGAAAAGGACATCGTGCGCGCGCTGGCCGACGATGGACCGCAGGCGGGACGCCGGGTGATCTCGAGCCTGCCGTCGATGGGACTGGAAGGCATCGCACCCGAAGCCAGCCTGAAACAGGCGATGTCGTTGATGACCTACTCGCGGCGTCGCCACCTGATGGTCACCGAGGGCGGGCGGCTGGTTGGCATCCTCAGCCTGGGCGACATCGTCAAGAACCTGCTGGGCGAACTGGAACTGGAGAAGGCCGTGCTGCAGGACATCTACATGGCCGCGCACTGAGGCGGTCACCGGCCCCGAAGGTGGTGAATCACGGCCAGGTGCATCCGCACCTGGCCGTTTGCGTTACCCGGTCCGGCGCGCCAGCCGGGGGCGGCAGGACCACGGTGTCGGGAACGCGGCGACAGCGGCCCTGCAGGCGACACGCGCCGGTGCCGCAGTGCGGACGCATGCCCGCGCATGGATCAGAACGTGACCTTCACCGAGTCGGCGCTGTAGCGCGCCGGGCCGTGGTAGACCACCTCGATGTTGTTGCCATCCGGGTCGAGCACGAAGGCGCCGTAGTAACCGGGGTGATAAGGGCGCTCGCCAGGGGCGCCGTTGTCGGTGCCACCGGCGGCCAGCGCGGCCTTGTGGAAGGCATCGACGGTGGCGCTGTCGCGCGCCTGGAACGCCAGGTGGTGGCGCCCGGTGAGCTGGCCGGCGGCGGCTTGGCTGCTGGCGGTGGAAATGAACAACTCGTCGGCCCAGAAATAGTCATCGCCTTCGCCGGCGATGGGAATGCCGATCGCATCGAACACTGCCTGGTAGAAGCGGCGGCTGGCGGCCAGGTCACGTACCACCAGTTGCAGGTGATCGATCAGGCGGCCACGGTGCAGTTCCATGGTTTCCATGCAGACCTCGGATGAAGGTGGCGGAGGGCACCACTGGGGCCCGGCGCCATGATGCGCGGGATGCCGTGATCCCTCCGTTACCCAGCGCCGTCAGGTGTTGGAGATGATTTCCACCCAGTAACCGTCCGGGTCTTTGATGAAGGCCAGGTGCTTCATGCGGCCATCGGCCAGGCGCTTCTGGAAGGGCACGTCCAGCGCCTCGAAGCGCGCGCAGGCGGTTTCGATGTCCGGCACCGACACGCAGATATGGCCGAAGCCACGCGGGTCACTGTTGCCGTCATGGTAGACCGGGCCATCCTGGTGCTCGGTACCGTGGTTGTGGGTGAGTTCCAGCACGCCGGGAATGCCGGCCATCCAGCGGCGGCGTTCGGCGTCGTCGGCCGGGACCGGGGTGCCGGCCGGTACGTAGGCCAGGAAGTACAGGCTGAAGGCCGCTTCGGGGAAGTCGCGCTGGTCGATCAGCTGGAAGCCGAGCACGCGGGTGTAGAAGTCCAGCGAGCGGGTGATGTCCTTGACCCGCAGCATGGTGTGGTTGAACACGAAGCCATGGGTTTCGGCGGGGACCTGCGCGGCCACGCCGGGCTGCTGACGGAGGGATTCAACGCTCATCGATTACATCCTGTTGCACAGTGAATGGGGGAGGGGAAACGGGTTGTCGCGGCAGCATCGGGAATGTTGCATCCGTAATCAACAGCGCCGGGAAAAGTTGCACCGGAAATCAGTATTCCAGCCAAAACCAGCGCTTTGGTGCATCGACAGAAAAAATCGTCATTGCCATGCCCCGCGCATCTTGGCGCTGGCAGATGCGCTGGCTATGCTGCGACGCAGGATAGTCGTTGCCGCTCTGCGATCCGCTGAAGTGCGCGTGCATTGCACTTGAATGGGGCGGAGACGACGCCGGTACAAGGGGTATACCGGCAATTGCGCAGGGGGCGCACCCACGGACTGACCCTCGCCGGAAGCCAGCGCAGTTGACAGGCTTTCTCCGGACGCGCTATTGATTGTATGTATATACAAATATACGAGGACCGTCGGGCCCCATGCCGTACCGCTGCTGGCTGCCACTGCTGCTGATCTGCGTGCTCGCGGCCGAAGGCGTGCTCGGGGCGTGGGTGGGCGCGCGCATGGCGCTGGACACGGCGGCCAGCGTGGCCGCCGCCGGCGATGTGGCGGCACAGGCGGACTGCGCGCCGTCCAAGCCGGTCCTGGCCAAGGCCCATGCCGGCCATGGCAAGCCCGGCGGCACCGATGCCACCGATTGCACCTGCGGTGACAGCACCGGCTGTGAATGCGCCTGCGTGCTGGCGCTGTATCCACCCACGACGGTGGCGTTGTTCGCCGGCAGCTACCCGCCGGTCACCTTCGATGTCCCCTTGCCGGTACTGCAGTTGCCGGCCAGCAAACTCTCCCGGGTATTCCGACCTCCCATCGCCTGAGCGGTGTTTTACGCGTCGTGACGACGCTGCAACGCCCTTGCGCGCGCATCTGCGCACGCCCAGCCCAGAGATAGGTTCCCCAGCGGGAGAGAGACCATGTACGTGAAGTCCAACGCCTTGGCCGTGGCCATTGGCAGTTTGTTGAGTGTGGCCGCCATCCAGGCCGCACAGGCCCAGGAAAACCAGAACGAAGCCGCCCGCACGCTCGATGCGGTGCAGGTCACCGGCAGCCACATCAAGCGCGCGCAGTTGTCCGGCGTCGGCCCGGTCAGCGTGGTGGATGCCGAGGCGATCGAGCGCTCCGGCGCCACCTCGGTGGAAACGCTGCTGCAGCGCCTGCCGGCCTCGGCCGGCTTCGCCGGCAGCCAGAGCAACGCCTATTGGGCCGAGAACGGCTACGGCACCACCCAGGTCAACCTGCGCGGCCTGGGCATCAACCGCACGCTGGTGCTGCTCAATGGACGCCGTATCGTCAACGGGGGTACCGGCGCCAACAGCTCGGTCGACCTGAACGTGATCCCGGTATCGCTGATCGAGCGGGTGGAAGTACTCAAGGACGGTGCCTCGGCCATCTACGGCGCCGACGCGGTGGCCGGCGTGGTCAACATCATCACCAAACAGGGCTTCGACGGCGCCGAGCTGGCCGTGCGTTATGGCCAGACCAGCAAGAGCGACGGCGAGGAAACCTCGGTGGACTTCAGCTGGGGCGTCACCGGTGAGCGTGGCTCGCTGATGGCGGCGATCAACTACTACGACGGCGGCTCGGTGAACATGGCCACGCGCGCGCCCTGCGGCCTGATCGAATCCGATGGCAAGCTGGTGTGCTCGGGCAGCTCGACCACCGTGGGCGGTCGTGCGCTGCTGGCCGATGGCAGCCGCGTCAACTTCAACCAGGTGCTCGGCGGCGACGGTGATTTCTACGAGCCGTACTCGGCGGCCAAGCACAACTACAACGGCAACCCCACCCTCAATGCGGTCAATCCGATCGAACGCCTGAGCTTCAGCGTGTTCGGCGACAGCAAGCTCAACGACACCACCGAGGCCTTCGTCGAGCTGATGTACACCAACCGCCAGTCCAGGCAGCTGGCAACGGCCGGCGCGCTGGGCGTGTACCGGCCGATCAACATCGCCGCCGATCACCCGACCAACCCGACCGGGCAGGACCTGTTGCTGCAGCGCCGTCGCCTCGAGGAAGCGGGCCCGCGCCACTTCTTCCAGGAAACCGATACCTGGCGCGTCGTGGCCGGGCTGAAGGGCCAACTGGGCACCAGCTGGGACTGGTCGGCAGCCTTCAACTGGGGCCGCAACACCGGCGTGGACGGCTCGGACAACGTGGCCAACCTGGACCGCGTCGAGCAGACCCTGGACCGCGCGCTGTGCAGCCCGCTGCCGGGTGCGGCCATTCCCTGCGGTGACTACCTGGGCTACGGCGACCTGAGCCGCGAGGTGCTGGACTACATCCTGTACAGCTCGCGCGATACCGGCGGCAACGAGCAGAAGAGCTTCACCGCCAACCTCAGCGGCCAGGTCTTCGAGCTGCCGGCCGGCTGGGTGGGCTTCGCCGCCGGCGTGGAAGTGCGCAAGGAGAAGGGCTGGCGCAACCCGGACATCCTGACCGTGCTTGGCATCGGCAACACCAACCAGCAGGGTCCGACCGACGGCGAGTACACCGCCAAGGAAGTGTTCGCAGAACTGGCGGTGCCGCTGCTGCAGGACAGTGTCATCGCCGACTCGCTGTACCTCAACCTGGCCGCACGCGCCTCCGACTACGACCTGTTCGGGCGTGACTACAACTACAAGGTGGGCCTGGACTGGCAGGTCAACAGCTCGCTGAAAGTGCGCAGCACCTATGCCACCGCATTCCGCATTCCCAACATCCCGGAACTGTTCGGCGGTGTCTCCGAAGGCAATCTGACCACCACTGATCCGTGCAGCAAATGGAACAAGCTGCCATCCGACTCGGTGGTACGTGCAAATTGCCAGGCGCATGGCGTGCCGGTCGACTATGTACAGCCGGGCAACACCATCTTGACCGCGACAGGCGGCAACCCGGAGTTGGTGCCGGAGGATGCCACCTCGTTCACCGCCGGCGTGGTGTGGACGCCGGCGTTCGTGTCGGGCCTGACGTTGACGCTGGACTACTACAGCATCCGCATCAAGAACGCGATCCAGCGCACCCCGGGTTCGAAGAAGCTGTCGCTCTGCTACAACACCCCGGGCCTGACGCATCCGTACTGCAATGCCAACACCTTCACCCGCAATCCTCGCACCGGTGAGGTGGACTTCCTGGCCCTGCAGCCAGCAAATGCTTCGAACGAATGGGTCAGTGGCGTTGACCTGGGGGCGTTGTACGAGTTCGATATGGCTGGCTTCAATGCCAGCGTCAGCGCCGACGTGTCCTATCTGCAGCGCTATGACGTGCGCCCTTACAAGGGTGAGGACATCATCGAGTACGCCGGCAAGATCACCGGTGGCCGTGGCAGTTACACCAAGTGGCGTGGCCTGGTGGCGTTGAACGCCAGCCGCGACCAGTGGTCGGGTACCTGGTCCACGCAGTACATCGGGCGTGCCGAGGATATCAATGCCGCCCGTGGCGACATCGGCGACCACGCGCCGTCGGTGTTCTACCACAACCTCCAGCTCAAGTATGCGGTGAGCAAGGCGTTCGATGTCTCGCTGGGCGTGGACAACGTCTTCAACAAGAAGGCGCCGTTCATCCAGAGCTACACCGATGCCAACACCGACACCATGACCTACGACCTGCTGGGTCGCCGCTGGTACGCACGCATCGGCTACCGCTGGTGACCGCTGGCGCCCCGCCGGATGACGGGGGGGCGCGACGCTGAGTGAGGATGACTTGATGAAACCCGCATTCTGGGCGCGACGCGCCCACAAATGGATCGGCCTGGTGATCGGCGTGCAGGCGCTGCTGTGGATGCTCAGCGGCGTCTACATGACCGTGGTGCCGCTGGACGTGATCCACGGTGACCACCTGGCGCACGTGCATGGCGAGCCGCTGCCGCCGCAGGCCGCCCGCATCGATGCCGATGCCCTGGTGGCCCGCCACCCGCAGCTGCAATCGTTCCGGCTCAAGCATGTGCTGGACCGCGAGGTCTACGAAGTACGGCAGGGCGCCGCGAAGTTCCTGGTCGATGCCGGCAGCGGTGAACGCCTGCCACCGCTGGACCGTGACGGCGCGATCGCATTGGCCCGCTCGCTCTACCAGGGCGACGGCGAAGTGGCGCGGGTGGAATGGATCACCCAGGCACCGTCGGAGGTGAAGACGCGGCCGGTGCCGATGTGGGCGGTGCATTTCACCGACCGCGGCCAGAGCACGCTGTACCTGTCGCCGGACAGTGGCGAACTGCTGGCGCGCCGGCACAGCCTGTGGCGCTGGTTCGACTTCCTGTGGATGTTCCACATCATGGATTACGAGAACCGCACCGACGTCAACAACACCCTGCTGCGGGTGGCCGCGGTGATCGGACTGGGCTTCGCGCTCAGTGGCATCTGGCTGCTGTTCTACAGCTTCGGCAAGCGGAGGCAGGCATGACGCCCTGGATGCGGACCCTGCACAAGTGGGTGGGCCTGGTGATCGGCCTGCAGTTCGTGGTGTGGCTGGGCAGTGGCCTGATGATGGGCCTGCTCGACCCTGATCGGATCGAAGGCACCGCCCAGCGTGCGCCCAAGGCCGAGATGCCGGCCTGGCCGTCCGGCACCGTGTCGCCGACCGAGGCGCTGCGCGCGGCCCGGCATCCGGCGGCGACGCTGGACAGTGGCTGGTTGCTGGACATGCCGGTCTACCGCCTGCAGTCACCGAAGGGCACCGAGGTGATCGATGCGCTCGATGGCCGTCGCATCGAGATCAGCAACACGCTGGCACTGCGCGTGGCCCAGGCGGCCTACCGCGGTGACGGCATGCCGTCGGCACCCACGTACCTGGAAAAGAGCCTGGAAACGCGGGCCAACCCCGACCCGGTCTGGCGGGTGGACTTCAGCGACGCGCAGGACACCACGATCTACGTGTCCGCGCACAGCGGACAGGTGATGGAGCACCGCACCGCCACCTGGCGCCTGTTCGACATCTTCTGGATGTTGCACATCATGGATTACAGCGAGCGGGTGAACTTCAACAACCCGCTGGTGGTGGGTATGGGCATCGGCGGCCTGTGGCTGGCGTTGACCGGCTTCTGGCTGCTGGTGGCCAGCTTCCACCTGCACGAGTTCATCCCGCGCCGTTGGCGCCGGCGGCGTCAGTTGATGGTGTACGCCCCGGGCGGCGCACACCTGCGCACGGTGACCGCGGCCAACGGCGACAGCGTGTACGTGGCGCTCGCCCGCGAAGGCGTGAACCTGCCGTCCAACTGTGGCGGCGGGCAGAGCTGCGGCCTGTGTGAAGTCCGCGTGCGCGGCGGCGCAGGCAAGGCCACCGCATCGGACCGTTCGCACCTGCCGGCGGCCAAGTTGAAGGTCGGTTGCCGGCTGGCCTGCAACCTGCCGGTGGACGAGGACCTGGAGATCGAGGTGGCCGGTGGCGCCAGCCTGTGGACCGAGCACTGGGCCACGGTGGTCAAGGTGGTCGCGGTGACGCCGTTCCTGCGCGAGGTCCACCTGCGCCCGGACAACCCGGCCGACGCCCAGTTCCAGCCGGGTTGCTACCTGCAGCTGCACGTTCCCGAGTACGAACTGCCGCGCAGCGCGTTGTGGCATCCGGACGAACACCGCGAGGACTGGAAGCCATTGCCATTGCCGGCCACCCTGCAGAACAAGGCATCGGTGCGTCGATCGTATTCGCTGGCGATGCCGGTGACCGCGACCGAAGGCGAGTTGGTGCTGCTGGCACGCTTCAGCCCCGGATGGCAGGAGAACAAGCGTCATCCGCCCGGCAAGGGTTCCACCTGGCTGTACACGCTTCGCGAAGGGGACCGGGTGCGTTACAGCGGCCCGTTCGGTGATTTCGCCCTGAGCGGGGTCGAGCGCGAGAAGGTGTTCATCGGGGCTGGAGCGGGCATGGCACCGCTGCGCGCGATGATCCAGCAGCGTCTGGAGGAGGGCGGCGGCGAACGCATCCATTACTGGTACGGCGCGCGCAATCGGCGTGATTGTCCGTATGCCGAGCAGATGCAGGCCTTGGCCGCGCAGCACCCGAACTTCAGTTGGCACCCGGTGTGGTCGGAGGATGCGTCGAACGGAACGCCACGACGCGTGCACGATGCGATCCATGAGGACCTGCTGCGCCAGCATCCGGACCTGTCGGGCTGCGAGTTCTACCTGTGCGGCCCGCCGGCGATGCTGTCGGCGACGCGCCAGCTGCTGCGCAAGCTGGGGGTCGAGGAGTCGAGGATTGCCTACGACGACTTCAAGATCTGAGGGTTGGTGGTTGCTTGGGCGCGCTTTTCTGTCCCGCTAGCGGGACAGGGAGCGGCGAGTTCGCGGTGCACATTGATCCCCCTTCTTCCGCCTGCGGGAGAAGGGGCCCTGCAGGGGCGGATGAGGGGAGCGTTTGCTTCTGCGTGCTTCAACAGCGCCCTCATCCCAACCCCTCTCCCGCATGCGGGAGAGGGTCTTAAGCAGCAGGACTGCAGCCACTACCTGCCACGAACAGCCGGTCTCAGCCATTTCCCTTCTCCATTGCGGAGAAGGGCTTTTTCATTCGGCTACGAACTCACTCGTGTCGCGAGAACTCACTCAGGCTGCCGTCCTCGGCCAGCAACGCGACGGTGAACGGCTGGCGATAGCCATCCGGCGACTCCATGCCCGGCGAGCCGATCGGCATGCCTGGCAACACCAGCCCGCGGGCCTTCGGTCGCTCGGCCAGCAGCTTCTGGATCGCGGAGACAGGCACATGGCCTTCCACCACGTAGCCGTCGATTTCCGAGGTGTGGCACGACATCATGCCCTCGCCAATGCCCAGGCGTTGCTTCACCAAGGCCATGTCGCTGGTGTCATGGACTTCCACCGGGAATCCGGCTGCCTGCATGTGCTCGGCCCAGCCGCCGCAGCAGCCGCAGTTGGGGTCCTTGTGCACCTTCACCACCGGCAAGGTGGCGCGTGCGGGTACGGCGTCGACCGTTGCGTTGGCCGCCTTGGCGGCAGGCGCGGCCGGTGTCGCGTTGCAGGCGCTGACCAGCAGCGTGCTGGCGGCCAGGGCGAGGGCGGGCAGGGCGCTTGTTGAAAGCAGTTTCATGTCATTGAACTCCGTCGGGACTGCCGCGCCGGTGGTGTGCCGGCGCGGCCAAGGGCTTACAGCATGGACATGCCGCGCTTGAACTCGTTGAGGTCGAGCTTGCCGTCACGGTTGGCATCGCTCATGTCGAAATGCGGCAGCAGTGCATGCCTGGCCGGCAGTTCCTGGCGGGTGAGGGCGCCATCGTTGTTGCTGTCCAGGCGCTTGAAGGTCGCCTCGACATCGCTTGCCGCCGCGTTGGTGGCCGGCTTGGCGGCGTGTGCGCTGTGGTCGTGCGCGGCGTGGCCCGCATGCTGGGCCTGGGCGAGGGTAGCCGGTGCGACAGTGGCGACGGCGATGAGCAGCAGGGTGTGCAGGATCTTCATGGGATGTTCCTTGGATGAGGTAGGTGCTGGCGCGCACGTCGCACGCCAGCGATGGCGGTCAGAACCAGAAGCGGATACCGGCCACCCAGCGTGATTCGCGGGTACCTTCGCCGGCATCGCGATGGATGTCGGCGGTGCGGCCGAACTTGCGCTCATGCACGAAGCCGACGTAGGGCGCGAAGCGACGGGTGATCTCGTAGCGCAGGCGCAGGCCGGCCTCGACATGGCCCAGCCCGCTGCCCACGCCGCGGCGGGGATCGTCATCGGCGGCGATGCTGGCTTCGATCACCGGCTGTAGGATCAGGCGGTTGGTCAGCAGCACGTCGTACTCGGCTTCGACGGCGAGCTCGGCCTTGCGGGTGCCACCGAGGTAGGCCATCGCCGAGACTTCGAACTTGTACGGCGACATGCCCTGGAAACCGATCGCCGCGCGGGTCAGGTCCGGTATCTGGCGGCCGTTGTCGTGGCGGACACCGGCCACGGCGTCCCACCACGGCGAGATCGAACGCCCGTACAGCGCATCCACCGACCAGTCGCCGAGCTTGCCGTCGCTGCGGCTGCCTTCGCTACGCACCCACAGGCGATCGATGTCGTTGCCGAACCAGGCGTTGATGCCCCACGACTGGCCGCTGCCCTGGTCGTTGTCCCAGCCCTCCAGGTGGTCGAACACCACCAGGCTGTTGAACGCCGGTGCATGTTCCATCGCATGCGGCTTCAACACCGGGAACGCGGCGGCGTGATCCTCGGCCGTCGGCACCGGGATCGGCTCGCGGGGGGGGGCGCTGGTGGCCTTCGCCGGCATGGCGTGCCCTGCATGTGCGTCGTGGTCCATGGCCGACATGTCATGGCCGGCATGCGGGTCCTGCGCCGGCGGTTGCGGCATCACGTGCCCGGCGTGCGGGTCGTCCTTCGGCGCCGCCGGCATCACGTGTCCGGCATGCGCATCGGCGTTTGCCTTCGGTGGTGCATGGCCGGCGTGCGGATCTGCGGCCGGACTCGTCGTCGTGCCGTGTCCGGCGTGCGGGTCCTGGGCCAATGCCGGGCCGCTGGCGGCCAGCGCGAGGAACAGCAGGGAGTGGGAAAGTGTCTTCATGCCTGGATCCTCACTTCGCGCATCATCCCCGCTTCCATGTGGTACAGCAGGTGGCAGTGGAAGGCCCAGCGGCCCAGGGCATCGGCACGCACGCGGTAGGTGCGGCGGGTGCCCGGCGGCATGTCGATGGTGTGCTTGCGCAGCTGGAACTGGCCATCGGCGTCCTCCAGGTCGCTCCACACGCCGTGCAGGTGGATCGGGTGCTGCATCATCGTGTCGTTGACCAGCACGATGCGCATGCGCTCGCCGTAATTCAGGCGGATCGGCTCGGCACCGCCGAACGGGATGCCGTCGAAGTTCCAGGCGAACTTCTCCATGTGGCCGGTGAGGTGCAGCTCGATCTCGCGGCCGGGCTCACGGCCATCCGGGTCCTCGAACAACGAGCGCATCGCGCCATAGGTGAGCACCTGGCGGCCGTTGTCGCGCAGGCCGATGCCCGGGTCGTCCAGCTTCGGTTCGGTGGCCGCGGTCTGCATGTCCACCAGCGGGTTGCCCGCCTCGCTCGGCTTGTGCTTCGGCGCCTTGTCACCACCGCCGTGCGCGCCGTGGCCCATGGCCGCGCCGCAGCCACCTTCCATGCCCTTGCCCATGTTGGCGCCGCAACCGCCTTCCATGCCGGCATGGCCGCCGCCGCCCATGTCATGGCCCATGTCGCCCATGGTCAGCAGCGGGCGCGGGTCCAGTTGCGGGATCGGCGCCTGCAGGCCGTGGCGTACCGCCAGGGTGCCGCAGGCGTAGCCGGTGCGGCCCATGTCCTGGGCGAACAGCGTGAACGCATCCTGCCCGGTCGGCTCGACGATCACGTCGAAGGTCTCGGCCGGCGCGATGCGGAACTCATCGATGCTGACCGGATGGATGTACTGGCCGTCGGCCGCGACCACGGTCATCTTCAGGCCCGGGATGCGCACGTCGAAGTAGGTCATCGAGGCGCCGTTGATGAAACGCAGCAGCACCTTCTCGCCGCTGCGGAACAGCCCGGTCCAGTTGCCCGCCGGCGCGGTGCCGTTCATCAGGTACGTGTAGGTGTGGGCATTGATGTCGGAGATGTCCGAAGGCGTCATCCGCATCCGGCCCCACATGCCGCGATCGGCCAGGGTGGCGCGCAGGCCATCGGTGCGGGCATCGCGCAGGAAGTCGCCGACGGTGCGCTGGTAGGTGTTGTCGTGCATCGGCATCTTCTTCATGCGCCGGTGCAGGGCATTGGGATCCATGTCCGTCCAGTCCGAGAGCATGACCACGTGCTCGCGGTCGAAGTGGTACGGCGGTGGTGCCAGCGGGTCGACGATCAACGCGCCGTACAGGCCGGCCTGCTCCTGGAACAGCGAGTGGCTGTGGTACCAGTAGGTGCCCGATTGCTTGAGCTGGAAGCGGTACTGGTAAGCCTCGCCCGGTGCGATGCCGTTGAAGCTCAGGCCCGGCACGCCGTCCATGTTGGCCGGCAGCAGGATGCCGTGCCAATGGATCGAGGTCATCTCATCGGTGAGCGTGTTGGCCACGCGCAGGTTGACGGTATCGCCCTCGCGCAGGCGCAGGATCGGCGCCGGCAGCGAGCCGTTGACGGTGATCGCACCGCGGGTGCGCCCGGTGAAGTTGACCGCCGAGCGGCCGATGGCCAACTGCAGGTCGGTGCCGCGCAGTTCGGTGGCGCCGGTGGCCATGGCGGCAGGGGTACGGGCGAGGGCATCGGGGATGCGCCCCAGCCCGGCACCGGCGACAACGCCGCCCAGGGCCAGGCCCTGCACGAAGCGGCGTCGCGACAGCGCCGAGCGCGAATCGGAAAGGAAATCGGATGACATGTGGAACTCCCGGCCATGCCCGCGCATCACGATGCGTCGTGGCATGTCCTGAACAGATCAAGGAAGCACCGCGGCAGGGCCGTGGCGCAGGCATCTGCGTACCGG
The DNA here is from genome assembly GCF_034961085.1 of Stenotrophomonas capsici. Taxonomy (NCBI): domain Bacteria; kingdom Pseudomonadati; phylum Pseudomonadota; class Gammaproteobacteria; order Lysobacterales; family Lysobacteraceae; genus Stenotrophomonas; species Stenotrophomonas capsici. Next base: position 28,179 of record NZ_JAYFUH010000128.1, on the reverse strand, counting down.
CGCGCGGGGCGCCAGCGGGAGATCAGGCGATGGGAGGCCGGTTCAGCTGGCCGGGGGCCACGTCGTAGCGCGAGGGCACCGGTGGCACCGGCGCGAGCGTGTGGCGGGGATTGCCCAGGCGGGCCATGGCGGTGGCCGGCAGCATGTTGCAGTGCTGCTTGCAGTCGCAGTGGTTGCCGTCGGCACAGGAGGCGGCGGTGGCGTCGCTCCCGTCGTCGGCGCATTGCAGGCTGGCTTCCTCGTGACAGCAGTCGTGGCCGGCGTCCATGGTCATGGCCATGTCGTCCATCGGCATCGCCATCACCGTCGCAGACCATACCGACCCGACCGCACCGGCGATCAGGGAAAGGCACAGCAGCAGGGGCAGCAGGATGCGCGGCACGGGCTGGGGTCCGGGAACAGGCCTGAACCATACCATTTCAGTGTGAAGAAAGGCCTGAATGGTTTGTCGGGTTTCGGGTGTGTGCGAAGGGCATACCCCTCCCCGGCCCTCCCGTGGCTGCGCCAAAGGGAGGGGGCGGAAAGGCGGCATTGCGACGACCTCGCAGGTCGATGGCTTTGTCCCTTCCCTTTGGCGCAGCCAAGGGGAGGGCTGGGGAGGGTGGCTTCCAGCGTCGAACCATCCCCCAGCCGGTAGAATTCCCGGCACTCTTCACTGAAGTGGCGTTCCATGTCCCAGCGTGCATGGGTGGCGTCGGCCATCCGCAAGATCGAAGCCGATTTCAACCGTTCGGCCGACACCCACCTGATCCCGATGGACCTGCCGGGCTTCCCCGGCATCGACCTGTACCTGAAGGACGAGTCCAGCCACCCCACCGGCAGCCTCAAGCACCGTCTGGCGCGTTCGCTGTTCCTGTACGCGCTGGCCAACGGCTGGCTGCGCGAGGGCTGCCCGGTGATCGAGGCCTCCAGCGGCTCCACCGCGGTGTCCGAGGCCTACTTCGCGCGCCTGCTTGGCCTGCCGTTCATCGCGGTGATCCCGGCCAGCACCTCGCCGGAGAAGATCGCCGCCATCGAGTTCCACGGTGGCCGCTGCCACCTGGTGCAGCGCGCCTGCGACCTGAACTGCGAATCGGAGCGCCTGGCGCGTGAAACCGGTGGCCACTTCATGGACCAGTTCACCTACGCCGAGCGCGCCACCGACTGGCGCGCCAACAACAACATCGCCGAGTCCATCTTCAAGCAGATGGCCGAGGAGCCGCACCCGGTGCCGGAGTGGATCGTCTGCAGCCCCGGCACCGGTGGCACGGCCGCCACGCTCGGCCGCTATGTCAGCTACCGCCGCCACGACACCCTGATCCTGTGCGCGGACCCGGAAGTGTCGGTGTTCTACGACGGCTACTGCGCGGCATTGGCCGGCGATGATTGGCGCACGCTGACCTGCGAGGGCGGCTCGCGCGTGGAAGGCATCGGCCGCCCGCGGGTGGAGCGCAGCTTCATCCCGACCAGCGTGGACGCGATGGTCAAGGTGCCCGATGCGCTGAGCCTGGCGGCGATGCGCCACGTCAGCGCCACGCTGGGGCGCCGGGTCGGCGGTTCCACCGGCACCAACTTCATCGGCGTGCTGTACGCCGCGCAGCAGATGCGTGACGCCGGCCGCAGCGGGTCCATCGTCACCATCCTGTGCGATGCCGGCGAACGCTACGCGCACAGCTACTACAACCCGGCCTGGTATGAGCAGCAGGGCATCGACATCGCCGCTGCTGATGCGGTCATCGCCGCCGCCGTGGCCGGGCAGGGCGCGCTGGCGCTGCCTTGTGCCTGGCTGGAAGCGTCGCCATATCAGGCGTGAAGCCGGCCGGGCCGGCGCTGTTTTCCCAGGATGACCATGAACACCAACCCCCTGCTCGATTTTTCCGGCCTGCCGCGTTTTGACGCGATCCGCCCGGAGCACGTCACCACGGCCATCGACACCCTGCTGGCCGAGGCCGAGGCGGCGGTGAAGGTCGCCGAGACGGTGGCGCCGGTCAGCTGGGACAGCTTCGTGACGCCGCTGGACGACGCCACCGAGCGGCTGTACCGCGCCTGGGGCCAGGTGTCGCATCTGCAATCAGTGGTCAACACGCCGGCGCTGCGCGAGGTGTACAACGCCAACCTGCCGAAGCTCAGCCGTTTCGGCAGCGCGGTGGCGCAGAACCCGGCGTTGTACGCGCAATACAAGGCACTCGCCGCCGCCCCGGAAGCAGGCGCCTACGACGACGCCAGGGCCAAGGTGCTGGCCAACGCCCTGCGTGATTTCCGCCTGGGCGGCGCTGAGCTGGGCGAGGCCGACAAGGCCCGTTTCGCCCAGTTGCAGGAGGAGCTGTCCGGCCTGCAGGCGACGTTCTCGCAGAACGTGCTCGACGCCACCGACGCCTTCGCGCTGTACGTGGACAACGAGGACGAATTGTCCGGGCTGCCGGCCGATGTCATCGCCGCCGCCCGCGCCGCGGCGCAGAAGGACGGCCGCGAGGGCTGGAAGCTGACCCTGCAGATGCCGTGCTACCTGCCGGTGCAGACCTATGCCGACAACCGCGCGTTGCGCGAGCGGCTGTACCACGCCAATGCGGTGCGCGCCTCGGAGTTCGGCGACGCGGCCTTGGACAATGGCGGCAACATCGACCGCATCCTGGCCGTCCGCGCCGAACTGGCGGCGCTGCTGGGCTTTGCCAACTACGGCGAGTACTCCATCGCCACCAAGATGGCCGATGACGCGCCGCAGGTGCTGGGCTTCCTGCGTGACCTGGCGGCACGCGCCAAGCCGTACGCACAACGCGACCGGGCCGAACTGGAAACCTTCGCCCGCGATGAACTGGGCCTGGATGATCTGCAGGCCTGGGATCTGGCCTATGCCGGCGAGAAGCTCAAGCAGGCGCGTTACAGCTATTCCGAGCAGGAGGTGAAGCAGTACTTCACTGAGCCGAAGGTGCTGGCCGGCCTGTTCGGCGTGATCGAGCGGCTGTATGGCCTGACGGTGCAGCCGGACACCGCGCCGGTCTGGCACCAGGACGTGCGCTTCTACCGGCTGGTGGACGCCGAAGGCGCGCTGGTCGGCCAGTTCTACATGGACCTGTACGCCCGCGAGGGCAAGCGTGGCGGTGCGTGGATGGACGACTGCCGCAACCGTCGCGTCACCGCCGGTGGCGTGCAGACCCCGCTGGTGTACCTGGTGTGCAACTTCGGCCGCGGCAGCGACGGCACGCCGGCGACCTTCAGCCACAACGAGGTCACCACCCTCTTCCACGAGATGGGGCATGGCCTGCACCAGCTGCTCACCCGCGTCGGCGAGTTGGCGGTGGCGGGCATCAACGGCGTGGAGTGGGACGCGGTGGAGCTGCCCAGCCAGTTCATGGAGAACTTCTGCTGGGAGTGGGAGCAGGTCGAGGCGATGACCGCCCATGCCAGCACCGGCCAACCGCTGCCGCGCGCGCTGTTCGAGCGCATGCTGGCCGCGAAGAACTACCAGAGCGGCATGTTCACCGTGCGCCAGTTGGAGTTCGGCCTGTTCGACATGCTGCTGCACAGCCAGTACCAGCCGGCGCAGGACAGCGTGCTGCAGGTGCTGGAGCGGGTGCGCGGCGAAGTGGCGGTGAATTTCCCGCCGGCATGGAACCGCTTCCCGAACCAGTTCAGCCACATTTTCGCCGGCGGCTACGCGGCCGGGTACTACAGCTACAAGTGGGCCGAGGTGCTCAGCGCCGATGCCTATGCGGCCTTCGAGGAAGCACCGGACAAGCTGCAGGAGACCGGCGCGCGTTTCCGCGCCGAGGTGTTGTCGCGTGGCGGCAGCCGCAGCGCCGCTGAGAACTTCCGTGCGTTCCGCGGCCGTGACCCACAGCTCGACGCGCTGCTGCGGCACAGCGGCATGGTCGCCTGAGCCGGCACCCGGCGGCAGTGACGCCGTAGCACCTGCCTTGGGCGGGCTACGGCGTGGCTTGGCCGGGGTTTCGGTTTCATCCACATTGGGCGTGGCACACTGTGGGGACATTCGCGCCAATTCACATTCACCATGAAAAGGTGGTTCGGCCCCTCCAGGGGCAAGCCCGGTACCGTATTCCGCATCGTGGCCTCGGCCGCGATCATCGGTGTGGTGATGTGGTTCCAGCCGCGCATCAATGAGCCGGCGGCCGAGGTCAGCAATGGCTTGAACCTGCGCAGCGCACCGGACCAGCGCGCCGAGCGCCTGGCGGTGTTGCCGGTGGGCACGCAGGTGGAAGTGCAGCGCTGCCTGGACGACCTGCAATGGTGCAACGTGCGTGCCGCCGGCAAGAGTGGCTGGGTGGCCGCCGATTACCTGGTTGCCCGGAGCGACGGCAAGCGCGTGCGCCTGGCCGAGGCCGGCAAGCAGATGGGCGTGGTGATCGAGACCGCGCGCCCGGGCGGTTAAGTGAGAAGGACACCGCCCCCTCCCTTTGGCGAAGCCAAGGGGAGGGTTGGGGAGGGGGAGCACTTCGCGCGATGGTGGTCTTCCAGCGTCGCCGCCAACGCCGCTCCTACGAAAACAGCCGCTTGCGCGGCTGTTTTCGTGCATCCACAACGGAAGCGATCACACCCGGCCGAAGATCAGCGTGGCGTTGGTGCCGCCGAAGCCAAAGCTGTTGGACATCACCGTGTCCAGCGTGGCCTCCTGCGTCTGGCGCAGGATCGGGAAGCCTTCGGCACGTTCGTCCAGCGTTTCGATGTTGGCCGAGCCGGCCATGAACCCGTCGCGCATCATCAGCAGGCAGAAGATCGCCTCGTGCACGCTGGCCGCACCCAGCGAGTGGCCGGACAGCGCCTTGGTCGAGGACAGCGGCGGCACCGCCTCGCCGAACACCGCGCGCACCGCGCCCAGCTCGGTCACATCGCCCAGCGGCGTGGAGGTGCCGTGGGTGTTGAGGTAGTCGATCGGGCGATCCACGGTGGCCATGGCCATCTGCATGCAGCGCACCGCGCCTTCGCCGGACGGGGCGACCATGTCGGCGCCGTCGGAAGTCACGCCGTAACCGACGAGCTCGGCGTAGATCTTCGCGCCGCGCGCGATCGCGTGGTCGTAGTCCTCCAGCACCAGCATGCCGCCGCCGCCGGCGATGACGAAGCCATCGCGGTTGGCGTCATACGGGCGCGAGGCCACCGACGGGGTGTCGTTGAAGCTGGTGGACAGCGCGCCCATGGCGTCGAACATCACGCTCATCGACCAGTGCAGGTCCTCGCCGCCGCCGGCGAACATGATGTCCTGCGCGCCGTGGCGGATGAGGTCGGCCGCCGCGCCGATGCAGTGCGCCGAGGTGGCGCAGGCGGCCGACAGCGAGTAGCTCAGGCCCTTGATGCTGAAGGCGGTGGCCAGGTTGGCTGACACGGTCGAGCACATCGTGCGCGGCACCATGTACGGGCCCACCTTGCGCACGCCGCGGTTGCGCAGCAGGTCGGCCGCTTCCACCTGCCATTCGCTGGAGCCGCCGCCGGAGCCGGCGATCACGCCGGTGCGCACGTTGCTGACCTGGCTTTCGTCCAGGCCGGCATCGGCGATGGCATCGCGCATGGCGATGTAGCTATAGGCGGCCGCATCGCTCATGAAGCGCTTGAGCTTGCGGTCCACCTGCGCCTCGATGTCCAGCTCGACCTTGCCGGCCACCTGGCTGCGCAGGCCGGCTTCGGCGTGGTCGGGCATGGCGACGATGCCGGGACGGCCTTCGCGCAGGGCGCTGGAAACGATATCCAGATCGTTGCCAAGGCAGGACGTGATGCCCATGCCGGTAATGACGACGCGACGCATCAGAAGCTCTCGGTAGAAGTGAACAGGCCCACGCGCAGGTCCTTGGCGGAGTAGATCTCACGGCCATCGACCAGCATGCGGGCATCGGTCTGCGCCATCACCAGCTTGCGGTTGATCACGCGCGCGACATCGATTTCGTACTGCACCAGCTTGGCGCTGGGCAGCACCTGGCCGGTGAACTTGACCTCGCCGCAGCCCAGGGCGCGGCCACGGCCTTCGGCGCCCAGCCAGGTCAGGAAGAAGCCGGTCAGCTGCCACATGGCATCCAGGCCCAGGCAGCCGGGCATCACCGGGTCGCCGATGAAGTGGCAGCCGAAGAACCACAGGTCCGGTTTGATGTCGAGCTCGGCCCGGATCAGCCCCTTGCCGTAGGCGCCGCCGTCCTCGCGGATGTCGGTGATGCGGTCGAACATCAGCATCGGGTCGTTGGGCAGGCGGCCCTTGTTGGGGCCGAAGAGTTCACCGCGCGCGCTGGCCAGCAACTGGTCGCGGGAGAACGTGTGCAGACGGGTCATCCGGGGGGTGTCCAAAGCCAGGAACGAGGCGCCGAGCATGCGTCAGCACCTGCGTTCAATCAAATGTTTTAACTGGACGGTTGCGTATGTTCGGCGCAGTTAGCAGCCGTTAGAAGGCTGTTACGGAACGTTTTGAATTGCACAATTGTGAGGACAAGTGTGCATTTAGCGACAACAGCTATCATGTTGGCGACCGTTTCGGACTGTTGTCGTGGCCCAGCTTCGCAAGATCATCCATGTCGACATGGACGCCTTCTATGCGTCCGTGGAGCAGCGCGATGACCCCGGTTTGCGCGGGAAGCCGGTGGTAGTGGCCTGGCGGGGCGCCCGTTCAGTCGTCTGCGCGGCGTCCTACGAGGCGCGCACCTTCGGGGTGCGCTCGGCGATGCCGGCGCTGCGTGCCGAGCGGCTGTGCCCGGACGCGATCTTCGTGCCGCCGGATTTCGTCCGCTACAAGGCGGTGTCCCGGCAGATCCGCGAGATCTTCCTGCAGCACACGCCGTTGGTGGAGCCGCTGTCGCTGGACGAGGCCTACCTGGACGTGACCGACTCGCCGACCTGCGACGGCATCGCCACCGAGATCGCCCGCACCATCCGCGCGCAGATCCGCGAAGCCACTCAGCTCACCGCCTCGGCCGGCATCGCGCCGAACAAGTTCCTGGCCAAGATCGCCTCGGACTGGCGCAAACCGGATGGACAGTTCGTGGTGCCGCCCTCGAAGGTGGAACAGTTCCTGACGCCGCTGCCGGTCAACCGCGTGCCCGGGGTGGGCAAGGTGATGGAAGGCAAGCTGTCGGCGCTGGGCATCGCCACCGTCGGCGACCTGCGCACGATCCCGCTGGAGCAGCTGCAGGCCCTGTTCGGTACGTTCGGCGGCAGCCTGTACCGGCGCGCGCGTGGCATCGACGAGCGGCCGGTGGAGCCGGACCAGCCGGTGCAGTCGATCTCCTCGGAGGACACCTTCAGCGAGGACCTGCCGCTGGGCCAGTTCGACGAGGTTATCACGCAACTGGCCGAGAAGACCTGGCGCGCGACGGGGCGCACCGAGCGGGTGGGGCACACCGTGGTGCTCAAGCTCAAGACCGCGCAGTTCCGCATCCTCACCCGCAGCTTCACCCCGGAAGCGCCGCCCTCGTCGGTGGAGGAGCTGCGCGACATCGCATTGGCGTTGTGTCAGCGCGTGCAGCTGCCGGCGGACACCTTGTACCGGTTGGTGGGCGTGGGCCTGTCCGGCTTCCGTGACCGCGAGGACGTGGTGGTGCAGGGCGATCTGTTTCGGAATGTAGGGAGCGAAGATTGAAATGAGCGGCGGGTTGATGCCGCAGCGTTGGGCGCTCTCTGCGACACAGCTTCTCCCGCCTGCGGGAGAAGGAAGGGTGTTCAGATTCTTTGCTTCGAGCCCCTCTCCCGCGTGCGGAAGAAGGGGGAGTTTTCAGGCGTTTCGCTACAATCTTCTGCTTTCGCAAACGGAGTAATGCATTGGCAACGTCGGCAGTGGTTTTCGATCTGGATGGCACGCTCGTGGACAGTGCCAGCGATATCGCCGAAGCGGTGAACCGCACGCTGGAAGATCTCTCGCTGCCACGTGTGAGCGAGGCCACGGTGCGCAGCTGGATTGGCGAAGGCGTGCGCAAGTTGGTCACCACTGCGCTCAATGACGCTGGCAGCGAGCGGACGCTGGATGAAGTAATGCCGACCTTCATGCGCCATTACCGCGATTGCCTGCTGCGCAGCCCGCAGTTGTACGACGGCGTGGTCGAGACGCTGCAGGCACTGCGCCAGCGTGGCCTGCCGATGGCCATCTGCACCAACAAGCCGGCCGCGCTGGTGCCGCCGTTGCTCGAGCATCTGGATATCGCCGGCTTCTTCGCGCACATCATCGGGGGCGACTCGTTGCCGCAGCGCAAGCCCGCAGCCGAACCCCTGCTGCACACCGCGACTTTGCTCGGGCAGCCGGTGCAGGCCTGCCTGATGGTGGGCGATTCGGCCACCGACCTGGGCGCGGCCGACAACGCCGGCATGCCGATCGTGCTGGTGCGCTACGGCTATCCGCGCGATCTGGACCTGGATGCCACCGATGCGGTGGCGGTGATCGATGCGCTGCCGGAGTTGCTGGGCCACCTCGCATGACCGGCCGGTAGTGCCGGGCCACGCTCGGCAGGCGCTTTCCCGGTACAGCCCGGCGCCAATGGCTGCGCTCCACCCCGCGCGCGGCGCTTTGTCGCATCCGAAAGTTAGTAATAATCATTATCATTTGGTGTAGACTGCTCGTCATTCAGCAGCGCGCCTGGTGTGTGATCCCGGTGGCTGCATCGTGATCCACCGTTCCTCAAGCCGTCGCCAGAGGTTCGCAACCCCACTGTCGAGAGGCTTTGCCATGTCCCGTCGTTCCTCGTCGCGGTTGTCCGCGCGTGCCCTGTTGTCCCGTCGTCGCCCGCTGGCCGTCGCGCTGGCCCTGTCCGCCCTGGTCGCCGGCCCGGCCGCCGCCGAGGGCGTTGCCGCCGCGACCGACATCGACACCGTGCATGTCACCGCCGAACAGATCGCACGCCAGGCGCTGGGCACCTCGGTGATCACCTCGGTGGACCTGGAGCGCCTGCCGCCGGCCAACGACCTGTCCGAAGTGATCCGCCGCATGCCGGGCATCAACCTCACCGGCAATACCGCTTCTGGTGCCTACGGCAACTTCCGCCAGATCGACATCCGCGGCATGGGCCCGGAGAACACGCTGATCCTGATCGACGGCCGCCCGGTGAGCTCGCGTGATTCGGTGCGCATGGGGCGCAGCGGCGAACGCAACAGCCGCGGCGACAGCAACTGGGTGCCGGCCGAAGCGGTGGAGCGCATCGAAGTGCTGCGTGGCCCCGCCGCCGCGCGCTATGGGTCCGGCGCTTCCGGTGGCGTGGTCAACATCATCACCAAGAAACCGACCGGTGACCTGACCGGTTCGCTCACCCTGTACGGCAGCCAGGCCGAGCACAGCGCCGAGGGGGACAGCGAGCGCGTTGGCTTCCAGTTGTCCGGCCCGCTCAGCGAGCGCCTGTCCTTCCGGCTGTTCGGCAACATCAACAAGACCGACCCGGATGCACTGGAACTCAACCAGGACTTCGCCACCGGCGTGACCCCGCCGGCCGGCCGCGAGGGCGTGCGCAACCGCGACATCAGCGGCCTGCTGCGCTACGACATCAACGACGACCACGTGGTCGAACTGGATGCCAGCGTCAGCCGCCAGGGCAACATCTATTCCGGTGAACGCGGCGTCAGCGGCGACGGCTTCCAGCGCCTGAACGACCTGTTCGGCGCGGAGACCAACATCATGCTGCGCCGTTCGTTCGGCCTGACCCATCGCGGTCGCTACGACTGGGGCACCTCGCGCATCACCGCCGCCTACGAGGACACCGACAACACCCGCCTCAACGAAGGCCTGGCCGGCGGACCGGAAGGCTCGATCAACGAGAACGCCAGCTTCTCCACCTCCGAGCTGACCTCCGCGCGGGTGGACGGCGAGATCAACGTGCCGCTGGGCTGGGGTGGCATCGACCAGGTCGCGACGGTCGGCTTCGAATACCGCGACCTGAAGCTGGATGACCCGTACTCGGTGACGCAGAGCTCCAGCAGCGGCGGTGGCATCCCGGGATACAGCGGCGCGCGCACCGGCAAGACCGACCAGCAGTTCGCCGCGGTGTTCATCGAGGACAACCTGTACGTCGGTGACCGCTGGACGGTGACCCCCGGCGTGCGCTTCGACCATCACTCGCAGTTCGGCAACAACCTCAGCCCCAGCCTCAACGTGCAGTTCAAGCTGGCCCAGGACTGGGCGATCAAGGGCGGCATCGCGCGTGCGTTCAAGGCACCGAACCTGTACCAGGCCAACCCGGACTACCTGTACTACACGCGTGGCAACGGTTGCCCGGTGCTGAGCCCGAACATGGGCTCGGGCTGCTACGTGATGGGCAACGCCGACCTGGATCCGGAAACCAGCATCAACAAGGAGATCGGCATCGAGTGGGCGCCGGACAACGGCTGGCACGCCTCGGTCACCTATTTCCACAACGATTACAAGGACAAGATCGTCGCCGGCCAGGACCGCATCGGCGTGACCAACGACACCAAGGGCCAGGTGTTCCAGTGGACCAATGCGCCCGAGGCGATCATCCGCGGCGTGGAGGGCAACCTGAAGGTACCGCTGGTCGGCGGCGGCGACGTGCTGTCGTGGAACACCAACGTCACCTGGATGATCGAGAACGTCGACAAGACCACCGACCAGCCGCTGTCGATCATCCCCGAGTACACCATCAACACGTTCCTGGATTGGCAGGTGAACACGCAGCTATCGTTCATGCTGACCGGCACCTTCTACGGCAAGCAGGAGTCGGCCACGCAGTCCAGCACCACCGGTGCGGTGCTGCCGCCGGACACGCGTGGTGCCTATGACCTGTGGAGCCTGGGCGGCCAGTACCGGATCACCCCGAAGGTGCGCGTGGGTGGCGGCGTGAACAACCTGTTCGACAAGCGCCTGTTCCGCGAAGGCACTACCAGCACCAGCGCCACCGGTGCGGGCGCGGCCACCTACAACGAGCCCGGCCGCAGCTACTGGGTCAACCTGACGGTCGGCTTCTGAGGGCGGTGGCGATGCACAGGGGCACGCACGGCGCGCTGCGCCGTGCCATGGTGGTGATGGCCATGGCGATCATTGCAACCACGACGCTGTTGGCAGCACCGCCGTTGGCGGCACAGCAGCGCAATCCCGCGCAGGTGATCGGCGAGACGGTGGCCGACCGCAGCTCCGCGCACTACCGCTTCGAGCGGTTCGTGGTGAGCAGTGCCGACGGCAGCCGTCGCTGGCGGGTGAACCTGGGGATCCCGACCGGCAAGGCGCCTGCCGCGGGTTTCCCGGCGATCTGGATGCTGGACGGCAATGCGGCGTTGATCGAGTTCGATGACAGCGTGCTGGAAGAACTGGCGCGGACCACGCCGAGCCTGCTGGTGTTCGTCGGCTACGACAACCCGTTGCGCATCGACTCGCCGGCACGCACCCGTGACTACACGCCGTTCGCCGATGAAGGCGAGGATGGCACCGTCTCCGGCGGGGGCGCCAATGCCTTCCTGGACGTCCTGGAACGCCAGGTCCGGCCGGAAGTGGCGCGCCGGGCCGCGCTGGACGCCAGCCAGCAGACGCTGTGGGGGCATTCCCTCGGTGGCCTGTTCGTGCTGCACGCGCTGTACACCCGCGCCGGGGCGTTCCAGACCTATGCCGCGGCCAGTCCATCGTTGTGGTGGACGCAGGGCGCGATGCTCGGCGCACCGGAACGGCAGTTCATCGCCAACAATGCCGGCCATCACGCACGCCTGCTGCTGATGCTCGGCGGCGGCGAGCGCACGCCGGACTTCAGCAACCGCGACATGGGCAACCCGCGGGTGCAGGCCCACCTCAAGCGCATCTCCGGCGCGCCCTCCGGGGCCGCCACCGCGCTGGGCACGCGACTGCAGCAGGTGCCGGGACTGGACACCGAGTACATCGAGTTCGACGGGCTCAGCCACGGGCCGATGTTCCGCGCCTCGTTGATGCGCACCCTGCACCGGGTGGCCGGCATCGGCGACCGCAGCGGCGAGCCGCGTCCCTGAGCCGCAACCGCGGCCGACCTTCGCACACGGCGGCCGATGCGCCGCCCGCCAGACAACCCAGGCCGCGTCATGGCCCAGGCAATCACCCCACCCGCACGCCAAGGGCGTGCATCGATCGATGAGGTAATGCGCCATGGCAGTCATCCCTTCCCGTTTCCCGCGCCCGGCCGTGCTCGGCCTGGCCCTGCTGCTTGCGACCGGCGCCGCCGGCGCACAGGTATTCGGCCAGCCCGACGTCGACTTCAAGGGCAGCGTCCGCGCGACCGCGCCGGTGGTGCTGCCGGGCAGTGAAACCGGCATCGAGGGCAGCGGCTTCACGTCGGGGCAGAAGGTCACCCTGCAACGCGGTGACAGCGTGCTCAACGCACAGCCCTACGTGGCCGATGGTGAAGGCCGGTTCCGGGGAACGTTGCACATCCCGGCCGATGCGGCCGTCGGCGCGCAACCCATCGTGGTGCGCGCCAGCAGCCCGGACGCGGCGTCGATCTTCGCGCTGAAGGTTTCGCGGGAGGTGCCACTGTCCGGCCAGGAGCGCATCCAGGCCGCCAGCAACCGGTTGGTGCAGGGCCTGTACCAGGTGGCCTACAGCCCCGCGAGCAAGGCCGCGTTCGTGACCAGCGCGGTGGGCCGCCCACCGGTGAAGCAGTCCGAACTGCTCAAGGTCGACCCGGAAACCCTGCAGGTCCTGGCCCGCGTCTCGCCGCAGGCGGCACCGGCACCGGCCGCGCAACCGGGCCAACCCGCGCGCGAAGGCGGGCTGTTCGCCGTGTACGGGGTCGGCGTGGATGACACCCATGGCAACGTGTGGGTGACCAACACCCGCCAGGACACGGTCGCGGTGTACCGCCAGTCGGACCTGGCGCTGGTCAAGCAGTTCCCGGTGGGGGCGGTGTCGCATTCGCGTGACGTGGTCATCGACCCGCAGCGCAATCGTGCCTATGTCTCGGCGACCGGCGAGGATTTCATCAGCGTGTTCGACACGCGCACGCTGCAGCAGCTGGACAACATCACCCTGGCTTCGGGCAAGCGCGGCGAGAGCTTCACCCCGACCAGCCTGGACATCGATCCGGCCACCGGCAAGGTGTACACCGCCAGCCTCGGCTCGGCCGAGGCGGCGATCATCGACGGAGCCGCGGGCAAGGTGGAGAAGGTGATCGCGCTGGGCAACGCGCGCAGCGCGATCGGCGTGGCCTGGAACCCGCTGGCCAAGCGTCTGCTGGTGGTCGCGCAGGGCAGCGACAACCTGCTGGTGGTCGAGCCGGAAAGCGGCAAGGTCGAGCACGATGTCTACGTCGGTGCCGGTGCGTTGAACGTGTCCTACAGCCCGGCCACGCGCCTGGCGTATGTCAGCAACCGCGGTGCCGGCACGGTGACGGTGGTGGACGAGGCTGGCAACATCGTCGCCAACCTCGATGGTGGCACCTACCCGAACCACGTCAGCAAGGGCCCGGGCACGGCGATGTTCGCGATCAACAAGTCGCGTGGCGAGGACGATGCCAACGGTGATCGCATCACCCGCTTCATCCCGACCCGGGAGTAACCGCCACGCCGGCACGCGACGTCGTGCGGGCATGCGGGAGGTGCCGGTGACGGCATCTCCCGCCCTGCCATGAAAGGGCTTGCCGTGGCACGGACCGCGCGCGCAAGCGCCACCAACGAGGAACCCCTGATGAAGAACCCCACCATCCTGCCAACGGGATTGGGCCTGCTGCTGGCGGTGCTGGTAGTGGGTTGCAACCGTGCCCCATCGCCTACGCCGGCATCGCCCACGCCCTCGGCAACCGCTGGCGGCGGCGCCGATACCGCTGGCCTGCCGCAGGGCTGGAAGCGCGTGGCCGGCCAGGATGTCCCGCAAGCCACGGCGGCCGCGCCGCGACTGCCGGCGCGGGTACGTTCCGACGACGGTGCCGAGGTGGAGGTTCGCGACGTCGGCCGCATCGTGGCCGGCGGCGACGACGTGATCGCCGTGCTCGAAGCGCTGGGCCTGGCGGACAACCTTTACGCCGCGCCCGAGCGCTCGGCCACCGCGGCCGGCAAGGCCGCCGAGAAGCATTTCCTGTTCAACCGCACCACCGGCGTGGAAGGCGTGCTCAGCCTGGACGGCAGCCTGTTCCTGGGCAACAGCCTGCGCCGCCATGGCGTGCTGGCCGAGCGCCTGCGTGCCACCGGGCATGCAGCGGTGGTGATCGATGACCTGCAGCCGCCGCCGGACAAGGTGCGCAAGGTGGCCGAGGCGGTCGGGCTGCCCGTGCAGGGGCAGGCACTCGCCATGCAGGTGCAGGCGCAGATGGACCAGGCCGCGGCCATGGCTGCGCACAACCCACGGCGTCCGCGCGTGATCGCGCTGTCGGCCAGCGGTGCGGGAGGGTTGCCGACCGTCGCCGGCGCCGACAGCGCGGCCAACCAGCTCATCACGCTGGCCGGTGGCATCAACATCGGCGAGGAAGCCGGGGTAGCCAATTACTCGCAGCTCAGCAACGAGGGCGTGGTGGCGGCAGCACCGGAGGTGATCCTGGTGACCGACAACGACCTGCGCCTGTTCGGCGGTGAAGCCGGGTTGTGGAAGGCGTATCCGACCCTGCGGCATACGCCGGCCGGCGCCGCCAACCGCGTCTGGGTGATGCCGGACATCGCGTTGAAGGCCACCAGCGTGGGCTCCGGCGCGGGCGCGCTGGCGCTGGCGCAGGCCCTGGCCGAACTCGCGCGCGGATGATCGCCGGGCAGGTGCGGCGACCGAACGGTGCGCTGTTGCTGGTGTTGTTGGCGGCGGTGCTGCTGGCCGCGGTGCTGCTGTCCTTCGCCGTCGGCCCGCTGAAGCTGCCGCCTGCTGACGTCCTGCAGGCCATCGCCGCCCGGTTCGGGCTGGCCGATCCGCACACGGTCAGTGCCCGCGACATGGGCGTGGTCTGGCAGCTGCGCATCCCGCGCGCGCTGCTGGGAGCGCTGGTGGGCGCGTCGTTGGCGATGGCCGGCGTCGCCCTGCAGGGATTGTTCGGCAACCCGCTGGCCGACCCGGGCATCGTCGGTGTCAGCCAGGGCGCATCGCTGGGTGCGGTGGCCGCCATCGTGCTTGGCGCCGGAACGCTGGGCGCCTGGCTCATTCCCCTCGCAGCCTTTCTCGGTGGCGCTGGTGCCACCACGTTGATCTACCTGTTGGCGCGGCCCGGGCGCGGTGAGGGCACTGCCACATTGCTGTTGGTTGGCATCGCCATCGGTGCGGCCTGCTCGGCGGCGGTTGGCTTCCTGACCTACATCGCCAGCGAGAGCGAACTGCAGTCGCTGGTGTTCTGGCAGATGGGCTCGCTGGCGCACGCGCGCTGGAACGACGTGGCAGCGGTGGCACCGGTGTTCCTGGTCGGCCTGCTGGCGCTGTGGCGCCTGGCGAGGCCGTTGGACATGCTGGCCCTGGGCGAGCGCCAGGCGCGCCATATCGGTCTGGACGTGCCACGCACGCGGCTGCTGCTGGTGGTGTTCAGCGCGCTGCTGGTGGGCGCGGCGGTGGCATTCGCCGGCAGCATTGGCTTCGTCGGGCTGGTGGTGCCGCACCTGGTGCGCATGCTCGCCGGCCCGGGACACCGTTGGTTGCTGCCGCTGTCGGGCGTGACCGGGGCGTTGTTGATCGTGGTGGCCGATACCGCCGCGCGCACGCTGGATCCGCCCTCCGAAATCCCGCTGGGCCTGTTCTCGGCGGCACTGGGTGCACCGTTCTTCCTGTGGCTGGTGCTGCACAGGCGTGGCCGGGGGGCGGCATGAGCACGCCGTTGCTGGAGCTGCGCAACGCCGGGGTGATGCGGGGCAATCGCCGGGTGCTGTCCGGGGTGAGCCTGCGCCTGGAAGCCGGCACGCTTACCGCGCTGGTGGGTCCCAATGGCGCAGGCAAATCAACCTTGCTGGCGTTGCTGGCCGGTGATGCCGTGCCAGACCAGGGCAGCGCGTTGTTGTCCGGGCGTGCACTGGCGGATTGGCCGGTGCGCGAACTGGCGTTGCAGCGTGCGGTGATGGCGCAGGATCACGTGGTGCGGTTCGCCTTCAGCGTGCACGAGGTGGTGGCGATGGGGCGCTTGCCGCATCCGCCTGACCGCGAACAGGACGCACGCATCACCGCGCAGGCCATGGCCGAAGTGGAGGTGGGTGCCTTGGCCGGCCGCGACGTGCAGACGTTGTCCGGTGGCGAGGCCGCGCGCACCTCGCTGGCACGCGCGTTGGCGCAGTGCACGCCGGTGCTGTTGCTGGATGAGCCCACCGCCGCGCTGGATCTGCGCCATCAGGAGCGCACGTTGCGCAGTGCCCGTGAACTGGCCTGGCAGGGGCGCTGCGTGGTGGTGGTGCTGCATGACCTCAATCTGGCCTCGGCCTATGCCGACCGCATCGTGATGCTGTGCGAAGGCCGCATCGCTGCTGATGGCGCACCACGCCTGGTGCTGACCCGCGACATCATCGGGCAGGTGTACGGGCAGGCGGTGCAGGTGATCGAACATCCCACCCGTGGCGTACCGCTGGTGGTGCCTTGCGAGGAATGATCGGCGGGGACTTTGCCGGTAACGCCTCCGCGGAGCACGGCCCTGTTCCATAACACCCAAGAAAATGCCCCGGCGAACCGGGGCATTCTTCATTGCTCGTTACTTGGTAATTATTTGGAGCGGTAACGCAGCGTCAGCTGGTACTCGCGGCCCGGCTGGTTGTACCAGGCAACGGTTTCGTACGCGCGGTCGAACACGTTGGCGGCCTTGGCCTGGACACTCCATGCATCGTTGATGGCGTACTCAGCGCGCACATCCACGGTGCCATAGCCGGCCAGACGCACCGTGTTGGCGGCGTTGTCGAAGCGGTGGCCGCTGCCGGCCGCGGTCACGCCCAGGCGCACCGGGCCGAAGCTCTTGTCCACGTCCAGGCGACCGCTGGTGCGCGCACGACGGGCCAGCAGGTTGTCGTAGGTGGCCGCGCCGGAGGTGTGGTCGCGCGGGTCGGTGAAGCTGGCCTGGGCGTTGATGTCGAAACCGGCCAGCGACAGGTAGCCGGTCAGCTCGGCGCCACGGATGCGGGCCTCGGCGACGTTGACGATGTTGAAGCTGCTGTCGTAGCCGATCAGCTGGTCCACGCGGGTTTCGTACGCGTTCAAGGTCCAGTTCCAGTTGTCGGCGTACTGCGCGATGCCGATGTTCAGGCTCTTGGACTCTTCCGGCTTCAGGTCCGGGTTGCTGAAGCCCGGGTAGTACAGGTCATTGAAGGTCGGTGCCTTGAAGCCGGTGCCGGCGCTGGCGGTCAGGCGGAAGCCGTTGCCGAAGGCGAAGCCGTAACCCAGGCTGCCGGTGGTGTGGTTGCCGAACTGCTCGTTGTCGTCATTGCGCACGCTGGCCTGCAGCGAGTGCGCGCCGAACTGGCCCTGGTACTCGACGAACACGCCGAGGTTGTCGCGGTCCCCGATGTCGTAGGCGGTGGAGCTGGTGACCTTGTCGTTCTGCCAATCGGCACCGGCGGTCAGCTGCTGGCCTTCGGCGAACTGGAAGTCGCCCTGCACGCTGGCGGTGTCGCGACGGGTGTCGAAATTACTGGCGAAGGTGCGGCTGCCGTTGGCGGCGAAGTAGTTGTCGGCCTGGTCGCGGTTGCGGCCGACCTGTGCGGTCAGCTGGAACGCATCGGACGCGGCCCATGCCAGCTTGCCGCCGTAGACCTGCTGGCGGTTGTCGGCCTCGTTGCCGCCGAAGATGCTGCCGTCGTATTCGTTGAAGCTGTCGGCGTTGAGCACGTGGCCTTCCAGGCTCAGCGTGTCGGTCAGCGCATAGCCGCCGCGCACGTTGATCGAGGTGTTGCGGTAGCCGTCGCGGTCCGGTTCATCGGCGAAGCAGCCAGCGCCCCAGCCAGCGGCGGTGCCGCGGCAGGCATTGATGCCATCGGTCTTCTGGTAGCCGCCCTGGGCCGAGATCCAGCCGCGCTCGCCACGGTTGCTGAAGCCGGCGCTGGCCTGGCGCAGGTTGTTGCTGCCGGCGGTGATGGACAGGTTCTGCTGCAGGCCCTGGCCGGCGGTGCGGGTGAAGATCTGGATCACGCCGCCGATGGCCTCGGAGCCGTACAGGCTCGAACGCGGGCCGCGCACGATTTCAACGCGCTCGATCTGGTCCACCGGCAGGTCCTGCAGTGCGGCCATGCCGCTGGTGGCCGAGCCCACGCGCACGCCATCCACCAATACCAGCACCTGGTTGGAGTTGGTGCCACGCAGGAACAGCGAGGTGATCTTGCCGGTGCCGCCCTGGTTGGCGAAGTCCAGGCCGGCGCGTCCGCGCAGCAGCTCCAGCACCGAGTTGGCCTGGCTGCGGTCGATCTGGTCGCGGTCGATCAGTTGCACCGGGACCACGCTGGCCTCGACGGCAACCGGGGTACGGGTGGCGGTGACGGTGACGTCGTCCAGGTCGGTGGTCCTGGACTGCGCGGCGGCAACGGCCGGCAGCGCCATCAGTACGGCGAGGGAGAGGGTGTGGTAATGCAGTTTCATGCTTGCTCCTGGGCCTGCGCGCTCCCGCGCAGACAAACGGGTGGGGCTGCCAGGAGAGGGAAGGGACGGAAGCAGGCGCGCACGCGGCGCCGCAGCCGCCGCCATGCCCTCCGCATCGCAACCAGTCGGCTTTCGGGCCGGTCTCCGGACTCGCAGGCGAAGCAGCATGGCTGCTTCCGGTCAGGCGCCTTCCCGTGCCTTGCACAGTGGCGGTGTTGCCTGGCCTTGTCCTGCTTACCGTTGCGGGGGCAGCGCCGGAATGGCGACAGGCTGGAGATCCAGCCGTGCGCGGCACCGGCTTCCCGTTTCAACCCGCCGGCCAAGCCGGTGGGTCACCCGAAAGTGCGCGCATTCTATGCCATTGGCCCTGACGGTGCCCGTGAATGCACATCACGCCCTGCTGCGCGGTGTCCTGAGGTTCCCGGGCGTGGCGGTCCGCAATCCCGTGGCGGCGGCTAAAATGCCCGATTGCCTTGGCAGTATCGGAACACTCGTGACAGAAACATGGTTCGGGCAGGCCTGCGGGCTGCCTTCGCAGGAGCACCGGCAGCAGGCCATCGTCCGCCAGCGGCAGCTGACCAAGCCGGAAGGTGCGCTGGGCCGGCTGGAAGCCTTGGCCATCGAACTGGCGGCGCTGCAGGGCACGCTGCAGCCACAGGCCCGGCGGGTACCGGTGCTGGTGTTCGCCGGCGACCACGGCGTGGCCGCGCAGGGCGTCTCGGCCTATCCGGCCGAAGTCACCGTGCAGATGCTGCACAACTTCGCCGCCGGCGGTGCCGCCATCGCGGTGCTCGCGCGTGAGCTGGGCCTGCCGTTGCACGTGTGGGACGTGGGCAGCCGCGCCACGCAGCCGATCGCCGGCGTGGTCAGCGACAAGCCCCGGCCGGGCACGGACGACTTCAGCGTCGGGGCGGCGATGTCCGCGGCGGATCTGCACGCGGTGTTCGACGCCGGCCGCCGTGCGGTGGATGCGGCCTGTACCGACGGTGCCGACCTGCTGGTGTTCGGCGAGATGGGCATCGGCAACACCACCGCCGCCAGTGCGCTGGCCGCCGCGCTGGGGCCGCTGCCGCTGGAAGACCTGGTCGGTGCCGGCACCGGGCTGGACGCGGTGCGCATGGTGCAGAAGAAGAACATCATCGCCCGCGCGCTGGCCCTGCACGGCGAGGCGATCAACGCCGCGGCATCGCCCGGGATGGAAGCCCTGCAGCGCGTGGGTGGGCTGGAGATCGCCGCGATCAGCGCGGCGATGATCCGCGCCGCGCAGCGCAGGGTGCCGGTATTGGTGGATGGCTTCATCGTTTCGGCGGCGGCGTTGGCCGCGGTACGCATCAATCCGGGCGTGCGCCCGTGGCTGCTGTTCTCGCACCAGTCGGCCGAGCGCGGCCATCTGCACCTGCTGGACGCGCTGCAGGCACAGCCGCTGCTGTCGCTGGACCTGCGGCTGGGCGAGGGCTCCGGTGCGGCGCTTGCGTTGCCGCTGGTGCGCATGGCGTGCGCGCTGCACAACGGCATGGCCACCTTTGCCGAAGCGGCGGTCGCCGATCGCGAGGGCACGCCATGATCCTGGACCTGATGCGACATGCCTCCACCGGCCGCTCCGGCCACCTGGACGGCCGTACCGACCCGCCTCTGATCGACGGTGCGATGGATGCGCTGTACCGCAGCCATGCCGGCATCGGCTGGAGCCGGGTGATCAGCTCGCCGCGCCGACGCGCGCTGGACACCGCGCATGCATTGGTGGCCGGCAGCAACCAGTTCTGCGAGATCCACCCGGACTGGGCCGAACTGGATTTCGGTGACTGGGACGGCCTGCACTTCGACCAACTGCCCGCCGAGCAGCTGGCCGCGTTCTACGAGGAACCGCACGACACGGTGCCGCCCAACGGCGAGTCGTGGCCGCAGTTCCGGGCGCGCGTGGAGGAGCAGCTGCATCGCCTGGTGGACGAGGACGACGGTGACGGCCAGCCGGTGCTGGTGGTCAGCCACGCCGGCGTGCTGCGGCTGGCGGTATCGCGCGTGTGCGGCATGCCGTTGTCGGTGTTGTGGGCGATGCGCATCGACTATGGCACCCGCGTGCGCCTGCGCGTGGAGCGCGGCGACGATGGCCGCCTGTGGGGCGAACTGCTGGAGTTGCGGCAGGCATGAGCATGCGCCGGCTGGTCCTCGCCATCCAGTTCCTGACCCGGCTGCCGACGCCGCAGGTACGGGACTTCCGCCAGGAGGACCTGAGCCGTTCGGCGGTGTACTACCCGTTGGTGGGAGCGATCATCGGCGTCCTGCTCGCGCTGCCGCTGTACGGCTTCGCCGACCGTCCGTGGCTGGCCGGGGTGCTGACCCTGCTGGTCTGGGTGTGGGTGACCGGCGCGCTGCACCTGGACGGGTTGGGCGACGTGGCCGACGCCTTCGGCGCATCGCATCGCGATCCGCAGCGTTTCCTCGAGGTCCTCAAGGACCCGCACATGGGCGTGTTCGGCGTGGTCACGCTGGTGATGCAGCTGCTGCTCAAGTTCGTGCTGCTGACCGAGCTGGCGGTCAGCCCGCTGTGGTACGGCATCGTGCTGGTGCCGGTCTGGGCCCGCTGGGGCACCTTGTGGTGGAGCCGGCGGTTGCCCTCGCTGCATGGCGCCGGCATGGCCGAGCGGTTTTCATGGCAGCTGAGCCTGCGTTCGATGTGGCTGTGGGCGGTGCTGCTGGCGGTGATCACCGCGATCGTCGCCTGGCCGTTGCTGGTCGCCCTGCTGCTGGTGCCGCTGGTGGCGCTGTACTGGCGTCGCCGGCTGGGGGGCATTTCCGGCGATTGCCTGGGCGCCAGCGTCGAGGTCACCGAAACGATGCTGCTGGCGGTGCTGGTGATAGCGGCAGGCGTGTCCTGACAACACACGGTGTCGCGGGAGCGGCCTTGGCCGCTCCTGCACACAAGCGTGGCTCACTCCTCGCCGAAGCGGATCTCGCCGGTTTCCTCGGGCTCGTCCTCCGGCTGCATGCGCGTCTCGTGCACGGGGCCGGCCACCTGCGCGGCGCGCAGCGTGGTCAGCTCGCCGGCCACCGCTTCGTACTCGCAGACCAGTTGTTGCCGGCGTGCCTCGGGTACCTCCTGCCAGTGGCAACCCACCAGCGCGCCTTCCAGCGAATACAGCAGGTTGAGGCTGGGCTTGAAGCCGGCCCGGCGCACCTTCATGAAGGCGCCCACCGCACCGACCGCGGCGATGTCCTGTTCGGTGCGCAGGCCGACCTGGCGCAACCAGGCCGCGCTCTTCGGGCCGATGTTGCGCAGCTTGGTGGTGCTCACCGCAGCGCCTCGACGAAAACCTGCGCGATGGCTTCCAGCCCGAGCTGGTCATCACCATCGAAGCGCGCCAGCACCGGGCTGTCGATGTCGAACACGCCGACCAGTTCGCCATCGCGTACCAGCGGCACGACCAGTTCCGAACGCGAGGCCGAGTCACAGGCGATATGGCCCGGGAACGCATCCACGTCCTCGATGCGCTGGGTCTGGCGGGTGCTGGCCGCCGCGCCGCACACGCCCTTGTGCAGCGGGATGCGCACGCAGGCCGGCAGGCCCTGGAATGGCCCGACCACCAGTTCGGTGCCGTCGTAGAAGTAGAAACCCACCCAGTTCAACTGCGGCAGTGCGTGGTAGACCAGCGCCGACAGGTTGGCCGCGTTGGCGATCCGGTCGGTTTCGCCGTGTACCAGGGCGCGGGCCTGGGCCAGCAACTGGGCGTACTGTTCCGGCTTGCTGCCGGTAAGCGTGTTGGTGCTGAACATCGTGAGAGTCTAACCGCGACGGGGCCGGTGATTTTGCCACCGCAGGCGCATTGCCGCGCCGCCCGCGCTGTGCAGCGGGATGCGCACGCAGGCCGGCAGGCCCTGGAATGGCCCGACCACCAGTTCGGTGCCGTCGTAGAAGTAGAAACCCACCCAGTTCAACTGCGGCAGTGCGTGGTAGACCAGCGCCGACAGGTTGGCCGCGTTGGCGATCCGGTCGGTTTCGCCGTGTACCAGGGCGCGGGCCTGGGCCAGCAACTGGGCGTACTGTTCCGGCTTGCTGCCGGTAAGCGTGTTGGTGCTGAACATCGTGAGAGTCTAACCGCGACGGGGCCGGTGATTTTGCCACCGCAGGCGCATTGCCGCGCCGCCCGCGCGTCACTGCCTCCTGCAAGGCAGGCCGGTGGCGGCAACGGACGGGCAAAAAAAGACCCGTCAGCGGGAGGGGATGCTGACGGGTCTGGGATTGCGCGGGGGAGGGGACCGCGCAAATTCGGTTGCAGGTTCAGCGCGTCTTGCCGCTGGCCTTGGGCGTGGCGGTGAACGGCTGGCTGGCCAGTGCACCCAGCGCCTCGCTGGTCTTCAGGTTCAGGCCGATCACTTCCTGTCCGGCCGAGGCAAGGCGCTCGAAGTTGTCACGTGCCAACTGCATGCCCTTGGGCAGCAACGCCTGCAGGTCGGCCTGGGCGCCGGCCTGGGCCAGCTCACCGAAGAAGCCCGCGGTGGCATTGGTGTTCCGTTCCAGGGTGCGCAGCTGCACCCCGAACACGCTTTCGGCATTCTCCAGCGTCAGCCGGTTCGCGCGGTTGGCCGCGGCGGCGAGCTGCTGGGTGTAGCTGCTGAAATCGTTGAACTGGGCGGACATCACGGCGTTCCGGAGGGCCTTTGTTGCGTTGCAGCATAGCGCGGATTTTGCGCAGTGCAACACCGCGGGACAGATTTTTCTGACCCATTCAGTTTTGCGCGCCGTTTCCCCGCCCTTTCGCCGCAGGCGGAGGGGAGGGGGGAGCGCTTGGCGCGGTGCCGGATGTCGGCAGTGATGCGCCGCCGATGCAAGTGGGCGGGCCGGTGCCTGTACTGGCTTCGCGGCCGAGGCCGCGCCTACGGCAGGGCTGGCGCCCTTCAGCTGCCGCGATAGCTGCAGCCGGAGGTGCAGGTCTCATGCACCACCACTTCACTGAGCAGCGGCAGCGAAGGCTTCAAGCGTTCCCAGATCCACATGGCCAGGCGCTCGCTGGTCGGGTTCTCCAGGCCGGGGATGTCGTTGAGGTAGTGATGGTCCAACTGGTCATACAGCGGCTGGAAGGCGGCCTTCAGGTCACTGAAGTCCATGATCCAGCCGGTGTCGGCGCCCGGTTCGCCGCTGACCCGCAGTTCCACGCGGAACGAGTGGCCGTGCAGGCGTGCGCACTTGTGGCCCGGCGGCACGTTGGGCAGCCGGTGTGCGGCTTCGAGGGTGAAAACCTTGAAAATATCCATGCGCGCAATTGTAGGGCGATGACAGGCCATGTGCCGGCCCGGTCCGATGCGGGCCGCGGACGCAGGTTTTCATATATTCATCCATCTTGATGAAGAGATGTAACTTTTCGTCATGTGTGGATGAGCGGAGGTTATTGGCCGGACATTTACCGCGCATGTCCTACTTGCCGGGCAATTTCCGCTTCCTCCCCCCCGAGCTCATGCCCAATCGTTCCCTGCTTGCCATCGCCGTCGCGGCTGCCGCCGCGGCGCTCTCCCCCCACGCCTTCGCCGAGGCCGCCAACGACAGCAAGACGCTGGAGGCGGTGCGAGTCACCGGCTCCAACATCAAGCGCAGCGACACCGAGACCGCCAACCCGGTGCAGGTGATCGAACGCCAGCAGCTGGAGGAATCCGGCAAGGCCACCGTCGCCGACCTGCTGCGCTCCATCTCCGCCAACACCGGCAACGCCGCCAACGAAACCAGCAACAGCGGCTGGGCCTCGGGCTCGGCCGGCATCGGCCTGCGTGGCCTGTCGCAGAAGAACACGCTGGTGCTGCTCAACGGCCGCCGCTTGGCCAACTATGGCTTCCCGTCCGGTGGCCTGTCCGACACCTTCGTCAACCTCAACGCGTTGCCGCTGGTGGCGGTGGAGCGCATCGAAGTGCTCAAGGACGGCGCCTCGGCCGTGTACGGTTCCGACGCGGTGGCCGGCGTGGTCAACATCATCACCCGGCAGGGCTTCGAGGGCGCCGAGCTGGGCGTCAGCGGCGGCACCTCCGACGCCGGCGGCCTGGACCAGCAGAACGTCAAGTTCATCGGTGGCATCGGTGACCTGGACACGGATGGCTACAACATCCTGGTCTCGCTGGAAGGCTACAACCGCGACCGCCTGGACCAAGACCAGCGTGCGCTGACCCGCTCGGGCATCTACACCGACCTGGCCGGTGGCCGCTGGAACGGCTGGTCGGCCAAGGGCGCGCGCTTCCTGGTCAACGGCAAGTCGGTGCCGATGCTCGATGCCAGCGGCAACTGCCCGGAAGGCACGGTGCTCACCGCCAGCGCACCGATCGACGGCCTGGCCGGCGATACCTGCGCGTTCAACCAGGCGCCATACACCACGCTGATCCCGTCGACCAAGCGCTGGCAGGCCTACGTCAACGGCACGCTGCGCCTGAATGATTCGGTCGATGCGTTCGCCGAAGTGATCTACAGCGACATCAAGGGCGTGTCCTGGTTCGGCTCCAGCCCGTTCTTCACCCTGGAAAGCGGGCGCTTTGCGCTCAACGCCGACACCGGGCTGGCCGAGCCGGTGCGTTCGACCTTGCCCGCCGGCAACCCGTACAACCCGTACGGCGTGGACGTGCCGATCGAATACACGTTCTTCAACCTCGGCGGCACCATCAAGACCAACCGCTCCAAGGCGTACCGCGGGGTGGTTGGCCTGCGTGGCAGCGGCGAGAAGTGGGATTGGGAAGTGGGAGCATTCCAGGCCGCGAGCAAGGAGCGTGAAACCGTCTCCGGCGGCTTCGCCAACCGCTGGGCGCTGTACGACGCGCTCGCGTCGGGCAGCTACAACCTGCTCAACCCGTCGGCGACCGACCCGGCCGTGCTCAAGGCCATCGGCCTGAGCACGCTGCGCCCGGCCGATTCGGTGCTCAAGGGCCTGGATGCCAAGGTCTCCGGCACGCTGGGCTCGACCTGGGCCGGCACCATCGGCTTCGCCGCCGGCGCCGAATGGCGCCAGGAAACGCTGGACTCCGACAACCCCTGGCAGATCGATGCCGGCCTGCAGGTGCGTCCGGCCATTGCCGAGGTGCACGGCGAGCGCAAGGTCAGCGCCGCCTACGCCGAACTGAACGTGCCGCTGCACAGCACGCTGGAGCTGCAGGCCGCCGCGCGCGCGGACCACTACAGCGACTTCGGCAATGCGTTCTCGCCCAAGCTGGGGCTGCGCTGGCAGCCGCTGGACTGGCTGCTGGTCCGCGCCGCGGCCTCGCGCGGTTTCCGTGCACCGTCGCTGTCGGAGAACTCGGCCTCCACCAGCATCGCCTACGGCTCGGTGGTCGATCCGCACGATCCGGACGTGGCCGGTTCGCGGCAGAACCCGACCTTCTTCACCGTCGGCAACAACAACCTGGACCCGGAGCGCACGCGCAGCTTCAACGCCGGCATCGTGCTCTCGCCGTGGCAGCGCACCAGCCTGAGCGTGGACTACTACCGCATCAAGCTGGACAACCTGATCGGCAGCGGCAACACCACCACGCTGGTGGCCGAGAACAACCCGGCCAACGTGCTGCGTGATGCGCGCGGCAAGCTGCTGGCCGTCTACAACCGCTACCAGAATCTGAGCGAGCTGGAGACCTCCGGCATCGACGTGGAACTGCGCCAGGGCTGGTCCACCGCGCGCCTGGGTGCGTTCGGCCTGTCCTCGGCGCTGACCTATGTCATCGACTACAAGCGCCCGCAGGTCACCGGCGGCCCGCTGGTGGACTACGCCGGCTCCAACCTCGGCCCGTCCCTGCCCGATACCAAGGCCACCACCACGCTGGACTGGTCGCTGGGCGACTGGCGCACCGCACTCACCTGGTACTACACCAGCGGCTACGACCAGGAAGGCAGCGCCGCGGCCAAGGCGGTGCAGAAGGAGGTGGCCAGCTACAGCCAGTTCGACCTGTACCTGGGCTACACCGGCATCGACAAACTCACCGTCTACGCCAAGGTGCAGAACATCGGTGACCGTCAGCCGCCGCATGACGCGACCTTCCCGGGCGTGCGCGCTCCGTACGACTTCAGCCAGTACGACCTGCGCGGCCGCTACTACACGGTGGGCTTCGACTACCGCTTCTGACCGTGGGCCCCTCTCCCGCGTGCGGGAGAGGGAGCGTCACGCATTGACTCATGCCTTTCCCGCATGCGGGCGCTTGGCACATTGACTCAAGCCCCTCTCCCGCATGCGGGAGAGGGGTTGGGGTGAGGGCCGAACGGGTGTCCGCAGTGGCTCGGCTCGATCCACCCCCGTACGCCACAACCCAACGCCCGAAGCGCCTTCATCCGCCCCTACGGGGCACCTTCTCCCATGCGTGGGAGAAGTGAACAGCCGGCACCGTTCGTGATCCGTGCCAAACAACCGGGGAATCCGTCGCCCATGTCATTTCGCCTTGTCCTTGTCCTGTTGCTCGCGGCAGCTGTCAGCGCAACACCGGCCTTCGCCCAATCCAGCTACTACTTTCCAGCCGCGCAGCAGTTCGATGCGAAGGTGCCCTCGCCGCAGCAGTTCCTCGGTTACGACATCGGCAGCCAGTACACCCGGCACGATCAACTGGTGGCGTACTTCAACGAACTGGCGCGTGTTTCGGAACGTGTCACCGTCGAGGTCATCGGCCAGAGCTACGAACATCGCCCGCTGTTGCTGGTGACCATCACTTCGCCGCGCAACCATGCGCGCCGCGCGCAGATCCTGGCGCAGCGACAGGCGCAGGTGGACCCGGCGCAATCGGCCCCGGGCGCCGACGCGCCAGCGGTGGTCTGGCTGGGCTACAGCGTGCATGGCAACGAGACCTCCAGTGCCGAGGCGGCCCTGCTCACGGCGTACTATCTGGCCGCCAACCAGGACGCGGAAACCGCGCGCTGGCTGGACGAGGCGGTGGTGGTGATCGATCCGGCGCAGAACCCCGACGGGCGCGACCGCGCCGCCAACTGGCACAACGCCTGGGGGTCTCGCCCGCCGTCGGCCGACCCGGCCGACAAGGAGCACGTCGAGCCGTTCCCCAGTGGCCGCGTCAACCACTACTTCACCGACCTCAACCGCGACTGGCTGGCCCTGGCACAGGCCGACAGCTGGCCCAAGGTCGCGCAGTTCCATCGCTGGTACCCGAACATCCAGATCGACTTCCACGAGATGGGCAAGGACAGCACCTACTACTTCGAGCCCTCGCCGAAGAGCATGGAAAGCCCACTGCTGCCGAAGTCCTCGTACGCGGCCAACCACTGGCTGGCGCGCTTCCATGCGCAGGCGCTCGATGCGTTGGGTTCGCTGTACTACACCGGCGAGAACTTCGACAACTTCTCGCCGATCTACGGCTCCACCTATCCGGACTTCCACGGCGGCGTCGGCGTCACCGTGGAGCAGGCCAGCTCGCGCGGCTTGGTGCAGGAGTCGGTCAACGGTCCGCTGCATTTCAACTTCACCATCCGCAACCAGGTCGCGACCGGGTTGGCCAGTGTGCGCGGGGCGGTCGAGGACCGGGTGCGTCTGCTCGCCTTGCAGAAGGACTTCTTCCGCAGCGCGTTGACGCAGGCGGCGGCTTACCCGGTGCGGGACTGGGTGTTCGGTGATGCCGCCGACCCCACGCTCACCCACCGCTTGCTGGCCGTGCTGCTCCAGCATCGCATCCAGGTGCACGCGCTGGCCCGCGATGTCGAGGTCGATGGCAAGCGTTTCCAGGCCGGTTCGGCCTACGTGGTACCGGCGCGACAACCGCAGTTCCGGCTGGCCCATGCGATCTTCGAGTTCACGCCGCCGGTGAAGGGCGACGTGTTCTACAGCGGAACCTCCTACGCCGTGGCCGCTGCCTATGGGCTG
>NZ_JAYFUH010000127.1:0-4981 GCF_034961085.1 Stenotrophomonas capsici | reverse complement strand
CAGCGCCTGGGTGATGCTGGTGGGCTGGGTGCCGGTGTTCTCGGTGGTCAGCTCCTGCTCCAGCGTGCGGCCGATGCGCAGCACCATCTGCAGCTTGAGGTTGAGGTTGTCCAGCGGCGGCGGCGCCAGGGTCAGCACGAGGCTGCCATCGGCCTCGCGGCGGGCATCGCGCAGTTCCCAGGCCACGGTGCGGACGAAGCCGTGCGAAGGCACGTCGTTGCCCTGCCCCTGGCGCGAGAAGTACGGCCAGCACACCGGGCTGCCACCGCGGATGGGCGTGGGCGGTTGCTTGGCGTTGGGCGATAGCCACATCACGTCCTGGCCGCCCTTGGGTACGAAGGACAGCAGCTGGCCACCGAACACGCTGATGGCGGCGGTCGAGAACGGCGTTTCCACCTTCCAGGCGGTGAAGCCATTGAAATCGCCTGTGCTCAGGCCCTGCACATCCTTCATTGCGAGATTGCTCCGTACGATCGGGGATTGGACGAGTTGGGGGTAGTTGGCCGGCAATTGGAACGCCGTGGGCGCCGCCGGTTTCGCGTCGCGCAGCGCCTGCAGGATGCGGGTGCCGGCACGGCCGTCGGCGGACTTCCAGCCCAGCCGCTGCTGTTCGAGCTGGATGGCGCGACGGCTGGCGGTACCGATCATGCCGTCGGCCGCACCGATGGCATGGCCGCGTGCCAGCAACAGGGTCTGCAACTGGCGGCGCTCGTCACGGCCCAGGCCCGGGTCGTCGGTGGGCCAGGCGGCGCGCAGGCCGCTGCCGCCATGCAGGCGGTCGGCCAGGGTGGCGATGGCGAGCGCATAGCTTTCGGCGGCGTTGTAGGAATAGATGGCGTCGTAGTTGCGGAACACCAGCAAGGCTGGGCCCTTGGCGCCGGCTGGCAGCAGCAGCGCGGCGTTGGCGTCATCGGTAATGGCCGGGACCTGCAGTGGACTGCCATCGACCAGGGTGATGCCGCGTGTGCGCCAGTCCGCCAGCGGCTTGCGCTGGGTGCGTCCGGCCAGGCTGGCATCGAAGCCGGCCGGAACGCGTACTTCCACGCCCCAGGGCTGGCCGGTGCGCCAGCCGGACTGCTTGAGGTAGTTGGCGGTGGAGGCCAGTGCGTCGGGGATGCTGGCGACCAGGTCGCGACGGCCATCGCCATCCCCGTCGACCGCGATGCGGGCGTAGGTGGAGGGCATGAACTGGGTATGGCCGAAGGCGCCGGCCCACGACCCGGTGAGGCCGGCCGGATTGAGGTCGCCCTTGTCGAGCAACTTGAGCAGGGCCAGCAACTCGCCCTTGAAGAAGGCTTGGCGGCGGCCGTTGCAGGACAGCGTGGCCAGCGACTGCAGCAGCGGGCGCTTGCCGAACACGCGGCCGTAGTCGCTCTCCACGCCCCAGACCGCGACGACGGTGGCCGGATCGACGCCGTATTGGGTGGCGATCCGCTCGAGCAGCGCGCGGTGCTCGGTGAGGCGGGCGCGACCGTCGTTGATGCGCTGGGTGTCGACCAGTGAGGCCAGGTAGTCCCAGATCGGCGTGGTGAACTCGGGCTGGGCGTCGAGCAGCGGCAGCACGCTGAGGTCGGGGCTGACGTCGGCGAACCATTGGTCGAAGCGTTCGGCGCGGATGCCCTGGGCGGCGGCGCTGGTCCGCAACGCGGTGCCGCAGCTGCCGAAGTCGCTGGTGGCCGCCGCCGCGGACGTGGCCAGGGTGAGGACGGCCAGTGCCGAGGCTGCGCGCATCATCAGGGGTGCTTTCATCGGCCGGGCTCCTTGCGTGGTGCTTGATGATACGCGGAGCGATGGAAGGGGCTGGCGGTTCGGGAGTTGGGGTGACTGGAGCCGCGCGGCTCCTGTTGCGCCGTCGTCGTGTGCTGCGTTGGGTCGTCAGCGCTGAAAGCGACCCCTCCCCGGCCTCCCCTTGGCGTTGCCAATGGGAGGGGATGAGAAGCGGGGTTTGGGGCTACACGGCGTCGAGGTAGTACCAGCGGCCGTCGATGCGTTGGAAACGGCTGTGCTCGGCCATCTTCACCGCGCTGCCGCCGCCGACGCGGTAACGGGCGATGAATTCGACCTCGGCCGTCGCCTCGCCGGTGACGAGGTGGCGCTTCACGCCCAGGCCCAGCCATTGGGTGCGCTGGCCGGGTGCGTCTTCCAGCGACAGGGTTTGCGGGCGGGTGTCCGGGTGCCAGCTGGCCAGCAGGTAGTCCACGTCCTTGAGCACGTAGGCGCTGTAGCGCGAACGCATCAGTGCCTCGGCATCGGGAGCGGCTTCGCCGGCATGGTAGCGGCCGCAGCAGCGGGCGTAGGTGAGCGCCCGCCCGCAGGGGCACGGTGAGGTCGGTGTGATCTGCATGGCGCATTTTCTCACCGATGCCACCTGCCACTCCAGCGGGCCCGGCAAGGGCGCGTATGCTGTCGCGCCCTGCGCCGGAATCCCCATGCTGGAACTGCTGCCGCCCGAGCTGCCCTGGTTGCTGGTGATCGCCTTCATCGCCGGGCTGGTGGATGCGGCGGTCGGCGGCGGCGGGCTGATCCAGCTGCCGGGACTGTTCACCACCCTGCCCCAGCACACCCCGGCGGCCCTGCTGGGCACCAACAAGTTCAGCTCGATGTTCGGCACCGGCGCGTCGGCCTGGCGCTATGCGCGCTCGGTGCGCTTCCCGTGGCGGCCGGTGCTGCTGGCCGCGGCGGCGGCATTCGCCTGCTCGTTCCTGGGCGCGACCGCGGTGACGCTGCTGTCCAAGGATGCGGTGCGTCCGCTGGTGCTGACCCTGCTGATCGTGATGCTGGGTTACACGCTGGCCAAGAAGGATTTCGGCGCGATGCACCGGCCCCGCGAAGTCGGGCGCCGGGAGCTGGTGATCGCGCTGGTCATGGGCGGGGTGATCGGCTTCTACGATGGCTTCTTCGGCCCGGGCACCGGCAGCTTCCTGATCTTCCTGTTCGTGCGCTTCTTCGGGCTGGATTTCCTGCGGGCCTCGGCCGCCTCCAAGGTGGTGAACCTGGCCACCAACGTGGCGGCGATCTCGTTCTTCCTGCCCAGTGGCAACGTGCTGCTGGTGTTCGCCGTGCCGATGGCCGTGGTCAACGTGCTGGGCGCGGTGACCGGCACCCGGCTGGCGCTGCGCGGCGGTACTCCGTTGATCCGTAAACTTTTCCTGGTGCTGGTGGTGGTGCTGATCACGCGCATGGCCTGGGACACCTTCAGCGGCCCGTGACGGCGCCTGCACATGGCTGAATCCCGGCCGCTGAAATTCCGCCGGATCCATCACATAGTCGCGGCCGAGGATCCGCCGCCGGACGCAGGGAAGGGCTTGGGATGAAGAGCCGATATCGTATTGCCGCATTGCTGCTGCTCACCGGCATGCTGCTGGCCTGCCTGCCGGTACTGTTTTCGGCGCAGCAGGCGCGCAAGCAGGCAATCCGGGAACGGTTTGCCCAGCTTGATGACACCGCCGCGCACCTGGAACGCCAGGTCCGCGATACCGCCAGCCTGCTGCGGCAACTGCGGCAGCAGATGCATGCCCGCAGCGACGACCCCTGCAGTGCCGAAGGCGTGGCGCTGATGCAGCGATTCGTGATGAGCTCGCAGATCGTCAAGAGCGCGATGTTCCTGGACGGCACCCGGGTGCTCTGTTCCTCCAACAGCGCGGTGACCAACAACCTGCTGCTCGGGCCGCCGCCGGTGGTCCAGCCCGACGGCACGCTGATCCATTCGCAGGTGCGCATCCGCGGCATAGCGCAGCGGCAATACGTGCTGCTGGTCAAGGATGGCTACGGGCTGCTGGCGTACCCGGACGGCCTGATCGCGCCGTTCTCCCGCCCCAACGTGTCGATGGGGTTGTTCAGCACCCACACCGGCGCGTGGCTGGCGCGCTACGGGCACCTGCAGGAAGCCTGGGCCGCGGCCAACGGCCCGGCCGCCGGCCAGGCGCATTACCTGGACATGGACAGCGGCTACATGGTGGTGCGGCGGGTGGTGCCGCCGGGGACCACCGGCACGGTCGTGGCCAGCCCGCTGGCGTCGATCGACACGCGCGTGTCGCAGTTCGCGCATTGGTTCCTGCCGGCCGGCGTGCTGGCCGGGCTGGTGGTGCTCGGCGCGGCCTGGCTGATCAGCCGGCGCCAGCTCTCGGCCCGTGCCGAACTGCTGCATGCGATCAACAAGGGGCACCTGTTCCTGCTGTACCAACCGGTGTTCGACCTGGTCGATGACACCTGCGTGGGTGCCGAGGCGCTGCTGCGCTGGCAGCACGAGGACGGCAAGGTGGTGACGCCGGACCTGTTCATTCCCTTCGCCGAGGACGCCGGGCTGATCCACCTGGTCAGCCGACGCGTGCTGGAACTGGTGGTCAAGGACCTGAGCGGCTTCCTGCGCCAGCATCCGGGCTTCCACATCAGCGTGAACCTGTCCCCGCAGGACCTGCAGTCGCCGCGCACCCCGCGCCTGCTGGCCGACATGCAGGCGGCGATCGGCCCGGGGTGCGGCTGCTTCGTGGTCGAGGCCACCGAGCGCGGCCTGCTGGAGAGGACCAGCGCCCTGGAAGTGCTGCTGGCGATCCGCGGACTGGGCATCGAGCTGGCGGTGGATGACTTCGGCACCGGCTACTCCAGCCTCTCCTACCTGACCACGTACCCGTTCGACATCCTCAAGATCGACAAGAGCTTCACCCATACCGCCTGCACCGAATCGGTGACCAGCAGCGTGGCCGACCACATCATCGACCTGGCCCGCAGCCTGGGCATGCGGACGTTGGTGGAAGGCATCGAGACCCGCGAGCAGGCCACGTTCTTCCGCCAACGCGGCGTGCGCTACGGCCAGGGCTACCTGTTCAGCAAGCCCCTGGGTGCGGCGGAGCTGTTCGCGTTCGTGCCCGCGCATTCGCGCCCGGACCAGCATGCCCGGCCGGCACCGGTTGGCCCCCTGCCCCGGCGCCGGCCAACACCGGATTGATCGACCTCAATGCATTGCTCCACTGATGCGGCGATG
>NZ_JAYFUH010000126.1:0-5143 GCF_034961085.1 Stenotrophomonas capsici | reverse complement strand
CGGCAGCCGTACCAGTGCCTGTACCCCGCTCAGGTAGATGCGGCCGTCGGTGCGCGTGTACTTGTGGTCCAGCGTGTAGTCGCGGTCGCGGACCCCGATCAGCGGGTCATTGGCGGACGCGGGCGAGGTAAGTTCGGCAGTGCTGGTCATGGCTGGCCCATTGCAAAAAACGGCTGGCGGCTGGCGCCGCTGGCGGCGCGCGTGGCAGCCGGCGATTGTAGCAGTGGCCGTTTCAGCCCCCCCTGCTGCAATCGCACACGGGCCGCCTTGCGGGTTAGGATCGGGGGCTGGATGTGAAAATCGGGATACGGGGATTGCTGTGATGGGGATGATCAGGCGTCTGGTCGCCGGCACCGTGCTGGCCGGGCTGTTGTTTTCCAATGCATGGGCCGAAGGCCTTCCGAAGATCAACGAGTTCTATTTCGACGAGGACACGGCGGCCAAGCCGATCCAGGCGGTGCCGCCGGAGCAGGCCGACGTGGTGGACCAGCTGATGAAGCTGCGCGAGCGCGGCCGCAAGGGGCTGGAAGCGACCGTGCAGCTGGCCAGCATCGCCTATGCCGAGGGCCGCGATGAACTGGGGGCCAAGCTGTACCAGGAAGCCTATGCGACGGTGAGCGAGTCCTCGGTGCAGATGCGCGGCCTGCGCTGGAACCAGGGCTGGGACCTGTATCGCCGGGGCGAGGTCGATGCCGCTCTGGGCCTGTGGACGCGCGCGGCCGAGAGTGCGCGCGGCAACCCCGGCTGGCTGCCGCCGACCCTGGCGCTGGCACTGTGGAAGCAGGGCAACAAGGCCGATGCGCTGGCCTGGTATGCCGCCGCCGTGCGTACCGAGCCCACCCAATGGGGCAGCAGCGCCGAGTTCGCGCGCCTGTTGCCGGCCTGGACCGATGCCGAGCGCGCGCAGCTGGCCGAGGTGCAGCAGGCCTGGGCGGCCAATCCGCCGGTCTGGCCCTGACCACCGCCTAGCCCGCTGGCCGGGCAGCGCTTGACCACATCCGGACGATTGCCGATTCCAATGGCGCGGCCCGGCAGGGCATGCTTGCGGCATGGCTTTCGATGCATTCGCACTGATCTTGGCCATGCTCGCGGTGGGCATGGTCTTCGCACGACGGCGTACCTTCCCGGACAACGCCGCCGACACGCTCAACCGCGTGGTGCTGTACCTGTGCCTTCCCGCCGCGGTGCTCACCTACGTGCCGCGCCTGCAGCTGGACCTGTCACTGGCCGGCATCATCGCCACTCCCTGGCTGTTGATGCTGTTGAGCGTGGGCCTGGTCAGCCTGGCCACGCGCCTGTTCGGCTTCGAGCGGCAGGTGCATGCGGTGCTGCTGCTGTGCGTGGCGTTGTGCAATTCCAGCTTCATCGGCTATCCGATGGTGCGTGCACTGCTGGGCGACCATGCCTTGCCGTACGCCGTGGTCTACGACCAGTTCGGCACCTTCGTGCTGCTCTCGACCTTCGGCCTGTACGTGCTGGCCCGCTACAGCGGCGATGCGCCGCCCACCGCCGGCGAGATCCTGCTGCGCATCCTCCGCTTCCCGCCGCTGTGGGCGCTGTTGTTCGCGGTGACGCTGATGCCGGCCGAGCCGCCGTCGTGGGTCGCCTCGGCCTTGAAGAGCCTGGCCGACGCGATGTTGCCGCTGGTGATGCTGGCGGTCGGCCTCACCATCCAGTTGCGCCTGTCGCGTGCCGAGCTGGCGCCCCTGGCGGTGGGTCTGCTGCTCAAGCTGCTGGTGTTGCCGGCGGTGGCCCTGCCGCTGTCACTGGCCTTTGGCCTGCGTGGTGAGATGCTGCAGGTCAACGTGCTGGAGACGGCCATGCCGACCATGATCACCGCCGCCGCGCTGGCCATCTCGCACCGGCTGGCGCCGCGCCTGGCCGCGGCGATGGTGGGGTATGGCATCGTGCTGTCGCTGGTGACCCTGCCGGCGTGGGTGTGGGTGCTGCATCACCTGGGGTGATGCGCGCACGGCGACGAACTTCAACCCGTTGGGAGGATCAAGGCATGCGTGGACAGGGAATGTGGGCGGCGGTGTTGCTGGTGTTTGCCGGCATGGCCAATGCGCAACCGCCGGCGGAGGAGGAGATCGCACCGGAGCAACTGCTGGCGCGGATCGAGGCCCAGAACGCCGCACGCCTGCAACTGGCCCGCGGGCTGGCGGCCACCGGTGAGCCGCGCAAACTGTATGCCGCCTCCCTGCTGGTGCCAATGCGCATGGACCTGGCGAGCAAAGGCCTCAAGCGCGAGCCCGAAGCCGACGCCTGGCTCGCGCAGGCCATTGCGTCCGGCAGCACGCAGCCGCTGATCGCGATGGAAGCCGTGCGGCGTTGCATCGGGAAGGACGCCTGCGCCATTGATGCCGCGGTGCAGACCTTGCAGGGGGACGGTGCCGCCGATGCCGGTTCGCAACTGCTGCTGAAGCGGCTGGCCGAACACCGCAAGGACGCTGCCCAGGCCGCGCAGGCGTGGCAGCGGGCGACGCAGGCCACGCGTTACGGTGACTCGCTGGCACAGCTGGTGGGCTTGCTGGATGAAGCCACGCGCGACATGCCATGGCCGGTATCCGATGCCGCGCGCGCGGCCGAATGGGAGCAGCGCAATGGCGGCAGCTATGCCGACCAGGAGCGCGCGATCACGTTGTTCGGCATCGCCGCGACGGTGTGGATGCCGGAGCTGAAAACGGCCTTCGACGCGTGCCCGAAGGACATCGGTGAGCCCGCGAGGAGGCAGGCGTGCGAACGCGTGTTCTCGGTGATGGCCGACAGCACCTCGAACGCGGTGGCACAGGCCGGTGCCCGATGGATGTTCGAAGCCAGCGCGGGCACGCCCGCGCAGGCACGGTGGGAGGCGCGCCGGCGCCTGCTGGCGTGGATCAGCATCCGTGCCAGCGGCGTGCTCGGATCGGAAGAGGGCACCGCGCCCAAGGTGAGCCCCGCCGACTACATGCGCTGGATCGGTGATGACGGGGAACTGCCGGCCATGCGCCGCCTGCTGGCCGTGCATGGCATCGCCGCCGAGCCGCCGGCGGACTG
Organism: Stenotrophomonas capsici; assembly: GCF_034961085.1. Lineage (NCBI taxonomy): Bacteria > Pseudomonadati > Pseudomonadota > Gammaproteobacteria > Lysobacterales > Lysobacteraceae > Stenotrophomonas > Stenotrophomonas capsici. Next base: position 2,107 of record NZ_JAYFUH010000126.1, on the reverse strand, counting down.
GCAACCGCCGTCCACGCCCCAGTGAGGCGAAGCCTGCCTGTGGCATCGGCAAAGCCGGAGACGGTCAGGTTCGCCGGCGGTTGGTGATGGGTGGGCGAACGTTTCCCGGGCGTGCCGTGCTTACCCGGGTCAGGTGATGCATGCCGCGGCTCAATCGGCCGGCACGGTGCGCTCGCGCGCCCAGTCGCGCAGCGACTGCACCTGTTCGGCCATCAGCACCGACAGCGGCCGGGTGTTGCGGATCTCGGCCATCAGCAGCTCGGTGTCCAGCGGGCGCTGCTCGGCGTGCGCGGCATACAGCCCGGCGACCACCGCCTGTTCGATCTCGGCACCGGAGAAGCCCTCGCTGGCCGCCGCCAGGGCGGGCAGGGCGAAGGCTTCCGGGTCCAGCTGGCGGCGTTGCAGGTGCAGCTGCAGCAGCTCCACGCGCACGTCCGGGGCCGGCAGGTCGACGAAGAAGATCTCGTCGAAGCGGCCCTTGCGCAGCAGTTCGGCCGGCAGCTCGTGCACCTGGTTGGCGGTGGCGACGATGAACACCGGCGCCTTGCGCTCGGCCAGCCAGGTCAGCAGGTAGCCCAGCACCCGGCGCGACACGCCGCCGTCCTCGCCGTTGCTGGCCAGGCCTTTCTCGATCTCGTCGATCCACAGTACGCACGGGGCCAGCTGCTCGGCCGAGGTCAGCGTCTCGCGCAGGTTCTTCTCGGTCTCGCCGTGGTACTTGTTGTACAGCGTGCCGAAATCCAGCCGCAGCAACGGCACGCCGAAGCCGGCGGCGGTGGCCTTGGCCAGCATCGACTTGCCGCAGCCCTGCACGCCCAACAGCAGCATGCCCTTGGGCGGGTCCAGCCCCGGCGGGGCGTTGCCGGAGACGAACACCGCCCGGCGCTGCTCGATCCAGCGCTTGAGCCGGCGCGCGCCGGCCACCTCGTTGAAGCGCGCCGAGTCGTACTCGTAATGCAGGTTGCCGCTGCGGTTGAGCAGCTCGAACTTGAGCTTGGCCAGCTGTGGCAGGTCGTCGGCCTGCAGCGCGCCGTCCTCGTAGATCAGCTGGCGGGCGATGCGGCGGGCGTCGGTCATGCTCAGCCCGCGCAGGTTGCGCAGGATCTGCTGCACCGCGTCCTGGTCGGCCTCGACCCGGCGCCCGCCGTTGTCCCTGGCGTAGCTGGCCGCCTCCTCGCGCAGCATCTTCAGCAGCGCGTTGGCGTCGGGCAGGCGCGGGTTGAAGCGGGTGGCCAGGGCCTCCAGCTCCGGCGGCAGCTCGACCTTGGCCCCGACCAGCACCAGCACGTGTGGCTGGCTGTGGCGGCGCTGGACGATGTCGCGCAGCAGCCGCTGGTGGCTGGCGTAGCCCAGGTAGGGGTGGAAATCGAGCAGCAGGTAGATGCCGCGCTGCTCGGCCTCCTGGATCATCCGCAGCACCGAACTGGCGTCGGGCGGGCCGAACGCCTCGTCCTCGCGGTCCATGTCGATCCGGCGCAGGCCCTCGGTGATCGACCAGCGGTACAACGCCCGCCAGACGTGCATCAGCGCCTGCCGGAACAGCTCCACGACCCGCGACTCATCCTGGGTCTGGATGACGATCAACGGCGTGTTGGCGCGGATCAGCGCGGTCAGGTCCTGCAGTTCGCTCATGGTGGTTCCATCCCGGGGGCGACACGATAGCAAAGCCGGGCCCCGGGGCCGACCCTCACCCGGTGACTACCTTTGGTCATGCAACGCGGTGTACGCTGCGGGAACGTTCCGCGGAAACGAGGCGTGCATGAAGACGATCCTGGTAGCCGGCTCCAAGGGCGGTGTCGGCAAGACCACCATCGCCACCCACCTGGCCGCGCATTCGGCCCTGGCAGGCCATGCCACGGTGATTGCCGATGCCGATCCGCAAGGCTCCAGCAGCCGCTGGGCCGAGCGCCGGGCCATGCTGGACAGCGCCGTGCTGCCGGTCGACGTGCACCGCAAGAAGAACTGGGAAAAGCTGATCCCCGACGGCACCGAGCAGGTCATCATCGATGCCCCCGCCGGCGCCTACGGCGAGGACCTGGAGCGCTTCACCGACATCGCCGACGCGGTGGTGGTGCCGGTCCTGCCCTCGGCCCTGGACATCGAGGCC
>NZ_JAYFUH010000125.1:0-4504 GCF_034961085.1 Stenotrophomonas capsici | reverse complement strand
GGACCTTAAATGAGAATAGTTACCAATTCCATTGCAAGTTTAGGCGGGGCGACGGAAAATTTAGGCACGACCACATTCCCGGGATGCCCTGCATGCAGGTTTTCACCTGCGCCGAACTGATGACCGCCGCCCACGCGCTGGGTGGGCAGGTCGATTTCGATGCCGGCATGGCCGACGCCACGCCGGTGCTGGCCGGCTGGCAGCAGGTGCATGCGGTCGATGACGGGGTGGTGCTGTACCTGAGCCGCAGCCGCGACATGGTCGGCGGCAGCAGCCACAACCGGCTGGCGCCGGGCATCACCGCCGGCTTCCTGGTCGATGGCGAGGCCGACGTGGCCATCGGCAGGCATCGGCTGCGCCTGGAAGGCGCCCAGCGGCGCATGCCGACGATGCTGGTGCACCTGCGCGAGGAAGACAGCTTCCGGCGCCATTGGCAGGCCGGCCGCCAGGAGGGCAAGGTCAGCCTGCACCTGGGCGATGACTGGCTGCGCCGTCAGTTGGATGGCGATGCAACCGGTAGCGCGCGGTTGTCGCGGGTATGCCGCAGCCATGCCGACAACCACGCCTGGCGCCCGGGTGCGCCGTTGCTGCAGCGGGCGACACGGTTGCTGCAGGACGCGCCGCAGGCGTTGCCGCTGGTGCGCCGTCTGCAGCAGGAGAGCTTCGCGCTGGAGCTGGCCGCTGACGTTTTGCAGGCCCTGTCGCAGGAGGACGAAGCGCGTCCGTTGAGTGCGCACCTGCAGCGCTGCGTGTCACGCCTGCAGCAGTGGCTGGAAAGCGGCGAGGCCGACGCACTGAGCATCACCCAGATGGCGCGCCAGCTCGGCACCAACGCGGTCGACCTGCAACGCGGCTTCCAGCACTGCCACGGCCAGAGCATCGCCCACCACCAGCGCCAGCTGCGGCTGGAACGCGCCCGCCAGGCGCTGCAGCGTCAGCGCGTACCGGTGGACGTCGCCGCCACCATCGCCGGCTATGCGCACACCAGCAGTTTCAGCGCCGCCTTCAAGCGCCAGTTCGGCGTGTCGCCGTCGCAGCTGAAGTAAGCCCGGCAGGAACCAACCCCCGGCAGGAGCGGCTTCAGCCGCGAAGACATCGTGGTTGTCGATGATCGTTCAAGGAGAATCCGTGACACCTGCTCGGGAAATGCAGGTCGTGCCTCCGTGGAATTGCTGACGGAAAAGAGCTGTAGATCAAGAGAATATTGATCGGTGCCTCGGACAAACGGGCGGCTGCTTTCGACCCGAAGCGGTCATTTCAGCCGTGAGCCATTACTCGAAGCAAGAAAGCGATTCTGTTCGGTACGAGCTTGCAGGTCATGATTTCGGCGGGTACGGACCGGAAGCCGCGCAACTATAGACGGAGCAGCTGGAAGTGCTTGGGGGACTACTTGCGCCAACCGGTGTTCAAGATCCAATAATTAGTTGCCCATGCGCTAGGCGTCATGGCGCGGGTCTTTGACCATCGGAGGGACCGACATGCAGAAGCGCGTCATCATGCGCGATGGTATCGACATCGCTCGAAGTGCCGAGACTGTATTCAATTTTGTGAGCGTTGGAACGACTGATCCGCAGTGACGTACCGAAGTGGATCGAATGGAGGTGACGGGCCCCCCTATGCTTGGCACTCGCTGGGAAGAGTTCTCTACATTTTTCAAGTTTTTCCATACGGTAACGCCCGTAATTGTCGTCGAACTTCAGGCGTCAGGCCGCGTTGTGGTGCAAACGCCGCCGGAACACACTTCCTGGTTGCGAAGTATTCGCGAAGTTGAACGACTCGGGCCTGACGAATCACGATTCAAATACGAGTTGGCATTCGAACTCGCCGCCTTCAAGCAGATGACGCCAGTTGTTCCCCCGCCATCCTTCGTCTCGTGGTGGTACGGGGGACGAATTCGTAGATACCTGCGAAATGCGAAGCGAATCCTAGAGTCTCGCCCGAAGGAATGACATCAACGACTCGTCTCGGCCAGTAGCGACTCCGAGCGCCTGCGCGCACTTCGCGGGCCTGTCTATCCCAGGCGTTCGATCAGAAAATCGATGAGCACGCGGATCTTCCGCGCCGGGTGTTGGGCTGAAGGTCGGACAACGTAGATACCGCCTTCCGGCGCCGGATAGCCCGCCATCACCTGGATCAGCGCACCCGATCGGAGATGCTCGTCGATGAGGAAGTCTGGCAGCGCAGCGATGCCGAGCCCGGCAAGGGCGGCGGACACGATGGCGATACCGTTGTCCGCCTTGAACCGCCCCTGCGGATGCACGGTGATAGTCTTTTCGCCGTCGATGAAGCGCCAGCTTTCGGTACCCTGCATCAGCGCTTCATGCGCAGTCAGCTGCTGCGGCGTTTCCGGTGCACCGTGCTGCGCGATGTACGATGGACTCGCCACCAGCCTGCCGTGCAGCGGGGCGATTCGACGCGCGATTAGATTGGAATCGGCCAGGTAACCGACACGGATCGCGCAGTCGAAGCCCTCCGCCACGATGTCGACAAAGCGGTCGCTGTAGCGCGTATGCACTTGCAGCTGCGGATGCCGTTGCGCGAACTCCGCGAGGATCGGCGCCAGATGGGTGATGCCGAAGGTCGGCGGCGCGGCGATCCGCAGCAGGCCACGCAACTCGCCGCTGGGGAAGATCGCCTCGCGCGCCATGTCCATCTCCACACAGATGCGGGCGGCGTACTCGCGAAAGGTGCTACCGGCCTCGGTGAGCGCGGCGCCGCGGGTGGTCCTTGCCAGGAGTTGGGTGCCGAGTTCCGCCTCCAACCGCAGCAGGCGGCGGCTGACAATAGATTTCGCCACACCAAGCCGTCGCGCGGCAGGCGAAACACCTCCGGCTGCGGCGACTTCCACGAATGTCTGCAGGTCCTCGAAATCCATCATCGTTCCCCATTTAGCGACACAGATACTCACTTCTTACGTCTAGCGTACCAATAATTGCGACGGCAATCTGTCCTCACTGCGGCGCCACTCCGGCGCCAGCCATCCCGAGGAGATTCGCCATGAACCACTCCCACGCTACCGATGTGTGGAAGTCCGAACAGGTCGCCCTGATCCTGATCGACTACCAGGCGGAAATGTTCGCCAACCTCCGTTCCGAAACCAGCCCTGAGCAAGTCGAGTTGAATACCCGGCTGCTGATCAAGATCGCGAAAGCGTTCGACATCCCCGTCGTGCTGAGCACTGTCGGCGTTGAAATGGGCGTGAACGGCCCGACGCGCGCGTCGATTCAGGACGAGCTGCCGGGCATCCAAGTGATCGACCGCAGCTCGATGAATGCCTGGGACGATCCGGCCTTCCGCGCCGCCATCGAGAAGACCGGTCGCAAGCGCTTGGTCTTCGGTGCGCTGTTCACGGAGATCTGCCTGACGTTCCCGATGCTGGACGCCATGCGCGACGGCTATGACGCCATGTTCGTGGTCGATGCCGTCGGCGGCATGTCCCAGCTGGCACACCGCACCGCAGTGGAACGTTTGACCGCCGCAGGCGCCGTGCCGAACACCTCGCTCGCCCTGGTCACCGAACTGTTCCGCGACTGGCAATCGCCGCTGGCCGAGAAGGCACGCGAAGTCATCACGTGGTACGTGCCGGAAGCGCAGAAGCTGTCGGCGGCATTGGCCAACCAGGCGGAGGTCTCAGCATGAACACTCGTTCAACAGTCGCTGTCGCGCCTGGCCGTGGGATCACGTTCGCTTCGTGGACGCTGCGCATCCTGGCCGCAGTCGCCTTCCTCACCGCAGGCAGCGCCAAGCTCGCCGCTGCGCCGATGATGGTGGCTGTCTTCGACCAGATCGGCATCGGCCAATGGTTCCGTGTGGTGACCGGCGTACTGGAAGTCGTCGGCGCCCTCGCCCTGTTGATCCGGCCCACGGCGGGACTCGCCGGCCTGATGCTCTCGGTCACGATGGCGTTCGGCGTGCTGACCCATCTTCTGCTCATTGGCGGCAGCCCGGTGCCCGCGCTTGCGCTGCTGTTGATCACCGCCGCCGTCGCATGGCTGGAACGCCGGCGCATCGCGCATACACTGCGCCCCCTGCGTAGGGTATGGGCATGAGCGCTGTAATGAAGTCGTCCCCGATGCCAGCTCAGCAGCATCCGTCGCCGCGGCTCATCGTCCATCGTACGCGCGGTCATAGTCACGGCCCGATTACGCGATTGATGAGTCCCTCCGATCTCGGCGGCGTGGTCAAGCCGTTCGTTTTCCTCGATCTCTTCGACGCGCAAGGCGCGGCCCTCCGAGGCATGACCGAGATGCCATTGCATCCGCATTCGGGCATCGCCACGGTCACCGTTTTCACCGAGGGACGCGTGCGCTACGCCGATCCGGACGCAGGTACCGGAACGTTGGGGTACGGCGGCGTGGAATGGATGCGCGCCGGCGGCGGAGTCTGGCACGGCAAGGAAATGTCGCCCGACGACGTGCCGCGCATCCAAGGCTTTCAGTTGTGGCTGGCGCTACCCGCCGAACTTGAAAGCAGCGAAGCAGTTAGTCGCTACATCGAAGCACAG
>NZ_JAYFUH010000124.1:0-5511 GCF_034961085.1 Stenotrophomonas capsici | reverse complement strand
GAGGAGGCAACACTGAGTGTTGCAATCACGGTTGTTCCGAAACGGCACGCAGCGACGCTTCCCTACGCATTCCCCCTGGTTTTTCCGGTGATTCAGGCGATTTCTCTCCGAATGCAACGACGCCTGGAAGGCGCCTGCCACCTGCGCATTGCGGGCACACCGCGCATTCTCGATACGACGAAACGGTGCGTTGCCGCAGCAGGGGCTGGAATGTTGCCGGGCAACCTGTCCTTGCCGGGCGTGACACCCGCAAAGGCGCATCATCGCTGGCGATGCGGGTGTACATGGCGGATTTCCAGCGGGCATCGGGAGTGCCGGGGCGCTTACGCGTGCCCGTTGGTCATCGGGTACGGTGTGTGACCGCCGCGCGCTTCATGCGGCGCCTGCCGGAACTGGCCTCCCCGCCTGCGATTGCACCTCCCATGCCGGGCAGGCCTGGACGGCATCCCCACCGATGGCGGCTGTCGCGGGCAACAAAAAACCCCGCCTGGGCGGGATTTTCCGTTGCTGCCGTCGCCGTCGATCAATCGATGTCGAGGAAGCTGCGCAGCTGCTCGGAGCGGCTCGGGTGACGCAGCTTGCGCAGCGCCTTGGCTTCGATCTGGCGGATGCGCTCGCGGGTGACGTCGAACTGCTTGCCCACTTCTTCCAGCGTGTGGTCGGTGTTCATGTCGATGCCGAACCGCATGCGCAGCACCTTGGCTTCCCTCGGGGTGAGGCCGGCCAGTACGTCACGCACGGTTTCGGACAGGTTGATGTTGGTGGTGTTCTCGATCGGGGACTCCACGTTGGTGTCCTCGATGAAGTCGCCCAGATGCGAATCCTCGTCGTCGCCGATCGGAGTTTCCATCGAGATCGGCTCCTTGGCGATCTTCATCACCTTGCGGATCTTGTCTTCCGGCATGTCCATTTCCTTGGCCAGCTCCTCCGGCGTGGCCTCGCGGCCGTACTGCTGGAGCATCTGGCGGGAAATGCGGTTGAGCTTGTTGATCGTCTCGATCATGTGCACCGGGATACGGATGGTGCGCGCCTGGTCGGCGATCGAGCGGGTGATCGCCTGGCGGATCCACCAGGTGGCGTAGGTCGAGAACTTGTAACCGCGGCGGTACTCGAACTTGTCCACGGCCTTCATCAGGCCGATGTTGCCTTCCTGGATCAGGTCCAGGAACTGCAGGCCACGATTGGTGTACTTCTTGGCGATGGAGATCACCAGGCGCAGGTTGGCCTCGACCATCTCCTTCTTGGCCTTGCGCGCCTTGGCTTCGCCATAGGCCATCACGCGGCTGATTTCCTTGAGCTCGTCCAGCGACAGCTGGGCGCTCTTTTCCAGGTCGATGGTGGCCTGCTGCTCGGCGACGATCTGATCCTTGACGTCACGCAGCGCCGAGGACCACTTCTGCTTGCGCTTGATCGCGTCCTCGACCCATTCCAGGTTGGTCTGGTTGCCTTCCCAGGAACGGATGAAGTCCTTGCGCGGCATGCGCGCGGTGATCGTGGCCAGGTGCAGCACGCGGCGCTCCTGGGCCTTGACCTGGCCCATGGTGTCGCGCAGCAGTTTGGTCAGCACGTCGGTCAGCGGCAGCGGCAGCTTCAAGGTGATGAAGGTAGCGGCCAGCTCGTCGCGCAGCTTGGTCTGGGCCTTGGTATCGCCCTTGGCATGCGCCTTCTTGAACTTGGCCAGGTCCGCGGCCAGCAGGTCCATGCGACGGGCCACTTCGACCGGATCCGGGCCGGTCGGGCCGGTATCCTCGTCGCTGCTGACGTCGTCATCGTCCTCGTCGGCTTCCGAATCGGCGTCGTCGCTGCTGTCGCCGTCGGCGGCGGCGGCCGGGGCCGGTTCTTCCTCGACCAGGTCGTTGAAGCCGACGATCACTTCGGCCAGGCGCTTCTTGCCTTCCTTGTGCGCTTCGTAGTCGGCCAGCACCGATTCCACGGCCAGCGGGAAGGTGCCCAGTGCAGCCTGCACCTGGCCCAGGCCTTCCTCGATGCGCTTGGCGATGGCGATTTCGCCTTCGCGGGTCAGCAGCTCGACCGTACCCATCTCGCGCATGTACATGCGCACCGGGTCGGTGGTGCGACCACCTTCGGTGTCCAGCGCGGTCAGCGCGGCCGCGGCTTCTTCGGCGGCGGTATCATCGACTTCGCGGTTGCCGGTGTTGCCATCGCTGAGCATCAGCGTGTCGGCATCGGGCGCAACCTCATGGACATCAATGCCCATGCCGGTGATCAGGCCGATGATGTCTTCAATCTGCTCCGGGTCGACCATGTCGTCGGGCAGGTGATCATTGACTTCGGCGTAGGTCAGGTAGCCCTGTTCCAGGCCCTTGCTGATCAGAAGCTTGATGTCGTTTTGCTGGGCAGGACGTTCGTTGGCCATGTAGTGCTCGCGCCACCGGCGGGTTGGAATATAGGGAACCTAGCATTATACCAGCGCAGCGTAACGCTTGCCGGCGGTGGTTCCGGGGCGTCAGGGTCTGAGCAGGAAAGTGACGGGACCGTCATTCACCAGGCTGACAACCATATGGGCACCGAAGCGCCCGGTTTCCACCCCTGCGGCGTGTTTTTCACGGCAGATCGCCACCAATCGATTGAAAAGCCGTTCAGCCTCCGCCGGCGGGGCCGCGCTGGTGAAGCTCGGGCGCATGCCTGAACGGGTGTCCGCGGCCAGGGTGAACTGGCTGACCAGCAACAAGCCACCGCCGATGTCCCGCAAGGAGCGGTTCATCTTGCCGGCATCGTCGGCGAACACCCGGTAACCGAGCAGGCGATCAGCCATTCGCGAAAGCGCCGCCTCGTCGTCCCCCGGCTCCACCCCCACCAGGGCCAGCAGACCGGGTCCGATCTGCCCCACCACGGCGTCATCGACGGTGACCGAGGCCTGAGTAACGCGCTGGATCAGGGAGAGCATGGTCGGTCCAATGGGGCAATTGCCCACCATAGCACCGGGCCTCAGCCGCTAGACTTGCATGGATGAAACCGCAAGCCACCGCCAAGCTCTACCACCGCCTCGCCACCGCCCTGACCCACCTGCCCTGGTCCTGGCAGCGGACGCTGGCTGACACCGTGGCCTGGCTGTGGGGCCGGATCGACGCCCGTGAAAGCCGGGTCACCCGCCGCAACCTGGAGCTGGCCTATCCCGAACTGGGGGCCGACCAGCGTCGCTGGCTGCACCGCCAGATCCTGCGCACCACCGCCCGCCAGGCGCTGGAAACGCTGTACCTGTGGACCCACGACCCGGCCGACAACCTGGCCCGGCACCTGAAGCAGCGCAACGGCCAGGCGCTGTACGACGCCGCGCTGGCCTCGGGCAAGGGTGTGATCGTGATCGCCCCGCACTACGGCAACTGGGAGCTGCTGAACCAGTGGCTGGCCGAACGTGGCCCGATCGCCATCGTCTACGCGCCGCCGGAAAACCCGGTCGGCGATGAGTTCCTGCAGCTGTGCCGCGGCGGTGACAACGTGCGCCAGGTGCGTGCCGAGGGGCCGGCGGTGCGGCAGCTGTTCAAGGTGCTCAAGGACGGCGGTGCCACCGGCATCCTGCCCGACCAGCAGCCCAAGAATGGCGATGGCGAGTTCGTGCCGTTCTTCGGCGTGCAGGCGCTGACCATGACCCTGGTCAACCGCCTGGCCGAGCGCACCGGCGCCACCCTGCTGTACGCCTGGTGCGAGCGCATCGGCCCGGACCTGGAGTTTGCCCTGCACGTGGAGCCGGCCGAGCCGGCCATCGCCAATGCGGACCTGCCCACCGCGGTGGCCACCCTGAGCGCAGGCATCGAGCGCATCGCCCGGCGCGATCCGTCGCAGTACCAGTGGACCTACAAGCGCTACACGCTGCGACCACCGGGCAGCGGCGAAACTGACCCCTACGCCACCGCCAGGCACCCGCACTGACACCGGCCCTGCAACACTGCGTCACCTGTCCCGTCGATTGAATCAACGAGCGGCGGTCCCCATAAGGTCCCGATGAGCGTCCAGTCCCCCTCCCCCAGCGCCGGCCCGTTCGGCGAAACCGCCGCCATCCACTGCGAGCGCGCCGCCGCCGAGCTGCGTGCCGGCCGGCCGGTGGTGATCGTCGACGGGCATCGTCGGCTGGCCACCCTCGCCCTGGACAGCAGCTCCCCGCGCAGCCTGGCCGCCTTCGGCCAGGCCAGCGACCAGCAGCACTACCTGTTCCTGACCGCCCCGCGCGCGCAGACGCTGGGCATCACCGCCAGCGATGGCATCCGCCTGCCGCTGGCCGGCCGCGAGTTCGCCGAGCTGCCGGCACTGGCCTACCTGCGCGATGCCCCCACGGCCGAAGGCGCGCAACCACTGGGCAATGACCTGGACGCGGCGGCGGTGGAAGTGGCCCGGCTCGGCCTGCTGTTGCCGGCCATGATCTCGGTGGAACTGGCGCCGGGGCCAAGCGCGTTCGACCCCTGCCTGCACCTGAGCGTGGAAGCCCTGCGTGACGGCGCCCGCCAGGCCGGCCAGGACTACGAACTGGTCACCCGCTCGCCGGTGCCGTTGCGCGACGTGGGCATGAGCGAGTTCGCGGTGTTCCGTGGCGGCGTGGCGCAGCGCGACCAGGTCGCGGTGATCGTCGGCACGCCAGACCTGCAGGGCGCGGTGCCGGTGCGCGTGCATTCCTCGTGCCTGACCGGTGACCTGTTCGGTTCGCTCAAGTGCGACTGCGGCGACCAGCTGCGGCGCGGCCTGCGCACGCTCAAGGAACTGGGCGGCGGCATCCTGCTGTACCTGGACCAGGAAGGCCGTGGCACCGGCATCGCCGCCAAGATGCGCGCCTATGGCTACCAGCACGAAGGGCTGGACACCATCGACGCCGACGCCCAGCTCGGCTTCGGTGCCGACGAGCGCCGCTATGGCAGCGCGGTGGCGATGCTGCGCGCATTGGGCGTGCAACGCATCCAACTGCTGACCAACAACCCCACCAAGGTGCAGCACCTGCGCAACGCCGGCATCGAAGTCAGCGGTTGCGTGCCGGTGACCGGCGAGATCACCGCCGAGAACGAGCAGTACCTGCGCACCAAGGCCGCCCGTGCCGGCCACCACCTGGATGTCGATGCGCTGATCATGGCCGCGCAGTGATGCGCGACTGAGGCTGCGGGGAAGCACACGCAATGCGCCCCCTCCCCTGCACTTGCCTCTTCTTCGATCCAACCCGCTAAAGTCAGCGCATGATGGAACCTCCCGCGCTCCCCGAAGCCTCGCTTCACCCCCTTGAAACCAACACCGGCTGGCAGCCGTTGCCACGGCGTGGCGCGGTGTTCGCCGCTGTCGGCAGCGCCATCGGCATGGCCATCCCACTGACGCTGGCCGCCGGCATCGTGCCGTTGGCCTTCCATTACGCGCACTGGCTGCTCGCCGGTTGCGCCGGCCTGCTGGTCGGGCTGGCGTGGGGCGCCTGGTTCGGCTGGCGGCGGCACCGACTGACGTTCTGGCGGCTGGATGAGCAGGCACTGGGCGTACGCCGCGGCCACCTGTGGCAGAGCGAAAGCCATGTGCCCATCT
>NZ_JAYFUH010000123.1:0-4185 GCF_034961085.1 Stenotrophomonas capsici | reverse complement strand
TCATCTGCGCCGGGTATTCCTCGCGCACCGGTACCGCGGCGGTGGTGTCGCTGACTGCGGACAGGTAGTTGCTGATCGCTGCGTCGTACTGGGCGACGCGGTTGAACGCGGCCACCGACAGCTCGAATCGCTTGGCGGCCGACAGCTTGCCGTCGTGGGCATTCAATTCGGCCAGCAGGGCGTCGTACTGGTCCGGGCTGGTGGCCACGGCGACGCGGGCGAAATTCTTCGCGGCGCTGCGCAGCATGGCCGGGCCGCCGATGTCGATGTTCTCCACCGCGTCGGCCAGGGTGCAGTCGGCCTTGGCGGTGACCGACTCGAACGGATACAGGTTCAGCACCAGCAGGTCGATCGGTGCGATGCCGTGTTCGGCCATCACCGCATCGTCGGTGCCTGCGCGGCCGAGCAGGCCACCATGCACCAGCGGGTGCAGGGTCTTGACCCGCCCGTCCATCATTTCCGGGAAGCCGGTGACATCGGAGACGTCGGTGACCGGCAGGCCGGCGTCGCGGATCGCCTTGGCGGTACCGCCGGTGGAGAGCAGCTCGACGTTGCGGGCGGCCAGGGCGCGGGCCAGTTCGACCAGACCGGTCTTGTCGGAAACGGACAGCAGGGCCCGGCGGACGGGCAGCAGATCAGCAGACATGGGGACAGGGGGCAGCGGAAGCGGGCCGGTATTGTAGCCGGGCCGTCACATCCGTGACCTGTGGCTGGGAGGTTGCATCTGCCGACAAGGGGCAGGTGGCGCCGAGCCATGCCCGGCGGAAGTACCCGGTGAACGCTTCAGCGCAGCGTGGCTGCGCGCGACCGGGGCGGGGCGGCTCAGGCCAGCCCGTATTCCTTGAGCTTCTTGCGCAGGGTGGCGCGGTGGATGCCCAGCAGCGCGGCGGCGCGGCTCTGGTTGCCTTCGCAATGGTTGAGAACTTCCACGAACAACGGGATTTCCATCTCGCGCAGGACGATTTCGTACACGTCATCGGCGTCACAGCCGTCCAGATCGCGCAGGTAGCGGCGGACGGACTGGGCGACGTGTTCACGAAGCGGCGGCTTTGCAGCGCCACGACTGATGTCAGGACGTGTGGGGGCAGCGTTCAAGGGAGTTCCCGCAAATTCGACGGAGTCGGGCGCGCTTGGCCCGGCGTGGGGGGAGGAGTCTAGCGCGTGGGCCGGCAGCCCGCCACGCCGTTGTTCCTCCAGTTACTGGAATTCGAAGCTGAAGGCGACCGTCGCGGCGGCCGGTTCGCGCAGCCGGAAGGACACCTGCGCGCTTTGTCCGGGCGCCAACCGGCCCTGCGCATCGGCAGCCGGGCCCAGGTACTCCGCCGGTTGCAGCGTGCGCCGGCCGATCACCCGGCCATCGGCGTCGGACAGCGACAGCCGCAGCGCTGGCCATGCCTGCTCCCAACGCGCTTCATTGCGGAAACTGGCCTGCACCTGCAGGACGCCCGGCTGGCCCGGCACCGGGCGGATCTCGCGGCTGAGCATGCTGTAGGCACTGGGCTCATGCCATGCCGGCAGGGTGCAGCGCAGCACCGTGCACAGGGCGCTGACAAGGGGGCGGGTGCCGGCATCGGCGGCAAGCCGGGCGCGGTCGGCGACCAGCACCTGCACCAGCAGCAACAGCCCCAGCGCGGCGACCACGCCCCATTGCCAGCGCGGCGTCGCACGCGGCGGTGCGCCGGCCTGGCGCTCGGTGCGCATGAAGCTGGGAGCGGTCACCGCAGGGGCCGGCGGGGCCGGTTCCTCGTCCAGCGTGTCGCTGTTGGCCTGTTGCGATGGAATGAGGTCATCGGCAACGGTGATATCGCCGCCCTCGTGCAGCGCCTGCGCGGCCTCCTGATCCGATGCGACGGGCGCAACGGGCTCCGCCGGGAGCGGTGCCGTGGCCGGTGCCTGGCCCTGCAGGAAGGTGGCCAGTGACGGTTGCGATGGCGTGGGTTTGTCGCTCATGTCAGGCGGTGACGGGGCAATGCGCCCATTCAAGCACGGCGCACGCCGGTGATGCGCATCCAGTCGCCGTCCTGCACCGCCTCAAGCTGGTCGAACCAGGCCGCATAGCGTTCCAGCAGTTCGCCCTCCTGGCCATGCAGGATGCCGGACAGGGCGATCCGCCCGCCGGTGGCCACGCGCGCGGCCAGCAGTTCGGCCAGGGCGTCCAGCGCCGAGGCCAGGATGTTGGCCACCACCACCGGATAGGTGGCGACCGGTTCGTCCTCGGGCAGGTAGGCGGCGATATGCACGCCGTTGCGCTCGCCGTTGTCGGCGGTGGCGATCAGCGCCTGCGGGTCGTTGTCCACGCCCACCGCCGCACCCGCGCCGAGCTTGAGCGCGGCCAGGGCCAGGATGCCGGAGCCACAGCCGAAGTCGAGCACGGTGCGGCCTTCCAGTTCGCCTTCGGCCGAGAGCTGGTCGAGCCAGCGCAGGCACAGCGCGGTGGTCGGATGGGTGCCGGAGCCGAAGGCCAGGCCCGGGTCCAGTCGCACCACGGCGGCGTCGGCGGCCTGTGCCGCTTCCGGCAGGTCATGGTTCCACGGCACGATCCAGGTGCGCTGGCCGAACGACATCGGCTGGAACTGGTCCAGCCAGGCGCGTTCCCAGTCCTCGTCCTCGACCGCGCGGAAGCTGGCGCTGCTCCAGTCCAGGCCCGGGTCGAATGCCTCCAGCGCGGCCAACAGGGCCAGGCCGTTGGTATCGGCCGGGAACAGCGCGGTCAGCACCAGGTCGTTCCACAGCGGGGTCTCGCCCACGCCCGGCTCCAGGATCGCGCGCTCGTTGCTGGTGTCGGCATCGGCGTCGAGCATGGTCACCGCCAGCGCACCCACGTCGTCGAGTGCATTCTCGTAACGGGGCTGGGTGGTTTCGGTGCAGCGCAGGGTGAGTTCGAGGAAGGGCATGGCGGGGGACGGCAGCGGCAGGACAGGGCACGCATCCTAGACGAGGCGGGCCCGGATTGCGCGCGGCCGGGGCTGTTGACATCCACACGCCAGTCCATTGCTACACTTGCGTCCTGCACTCGGCCGTCCTGTCCCTGCCTCCGGATGTTCTCCCTGCTTGCCAAAAAGCCCTGGTACCTGCTGGCGCTGCCCGTTGCGGTGCTGCTGGGCGTGCTCGGCTATCGCGGTGGCATCGGGCTGCATGCCGGCGGCGGTGGCAACGCTGAATTGGCGGCCGTCGGTGCCGGTGCGGAGGTGAGCACCGCCAACGGCTTCAGCAGCGGCCCGGCGCAGCCGGAAGTGGCCGCATCCACTGCGATCGGCCCCGGCCTGCCGGTGGACCTGCGTGCGGTGTTCGAGCGCGGGCGCGACCTGTACGCATTCGCCCGCGAGCTGCGTGCCGCCGCCGATGCCGGCGATGCGGAAGCGGCATGGATGGCCAGCCGCATTCATGATTACTGCGGTGTCTATGCGATGGACCCGCGCGGGTATGCGCTGGACAGCAGCACGCTGGCCAGCATGGGCCTGAGCGACGTGCCCGGCCTGAACGCCGCGCGTGAGCGCGTCAGCGTGGGCTGCGTGGGCTTCACCACCGCCGATGCGATCGGCCGTGGCGTGATCCTGCAGGAGCGCCAGCAGGCCGCCGCGGCCGGCAACCTGGCCGCCGAGGCCGCGCTGCTGGCGATGGGGGAGCCGCTCAAGCGTGATGCGGACTACCGCCGTGGCCTGGTCGAGCGCGTGCTGAACTCGCAGGATCCGGAAGCCTTCCTGGCGGTGTCCCCTGCAATGGGTGTCACAGCCGCCGGCGATGATGCCTACCGCGGGATGGTGGCGGGCGACCAGTTTTCCCAGCTGGCCTGGCAGGTTGCGGCCTGCCGGTTGGGGTTGGCCTGCGGGCCGAACAGCATGTTGATGACAAGCTATTGCGCCAACGGCGGGATCTGCTCCAAGGATCCAGGCCAGGATTTCGAATCGTTCGTGTATGACGCCGCCGTGCCACGGCAGAGCGAGGGAAGAATGAACCAGCTGGTAGACAGCCTGCGCGGTGCGCGGGGAGGTAAGCGATGAATTATCGTCAGTTCGTCCATGGAGCCAAATTCTGGGTCTGGGTGGTGTTGTTCGTTGCCTACTCCGCCGGTGCGGTGGGAGTGGTGCTGATCGATACCTACGAGGACCGTTACCGTGCGATGAGCAAGGTCAAGCTCACCACCGTGAAATCGGACCTCGACACCCGCCGCGCCGGTGCCAGCCA
>NZ_JAYFUH010000122.1:0-5405 GCF_034961085.1 Stenotrophomonas capsici | reverse complement strand
CTGGGGTTGCGCGCGCCCTGGGCCGAGAAGCGGATCCGCTCCTGGTCGTGCGCGGCCACCAGGCCATCGCCCAGCAGGGCGGCGGCGACGTTGGAGAATTGCAGCTTACCGGGCGTGATCGGCACCGGAACCGGTGGTATCTGCGCGCTGCCTGCAGCCTGTTGCTCCACCCCGAACCCCTTGCTGGCGCGGCCAAAGAGCGGCCGCTCGCTATACTAGCGCACCCCTTTCGCATGGCTCAGGCAGCATGTCCGCGACCCCCACCGTTCCAATCACCTTCCAGGGCCTGATCCAGACCCTCAACGATTTCTGGGCAAAACAGGGCTGCGTGCTGATCCAGCCGCTGGACCTGGAAGTGGGCGCCGGCACCTTTCACCCGGCCACCTTCCTGCGCTCGATCGGCCCGGAAAGCTGGAACGCGGCCTACGTGCAGCCCAGCCGCCGTCCCACCGACGGCCGCTATGGCGAGAACCCCAACCGCCTGCAGCGCTACTACCAGTACCAGGTGGCGATGAAGCCGAGCCCGGACAACATCCAGCAGCTGTACCTGGATTCGCTCAAGGCGCTGGGCATCGACCCGCTGGTGCACGACCTGCGCTTCGTCGAGGACAACTGGGAATCGCCGACCCTCGGCGCCTGGGGCCTAGGCTGGGAAGTCTGGCTCAACGGCATGGAGGTCACCCAGTTCACCTACTTCCAGCAGGCCGGTGGCCTGGAGTGCAAGCCGGTGCTGGGCGAGATCACCTACGGCCTGGAGCGGCTGTGCATGTACCTGCAGAACTGCGACAACGTCTACGACCTGGTCTGGACCTACGGCCCGGACGGCACGCCGGTCAGCTACGGCGACGTCTACCACCAGAACGAGGTGGAGCAGAGCACCTACAACTTCGAGTACGCCGACGTGGAGGAGATGTTCCATCGCTTCGACGCCTGCGAGAAGGAAGCGCAGAAGCTGGTCGAGGCCGGCCTGCCGCTGCCGGCCTATGAACAGGTCTGCAAGGCCTCGCATTCTTTCAACCTGCTTGATGCACGCCGCGCCATCTCGGTGACCGAGCGCCAGCGTTACATTCTGCGCGTGCGCACGCTGGCCATGGCCGTAGCCAAGCTGTACGAGGCCAAGCGCTTGGAAGCAGTGGCCGCCAAGGAGGTGCAGGCATGAGCATGCAACCGTTGCTGATCGAACTGGGCGTGGAAGAGCTGCCGGTCAAGGCGCTGCCGGGCCTGGCGCAAGCCTTCTTTGATGGCATGATCGACGGGCTGGCCAGGCGCGGTATCGCGTTTGACCGTGAGGGCGCCAAGCCGCTGTCCACCCCGCGTCGCCTGGCGGTGCTGCTGCCGGGCGTGGAAACCGAACAACCCGAGCAGCATTCGGAGGTGTTCGGCCCGTACCTGAACATCGCGCTGGATGCCAACGGTGCGCCGACCAAGGCGCTGCAGGGCTTCGCAGCCAAGGCCGGCATCGACTGGACCGCGCTGGAGCGCACCACCGACGCCAAGGGCGAGCGCTTCGTGCTGCGTTCGGTCAGCCCGGGCGCACAGACCGCCGCGCTGCTGCCGGAGATCGTGCGCGAGGCCATCGCCGCGATGCCGATCCCCAAGCCGATGCGCTGGGGCAGCCACGAGTACGCCTTCGCCCGCCCGGTGCACTGGCTGGTGGTGCTGCATGGCAATGACGTGGTGCCGGCCGAGCTGCTGGGCCTGAAATCGGACCGTTTCAGCCGTGGCCACCGCTTCATGGCCGACAAGCAGGTGTGGCTGAGCCACCCGAACGACTACGTCGAGTCGCTGAAGGCCGCCAGCGTGCTGGTCGATGCCGACGCGCGCCGCGAGCGCATCGTCGCCGAGGTCAATGCCGCGGCCGCGCAGGCCGGCGGCGTGGCGCGCATCACCGAGGACAACCTGGAGCAGGTCGTGAACCTGGTCGAGTGGCCGTCGGCGGTGCTGTGCAGCTTCGAGCGCGAGTTCCTGGCGGTGCCGCAGGAAGCGCTGATCGAGACGATGGAGATCAACCAGAAGTTCTTCCCGGTGCTGGATGACGGCGGCAAGCTGACCGAGAAGTTCATCGGCATCGCCAACATCGAGTCCAGGGACGTGGCCGAGGTGGCCAAGGGCTACGAGCGCGTGATCCGTCCGCGTTTTTCCGATGCCAAGTTCTTCTTCGACGAGGACCTCAAGCAGGGCCTGGCCGCGATGGGCGAGGGCCTGAAGAGCGTGACCTACCAGGCCAAGCTGGGCACGGTGGCCGACAAGGTGCAGCGCGTGTCGACGCTGGCCCAGCACATCGCCGCCCAGGTCGAGGTGGACCTGGCGCAGGCACGGCGTGCCGCCGAGTTGGCCAAGAACGACCTGCAGTCGCGCATGGTCAACGAGTTCCCGGAGCTGCAGGGCATCGCCGGCCGCCATTACGCCGTGGCCGGCGGCGAGTCGCCCGCCGTGGCGCTGGCCATCGACGAGGCCTACCAGCCGCGCTTCGGCGGTGACGACATCGCGCTGAGCCCGCTGGGCAAGGTGCTGGCCATCGCCGAGCGCCTGGACACGCTGGCCGGCGGCTTTGCCGCGGGCCTGAAGCCGACCGGCAACAAGGACCCGTTCGCACTGCGCCGCAATGCGTTGGGGTTGGCGCGCACGGTCATCGAGTCGGGCTTTGATCTGGACCTGCGTACGCTGTTGGCTACCGCGATCAAGGGGCTGCCCGCTGCGGTACAGCCCAGTGCCGATCTCAATACCGAGACGCTTGGGCTTGATCTGTACGACTTCATCATCGACCGCCTGAAGGGCTACTACGCCGACAAGGGCGTGCCGGCCACGCATTTCAACGCGGTGGCCGAGCTGAAGCCGGCCTCGCTGTACGACTTCGACCGCCGCATCGATGCCATCGGCACCTTCGCCCAGCTGCCCGAAGCCGAGGCGCTGGCCGCAGCCAACAAGCGCATCCGCAACATCCTGCGCAAGGCCGAGGGCGACATCCCGGGCATGATCGACCCGGCGTTGCTGCGCGAGCCGGCCGAGAGCGAGCTGGCCGAGGCCGTGACCGCGGCCATCGACGACACCGGCGCCAGCCTGCACCACAAGGACTACGTGGCCGTGCTCGGCCGCTTGGCTCGCCTGCGCCCGCAGGTGGATGCGTTCTTCGATGCGGTGATGGTCAACGCCGAGGACCCGGCGCTGCGAGGCAACCGCCTGGCGTTGCTGCGCACGCTGGGTGACCGCCTGGGCAGCGTCGCGGCGATCGAGCACCTGTCCAGCTGATCGCGGGCGACATGCCGCAGACGAAGGCCCGCACGAGCGGGCCTTCGTCGTTCTTCTTCCGGCAGGAGCGGCCCCGGCCGCGAAGCACGCACGAAGGCGGTCCATGCAAGGGCCGGTGTGCCGATGAAGTTGCGGCCGTTGTCGGTGTTGCAGGGGCTGCTGACTTCGCGGCCGAGGCAGCTCCGGCCTGATCGGCAGTGCAGGCCCACCGGCGACGTCCGGCACAAGCGCGCCTGGGATTTACATCGCTTTCACATGTGGCAAAACCGCCACATTGTGATTTTGCCAGTCATCTCCAGCCCGGTATGCTGGCGTGCATGCAGCCTTCCCGAATCACCCTTTTTCTCCTGTCTGCCGCGTTGTTTCTGGCGGCGCCCCTCGCCCATGCCCGCGGCACCATCCAGAAAGTCGAAATCAAGGGCCTGGACAAGGGCGACGACGCCGAGATGATCGAGAACATCGAGGCCTCGCTCTCGCTCTATGACGTCATCGGCAAGCAGCAGGGCGAGTCCCGGCTTGAATACCTGCTCTCCCAGGCCGAGAGCCAGACCCGCAAGGCGCTGGAGCCGTTCGGGTTCTACAACCCCGACATCACCATCGAAAGCCCGCGCGAGGGCGACAACGTGCGCGTGGTCGTGCGCGTGGAGAAGGGCGAGCAGATCCGGGTCCGTCAGGAAGAACTGGCCATCACCGGCCCGGCCGGCCGCGACCGCTACCTGATGGAGGACCTGGAGGCGTTCCAGCCCAAGCGCGGCCAGCCCTTCGACTCGGTCAACTACGAAGCCAGCAAGATCACCATCACCCGCCGCCTGGCCGAACGTGGCTACTTCGACGCCGACTTCACCCAGCGCAAGGTGGAAGTCACCCGCGCCGAGAACGCCGCCGACATCTTCCTCACCTGGGACAGCGGCCGCCGCTACAACATGGGGCCGATCAACTTCCAGCAGGACTACTTTCGGCAGGACCTGTTCGAGCCGCTGGTGTACTGGGAGCAGGGCAGCTACTGGCACGAAGGCAAGCTGGACCGCCTGCGCGAGTCGCTGACCAAGCTGGACTACTTCAGCGTCATCGACATCCAGCCGCACCCGGAGCAGGCCGACGAGAGCGGCGAGGTGCCGGTGGACGTGAAGCTGACCCGTGCCAAGCGCACCATCTACACCGCGGGCCTGAGCTACGGCAGCGAGAGCGGTGCCGGTGTGCGCGGTGGCGTGGAGCGTCGCTACGTCAACCGCCGCGGCCACAAGCTCAACACCCAGGTCGACTACGCGCAGAAGCGCAAGAGCCTGATCACCAGCTACCGCGTGCCGGGCTTCCGGTGGCTCGATGGCTGGTACACCTACGCGGTGAGCGTCTATGACGAGCAGACCGACTACATCGACCTGCGCAACTTCAAGCTGATCGCCAGCCGCAG
Organism: Stenotrophomonas capsici; assembly: GCF_034961085.1. Taxonomy (NCBI): domain Bacteria; kingdom Pseudomonadati; phylum Pseudomonadota; class Gammaproteobacteria; order Lysobacterales; family Lysobacteraceae; genus Stenotrophomonas; species Stenotrophomonas capsici. Next base: position 745 of record NZ_JAYFUH010000122.1, on the reverse strand, counting down.
CGGCGAGATCAACGAGCACTGGAATGCCATCGTCTCGATGAACGCCCTGCGCGAGCGCTGGCGCTACAGCTCCGGCAACCAGTTCAACAGCGCCGTGTACCAGTACTCCACGCTGGTCTACCCGCAGTTGACTGCCGATTACGTGGACGTGGACGACAAAAGCTTCCCGCGCCGCGGCCTGAGCGGCAACGCGACCATGCGCGCCGGCATCGAGGGCGCCGGCTCGGACACCAGCTTCGTCCAGGCCGATGCGACCGTGCGCTGGTACGTGCCGGTGGGGGAGAGTGACCGCCTGATCCTGCGCGGCCAGGCCGGCACCACCTGGACCAGCGACCTGGTGGCGATGCCGCCCAGCCTGCGCTACTTCGCCGGTGGTGACCGCTCCATCCGCGGTTACGCCTACCGTGAAGTGGGCCCGCGCACGCCGGCCCCGGACAAGTTCGCCCTGGGTGCCAAGAACCTGGTGGTCGGTTCGGCCGAGTACGAGCATTACTTCGGCGGCGGCCCGTGGGGCGCGGCGGTGTTCGTCGATACCGGCAGCGCCTTCGACAACACCATCGACCTGCATACCGGCGTGGGCCTGGGCGTGCGCTGGAAATCACCGGTGGGCCCGGTGCGCATCGACATCGCGCACGGCCTGAACAGCCCTGACTCGCAGTTCCAGCTGTACCTCAACATCGGAGCGGACCTGTGAGCCGGCGTCCGGAAGAGGTGAGCCCGGAAGAGCGCGAGGCGCGCATCGCCG
>NZ_JAYFUH010000121.1:0-2979 GCF_034961085.1 Stenotrophomonas capsici | reverse complement strand
CTTCTCCAGCAGGTCCGGCGAGATGGTCAGGCGGTCGCAGCCGGCCAGCGCTTCGATCTGCGCGGTCGAGCGGAACGAGGCACCCATCACCACCGTCGGCGAGCCACGGCGCTTGAACTCGGCGTACACGCCGCGCACGAACTGCACGCCCGGGTCTTCGTCGATGCTGGCCGGCGCCTGGCCGTTGGCCACGTACCAGTCCAGGATGCGGCCGACGAACGGCGAGATCAGGAACGCACCGGCTTCCGAGCAGGCCAGCGCCTGGGTCGGGTTGAAGATCAGGGTCAGGTTGCAGTCGATGCCTTCGGCCTGCAGTACGCGCGCCGCTTCCACGCCGGCCCAGGTGGCGGCGATCTTGATCAGCACCTTGCTACGCGGCACGCCGGCCGCTTCGTACATGGCGATGAATTCGCGCGCCTTGGCGATGGTGGCAGCGGTGTCGTGGGCTTGGTCGGCGTCCACTTCGGTGGACACGCGGCCGGGCACCAGCTCGGCCAGCATCGTGCCCACACCCACGGTCAGGCGGTCGACCACGGCCTTGGCCACGTCCTGCACGTCGCCGGGCTGGTTGCGGCCCCACTGCAGCTCGCGCTCGATCAACGCGGCATAGACCGGCAGGTCGAGGGCTTTCTTCACCAGGGTCGGGTTGGTGGTGCAGTCCACCGGACGCAGGCGCTTGATGGCCTCGAAGTCACCGGTGTCGGCGACGACGACGGACAGTTCACGCAGCTGGGCGAGCTTGGATGCAGCGGTCATGCGGGTACTCCAGGTCAGTCGGTGGCGCCGTCATCATCGATGCGCGCGATGACAGCCGCGGTGTCCTGGTCGAACACCGGCGCGGCAAACGGCTGCGGGCCCGGGGTGCGCCCGAACACGATGGGACGGGTGATGCCACGGTAGCTGCCCAGCAGCGGGTGCGGCAGGGTGGTGATCATTTCCTCGGCCAGCACCTGCGGGTGCTCGAACATGTCCTCGACCTTGCGCGCGGCCGCGCACGGCACTTCCTCGCCGAACAGGGCTTCCCACTCCAGTGCACTGCGCGTGGCCAGCGCGGCATGCAGCTTGGCCAGCAGTTCATCGGAATGCTCGGCGCGCTTGCGCACGCTGTCGTAGCGCGGGTCGGTGGCCAGTTCCGGCAGGCCGGTCTTCTCGCACAAGGCCTGCCAGAAGCGCGGCGTGTTGGCCGAGATGTACAGGTGGCCGTGCGCGGTGGGATGGATGCCGGTGACGCCGCCCGAACGCATGTCACGGCCCACGCCCTCGGGCTCACCCTCGGCCCAGATCATGCGTGCCGACTGCATGGTCAGCGCACTGCGCAGCAGCGACACGCCGACGTACTGGCCTTCGCCACTGCGCTCGCGCTCATACAGTGCCGAGGACACGCCGGCAGCGACCAGCGCGGCGGCGTAGTAGTCCACCACCGAGCCGTACAGGATCTCCGGCGCACCGCCGGGCTTGCCCTGCATCGCGCACATGCCGGTCATGGTCTGCAGCACCTGGTCGTAGCCGGCCTTGTCCTTCAGCGGGCCACCTTCGCCGTACCCGGTGACCGCGCAGTACACCAGGCGCGGGTTGATCCGGTTCAGGCTCTCGAAGTCGATGCCCAGCCGCGCCGGCACGCTCGGGCGGAAGTTGTGCACCAGCACGTCGGCCTCGCGCACCAGCCGCATCAGCACCGCGCGCTGGTCCGGTTCCTTCAGGTCCAGCACCACGCCGCGCTTGGAGCGGTTCACGCCGAGGAACGCCCGGCTTTCCGCTTCCAGCGTGGAGGGGTACTTGCGCAGGTTGTCGCCCACCGGCGGTTCAACCTTGATCACTTCCGCGCCCTGGTCGGCCAGCAGCGTGCAGCCGTAGGGGCCGGCGATGTAGGCGCTCAGGTCGAGCACGCGGATGCCGCTGAGCGGACCGGTGGCACCTTCGCGCGTGGCGACATCAAAGGGAGAAGGGGGGTGGCTTGCAGACATGGGGTTACTCGATTCCTTGCTTGCAGTTTCCTCCCGTGCCACCGGAAGAAACAGATCGTGCGGGTATTTTCAGCGAGGACAAAAACCTTCCACAGCCCATCGAGCGCCCCTGACACCGCGATGGAACGGGACGCATCGTCCTGCCGATGCCGGCAACGCACCTGACGTGGCCGGCACCGGCGGGTGGATCACGAAGGCGCCAGCGACAGCCAGCTCAGGCGCCATGCACCGTGCTCACGGCCACCGCAGCGGTAGTAGGGCTCGAACACCAGCGGCGCGCGGCAGTCCAGCTGCATCGTCACCGTGGCGCCTTCGCCCCGGTCCTCACCGACCTGCAGCCACTTCGACGGGTCGCCGTGCGGCAACCGCACCGTCTCGTCGGTCTTGAAGCCATCGATCAGCCCGGTGGCGTAGACCAGTGGGCCATAGGTCAGGCCAACGTACTCCCAGCGCAGCACTTCCTGCGCCACCGGCGAGCCGTCGGGTGCGCGCGATTCCTGCACGTTGATGTTGGCCGCGCGCTGCAGCTGCGGCTGCATCGGCAGGCGCAGGTTGACCAGGTCACCGGCCTTCCATTCGCGCAGGATCTGCACGAAGCCGTCATCGCCGGGCTGCACCGGCACGGTGATGCCATTGACCTGGATGCGTGCGTCCTCGGCCCAGGCCGGGATGCGCAGGCCGACGCTGAAGGTCGCGTTGCGCTCGGGCGAGACGCGCAGCGTGACCTGGCCGTCGAACGGGTAGCGGGTGTGCTGCTGCAGCGCCACCGCGCCGGCCTCGGCCTGCGACAGCGTGGCCTGGCCGGGTCCGTACAGGTTTATCCGCAGGCCGCCATCGGCGGCGACGCCATAGGCGACCTGCGGCAGTTCCTCCACCGCCATCGCGCCGGAGGACTTGCAGCAGCGCCAATACGTGGTGTGCACGCGCTTGCCGTTGGGGAAGGTGTAGTAGCACCAGTCCTCGCCGTTGGGCGCCATCGCCGCGAGCAGGTCGTTGTAGGCGGTACGCTCCAGTT
>NZ_JAYFUH010000120.1:0-3763 GCF_034961085.1 Stenotrophomonas capsici | reverse complement strand
CCGGCGTTCGCCATTTCGCCGGTGGATACCACCGCCGCCGGCGATACTTTCTGCGGCACGCTGGTGGCATCGCTGGCCCGCGGTGAAGCCCTGCAGCAGGCGCTGCTCGCCGCCAGCGCGGCCTCTGCCCTGGCCTGCACGCGGCTGGGCGCACAATCCAGCATTCCCGACCACGCCGAGGTCACCGCGCTGCTGGCCGATGCCCGCCGTGTCCCCTGCACCGACGCCCATGCCGCGCTCGCGGCCTGGTGCGCGCTTTGACCGCTTGCTCCCCCTGTTTTTCGTTGGATGAATGCCATGACCACGCCGTACCCCACGCCTGATTACGACAACGACAGCCCCGACCACGGGCGCGAGGCGATCACCACCGAGTACAAGTTCTCGCACGTCACCACCGGCCGCTACCTGCCCACCCCGGGCAAGGCACCGGCCTGGCCGTTCGCCGACATCGGCAACTGGATGATCGATGCCAACGCCAGTGCCGGCGACTGGCTGACCGAGCTGAAGGACTGGCGGCGCGAGCACCTGGTGCGGATCGGCTACACCGACGTGAACTACCGCCGCCCCGAGCTGCAGTGGGCACAGCGCAACTTCGTGCATGCGCAGATGATGGTCGAGGACCGCTACTTCTTCGACGTGGAGACCGCGCAGTACACGGTGGACAAGTACCTGGACGACCTGGTCGCGCGCTTCGGCGGGCTGGACTCTGTGCTGATCTGGTACATCTACCCGAACATCGGCATCGACGACCGCAACCAGTTCGACCTGGCGCACACGCTGCCCGGCGGCCTTGAAGGGCTGACCGCTGCCGTGAAGGCCTTCCAGAAGCGCGGCGTGCGCGTGTTCCTGCCGGCCAAGCCGTGGGACCACGGTACCCGCGACCCGGGCGTGACCCATTGGGACGGCATGGCCGAGATCATCAAGGCCACCGGCGCCGATGGCATCAACGGTGACACCTTCAACGGCGTGCCGCGCGCGTTCTTCGATGCCTGCGACGCCAACGGCAACCCGGTGGTAGTGCAGCCCGAATCCACCATCAGCTCCGAAGAACAGCTGATCTGGAACGTGCAGAGCTGGGGCAAGAAGGCGCCCGACGGCCCCGTGCCGCCGGTGTCCAAGTGGAAGTGGCTGGAGCCGCGCCACATGGTCAATTACGAAAACCGTTGGGGCCGCAACCGCAACCACGACCTGCAGTACTGCTTCTTCAACGGCATCGGCTACAACGCCTGGGAAAACATCTGGGGCATCTGGAACCAGTTCACCGCGCGCGATGGCGAAACCCTGCGCCGCATCGCCGCGATCTACCGCCAGTTCCCGCAGCTGGTGGTATCGCAGGACTGGGAGCCGTACCAGGTCTGCTACCAGGGCGGCATCTTCGCCAGCAAGTTCCCGGTCGATGGGCTGAGCCTGCACACCTTCATCAACCGCAACGAATACGCGGTCAACGGCGAGCAGATCGGCCTGCCGCACGTGGACGGCACGCGCTACTACGACGTGTGGCACGGCGTAGAACTGTCGCCGTCGATCCGCGATGGCGTGGCGGTGATCGAACTGCCGATGGAAGCACGTGGCTTCGGCGCGGTGCTGAGCGTGCAGCCGGGTGTGGTGCTTGAGGGCTTCGACGCCTTCATGGCCGACGCCGCCACGCGTGCCGCGCAGCCGCTCAACAGCCATTCCGGTGCATGGAAGGCGCTGGACCAGCAGCTGCGCGAGATCCCGGCCACCCCGCCGCAGGCCAGTGCACCGGAAGGCATGGTCACCGTCCCCGCCGGCGAGTTCGTGTTCGCCGTCGGCGGCGTCGAGATCGAAGGCTTCAACTGGGCCGGACAGGACGTGCAGTTCCCGTGGGAAGACTGCCCGCGCCGCCACCATCGCAAGCACATGCAGATGGCGTCCTTCCACATCGACCGCTTCCCGGTCACCAATGCGCAGTTCAAGGCGTTCATCGATGCCACCGGCTACCACCCGGCCGATGACATCAACTTCCTCGCCCATTGGGTGGACGGCGCGCCGCGCGCCGGCTGGGACAACAAGCCGGTGATCTGGGTCTCGCTGGAAGATGCGCGCGCCTATGCCGCGTGGGCCGGCAAGCGCCTGCCGCACGAATGGGAGTGGCAGTACGCCGCGCAGGGCAGCGACGGCCGCGCCTATCCGTGGGGCAACGACTGGGACGCCGCGCGCGTGCCGCGCGTCAACCGCGGCCGCCGCGTGCTGGCCCCGGCCGACGTCGACGCACACCCGCAGGGCGCCAGCCCGTTCGGCGTGCAGGACCTGGTCGGCAACGTGTGGCAATGGACCGACGAATTCGTCGACGAGCACACCCGCGCGGCGATCCTGCGTGGTGGCTCCAGCTACCAGCCGCAGACCTCGCACTGGTACTTCCCGCAGGCCTACCGCCTGGACCAGCACGGCAAGTACCTGCTGATGGCACCGGCCAAGGACCGCAGCGGCATGCTGGGCTTCCGTTGCGTGGTGGACGCGGCATGAGCGCAACCATCCACAACGGCCAGCAGCTGGTGACACCGGCGGCGGTGCAGCTCGATGGCCTGCTCGGGCAGATGCTGGCCGCCAACCGCAGCGGCCGGCTGAGCCACTTCATCGTCGACGAGGACAGCCCGTCGATCAGCATCTTCGGCCAGGCCCACAAGCAGCAGAACCAGGAAGGCGACTGGTACGGCGAGCATGCCGGCAAGTGGCTCTCGGCCACCGCCCGCGCGGTGGCGCAGGGCGGCCAACCGCAGCTGGAGGCGAACCTGCGCCGCGTCGCCGACTGGTTGATCAGCCAGCAGGATGCCGACGGCTACCTCGGCAACTATGCCGCCGACCGCCGCTTCACCGTGCCGCAGCCGCCCAAACCGGAAAGCTGGAACGGCGAGCCGGCGCTGCGCACCTGGGACATCTGGACCCACAGCTACCTGATCCTGGGCTTCCTGGAAACCTGGCGTGCATTGGGCGATGACAGCTACCTGCAGGCCGCGCGGCGCATTGCCGACCTGTGCTGGCAGGCTCTGGAATCGGGCATCGACATCACCACGCTGGGCAATCACCACGGCATGTCGGCCACGGTGCTGCTGGACCCGGCCGCCGACCTGTACCTGGTCACCGGCGAGCCGCGTTATCTGGCGCTGGCCGAGAAGATCCTGAAGCAGGCCAATGCCAACCCGCGCCTGGCCCTGCTCGACAAGGGCATCGCCGGCGAGGACGCGGCGTTCATCGCCACCGGCAAGGCCTACCAGCTGTCGTGGAACCTGGTCGGCCTGGCCAAGCTGTACAAGGCCACCGGCAAGCACGATTACCGCATCGCCATCGACAACCTGTGGCACAACATCCGCGCGCAGCACCTCACGCTGGGCGGTGGTCCGTGGGGCGGCGTGGCGCACCGCTCGCGCGAAGTGTTCAATGCCCCGCGCACGTTCTTCCCGCAGGCCTACGTGGAAACCTGCTCGGTGCTGGCCTGGATGCAGCTCAACCGCGAGCTGCTGGCCATCACCGGCCATGCGCGCTACGCCGAGGAACTGGAGCGTACCGCCTACAACGACCTGCTCGCGGCGATGGCGCCCAACGGCGAGGACTGGTGCTACTACACCTTCCCCAACGGCAAGCGCGTGCACACCACGTATTGGCGCTGCTGCAAGTCCTCCGGCGCGATGGCGGTGGAGGAACTGCCGCAGGTCGCCTATGGCGTCGCCGCCGATGGCGGCCTGCGGATAAACCTGTACGGACCCGGCCAGGCCACGCTGTCGCAGGCCGAGGCCGGCGCGGT
>NZ_JAYFUH010000119.1:0-9826 GCF_034961085.1 Stenotrophomonas capsici | reverse complement strand
GTTCGTAGGGGTGCCGCTCGAGGATGGCGGCTTGCAGGGCCTCCAACCGGTCCGCGCAGGTCTTGATCAACAGCTGGACCTCCTCGGCCTGCTCGATCTGCCCCTGCCAGCCATACACAGACTGCATCGGGGGCAACAAGTTCACGCACGCCGCCAGCCGCCGCGCCACCAGGTGGTGGGCCAGGGCCTGCGCGCTGTCGTGATCGGGGCAGGTGCAGAAGACCAGTCTTACGTCCATCCGCGGGATTGTCGCAGAAGGCGCTGCGGCACTTTCGGATGGAAGTGTTGACATCGTTGTCATCGATTGTATATTGCCCTGCGTCACGATTTCACTCTGCCCTTGGCGCGACTGGCGCTGGTTTGCGACGGTCAGGAGAGTGAAACCGCTGGATGAGGCGCGTTGGCTGATGCCTGACGGAGCCGAGTCCGCCTTGGGGGCTGTGCGGCTCAGGCATGCGCAGCCAGCGGTCGCGCTAGCACTCATCAATACAGAGCTGGAAGATAAAGAAAAGCGGTCACCGTTCCATCGGTAACTCTCTCTGGCTTCATGGCGCGGCCCGCTTATCCCCCGGGACGCGCCATTTTTTTTGTCACTGCAGGCCCGGTTCGCGGACCTGCAATGGCCTGCGAGCCTGCTCAGTTCAGTTGGCAGCTCGCCGGCTTGGCCGAGGTGAACAGCGACTCGCTCGCCCACTCGGGGTGGTCGATGAACGGGTTGCGGTTGCCCTGGAAGCTGTAGACCACCTCGTTGCGCTCGCGTTCGCGTGCGGTCGGCGGGTCGGCCAGGTGCCACTGCAGCAGCGTCGACAACAGGCCCATGTACGCCGGCGAGCTGGAGGTCAGCACGATCTTGCTGCGGTCGTTGGTCAACTCCAGGTCCGGCTCGCCTTGGCCGGTGACCGGATGCGGGTCGCCTTCGTAGCGGATGGCCATGTACATCACCGCGCGCGCGATGTCGCCCTTGCGGCCGTCCCAGGTCTCGAAGCTGCCGGCGTTGCCGTCGGGGCCGACGAACCAGTTCTTCTGCCCGCGTGCGCTGCCGCCGCCATCACCGTTGTTGGCTTCGGTAGCCAGCGCGGTGCACCCGCTGCTGCAGTTGGCCAGCGGCTTGTTGCCACGGCTGGAATTGAAGTTGGTGTCGCTCAGGTAAAGCATGTGTGCATCGGTGTGTGGCGCGTAGGGCAGGCCCTTGTCACCGGTGGCCGAGGAGAAGCCCAGCGACTTGGGCCAGGTGTGCTCGCGGTTGTAGGTGAGGCCCGAACCGGTGCCGGCGCGCGCCGAGACCTTCGGGTAGCTGCGGTTGCGGTAGATGTCCAGGATGTTGTTGGGGTTGTTGGGGTCCTCGTCGGCCACTTCCAGGATGGTCCAGGTGTTGGTGCCGGTGCCACTGTACGGGTAGGAGGTGTGGCCCTTGATGGTGGCGTGCAGCGAGCAGCGCAGCTGCGACGGGCTGCTGGTGTTGACCTTGGACCAGTAGCCGGCGGTGGTGGCGCTGGCGACGGTGAAGGACACCGAGGTGTTGCTGGCCGGGGTCATGCCGTCGACGTCGGTGATGCGGCTGGCGGTGACGGTCAGCTGGCAGCTGTCGCCGGCCGGCAGTACGTTCTGCGGTGCCAGCGGGAAGTGCGTGCCGCTGCCCGGGTAGGACAGGGGGATCGCGCCGGCCTGGGTGCATTGCAGGGCGAACGCACCGTTGCTGGCGGTGACGGCTTCGCTGAAGTGCACCTGCAGGTCGGTGGCCACCGCGACGTTGCTGGCGCCGTTGGCCGGCAGCGTGCTGGTCACCGACGGACGCATGCCGGTGCCGGTACCGGTGCCGTTGAAGCTCTGGTTGAGGTTGCATTGGCCGAAAGTCTGCGCGGCGGAGGTTTTCCACGCGAAGTCGGCGTACGCACTGCCACTGCCGCCTAGCTGCAGCGAGGTGCCTTCCGGGGTGCTGTTGGTTTCCGAAACCGGAAGGTTGGTGCTGCTCATGCCGGCCGCGGGGCCATTGCTGGCGGTCAATGCGCCTTCGTAACTGAGGAACTGCACGACCTGGCCATTGCCATCGACCAGTGCGATGCCATCGTTGCCGCCGTTCTGGATCAGGTTGGTCGAACGCAGGCTGGCGATGGTGACGGTGCTGCCGCAGTTGACCGCGCTGCCCGCGGGCAGGTTGCGGGTGCTGTAGGTGACGCCGGCCGAGGGCGAGGCGCCGTTGTAGAGCACCACCTTGTAGGTGGACAGGTCCTCGCCGGCGGTGGCGACGACCTCGATGCCTTCATTCGCATCGCCGTTGCTGTTGTCGTAGTGCAGTTCATTGACGAATACCGCGGCGGTGGCCGGACTGCTGGCCAGGGCGGCGAGCAGGGCCACGCCGAGTGGCCCGGTGATCGAACGCTTGGTCATTGTGCTGTGTTCCCGGATTGGGTGGTGGATCCCCGCCGCCGGCAAGCGTAGGGCCTGCAGATGACCGAATGAAGTGAAGGCGGCCGTTCCGCCGCAACCGGTGCGGCCACCTCCACACCGGCCCGGCGGCGTTGCTGCTAGGCTGCCGGGATCAACGGCAGGGCGTGGGTCCGGCAAGGTGGTAATGGAAGCGGATGATTACGAGGTCGAGATCGGCCAGCGGCTGGAAAGCCTGCTGGGCGGGCGCAAGGTGGACCTCTCCCAGCTGATGACCGACATGCAGGCAGAACTGCGCCAGATCGCCCGTTACCGCCGGCGCCGCGGTGCGGTTGGCGAGACCCTGTCCACCACCGCGTTGATCAACGAGGCCTACCTCCGGTTCGCGGCATCACCCGAGCTGTTCCAGCAGATCGACCGCAACCATTTCCTGGCCATCGCCGCGCGCGCGATGCGCAACATCGTCATCAACCATGCCCGCGACCGGGTCGCGCAGAAGCGCGGCAGCGGCGTGCGCCACGAGACACTGGGCCAGGTGGAGGTGATGCAGTCCGACCTGGACGAGGCCGAGCGGCTGCTCGAGCTCAACGACGCGCTGGAGCGGCTGGAGAAGCTGCGCCCGCGGCTGGCGCGGGTCGTGCAGCTGCGTTACTTCGCCGGCCTCAGCGAGGAGGAAACCGGCGAGGTGCTGGAGATCGACCGCAGCACCGTGCGCCGCGACTGGCTCAAGGCGCGCGGTTGGCTGTACGAACGCCTGCATCCGGACGCCTGATGGAATCTACGCCCGACGACTGGCTGCGCCGCGAGGCGCTGCTGGACCAACTGCTCGACCTGCCCGAACCCGAGCGCGCGGCGTTCATCGCCCGGGTGGCGGACGACAACACCGAGGATGCCGCCGCCCTGCGCGGCTGGCTGGCCGGCATCGAGCGTTCGGTGGGCTACCTGGTGCCGCGCGCGGCGGCCGACCCGATCGGCCATAGCGGCGAGATCGTCGGCAACTGGCGTGCGCTGCGCATGATCGGCCGCGGCGGCATGGGCGAGGTGTGGCTGGGCGAGCGTGCCGACGGCCTGTTCGAGAAGCAGGTGGCGATCAAGTTCATCCGTGACGACCGCCCGGCGCTGGCCCGCAACATCGAATCCGAACGGCGCGTGCTGGCCGGCCTGCAGCACCCGGGCATCGTGCGCCTGCTGGACGCCGGCAGCATGGCCGACGGCCATCCGTTCCTGGTCACCGACCATATCGAAGGCAGCACGCTGGACGTGTGGCTGGCCCGCGTGCAGCCGGACCTGCAGGCGCGCCTGGCGCTGTTCCGGCAGGTCGCCGTGGCCGTGGCGTATGCGCACGAGCAGCTGGTGATCCACCGGGACATCAAGCCCGGCAACATCCTGGTCGACGCGCAGGGCCAGGCGCACCTGCTCGACTTCGGCATCGCACGCGTGCTGGCGTCGGACCAGAGCGAGGCCGCCGGTGCGACCCAGGTGGCGCTGACGCCGGAGTTCGCCGCGCCGGAACTGATCATCGACAACAGCGCCAGCGTGCGCTCGGATGTGTATGCGCTGGGCGGGTTGCTGTTCTACCTGCTGTGCGGCCGCGCGCCGCTGGACCTGGATGGCCTGCCGCTGGGCGCGATGATGGCGCGCATCCGCGACGAGCTGCCGCAGGCACCGGCCGCGCAGGCCGTGCCCGCCGTGGCGCAGGGCGGCGCCAGGCCGCTGCTGCAGGACCTGGATGCCATCGCGTTGAAGGCCTTGGCCAAGTCGCCGGCGCAGCGTTATGGCTCGGTGGACGCGTTGCTGGCCGACATCGATGCCGCCATCGCGCGGCGTCCGGTATCGGCACGCGCGCCGGACCGCTGGGATCGCCTGCGCCGCTACCTGCATCGCCATCGCATCGGGGTCAGCGTGGTCACGGTGCTGTTGCTGACCCTGCTGGCGGGCATGGGCGGCACCCTGTGGCAGGCCCATGAGGCACGCCTGCAGCAGCAGCGCGCCGAGAGCGAAGCACTGCGTGCCACCGAGCAGGCGCGCACTGCCGATGCGGTACGCGACTTCCTGATCAACGTGTTCGAGTCGGCCAACCCGGAGCTGACCGGCGGCAAGACGCCCACCGCGCTGGAACTGGTGGATGCCGGCGTGCGCCAGGCCGAGACCACCCTGGCCGGACAGCCGGAGATGCAGGCGCGCCTGTTCGATGCGCTGTCGCGCACCTACATCGGGCTGGGCGAGTACGCCAAGGCCGAGGCACTGTCCCGGCGCGGTCATGACGCGGCGGTGGCTGCGCTGGGCGAGGATTCGATGCTGGCGACGGAACTGGCCATCACCCATGCGCGCGTGGCCGGGCAGGGCGATGCGCCGGACCCCACGGCGATGCGGATGCTGGAGCGGATCCTGGCCCGGCCCCCGGGTACCAGCACCGCCGCGCGCCTGCAGCGTGGCGTGGCGGCCTACCAGTTGGCCACGCTGTACCGGCGCGCCGGCCAGCTTGATCCGGCCGAACGTTGGTTCAGGCAATCGGTGACGCAGCTGCAGGCGCTGGGCGCGCAGGGCGAAGGCCGGCTCGCCGAGGCCTTCCACCAGTATGCAGGCCTGGACGAATCGCGCGGCAAGCGCGCCGAAGCCATTGCCCACCTGCGCCAGGCCATCGCGCTGGCGCAGCGGCAGGTGCCGCAGTCGGTGGCCGAACTCAACCAGATGCGCGAGGACCTGGCCAACCTGCTCAGCGCCACCGGTGGCAGCGAAGAAGCGGTGAGCCTGCTGCGCCAGGTGGTGGAGGCCAACGGCGGGTTGTACGGGCCGAACCACCCGCGCAGCCTGGTCAGCGCGGCATGGCTGGGCCGTGCGCTGGTCAAGCAGTCCGATTACGCGCAGGCCGATGCCATCCTCGAACCGACGCTGGCCGCCACCCGCGCACAGTTCGGCGAGGAATCCGAGCCGACCGCCGCCGCGGCGATCGCACTGGCCGCATCCAAGCTGGGGCAGGGGGACGTGGATGCAGCCATCGCATTGAGCGACATCGCCCATCGCTACGCGGTGGCCAACGGTGGGCCGGACAGCTTCCGCGCCATCATCACCACCCAGAACGGCGCGCGCATGCACCTGTACAAGGGCGACTACGTCACCGCCGAGCGCATCGCCCGCCAGGTGCTGGCGGCGCTGGAGCGCATCGGCTCGGACAGCACCAACGACGCGCTGGAGCTGATCGGCAACAGCCGCAGTTTCATGGGCGATGTCCAGGGTGCGCAGGCGCTGCACCAGCAGGCCCTGCAGGTGCTGGCCCGCAACGGCGACGACGGCGGCGTCGACGTGCAGCTGTTGAAGCTGGAACTGGCCGGTGATGCCCGTGACCTGGGCCGGATGGATGCCGCGCGCGCGCTTGCCGGGGAGGCATTGGCCGGGCTCACCGCGCTGGGCCAGACGCCGAAGGACGAACTGTTCGTGTCCACGCGCTTCATGCTGGCCGAACTGGAGGTGCTGGAAGGGCGTTGCAGCCGCCCCGATGACCTGCTGGAGCAGGTGCGGCGCAACGAGGGCAGGCAGGGCCAATCGCCGTTGCTGCAGTGGCAGGCCGCCTACGAACGGCTGATCCTGCAGATGTGCCATCGCTTGCAGGGCGCCGAGCGGGAGGCCGTGGATGCACGGATCGCCACCGATGCCCGGTTCCTGCTGGCTTCGCCGATCACGCCGCCGCAGGTCAAGCGGGTCGCTGCCCAGGCCTTGCGTCTTCAATCCCCCTCCCCACGCGGGGGAGAGGGAAAGTCACCGACGATCTGACCTCCCTGTCGTCCGGCTCCTGTGTACCGCACCGCGTCCTTGCGGTGGCGTCTTACTCTTCTTCGCTGGGGGCCTGCATCTGCAGGGTGATGCGGTGCTTCTTGGCGTAGGCCTCCTGCATCACGTCCAGTTCGTCGGTGAGCGTGTCGAACTTGCCGGCGGCGCTGTCGACCGCGTCCAGCAGCGGCTGAGCCTGTTCGTTGCTGAAGTCGTCCGGCAGTGCGGTCAGCTTGAGCATTGCGTCGAACCATTCCACCGCCGAGTCCAGCGAAGCCATGGTCTTGGCGTGCAGTTCCTGTGCATCTTCCGGCACCGGCTGCTGCTGCATCGACTCGCGCAGGGTCACCGTCTCGGCGCGCGCGGTGTCCAGCACCGGCTTCATCTCGACCAGGCCCTTGCGCTCTTCCAGCTTGGCGTTCAGCTGCTCGGCCTTGCTGCCGTCGCTCCACTGGTTGAACTTGGCGATCAGGCTGTTCCAGACGCTCAGGTTGCGCTCCATGTAGTCGGAGGCGGAGGGGCCCATCAGCTGGCTGCAACCGGCCAGCAGGGCAAGCAACAGCAACGGGGTCAGGAATTTGATTTTCTTCATCGTGGATCTCCTTGTTGTAATGGTGTCAATCGGCCTGCATCCGGCGCAATTCATGGCGGGCCTGGGCCGCGGCGAAAAAATCACCAATGCGTTTGGCGAGTTTTTCGCAGTTCATGCCGCGGGCACCGGCGTGCAGGGTCAATCGGGTTTCGTACAGTCCGCTCTTGCGGTCGCGCGTGCTGCCGCCGAACAGTACCAGCAAGCCGAGCTTGGGTGGAGTGAAACCTTCGCTGTGCAGCAGCGTCACCGAGGTGTGCGTGCTGAAGCCGTTGTACGAATGCTCGACCACGCCGTAGTCGACGATGGTGTCCCAGGGCAGCAGCAGCTGCTTCACCCGGATGCCCTCCTCGGTGAGCGTGAAACGCGCCGCGCGCGGGGCAAGCAGGGCCCACAGGCTGGCCAGCACCAGCACCACGCCGACCGCGATGGCGATCATGGCGCTGGTGCCCGACATCGCGCTGGAGGTGGACGCGCCATAGGCCACGATGCCACCGGTGAAGCCGAACAACAGCGGCAGCATGATCGCGTGCGGCTTGATCTCGGTGCGGCCCCGCCCGGCGGCCTCGATCCTGCGCAGCTCGGTGAGGGTGCTCTCGCGTTCGCGTTGGGAGATGTCGCCGTATTCCTTTTCCAGCGACGAAGCGATGTCGATCATGGTGTCTCCATTGGCGTGGAGGTGCTGGCCTCCAGGCCCAGTTCCGCGAGCAGGCTGCTCTGGCGGCGGTCGCGGGTGCGGACCAGCAGTTCGGGGGTGATCGCAACGCCCAGTGCATCCAGGCGTTGCTTGAGCGTGGGATGGGTGTCCAGCGGATGCGACTGCTGGTCGTCCAGGTGGTTGCGTGGGTCGCCCAGGCCGTGTTCGGCCACCTGCCGCCGTACCCGGGACAGCACGCCTTCACGCAGGTGCGGGGGGGCCTGCTGGTTGTGTGCCAGCGCCTCGTCGACGAACTCCTGCAGCACCGCGCTGCGCAGCAGGGCCAGCGCCGCCGGCGCGGTGCCGGCGATGCGGCTGCTGAACGCATCGGCCGCCAGTTCACGCTCGCGGCTCCAGTGATGCACCGCTTCGTCGAAGCTGTGCAGGAACCACTTGCCGTACAGGCTGGCCGGCGCGGTGATCCACGCGCGCCAACCGTCATCGTCGGCGGCGTGCTCGTTGGTCACGGCCAGGATGCTGTTGAGCAAGGAACGGTAGATCGGGCTGAACTGCAGGCCGTAGCGGGTGTCCTCGCCGGTGAAGTGGCCCAGCTCGTGCGCCACCACGGCCGAGACCTCGGGGCGTTCCATGAAGCTCATGTACGGCAGCGGCAGGTACAGCACGCGGCCCTCGGGCACGCGCTGGCCATTGGCCAGCTGCACCGCGTGCTCGGTGACGAAGAAGCCCTCGTTCAGGCCCACCACCACGGTGTCCGGCACGCGTGCCTCGGTACGCCGGGCGATGTCCTGCACGAACGACCACAGCTGTGGCGCCTGTGCCGGCGACAGCGTCTGGCCGATGATCTGGATCGGCTCGGCGTCCTGGCGGCGCAGGGTCACGCGCAGCGTGTCCCAGATGATCCGCGCGCCATACCAGAGCAGGGCCAGCACGATCAGGCCGGCGAACATCACCATCTTCATCGCGTTGCCGGAGACGTAGTGCTGGTCGATGGCGCGGCCGATCTCGAACAGCAGCACGCCGATCAGGCCGCCGAACACCAACAGGGCCTGCGCAACCATGAACGCCGGCAGCCAGCGCCTGCCGCGGTTGAACGCCTCCACCAGCGCGGCGCGCGAGAGCAGGGCACGCGAGGCGGCGCGCCGCATGCCGAGCAGGGCCAGACAGAACGTGGCGATGGCGGTCATGCCCAGCAGCAGCGTGACCAGCGCCAGCGGCCCCAGGTACGGCCCGGCGTCGTGGCCGCTGGCCACGTCCAGCCGCCAGTGCGCGGCGCGGTACCACTGCCACGCCGCGACCAGCACGATCGCCAGCGGCACGCCGAGCCCGACCCAGAAGGCGGTCGGGCGGGTCGAGGGCGTACGCAGCGTGCTCATGCCGCGCTTCCCCGTTTGGCCTGCAGCGTGCGCCAGGCGTCACGCAGCGCGAAGGCATAGACCATGTTCAGCAGGTAGCGACAGCTGAGGGTGAGGACGAAGCCGAGCAGCAGGCCGGGCGGGCAGCCCCCGTCATCGGACGCGGCGATGTGCAGCCGCAGCTCGTGCATGGACATCACCATGCCGACGCAGACCGCCACCAGCGCCAGGCAGGCCAGCCAGAAGCCGGCGGCACGGTGCCGCATCAACAGCAGGTTGCCGCTGATGCCGAATACCGCGATGGCCGACTGCACGACGGTCTGGCCAATGGCCAGCGCCGGCGGATAGTCGCCGGCGTCGCCGCGGCTGAGGTGGTAGGTGGCCACCAGCGCCAGAATGCCGGTCAGCGTGCACAGGGTCAGGTCCACGACCAGCCAGATCTGGACGAAGCGCGGGTAGGCGGGCGTGGCCACCGCGGCGGTGGGTCCGGCCGGGGCGGTGGAGGCCAGGGAAGGGGTCATCGGCGGGCTCTCGCAGGCCGGCTCAGAACGGCCGGACCGGCAGCCAGCCCTTGTCGCCCAGCACCTTGAAGGAATAGAAGTCGCGCGGGGCCATGATCCCGAAGGCCACGCCGCCCAGGTAGCGGGCGCCACCGGCCAGGGTTTCGCCGCCGATCAGGTACAGCACCGTCACCACCACGGTCAGGCCCATGAAGGTCATCAGTGCCAGCACCAGGCCCTTCTTCCACATGCCCTTGACCAGGTAGTAGAAGAAGCCGAACACGAAGGCCAGCAGGAAGGCCGACATCGGCGGAGCCATCTCCTTGGCCGCGGCCAGGCGCTCCGGTCCCTTGGGGATGGCCTTGAACAGCTGGCCTTCCAGCCCGCCGTACTTCTGCAGGCCCTTGAAGTACTGCTTCCAGCGGTCGGACACGTCCAGCGTGTCGATCTGGGTGCCGGTGGGGGTGCTGACCGGGGTGGCGGTCGCGGCGTAGGGATTCTGTTCCATGGGGCTCTCCGGTTCGGGGGTCTCGGGTGGCCGCCGTGTGCGGCCGTACCAGGACAATCACCAAAG
>NZ_JAYFUH010000118.1:0-3247 GCF_034961085.1 Stenotrophomonas capsici | reverse complement strand
ATGCGGCCGTCAGGGCCAGTGCCGCGACGGCATGTCCGGGGCGTTCCATCTCGCTGCGTCTCCTTGTCTGTGAATGCGTGGTCCGCACGACCGCCGCTGTGGTGGTCAGGCCTGTCGCGCGACCTGGAAGCCGGCGAAGGACTGGCTGACCGGCATCAGTTCCAGGCGGTTGATGTTCAGGTGCGGCGGCAGCGTGGCCACCCAGAAAACCTGCTCGGCGATGTCGGCAGCCGTCATCGGGTCGGCCCCCTTGTACAACTGGTCCGACGCGGCCTGGTTGCCGTGCGTGCGCACCAGGGTGAATTCGGTTTCGGCCATGCCCGGTTCGATCGCAGTCACGCGCACGCCGGTGCCGTGCAGGTCCGAGCGCAGGCCCAGCGAGAACTGGCTCACGAAGGCCTTGGTGCCGCCGTAGGCATTGCCGCCCGGGTACGGGTAGATGGCGGCGGTGGAACTGATGTTGATGATCGCGCCGCGGCGTTCGATCAGCTTCGGCAGCAGCGCATGGGTCAGCGTGACCAGCGCGGTGATGTTGGTGTCGATCATGGTGCGCCAATCGTCCAGGCTGGCGTGCTGGGCCGCGGCGGTGCCCTGGGCGAGGCCGGCGTTGTTGACCAGCAGGTCGATGTCACGGAAGCCGGCCGGCAATGCCGCCAGCGCCGCCTGCATGGCCGCGCTGTCGCGGATGTCGAACACCGCCGCATGCACGGTGCCGGAACCGAATTCGTCGACCAGCGGCTGCAGGCGTTCGGCACGGCGACCGGTGACGATCACCTTCCAGCCGGCCGATGCGAAGCGACGGGCGGTGGCGGCGCCGAAGCCGGAAGTGGCACCGGTGATCAATGCAGTCTTGGACATTGCGGAATCCTTGGGGCAGGGATTTCGATTTTCGCACTTTGCGGTGGTGCGGGTGTGGGGAGGTCGCCGCCTCAAGCAAAGGGCCAAAGCCAAAGCGCCCCCTCATCCCAACCCTTCTCCCGCAGGCGGGAGAAGGGCTAAAGCCAAGAGCCAAGAGCCAAAGCACCCCTCCTCAACCCTCCCCAGCACCTGCGGCGCTGGGGAGGGTTGAGGAGGGGTGCTCTTTGCAGGTAAATCAACGTCGCAAAAAGATTGAATTTCGAGCAGGCGCGCACTCAAAGCCCCGGGTGCGCTCCGCTTACCCGGGCTACAACGGCACAAACAAAAAGCCCCAACACCAAAGCGATGTCAGGGCCTGAATGTTCGAAGGGCTCTTCAAGTGATCTGTCAGTCGCAGCAGCCCCCTTGAGTAAAGGGGGCGCGCCGACAGGCGCGGGGATTTGGAGAAGAGGGGCACGGGGCCCAAAGTTTGTTTCACAAACTTTGGGGTGAAGCCGCCGTAGGCGACTTCACTGCGCCTTGATCGCCATCGCCTGCAGTCCGCTGCCGTCGAGCTTGGACTTGGCCTCGGCCAGTTCGCTGGCGGTGCCGTACGGCCCCATGCGCACGCGGTACACGGTGTTGCCGTTGATCTGCGCCGATTCCACGCGCGCGGCCAGGCCCATCATCGCCAGCTTGGCCTTGGTGGCTTCGGCCTCGCCGGAAGCGCCGAACGCGCCGGCCTGCAGGATGTAGCGCACGTTCTCGCTGGCTGCCGCAGGTGTGGCGGCGGCCGGTGCCGGGGTTGCCGCGGCCGGCCGGGTAGCGGGCTGGGCGGAGGCGACCTGGGCCGGGCGGGCCGGCGGGGCTTCGGCTACCGGCGTCGGCTGGCGCGGTGCTTCGCTGACCGGTGCCGGCAGGGCGGCGGTGGCCGGCAGCGGGCGACCTTCCAGCGCGGCCTGCGCACGCTGCGCCTCGGTCGGCGGGGGGGCGCTGGCCGCTGCGGCGGCACGCGCAGCCGCGGCACGGCGCTGTTCCTCGGCCTTGGCACTGGCCGCCAGCTCGGCGTCGGACATCTGCACTTCGGTGCCCGGCAGCAGGTTGTAGAACTCGTACTGCGTGGCAGGCTTGTCTTCCGGCTTGGTGGCCGCCTGCGCGGCCGGCCGTGGCACATCCACGCCCGCATCGACGTCGGCATCGGCGACCGGCGCCGGCTGCGCGTCCGGGTTGGGTTGCGGGCCTACCCGCAGGAAACCGTCGCCGTCCTTCTTGAACAGGTTCGGGGCCGCCAGGAACACCACGGCAGCGATCGCCGCGCCGGCGACCAGCCACACCCACCCGGGCGTGCCGTTGCCGCTGTTGCGTCGTGCCTGTGTCTTGCCGCGTCGTGCTGCCATTTCTACTGCGTCTCCTTGACTTACATCTTTTCCGGGGCGCTCACGCCCAGGATGCCCAGGCCATTGGCCAGCACCTGACGGGCCGCGCAGGCCAGCGTCAGCTTGGCGTTGCGCGAGGCCCCGTCGTCCACCAGCACCGGCGTCCCGTGATACCACGTGTGGAAAGCGTGCGCCAATTCACGCAGGTACTGCGCGACCTGGTGCGGTTCCAGCGCGGCGCCGGCGGCTTCCACCACTTCCGGGTAACGCGAGATTTCGTTCATCAGTTCCAACGACAGCTCGTCGCCGAGCAGCGACAGCGCGGCCAGGCCGTCGGCCTGCTTGTAGTCCAGGCCCTTCTCCTGGGCCTGGCGCAGCAGCGAGCAGACGCGGGCATGCGCGTACTGCACGTAGAACACCGGGTTGTCGTTGCTCTGCTGGCGGGCCAGGTCGATGTCGAAGGTCAGCTGCGAGTCCGGCTTGCGCGCGATCAGGAACCAGCGCACCGCGTCGCTGCCCACTTCCTCGATCAGGTCGCGCAGCGTCAGGTAGCTGCCGGCACGCTTGGACAGCTTCACTTCCTCGCCGCCGCGCATCACCGTGACCATCTGGTGCAGCACGTACTCCGGCCAGCCCTGGGGGATGCCCAGGTCCAGCGCCTGCAGGCCGGCGCGCACGCGCGCCAGCGAGCCGTGGTGGTCGGCGCCCAACTCGGTGATGGCGCGCTCGTAGCCGCGCTGCCACTTGCTCAGGTGGTAGGCCACGTCCGGCAGGAAGTAGGTGAAGGTGCCGTCGGACTTGCGCATCACGCGGTCCTTGTCATCACCGAAATCGGTGGAGCGCAGCCACAGCGCGCCGCCTTCCTCGTAGGTATGGCCCGAGCTGATCAGCTGGTTGACGGTCTCGGCGACCTTGCCGTCCTTGTACAGCGAGCTTTCCAGGAAGTAGATGTCGAAATCCACCCCGAACGCGGCCAGGTCCAGGTTCTGCTCGTTGCGCAGGTAGGCCACGGCGAAGCGGCGGATCGCCTCGAT
>NZ_JAYFUH010000117.1:0-3436 GCF_034961085.1 Stenotrophomonas capsici | reverse complement strand
CGCCCAGGCTCTTGCCGACCGTGTTGATCTGCTTCTCGGCCTTCTCCAGGATGCCGGCGAACTTGCCGAACTCGCCCTTGACCGCGCCCAGCAGGCTCCACACTTCGGAAGAACGCTGCTCGATGGCCAGCGTGCGGAAGCCCATCTGCAGGCTGTTGAGCAGCGCGGTGACCGTGGTCGGGCCGGCGATCACCACGCGATGCTCGCGCTGCAGCGCGTCGACCAGGCCCGGCCGGCGGATGGTTTCGGCATACAGGCCTTCGGTCGGCAGGAACATCACCGCGAAGTCGGTGGTGTGCGGCGGCACGATGTACTTCTCGCTGATCGACCTGGCCTGCACGCGGATGGCCCGTTCGAGCTGGTTGCCGCTGCCGCGTACCGCCTCCAGGTCACCGGCTTCCTGCGCATCGAGCAGGCGTTCGTAGTCCTCGCGCGGGAACTTGGAGTCGATCGGCAGCCATACCGGCGCCTGGTCGTCGCCGCGCCCGGGCAGGCGCACCGCGAAGTCGACCATCTCGCCGCTGTCCGGGCGCACCTTCACCCCGCGCGCGTATTGCTCGGCGGTCAGGGTCTGCTCCAGGATGTTGTCCAGCTGCACTTCACCCCAGCCGCCGCGGTTCTTGACGTTGCTCAGCACGCGCTTGAGGTCGCCCACGCCGGTGGCCAGCTGCTGCATCTCGCCGAGCCCGCGCTGCACCTGCTCCAGCCGCTCGGAGACCAGCTTGAAGGACGAATCCAGACGCGTGTTGAGCGTGCTCTGCAACTTCTCGTCCACGGTCTGCCGCATCTGCTCGAGCCGGGTGGCGTTGTCGCCCTGCAGGTCCTTCAGGCGCGCTTCCAGCGTCTGCCGCATCTCGTTGATGCCGGTCTCGTTGCGCTGGGTCAGCTCGACCAGCCGCTGGCCGAGCAGTTCACCGAAGCGCTGCTGCAGCTGCACGCCCTCCTCGCGGCCCTTGCGGGTGTCTTCGACCAGCGCCTGCTGCAGGCCGGCCAGCTGGCGCGCGAACACGTCCATGCGCCCCTGCTGCTGTTGGCCGAAGGCATCAAGCTGGTCGCGTACTTCCTGCAGGCGCGCGCCGAGCAGCTGCGCCAGCTGCTGCTGCAGCACGTTGTTTTCCTCGCGGCCCTTGCGTGCGTCGTCGTTGAGGCTGTCGCGCAGCAGGTCCAGGCGCTGGTCGGTGCGGGTGGACAGGTCGGTGAGGTTGCGGCCGAAGCCGTCCATGCGCGCGTCCTGCTGGCGGGTCATCGCCTCCAGCTGCTCGCGCAGTTCGCCGCGGCCGACGCGTTGCTCCTCGCGCAGCGCATTCTCCAGCGTGGCATTGTCGGCGCGGCGGAACAGCAGCACCAGCTGCAGCACGAGGACGACCAGCACCAGGGCCGCCAGGATCAGGGTTTCGGTTTGCATGCGTGCAAGTGTAGCCCCGTCGATCTCACCGCCTGCGCCGCATCTGCGATCATGTAGGCCCCCTGCACCACCCATTTCCCATGAAGCCGTCGCTTTCCCTGCTGCTCGGCCTGGCCTGCCTGGCGCCCTTGCCGGTACCGGCCGCGCCCTCGCAGACCGTCACCTCCCCCCACGCACTGCCCACCCACGACACCCGTCCCAAGGTGTTCCTGGCCGGCAGCATCGAGATGGGCAAGGCCGGCGACTGGCAGCAGCAGGTGCAGCAGGCACTGGCCGACGAAGGCGTGCTGATGCTCAACCCGCGCCGCGCCGACTGGAACCCGGCCTGGCGCCCGGAAGCGGATGAACCCGAGTTCCGCCGCCAGGTGGAATGGGAGCTGGCCGCGCTGGAACAGGCCGACATCGTGCTGATGTACTTCACGCCGGGCACGCAGAGCCCGATCACGCTGCTGGAGTTCGGGCTGTACGCGCGCTCGGGCAAGCTGCTGGTCGCCGCACCGGCCGGCTTCTGGCGCAAGGGCAACCTGGACATCACCGGTGACCGCTACGGCGTGCCGCGCCATGACGACCTGCCGGCGCTGATCACCGCGGTGAAGCAGCGCCTGGCCGCACAGCGCGCGGCCCAGCCCGGGACCTGAGCCATGCCGTGGATGGGCATCAACGACGTCGGCACCTTCATGGTGGCGGTGATCCTGTTCCTGATGCTGCCCGGCCCGGGCACCTTCACCCTGCTCACCGCCACCGCGCGCGGCGGCGTGCGCGCCGGCTACGCGACGCTGGGCGGGTTGATGCTGGGCGACCAGATCCTGATCGCCATCGCCGCCACCGGCGTGGCCGCGTTGCTGCAGGCACACCCGGCGCTGTTCGCCGGCCTGCGCTACCTCGGTGCGGGTTACCTGATCTGGGTAGGCGTGCAGCTGCTGCGTGAACCGGCCGCCGGCAGCAACGGCAGCGACGCGGTCCAGCACGGCCGGCGCTGGTTCCGGCAGGCCTTGCTGGTCGGCGTGCTCAACCCCAAGGCCATCCTGTTCTACATGGCCTTCTTCCCGCTGTTCATCGACCCGGCCCGACAACGTGGCGCGCTGACCCTGGCGACCATGGCGGTACTGATCGCCGTGCTGAGCATCGGCTGGTGCTCGGTGCTGATCTTCGGCGGGCAGTTCATCGCCCGGCGCCTGGCCGGGTATCCACGGGTCGGGGTCTGGCTGCGCCGCGCGGTCGGCGTGTGCCTGATGGTGTTCGGCGTGCGGCTGGGCCTGGAATAGGAGCCGCTGCGCCAGAGCGGTACGATCGGCCGACAACCCAGGCTGTGCGAGGCGGGCAATGAAGATCTCCTGCAAACGGGCCTATGAGGCCGCCAGCGCCGACGACGGCCAGCGCTTCCTGGTCGATCGCCTGTGGCCGCGCGGCGTCAGCCGCGAGAAGCTGCAGGCCACCTGGCTGAAGGACGTGGCCCCGAGCACCGCATTGCGCCAGTGGTTCGACCACCAGCCCGAGCGCTGGGAGGCGTTCGAGCACCGTTATGCCGCGGAACTGGCCGGTTCCCCGCAACACCTGAAACCGCTGCGCGACGCCCTCGACGCCGGCCCGGTCACGCTGGTCTACGGCGCGCGCGACACCCGGTACAACCAGGCCGTGGCGCTGCGGGATTACCTGCTCGCCCACCCTCGCCATTCATGATCAGCGCGCGACCCCGGTTTTGTGCCGGTTCCGGCAGCGATGCCAATGGCAATCGCCAAAGCCCGCTGAAGCCGCGCATCTTTCTGGCTTTGCTGCACTGCATTCGGCGACACTCGCCGACTTCCTGAATCACCACGAACCGTGAGGTCCGCATGCAGTCCTGGCTCCGGCGCAAGCCCATCGACCAGCTCACCGAACACGAAGAAGGCCGCCGCCTGATCCCCTCGCTGAGCTGGCCCCACCTGGTCGCACTGGGCATTGGCGCCATCGTCGGTACCGGCATCTACACGCTGATCGGCGTGGGCGCGGACAAGGCCGGCCCCGCGGTGCTGCTGTCCTTCATCATCGCCG
>NZ_JAYFUH010000116.1:0-3450 GCF_034961085.1 Stenotrophomonas capsici | reverse complement strand
CCCCGGCGCGGCCTGCTTTACCTCACGCACGAATATCAGCAAGGTGCCCCGTTCCTGCGGTGACCAGCGGACCAGCCGATGCGCCGTCAGCACGCCACAAGGCAACCCACCGGCATCGGGCAGCACAAGTGACTCCACGTCGCCACCACGCAATTGGCTTGCCCCGCGCAGCGCACGCTGCAACAGGCCATGCAGGCCAGACCGCGCCCGCCCCTTGGCGACCAGCATGCCCGACTCGCGTCCCAGCATGCCGTTGGCCAACAGCGCTTCCGCGGCGGCATTGGCGCGTTGGATGCGCAGGCCGTCGTCGAGCACGAACATGGCCACCGGCGAACACTCCAACGCATGCTCCAGCGTGCTGACCTGCTGCTCCAAGCCACCCATCCGGCGGATCATGGCGTATGCATTGATCCAATGCGGCGTCAGCGCCCGCAGCAGGCCCAGCTCGGCCTCGCCGTAAACACGCTGGAGGTCGCCGTGGCAGATCGATAGCGTCACGGAGCTGGTCCCGTCGTACAACCCCACCGCCGCAACCTGCTGGACGATGCCCAAGCGGCGGTAATAGTTGTTGTAGAAGCCGCTGTTCAGGGCTTGCTTGCGGGCCAGGAAATCATCGGTGTCCAGCACCCGGCCAATCGCCAGCTGCGGCGTGACCCGTTGCATCCAGGGATCCTCGCGCAGGTCCAGCTCCGCCAGCAGCTCGCCCATCACGGCGTTGTCCACGCCATGGATGTGGTTCACGCTGGCGCGCCCGCCGGCGACATCGTGGATCAACACACCGCTGACATGGCTGTCAGTCAGCTCGGCCAGTCCCCGGTTGAACGCGCCGAGCGCCGAGAAATCCAGTACGGACGCATACAGCGGCTCCAGCAGCGCCGAAAGCTGGCGATCCCGCTCCATGCCCAACCCCCTGATGTCAAGCCCCAGCCGGGAGTGTTCAGGGTTTTTGCAGTGCGATCAACTGTCTCGGGCAAGTACCCGGACCCACGCAGTCAACGACGGGGCCTGGCGGTGCAACAGTGCAGGAACAGGGGGATGCATGAGGCGTGTCAGGACGATTTTCCAGATCCTGCTGGCGACGACGCCAGCGTGTTGCTGGGCTGCATCGAATGGTGCCGGCTGCGGTGCCACGGGAGCGGCGCTGGCCGACCAGCTGTGGGAGCACCGACTGGTGCGCCTGGAGGCCAACCGCGATGCCCAGCGCACCCTGGAGAAGCCAACGGCACTGAAGACCTACTTCCTCGACCGCATGTCCGCCGAGGTGAGCTATGGCGACGAAGGCAGCCTTACCGTCGGCGAGCGCCGGAACAGCTATACGTTCACACAGGGCGAGCGCAGCTCATCCTTCAGCATCAAGTACAGCCTTCCCTTCGGCGTGTTCGCGCGCACCACCGAGGATGCCCGTGCCGCCCGCAACCAAGCGGCGGACTTCGCCAACAAAGAGATGCGCGTCACCTTCAACGACCTCATCTACGACCTGCGCCTGGCGCTGGCGGAACGCGACCTGCTCGAGGAATCAACCGCCTCGGCGGCACAGCATGCCATCGCCACCCTCAAGGTCGAGAAGCTGGCAGACCGACTCCGCCATCTGACCGGAACCCCCTTCTCCTACGAGTGCATCCGATGAGCAGTTTCCATTCCTCGCGTTCCGGCACGGTTCGCCGCGTGCCTGTTCCCCCCCGATGGACGTCACCGGCTGCGACCCGGCCAGGGCCACGGCTGGCCCTGGCCTGCGGCGCGCTCATGCTGGCATGGCTGCCGGCCGGCGACGCGCAAGCGCAGGCCCAGCAGACGGCGGAAAGCGCACAGCAGTTCCTTTCACTGCTGCTGGCCAATCGCAACGTCAGCATCAACGCGTTCTTCCAGAACGTGGATATCCTGCAGACCACGCGGCACCTCGAGGACAAGAGCAAGTACGCGATCTCCATCGAGCAGATCGAGACCGTCACCGAGAACACGCTGAAGCTCAGCTATCGCCCCTCCATCACCGCCATGGCCGGGGATGCAGGTAATGCGTGCTCGACGGTCGTCTCGGAACTGGCATTCCAACCACAGGAACTGCAGCAGCTGACGACGGTCAGCCATCAGCCGGGTCAGTGGTTGAAGACCAAAGGCTGGTATCAGGAAGTGAAACGACAGGACCCGCGCGTGGTCCTGGCTCCCCCGCATCGGATCGACTGGGGCAAGGCGCAGATCGTGCGATGGCCCGATGGCTCGGGCATCGGCGCCAGCAATCCCCATCCCCGCTTCGGCTTGTTCAGCGTGGCATTCGCCACCGCCGATGCCGAGCTGCTTGATCGCATCGAGTACGCCATGAAGTTCCTGCAGATGAGCTGCGACCCCACCGCCGGCACCGGCTTCTGACCTCGGGGAATACGCCATGTCGCCAGCCGCCCGGATCCTGTTCTTCCTGCCCCTGCTCCTGCTGCCTGCCGTGGTACCCGCGCAGCAGGCGCCACGGCAACTGGATGCGGAAGACATGGCCAAGCTGCGCCGGAACGTCGAGGCCAGCAAGGTCCGGGCGGCCGAGGCACAGCGCCAGGCCGTCCTTGCCAGGCAGCAGGAGGAGCTTCGCCGGCGGGAAGAGGAACTGGCGAGCATCGAGGACGACGATTACGAGGAGGACGCCCCGGCACCGACCTCCGGCGGCGGCTTCGCCGGCCTCCTGGATACATTCACCAGTACCTTCAACAGCGAAATGGCCAAGAAGCAGCAGGCTGACGAGCAGCAGCGACGCTTCCTGGACACTGTCCGCCGGGAGGCCGAGGCCGTCGCCCGGCAACGTGAGCGCGAACTGGAACGCGAACGCCTGGCGCAGGAGCGGCAACGCCTGGAACGCCTGGCGCAACAGCAGCGCCAACAGGCCGCCGCCGCGCAGGCAGCGCAGCTCCCCAGGGCGCCGGCAGCAGGCACGACCCGCGGCAACACGACCAGCCCATCTCCCGCGCCGTCGCAGGCCGCCGCGGACCGCGATGAAGCACTACGCGCGAATGTGGCCGCCGAACGGCAACGCCAGCAGCTGGCGCGTGAGCAGCAAGCCGCCAATGCCGAGAAACAACGCGCCGCCCACGAGCAGGTCGGTGCCGAACACCGACGCGTGGAAGAACAACAACGCCAGGCCACGCAACAGCAGGTCGTCCGCCACGAACAGAACGTGCTCGGTTCCTTTCGCGGTGCAGCGATCACCTGCATCGGCGGTGGCAAGGACGTGCTTTACCTCAGGAGCTCCATGCCCCCCAGGACCGGCTGCAATGTCCGCTTCGAAGCCCGCTGCCCGGGCACCGCGACCGGCAACGGGGTCCATTTCAGCCAGGCAAACTACATTGGCGCCAGCTGTGGCATGGGGGACAACATCCGCATCGGCCCGATGAACTGCGCCGCGGAGCAGGTGCTGGTCCGCATGATCGAAGCCGATTGCGGGTAGCCGGCGCCAACCGGCGAAGACACTGC
>NZ_JAYFUH010000115.1:3393-6267 GCF_034961085.1 Stenotrophomonas capsici | reverse complement strand
GGTGCAGCGCTCGCAGGAGTACCGCGCCAGCGCCCTGCAGACCTGGAAGCTGGCTGGTGAACAGCTGGACCGCGCCCTGGCCGACCCGACCTGGACCGCGCTGCTGCCGGAGGAAGGGGGCACCCACCAGTCGGCCCGGCTGAAGCCGGCCGTGGTGGTGGACGTGGACGAGACCGTGCTGGACAACTCGCCGTTCCAGGCGCGCCTGGTGCACGACGAAGGCAGCTACAGCGACGCTGGCTGGGCGGCCTGGGTCAACGAGCAGAAGGCCGAGCCGGTGCCGGGCGCGGTGCGGTTCGCACAGCTGGCCGCGTCCAAGGGCGTGACCATGATCTACATCAGCAACCGCACCTCGGCGATGAAGGACGCCACCCTGGCCAACCTGCGCAAGGTGGGCTTCCCGGTGGCCGACGACAGCGTCTACCTGGGCCTGGGCACCGAGGTGCCGGGTTGCCGCCAGGTGGGCAGCGAGAAGGGCTGCCGGCGTCTACTGGTGGCGCAGCAGTACCGGGTGCTGATGCAGGTCGGCGACCAGTTCACCGATTTCCTGCAGGTCCAGGACAACACCCTGGCCGCGCGTGACGCGCTGCTGGACAAGTACCAGGGCTGGATCGGCTCGCGCTGGTGGATCCTGCCCAACCCGACCTACGGCGGCTGGGAAAGCGCCTCGTTCAACAACGCCTGGTCGCTGCCGGCCGAACAGCGCAACGCCGCCAAGCGCGCCGCCCTGGAGGTGGCCCGATGAGCCGTGCCCCGCTGCCGCTGCGCACCGATGAACGCCTGATCTTCGCGCTGGACGTACCGGGCAAGGTGCAGGCGCTGGAGTGGGTGGAGCGGCTGGGTGATGCGGTGTCCTTCTACAAGATCGGCATGGAACTGCTGGCGTCGGGCGAGTATTTCGACGTGCTTGATGCACTGGCTGCGCGCGACAAGCGCGTGTTCGTCGACCTGAAGTTCTTCGACATCCCGGCCACCATCGCCGGTGTCATCGGCCGCCTGTCACAGTGGCCGGTCAGCTACTGCACCATCCATGGCTGGCACCCGGAGATGATGGCCGCCGCTGCGGCCGCCAACCGTTCGGACATGCGCCTGCTGGCGGTGACCGTGCTGACCTCGATGGGGCGCCCGGACCTGGCCCAGATGGGCATCGACCGCGAGCCGGTGGACGTGGTGGTCGAGCGCGCGCTGGCCGCCCAGCGCGCCGGCATCGACGGGGTGATCGCCTCCGGCCAGGAAGCTGCGCCGATCCGCGCGGCCACCGGCGCCGGTTTCTCCATCGTCTGCCCGGGCATCCGCCCCGGTGGCCCGGTGGGCGATGACCAGCAGCGCACTGTGGGCGTGGCCCAGGCCTTTGCCGACGGCGCCGATGCCATCGTGGTCGGCCGCCCCATCCGGCTGGCCGCCGATCCGCGTGCCGCGGCCTTGGCGATGCAGCACGAAATCGCAGATGTATTCAAATAAATCAATAACTTATTTGATGATTAATAAAGTATTGCTTTAACTGAAGTGGGCGCGTAGGCTACGCGTCGTCCGGCCCTGCCGGTCGATGTGTCAAACATGTCTACCGGCTCACGCCGGCTTGAGGAGGTTCGCCACCGGCAACGGGGCGGCCTCTTTTTTTATGTGTGTTTTCCAGCGGCGATGCACCATGCAAGGGCGCCGCTTCGCCCCTGCCTTTGCCGAAGGCACAGGCAGGGCCGGGGAGGGGAGGCTTCTGCCATCAGCGGCACCCCGCCTCCGCTCCAGCCCCATCCGCCCAGCCGTGACGGCCGTGCTTGCCGCTGTCACCGGGCAGGCTTCAAGATCAGCCCGCTCACGGGGGAGAGGACCAACGACGCCATGCAACGCCGTTCATTACGTACCTGCCAGCAGCTCGCGTTCCTGTCTGTCTGCGCGGTGGCGCTGCTGGGGGCTGCCTGCAAGCGCGACAGCGCGCCGCTGCCCGGTGCGGCCACCGAGCCGGCGGCCACCGTGCGCCAGCTTGCCCAGTACCTGCATGACAACGACCTGCCCGGCTATGCCAGGGCCTCGGTCACCCCGGCCCAGTACGCCGCGCTGGAAACCGCCTGGGCGCAGGGGCACAGCCGTTGGCCACTGACCGACCTGCCGCTGGACGAGAAGCTGCCCGACCTGCTCGGGGCGCTGTCCGAACCCGGTGCCGAGCAGAAGCTGCAGCGCGCCTTCCGCGCGCAGTTCGAGGGCCAGGCCGCCAGCGTCCGCCAGGCCGCGCATTCACTGGGCCTGTTCGGGGTGCAGTACATCACCCACCAGGGCGACTACACCCCGGCCGAGCGGGATCACTACGTGCAGCTGGTCAACGTGCTCAGCGGCTGGGCGCAATCGGCACCGCTGTCCGATGCCAAACTGGCGCGGACCAACATCGGCACGCTGACCACCGCCGCGCGCGCCACCGGGCTGGGCAGCGCACAGGCCTTCCAGGACGCCGGCATGAGCGGCAGCCTGCAGCGGCTGGTGCCGTTCGCGGCGGCGCTCAAGCAGGTGCTGGCCAGCTACGGGCTGGCCCTGGACGAAAGCGTGGCGCAGATGCGTACCGGCCTGGTCTCGCAGGACGGCGACAACGCACTGGTCCGCGTGCAGTACCCGCTGGCCGGCAAGGACGTGGACCTGCAGGTCGCGCTGGCGCGCCGCGACGGGCATTGGTACCTGGCCCGTACCGTGGCCGAAGCCGACCAGGTGATCGCCGCGGCCCAGGCCGCCGAACAGGCCCGGGTGGAAGCCGCACAGGCCGCCGCGACCGCAACGGACCCGGCCACGGCGCCGGGCAGTGATCGGCCAGACACCGCCAAAACGGCGGCTAAGCCATAATGGTCCAGATGTCGAAACAGAAATCCCAACCCGAACAGGGCGACCTGC
>NZ_JAYFUH010000115.1:0-3373 GCF_034961085.1 Stenotrophomonas capsici | reverse complement strand
CGGCAAGGACGTGGACCTGCAGGTCGCGCTGGCGCGCCGCGACGGGCATTGGTACCTGGCCCGTACCGTGGCCGAAGCCGACCAGGTGATCGCCGCGGCCCAGGCCGCCGAACAGGCCCGGGTGGAAGCCGCACAGGCCGCCGCGACCGCAACGGACCCGGCCACGGCGCCGGGCAGTGATCGGCCAGACACCGCCAAAACGGCGGCTAAGCCATAATGGTCCAGATGTCGAAACAGAAATCCCAACCCGAACAGGGCGACCTGCTTCCGCCGGACGATGCCCACGCGGCGCCGCCCGCCCCGCCTGCCGCCATCGTGCCGGGCACCCCCAGCCGTGCCGTGCCCGCCCGGCCCGCCGGCCGTCGCCCGCTCTGGGCGCGCCTGCTGGGCAAGCTGGTCGAGCCCTGGCTGGGCCTGAAGATCGAGCCCGAACAGGCCGGCGAGTACGACGACGGCCGCCCGGTGGTCTACGTGCTGGAGGACTACGGCCTGTCCAACGCGCTGATCCTGGACAAGGCCTGCCGCGACGCCGGCCTGCCTTCGCCGCTGGTGCCGCTGGCCGGTGACCTGCTCGGCCGCAAGCGTGCCTATGTGGCGCTGTCGCGGCGTTCCAGCAACAACGCGCTGATCCCCGAGCAGCGCGGTGCCAAGACCCACTCCGATTCGCTGGCCAAGCTGCTGCAGGCGCACCGCGCCAACCCGGCGCTGGACGTGCACCTGGTGCCGGTGTCGATCTTCGTCGGCCGCGCGCCGGACAAGCAGAGCGGCTGGTTCGCGGTGCTGTTCTCGGAAAACTGGGCGCTGGTCGGCCGCTTCCGCCGCCTGCTGGCGGTGCTGCTGAACGGCCGCGACACCATCGTCCGCTTCGCCCCGCCGGTGTCGCTGCGCGAAACCGTGGACGAAGGGCTGGAGCCCGAGCGCACCGTGCGCAAGCTGCAGCGCGTGCTGCGCACGCACTTCCGCCGCATCCGTGAATCGATCATCGGCCCGGACCTGTCCACCCGCCGCCTGCTGGTGGACAAGGTGCTGGCCGCCGACCCGGTGCGCGAAGCCATCGCCGCCCAGGCCAAGCGCGACAACTCCAAGACCACCGACGCCTGGAAGAAGGCGCAGGGCTACGCCTGGGAGATCGCCGCCGACTACTCCACCCCGGTGGTGCGTTCGGCCAGCTTCATGCTCAGCCACGTGTGGAACCGCATCTACGCCGGCGTGCTGGTGCACCACCTGGACAAGTTCAAGGAAGCCGCGCCCGGGCACGAGATCGTCTACGTGCCCAGCCACCGCAGCCACATGGACTACCTGCTGCTGAGCTACCTGCTGTACGACCGCGGCATCGTGCCGCCGCACATCGTGGCCGGCATCAACCTCAACCTGCCGGTGGTCGGCACGCTGCTGCGCAAGGGCGGCGCGTTCTTCATCCGTCGCTCGATCAAGGGCAACGCGCTGTACTCGGCCGTGCTCAGCGAATACGTCGCCCAGCTGGTGGCCGGCGGCTATTCGATCGAGTACTTCGTCGAGGGCGGGCGCTCGCGTACCGGCCGCCTGCTGCAACCCAAGGGCGGCATGATCTCGATGACGCTGCGTGCCTTCCTGCGCCAGCCGCGCAAGCCGGTGCTGTTCCAGCCCATCTACATCGGCTATGAAAAGCTGATGGAGGGCGGCAGCTACCTGGACGAGCTGTCCGGCCGGCCGAAGGAGAAGGAATCGATCTGGGCGCTGCTGTGGGGCATCCCCAAGGTGCTCAAGCAGAACTTCGGCCAGGTGGTGGTGAACTTCGGCGAGCCGATCGCGCTGAACGACGTGCTGGCGCAGAAGGCACCGGACTGGAACGGCCAGCCGGTCGGCGAGGACGAGAAGCCGAGCTGGCTGTCCAGCGCGGTCGATACCCTGGCCGAGCAGATCCAGGTGCGCATCAACGGCGCCGCCGACGTCAACCCGATCAACCTGCTGGCGCTGGCGCTGCTGTCCACGCCCAAGCACGCGATGGGCGAGGCCGACCTGATCGCGCAGATCGAGCTGAGCAAGAAGCTGCTGGTCGAGATGCCGTACTCCGACCGCGTCACGGTCACCCCGCACTCGCCCGAGCGCATCATCGCCCACGCCGAGGACATCAACGTCCTCACCCGCA
The DNA here is from genome assembly GCF_034961085.1 of Stenotrophomonas capsici. NCBI lineage: Bacteria > Pseudomonadati > Pseudomonadota > Gammaproteobacteria > Lysobacterales > Lysobacteraceae > Stenotrophomonas > Stenotrophomonas capsici. Next base: position 1,245 of record NZ_JAYFUH010000115.1, on the reverse strand, counting down.
TCAAGCACCCGCTGGGCGACGTGCTGAGCGTGAGCGGCGACACCGCGGTGCTGCTGAGCTACTTCCGCAACAACGTGCTGCACCTGTTCACCGCCTCCTCGTGGGTGGCCTGCTGCTTCCAGAACAACCGCCGCATGAGCCGTGGCGGCCTGCTGCGGTTGGGCCGCGGGCTGTATCCGTTCCTGCAGGCCGAGCTGTTCCTGCCGTGGAGCGAGGACGAGTTCGCCGCGCGCATCGACCAGACCATCAGCGTGTTCGTGCGCGAGGGCCTGTTGCAGCATGTGGGCGAGGACGACGGCGGCATGCTGGCGCGCAGCACCGGCCAGACCGACGAGGTGTTCCGCCTGCGTGCGATCGGCCATTCGCTGCAGCAGGCGTTCGAGCGTTACTACATCGCCATCGCGGTGCTGGTGAAGAACGGCCCCGGCACGCTCGGAGCCGCCGAGCTGGAGAGCCTGTGCCAGCAGGCCGCGCAGCGCCTGAGCCTGTTGTACGCACCGGCCGCGCCGGAGTTCTTCGACAAGTCGCTGTTCCGTGGCTTCATCCAGAAGATGCGCGAACTGCGCCTGGTGTGGCCGGACGAGAACAGCAAATTGCTGTTCGACGAGCGCCTGGACGCCTGGGCCAAGGACGCCAAGTTCATCCTCGGCCGTGAACTGCGCCACACCATCGAACGGGTCAGCCCGGAAGCGGTGAAGCCGGAACTGCCGGCCGGGAAGTAAGTGGCACGCACCCACGTCGGCGTGGGTGCGCTACTCGCGGGTTGTCGTTGGCAGTGTCTTCGCCGGTTGGCGCCGGCTACCCGCAATCGGCTTCGATCATGCGGACCAGCACCTGCTCCGCGGCGCAGTTCATCGGGCCGATGCGGATGTTGTCCCCCATGCCACAGCTGGCGCCAATGTAGTTTGCCTGGCTGAAATGGACCCCGTTGCCGGTCGCGGTGCCCGGGCAGCGGGCTTCGAAGCGGACATTGCAGCCGGTCCTGGGGGGCATGGAGCTCCTGAGGTAAAGCACGTCCTTGCCACCGCCGATGCAGGTGATCGCTGCACCGCGAAAGGAACCGAGCACGTTCTGTTCGTGGCGGACGACCTGCTGTTGCGTGGCCTGGCGTTGTTGTTCTTCCACGCGTCGGTGTTCGGCACCGACCTGCTCGTGGGCGGCGCGTTGTTTCTCGGCATTGGCGGCTTGCTGCTCACGCGCCAGCTGCTGGCGTTGCCGTTCGGCGGCCACATTCGCGCGTAGTGC
>NZ_JAYFUH010000114.1:0-4342 GCF_034961085.1 Stenotrophomonas capsici | reverse complement strand
CAATCCGGCCGAACTGGCCGACGTCACCGCGCCGCCGCTGAGCGCGGTGGTGCGGGTCGGTGGCGGCACCGGCTCGTTCGTCTCCGGCGACGGCCTGCTGCTGACCAACCACCACGTGGCTTATGGCGTGATCCAGTACAACGCCAGCAAGGAACACAACATCATCGACGAGGGCTTCATCGCCCAGGGCCGTGCCGATGAGCGCGCCGCCAACCCGGATTACCGCGTGCTGGTGACGGTGGGCTTCGACAAGGTCACCGATGACGTGCTCAAGGACGCACGCGGCAAGACCGGCCGCGCCTACTACGATGCGGTGGAGAATGCGCGCAAGCGCATCGTCGCCGACTGCGAGGCCGAAAGCGGCGTGCGCTGCTCGGTGGCCAACATGTACTACGGCAGCGACTTCTACCGCATCCGCCAGCTGGAGCTGACCGACATCCGCCTGGTCTATGCGCCGCCGCGCGCGATCGGCAACTACGGCGACGAGATCGACAACTTCATGTGGCCGCGCCATACCGGTGACTTCACCCTGCTGCGTGCCTACGTGGGCAAGGACGGCAAGCCGGCGCCGTACAGCAAGGACAACGTGCCGTACCACCCGCCGGCACACCTGACGATGTCGCTGGACGGGCCGAAGGAAGGCGACTACGCGATGCTGGCCGGTTACCCGGGCACCACCTACCGGCTGCGCACCGCCGCCGAGTTCGCCAACCAGATCGATACGGTGCTGCCGCGCCGCGTGGCGGTGTTCCAGCAGCTGATCGACACCATCGAGGCGATCGGCAAGGACAATGCCGATGCACGCACGCGCTACGCCTCGCAGCTGCAGTCGCTGAAGAACAACCGCAAGCGCGCCGCCGGCGAGCTGGAAGGGCTGCTGCGCAGCGATGCCAAGACCCAACGTGCGCAGGACGAGCAGGCGATGCTGGCCGCCACCGACCGCAAGTACAACGCCGACATCGATGCGCTGTTCGCCTCGCTGGCGGCCGGTGAGCAGGCCGGTGCCAGCGAGTTCCTGGTGACGCTGATGTCCAGCCAGACCCAGCTGCTGCGCTCGGCCATGCTGCTCGAACGCCTGCGCATCGAATCGACCAAGCCCGACGCCGAGCGCGAGAGCGGTTACCAGCAGCGCGACCAGGCGCTGATCGAAGGCGTGCTCAAGCAGGTGCAGCGTCGCTACGACCCGACGGTGGAGAAGGCCATCCTCACCGCGCTGCTGACCCGCTACCAGCAGCTGCCCGATGCACAGCGCGACGCGCACTACGACAACCTGTTCGGCCGTACCCCGGGTGAGCTGGCCCGGCATCTGGACGAGATGTACGCGCAGACCCGCCTGGGCGACGAGGCGCAGCGCCTGTCGCGCTTCGAATCCGCGCGCAAGGGGGGATTCATCGAGGGCGACGCGCTGGTGTCGGTGGCGTCGGCGCTGGTGATGGCGCAGCTCAACGCCGAGCGTGAAAGCAAGGAGCGCGAGGGTGAGCAGCTGCGCCTGCGGCCGTCGTACATGCAGGCGCTGTTCGATTGGCGTGCCAAGCAGGGCCGGGCGGTATACCCGGATGCCAACAGTACGCTGCGCATCAGCTACGGCAAGGTCGAGGCGCTGCACCCGCGCGACGCGGTCAGCTATTCGCCGGTGACCACGGTGGCCGGCATCGTCGAGAAGAACACCAACACGGTGCCGTTCGATGCGCCCAAGCCGCTGCTGGCGGCCATCGCCAAGGGTGACTTCGGCAGTACCGCGGACCCGGCGCTGAAGACGCAGACGGTCAACTTCCTGACCAACCTGGACACCACCGGTGGCAACTCCGGTTCGCCGGTGCTCAATGCCAAGGGCGAGCTGATCGGCCTGAACTTCGATTCCAACTGGGAGTCGGTCAGCGCCAGCTGGTGGTTCGACCCGCGCTACAAGCGTGCCGTGCACGTGGACATGCGCTACCTGCGCTGGCTGCTGGCCAAGGTCTACCCGGCACCGGCGCTGCTGCAGGAGATGGGCGTGCCGGCGCAGTAAGCCCGGCCGCACCGGCAGAACTGTAACGGGGCCTACGGGCCCCGTTACTGTTTAATCTTCTGACACATGTACCCTCCCGTAACTGGTATTACGCTGGGCTAGAATCCGACATACGTAGGCAATGGTATGCCTTCGAACAGGAGTGATCGGTGCAGCAACAGGACAACATCATGGTGGGCGTCGAGCGGGAGCTGGCCCTGGCGCCACTGCGGATATGGATCGTCGGCAGCCTGGATGTGGTGCAGCCGCTGGTCTGGCACGGCGCGCAGGTGCATGCGCTGGACAGCATCGACGCGCTGTACCGCGAGCTGGCCATCGTGCCATGCGACATCGTGCTGATCGACACCTCGCAGATCCGCGAGGACGTGGCCAGCACCGTCGCCCACCTGCGCCGTCGCGATGACCTCGGCGTGGTCCTGCTGGTCGACCCGGCCACCCCCGAGGCGGTGGCCGAAGGCCTGTGGGCCGGCGCCGACGCCTGCCTGCCGCAGCGGCCCTCGTCCAACGTGCTGGCGGCCAAGCTGTACAGCCTGCGTCGTCGCCTGCCCGGCGAGCCGGCGCAGGTGGTGGAGGCCAGTGCCGCCCGCCTGCCGGAACAGGGCTGGATGCTGGAATCCGATGCCTGGGACCTGCGCGCGCCGGGTGGCAGCCTGCTGGCCCTGACCGAAGCAGAACGGGCGTTTCTGTCCCTGTTGTTCTCGTCCCCCTCTGAGACGGTGGCGCGTGAGCGCCTGATCGAAGCCCTGACCGACCAGCCCTGGAGCTTCGACCCGCACCGCATCGAAGTGCTCGTCCACCGGCTGCGCAACCGCGTGCGGATGGCCACCGGCCATACCCTGCCAATCCGCGCAGTACGGGGAAGTGGCTACCGCTTGACGGTCTGAATGTATAAATTTCGTTCAGAATAAATTCACAGATTTGAAATTTCGCGCATTCAGCCGAGTTCCGCGGATGCACCGTGATTTCCCTGTGAAAACAAGATGATGGCGATGTGAGCCAGATCACATTATTTGTGTGATGTGAGGAAATGAAAGCATCCGTCACGCAGCGGCACTGTTTCCGCGTAAGAGCGCAGTGAGAATCCGCGCCGTCACACGCACCTCACGGTGCTGAATTGCGACCCGTTTTGGGGCGGGTCGCTGTTTCGAAGCTCAACGAAACCAAACGGACTGCCTGGACGGGCAGCCCGAGCGCGCGCTTGCAGAGGCTCTCCGGTGAAAAAACAACTTCAGCAGTACACGGTCCGTGCGGGTGATACCGCCGGTAGTCATCATGGACATGGCCGCTCGCCGTGGTACGCGTCGATCACCCGTGCCGCAGCGGCACTGGTGCTGGGCCTGCTGCCTGCGGCCGCATTTGCCACGGTCGTGCCGCAGAACGTGAATCTGCCGCCGAACATGGGCGAGGGCATCGACACACCGCTGACCATCAGCTGGCTGCGCACCGCCACCGACGCGACCCAGACCAACATCTCGGTAGTGCTGCCGCCCACCGTGGACTTCGTACCGCCGGCATCGCCCAGCGCCAGCGACTGCGTGTACACGGCTGCCACCCGTACCGTGTCGTGCCCGGTCGCGCCGGGCAACACCGCCACTGCCCCGAGCGGTTCGGTGGGTTTCAGCATCCGCGCGCGCCAGCTGGGCAGCTTCAACCTGACCGCGACCTCGAGTAACAGCGCGACGCCTGCGACCGGCACCACCACCGTCCGTGAGACCGGCAACCTGCAGGTCGAGAAGACCCTGATCACGCCGGACAACGGCCAGGGCGCGACTGGCGGCACCGCCACGTTCGAGCTGCATCCGCGCATCGCCTCCGGCGGCAGCGCACTGCCCAGCGGCGCGCGCATCGTCATCACCGACCAGCTGCCGACCGACACCGCCAACGTGGTCACCGCCATCACCCCCTCACCGGCCAACAGCGCCGTGTGCGAGACCGTGGCCCAGGCCAACAGCGCCCGTGCGTTCAGCTGTACCTACAACGGCCCCATGAGCCTGGCCCAGCTCGACGCCGCCAAGGTCACGGTAACCCTGCGTACCAACGGCCTGGGCACGCACACCAACAACGCGACCATCGCCACCGCGAACGACAACTACTTCGACGCGGACCCGAACGACAACTCCGACAGCGCCAGCTACAACATCGTGCTGGGCACGGACATCGAAGCGCTGGTGAGCTTCCCGTCGCAGCCGCTGGAAGTGGGCACCGCGCAGAACCTGGTGCTGACCTACAAGAACAACGGCCCGCAGACCAGCACGGCCGGTGGCACCGTGAGCACCATCATTCCCGACGGCTTCGTCATCGGCACCCTGCCGGCGGGCTGCAGCCTGGAGGCCG
>NZ_JAYFUH010000113.1:0-3029 GCF_034961085.1 Stenotrophomonas capsici | reverse complement strand
CCCGCATGAAGACCGCTGACGGCCGCAAGGTCCTGTCGCGTCGCCGCGCCAAGGGCCGCAAAGTCCTCAGCGCTTGATTGCGTTGCCGCTCTCCGCGGCACATGCAACTTCAATCGTGAGCAGTGCCTTCCCGCGCAAGCGATTCCCTCGCTCTGCGCGGGTTCGTACGCGCGCTGAATACTCTACGGTCTTCAACGGCGCTCGCCGTGTGTCCGACCCGCTGATGACACTCCACTGGCTGAAAGGGGATGCCCCCGCTCGGTTGGGTATGGCCGTGTCACGGAAGGTGGATACGCGTGCGGTCGGCCGTAACCGTATCAAGCGTGTGTTGCGCGATGCAACACGCCATCTTTTGCCGTGCCTGGCCGGTGGCGATTTCGTCGTCGTTGCCCGCTCGGCGGCCAAGACGGCCAGCAATCAACAGATCCGCGAGGCGTTCGAACGCCTGCTGCGCCGTGCCGGCGCATTGCCCGCTGCGGGCGCGGACGGCACAATGCCGCCGCGCAAGGGCGCTGAACCCACTCCTTTGAACGCGCCGGATGCTTCGTCCGGCCGAGCCGAGCCAGCCTGCTGATGAACCAGACCCGTGTATTCCTGATTTTCGCCTGGCTGATGGTGGCCGTGCTGCTGTGGATGGAATGGGGTCGCGAGAAGAACGCGCCGGATCCGGCCACCGTGGCCGCGACCCAGCCGGCCGTGCCGGTGGCCAACGACGCCGACCTCGCCGTGCCCGGCACCGGTACTGTGCCGCAGGCCACCGTCCCCGGCCATGAGGCTCCGGCCGCCCCGGCGGTTGCCGGCGTCGAAGCGGCCAGTGCCGCACCGCGCGTGACCGTCACCACCGACGTCCTCAAGCTGGTGCTGGATGGCCGCAGCGTGCTCGACGCCGACCTGCTGCAGTTTCCGCAGACCAAGGCTGCCGGCAGCCCGCCGGTGCAGTTGCTGACCGAGGACAAGGCGCACCCGTATACCGCCACCGCCGGTTGGGCCAGCCAGTCCGGTTCGCCGGTACCTGGCGCCGCCGGTTTCCAGCCGGCCGGCAACGCCACCGAGGTGGTGCTGGCCGACGGCCAGAACCAGGTGCAGGTGCCGTTCGTGTGGAATGGCCCCAACGGCGTGAGCATCCACCGCACCTATACCTTCACCCGTGGCGAGTACGCCGTTTCGGTGAAGGATGAAGTGAGCAACGCCGGCAGCGCGCCGTGGCAGGGCTACGTGTTCCGCAAGCTGGACCGCGTGCCGTCCATCGTCACCCGCGGCATGACCAACCCGGACTCCTTCAGCTTCAATGGCGCCACCTGGTTCAGCCCGGAAGATGGCTACCAGCGCCGTGCGTTCAAGGACTACATGGATGACGGCAACCTCAACCAGACCATCACCGGTGGCTGGGCGGCGATGCTGCAGCACCACTTCTTCACCGCGTGGATCCCGCAGGCCGACCAGGCCGCGCTGTACCGCCTGTCGCAGAACGGCCCGCGCAACGTGATCGAAGCCAGCGGCCCGGGCTTCACCGTGGCACCGGGGCAGAAGGTCAGCACCGAGGCGCGCCTGTGGGTGGGCCCGAAGCTGGTCAACCAGATCGCCAAGGAAGACGTGAAGGGCCTGGACCGCGTGGTCGACTACAGCCGCTTCTCGATCATGGCGATCATCGGCCAGGGCCTGTTCTGGGTGATGAACCAGGTGCACAAGCTGGTCGGCAACTGGGGCTGGTCGATCATCGGCCTGGTGATCCTGCTCAAGCTGGCGCTGTTCCCGCTGGCCAATGCGCAGTTCAAGTCGCAGGCCAAGATGCGCAAGTTCCAGCCGCGCATCGCGCAGTTGAAGGAACGCTATGGCGATGACCGCCAGAAGTTCCAGACCGCGATGATGGAGCTGTACAAGAAGGAAAAGATCAACCCGATGGGCGGCTGCCTGCCGCTGCTGATCCAGATGCCGATCTTCTTCGCCCTGTACTGGGTGCTGGTGGAGTCGGTGGAACTGCGCCAGGCCCCGTGGTTTGCCTGGATCCAGGACCTGACCGCGCGTGACCCGTACTTCATCCTGCCGGTCATCAACATGGCGGTGATGTGGTTCACCCAGAAGCTGACGCCGGCCGTGGGCATGGACCCGATGCAGCAGAAGATGATGCAGTTCATGCCGCTGGTGTTCGGCGTGATGATGGCCTTCATGCCGTCCGGCCTGGTGCTGTACTGGGTGGTCAACGGTGGCCTGAGCCTGCTGCAGCAGTGGTACATGATCAAGAAGCACGGCGAGGACACGCTGCCGGCCAAGGTCGAAGCCAAGTAAGTCGAGGAGCCCGCCGCAAGGCGGGCTTTTCGCATGTGGCGTTAGAATCGCCCCGCGTTCGCGCCCCTTCCACCGTTTCCCGTCGTCGAGCCCGCCATGCCCCGTTCGCTGCCTTCGTACCGCGCGCTGTTGTCGCCCCTGTTGCTGGCCTGCGTGCTGGCCTCCGGTTGTGGCAGGCAGCAGGAGCCGGCCGGCAAGGCGCCCGTCACCCAACCCAGCGCCGCCGCGGCGGCGGCGACGGACCCGGCGGCGGCACCGCTGCTGGGCGCGTTGCAGAAGCAGTTGGATGGCCATCGTCGCATCGTCGTGCTGCTGGCCGATGAGGCACAGCAGACGCCGGCCGACCGCACCACCTCCAGCCGCATTGGCCAACAGTTGTTCCATGACGGGCTGGAGCAGCGCGAGGCCATCGCCGCGCAGTTCGATGCGTTGCTGCGCCAGAGCAGCCCACAACGCTTCGCCACGCTGGGCACGGTGCTGGACTACATCGAATCGGCACCGGAGCTGTACGACGCCGACCGCCTGGCGTTCCGCGAAGTGCTGCGTGACCTGCACGAGCGGGTCGGCAAGGACTCCTCGTTGCCGGCGGTGAAGCTGCACCAGCGCATCGGCGAGGACCTGGAGGCGCTGGACGAGATCGAGCGCAACTACAACCAGGAAATCACCCGGATCTTCAGCCGTTTCGATCGCACCCGAGCCATCACGCTCAAGCGCGAGAAATGGGACGACTACATCGCCCACCT
>NZ_JAYFUH010000112.1:0-3601 GCF_034961085.1 Stenotrophomonas capsici | reverse complement strand
TCCATCGGCAGTGGCAACCCGCAACGACGCAGCCAGGCGATGCCGGCCAGGCAGCGCGACAGGAACGGCAACTCCAGCGCGGCGCGGAAGCGCACCGTCAGCACGCCCGGATAGCGCTGCACCAGCAGGTCGTGGTCGGGCACGTCGCAGGCCGCGGCCAGGCGCGGTGCGATCTGGGCGAAGCGCACCGGCTGCGGGTCGGCCCAACCGATCACCGGCTGCCAGCGGCCATCGATCCAGCAATCGAACGGCTTGCCGCAGTACGACAGCACCGCGCGCACGGTGGCCATGCCCAACGGCGTGGCCTGGGCGGGCGCAATGACCATGTCGATGCCCTGCAGCCGCTCGAACTGCGGCGCCAGCGCATCGACCACCGCACTGGACAGCGCCGGCAGCGTGCTGGCGCCGCTGATCGCACTGCGGCCGGCGGCGCGTGCCGGCGCATCCACCTTCAAGGCGAAATCACGGACGAATTCCCGCCCGTCGGCAAGATCGATGTAGTGCATGCCGGCCTGCAGGCACGCGAGCGCAACGTCATAGCCCTGTCCCTGGAATGGCCCGGCGGTGTGGATCACCAGCTGCGCGCCGGTGGCGGCCAGTTGGTCGGCAAATGCAGGATCGGCGGTATCCAACCAGCACAGCTCGATACGCGACAGATCCACCCCCGGCAGGTTGGCCGGGGCCTGCGCGGGATTGCGGCCGGCGGCGATGACGGTGATGCCCGGCGTGGTGGCCAGCGCACGCACGATGCGTGCACCGAAGTGGCCGTACCCGCCGAGGACCAGAACACGACAGCTTTCCTGCTGCATCAAGACGTCCTGCGAGGTTGGATGCGGGGATTATCCGGGAAGTGGACGTTGGGTTTGTCGCCGGAGGCACCCTTCCCCAGCCCTGCCCGGGAACCGCTCCCTTTCACCCGCTGCTTACCCCCGCCATCGCAGGCTGGACCTCCCCCATCGAAGCCGAGCGCGCCATGCACCGCATTGTTCTTCTGGCTGGTCTCTCCTTGGCCTGCGCCGCCTGCAGCACCGCACGGGTCACCCAGGTACAACCCATCGACGGCGTCATCTCGGGCCAATGCCACACCGACAGGGTGCGCGGCGCGGTCGGCCTGGCTGCCGGCCCCGGCACGGTGGAGCGCGCGCGGGTGGATAGCGACAGCCTGCACGTCAGCGTGGTGCGGGGTTCCGATGGCGCCACCACCGCCTCCGAACCGGCACCGGCCAGCAGCGGCGGCGACCACCTGACCATCGAAGTCGGCCGCACCAACAACATCACCGCACTGCGCTGCGGCTGAATCCGTTCACCGGAAGCGGCACAGGTACGGATGCAAGCGATATGCTTGCTCCGTCTTCACATGCCTTGGAGTACCGATGCAATTCCCGTCGACGCCGCGCGCCCTGCGCCGCCCCGCCGCCCTGATTGCCACCACCGCACTCGTGTTGCTGCTGGGCGCCTGCAAGGGCCCACCTCCGGAGGAGCAGGACCAGGTCCTGGACCAGGCCCAGCAGGCCGCCCAGGCCGCTGCCGCCGATGCCGATCCCACCCCGCCGCCGCCGGGCAGCTGCGACGCCAGCCAGGTGCAGGGTCTGGTCGGCCAGACCTATTCCGACGCCATGCAGGCGCAGGCCAAGGAAGACGCCGGCGCCAACGATGTCCGCCTGCTCAAGCCCAACCAGCCCATCACCATGGAGTTCATCGGCGAACGCCTGAACATCGAAGTGGATGACAAGGGCGTCATCAGCGGCGTCCGCTGCGGCTGAACAGGAAACCGCCAAAGCCTTGTCCTGCAAGGCTTTGGTTGCGCAAGCAACGATGTATTGCGGCGTCGCAACATGTGTGATCTAGTCGATCGCATCCGGTGACCTTCAGGTGCGCTCCAGGAAGAGCACATCGTGTGCACTGGGTGAGCGCGAGGGCGCCTGCGCTGGTAACGAACGCCGTGACGGCGACCACCTCCAGCCTTTCCCCAGACAAGCCGAGCGATTGCAGTACGTGCGGCGCGCCTCACCCCCGTGTGCATGGCGTGCTTGGCGAGCGGGCGGAAGTGTCGCCGCTCACCTGACATCGCTACGAGGCACAGATGGCCGCCGGTACCCCGCAAGGGCTTTACGACCCGCAAGACGAACGCGACGCCTGTGGTTTCGGCATGGTCGCGCAGCTCGATGACCAGCCGTCCCGCCTGTTGGTCGACACCGCCATCGCCGCGCTCTCGCGCATGACCCACCGCGGCGGCGTGGCCGCCGACGGGCTCACCGGCGACGGCTGCGGCCTGCTGCTGCGCAAACCCACGGTGTTCCTGCGCCAACTGGCCGAAGAGGCCGGCATCCGCATCGGCCCGAACTTCGCCGCCGGCGTGGTGTTCCTGCCGCACGATGCCGACGCCGCGCAGCGCTGTCGCGACGAACTGGATGCCCAACTGCGCAGCGCCGGCTGCCACCCGCGCGGCTGGCGCGAGGTACCCACCGATGCCAGCGTCTGCGGTGAACTGGCCCGCGATACGCTGCCGAAGATCGAGCAGGTATTCGTTGATGCCGATGCCAGCCAGAGCGCCGAGCAGTTCGCGCTGGCGCTGTTCCTGGCGCGCCGCCGCAGCGAGCAGCAGCTGCGCGAGGTGGCCGACTACTACGTCACCACGCTCAGCGCCGATGCCATCAGCTACAAGGGCATGGTGCTGCCGGACAAGCTGAGCAGCTTCTACCCGGACCTGCAGCGCCACGAACTGGCCGCCAGCGTGGTGGTGTTCCACCAGCGCTTCTCCACCAACACGATGCCGCGCTGGCCGCTGGCACACCCGTTCCGCATGCTCGCCCATAACGGCGAGATCAACACCATCGAAGGCAACCGCCACTGGGCGCAGGCGCGCAGCAAGGTGTGGAAGACCCCGAAGTTCGACATCGCCCAGTTCGACCCGGTGATCTCGATGCACGGCTCGGACTCGCAGAGCATGGACAACATGCTCGAGCTGATGGTCGCCGGTGGCATGGAGCTGATCCAGGCGCTACGCATCCTGGTGCCGCCGGCGACCCAGTCGCTGGAGTTCAAGGACCCCGACCTGGCCGCGTTCTACGAGTTCTACGGGCTCAACACCGAACCGTGGGACGGCCCGGCCGGCATCGTCGCCTGCGATGGCCGCTATGCGGCCTGCACGCTGGACCGCAACGGCCTGCGCCCGGCGCGCTGGATGCTGACCTCCGACCGCCACTTCCTGGTCGCCTCCGAAGCCGGCGTGTGGGAAGTGCCCACCGAGCGCGTGGTGCGCAAGGGCAAGCTGGGCCCAGGCCAGATGATGGCCATCGACCTCAAGCGCGGTGACCTGCTCGACTCGGACGCGATCGACCGCATCAACCGTGCGCGCGCGCCCTACAAGCAGTGGCTGCACCAGGGCGTGACCTACCTGCAGACCGAGCTGATCGACCCGTCGCTGGCCGAGGAGCCGTTCGACGAGCCGACCCTGCGCAGCTACCACAAGCTGTTCCAGCTCACGTCCGAGGAAGTGGAGCAGGTGCTGCGGCCGTTGGCCGAGACCGGCCAGGAAGCCACCGGCTCGATGGGCGATGACACGCCCATCGCCGTGCTCAGCCGCAATACGCGCCCGTTG
>NZ_JAYFUH010000111.1:0-3155 GCF_034961085.1 Stenotrophomonas capsici | reverse complement strand
CGCCGAGTTCCCGCACGTGCAGGCGATCAAGGAGTCCTCCGGCGACATCCGCCGCCTGGCCGCGATCAAGGCCCTGCTCGGCGATCGCCTGGTGCTGCTGGTCGGCGTGGACGACCTGATCGTGGAAGGCATCGCGATGGGCGCCGAAGGCTGGATCGCCGGTACCGTCAACGCGTTCCCGGAAGAAGCGGTGCAGTTGTTCGAGCAGGCACGGCGCGGTGGTTACGCGGCGGCCCGCGAGTTGTACGAGTGGTCGTTGCCGCTGCTGCGCATGGACACCGTTCCCAAGTTCGTGCAGCTGATCAAGCTGATGCAGGAGCGCGTGGGCCTGGGCAGCGAGCGCGTGCGCGCGCCGCGGCTGGTGGTGGAAGGCGGCGAACGCGCGCAGGCGCTGCAGCTGATCGACCACGCCATCGCCACCCGCGGGAAGCGCTGAGATGGCCACGGTCGCGCCGTTGTTGATTGCCGGCCACTGGCGTCCGGCAGCGGAAGGCACGGACAGCTTCCGCGCGGTGGACCCGTCCACCGCACAGGCCATCGGGGATGCGTTCCCGCGCAGCGGTGCGGCCGAGGTGGAACAGGCGCTGGCGGCGGCAAGCGCCGCCGCGCCGATGTTGGCGGCGCTCGCCCCGGAACGCATCGCCGCGTTCCTGGAAGGCTACGCCGATGCATTGGAAGCCGATGCCGAAGCACTGGTGGCGCTGGCGCATGCCGAGACCGGGTTGCCGGCCGCCACCCGCCTGCGCGGCAATGAACTGCCGCGCACCTGCAACCAGTTGCGCCAGGCCGCCAGCGCCGCATGCAGCGCCAGCTGGACCCGGCCGGTGATCGACACCGGCGCCGGCCTGCGTTCGTGCCACGCGCCATTGGGCAAGCCGGTCCTGGTGTTCGGCCCCAATAATTTCCCGTTCGCGTTCAACGCGGTGTCCGGCGGCGACTTCGCCGCCGCCATCGCCGCACGCAACCCGGTGATCGCCAAGGCGCACCCGGGGCACCCGGGCACCAGCCAGCGCCTGGCCGAACACGCGCAACGCGCCGCGGACGCGGCCGGCCTGCCCGCCGGCACGGTGCAGCTGCTGTACGACATGCCCGCGCCACTGGGGCGGGCGCTGGCCGGCGATACGCGTTTGGGCGCGATCGCCTTCACCGGCAGCCGCAGCGCCGGGTTGGCCTTGAAGCAGGCGGCCGATGCCGCGGGCATCCCGTTCTTCGGCGAGCTGTCCAGCCTGAACCCGGTGTTCCTGCTGCCCGGTGCGCTGGCCGAACGCGGGGAAGCGCTGGCCGAGGCGTTCAGCGCGTCGTGCCTGCTCGGCAGTGGCCAGTTCTGCACCAACCCGGGGCTGGTACTGGTGCCGCGCGGTGCCGCTGGCGATGCGTTCGTCGCGGCGGTGGCCGGTCGTTTTGCCGACACCGCGCCGCAGCTGCTGCTGTCGCCGGCGGTGCTGGCCACGCTGCAGCACGCGATCGGAGCGTTGCGCCAGGCCGGTGCGCGCCTGCTGTGTGGCGGTACGCCGGGCAGCGTGGGCATCACCCATGCCCCGACCCTGTTCGAGGTGGATGCCGAGGCGTTCCTCGCCGCGCCCGCGCGGTTCCAGGGCGAGGCGTTCGGCCCGAGCAGCCTGCTGCTGCGGGTCAGCGATGTCGCCCAGATGCAGGCCGTGGCGGCCACGCTGGAGGGCCAGCTCACCGGCACGCTGTACCGCGCCGGCGACGGCAGCGACGATGCCGCGTGGCAGGCTGTGGCCAGCGTGCTGCGGCCGCGCGTGGGGCGGCTGATCTGCGACCGCATGCCCACCGGCGTGGCGATCAGCCCGGCGCAGCAACATGGCGGGCCATACCCGGCCTCGACGCAGCCGGGATTCACCGCCGTCGGCCTGCCGGCCGCGATCCTGCGCTTCAGTGCGCTGCAGGCATACGACAATGTGCCCGATGCGCTGCTCCCGCCGGAGCTGCGCGACCGCAACCCGGGTGGATTGCCGCGCTGGATCGACCAGCGTTGGACCACCGATGACATCGGAGCACAGCCATGAATGCACAGATCGGACACCTCACCCTGGAACAGGCACGCGCACGCCTGGCACCGTGGCCACAGCGCGCACCGGCCATCAGCGCCGAGGAGCATGCGCAACGCCTGCAGCGGGCCCGTGCGCTGATGCGGGCGCAGGGCGTGGACGCATTGCTGGTCACCGCCGGCACTTCGCTGCGCTGGTTCTGCGGCGTGCCGTGGGGTGGCAGCGAACGGCTGGTGGCGATGCTGCTGACCCTGGAAGGGGAGCCGCTGCTGGTGTGCCCGGTGTTCGAGGAAGGCTCGCTCGACGCGGTGCTGCGCATTCCGGCCGGCAAGCGCCTGTGGGAAGAACACGAGGACCCGTACGCGCGGGTGGCCGAGGCCATGGCCGAACGCGGCGCGCGCACGCTGGCGCTGGACCCGGAGGCACCGTTCCGCGTGCAGGTCGGCCTGGCCGCGCACCTGGGCGCCGATGTGATCCAGTCGGCGGCCTCCCTCATCGATGGCTGCCGGATGTGCAAGTCGCCGGCCGAACTGGCGCTGATGCAGCAGGCCTGCGACATGACGCTGTTCGTGCAGCAGCTGGCCGCCGGCATCGCCCACGAGGGCATCGGCACCGACACGCTGGTGCGTTTCATCGACGAGGCACACCGTGCGCTGGGCGCCGACGGCGGCTCGACCTTCTGCATCGTGCAGTTCGGGCATGCCACCGCCTTCCCGCACGGCATTCCCGGCGTGCAGCACCTGCGCCGCGGCGAACTGGTGCTGATCGACACCGGCTGCGCCGTGCAGGGCTACAACTCGGACATCACCCGCACCTGGATCTTCGGCGAGCCGGATGCCGAGCAGCGCCGCATCTGGGAACTGGAGCGCGCCGCGCAGCAAGCCGCCTTCGACGCGGTGCGCCCCGGCGTGCCGTGCGAGGTGGTCGACCAGGCCGCGCGCGACGTGCTCGAAGCGGCCGGGCTGGGTCCGGACTACCGCTTGCCGGGTCTGCCGCACCGTACCGGCCACGGCTGCGGCCTTGCCATCCATGAGGCGCCGTACCTGGTGCGTGGCAACACCCTGCCGCTGGCACCGGGCATGTGCTGCAGCAACGAACCGATGATCGTGGTGCCGGGCCGCTTCGGCGTGCGCCTGGAGGACC
>NZ_JAYFUH010000110.1:0-4078 GCF_034961085.1 Stenotrophomonas capsici | reverse complement strand
CAGCCCGGCCGACGTCACCACGCCATCGGAACAGAACCGCTGGATCGCCTGGCCGTACACCAAGCGCATGACCGCCAATCCGCAGGTCAACCAGGGTGCGGCCGTGCTGGTGACCAGCCTGGCGCTGGCGCGCCGCGCCGGCCTGCCCGAAGAACGCCTCGTGCACATCTGGGGCGGCGTGCATGCCAACGAGCCCGGCGACTTCCTGGCACGCGACCACTACTGGGAAAGCCACGCCCAGAGCACGGTGCTGGAAAGCGCACGCCACCTTGCCGGCGGCGTGTTCGAAGCGATGGAGCTGTACAGCTGCTTTCCCTGCGTCCCCAAGATGGCGCGCCGCGCGCTCGGGTTGCCGGCGCGCTTCGAGCCCACCGTCACCGGCGGGTTGACCTTCTTCGGCGCACCGCTGAACAACTACATGACCCATGCCACCTGCGCGATGGTGCGGCGCCTGCGCGCTTCGCGTTCGTTCTTTCCCGGGTTGCTCTATGGCCAGGGGGAATTCGTCACCAAGCACCATGCACTGCTGCTGGCCCGGCGTCCCTACCCCGGCCATCCGGACCTGGCCTTCAGCAGCGTGCAGTCCATCGCGGACAGCCGGCGCGGCGAAGTGCCGCCGCTGGAAATCAGCCCGGCCGGCGAAGGCCAGCTGGAAGCCTTCACGGTCATCCACCGCCGCGATGGTTCCGTCGCGCACGGCGTGGCCATCCTGCGCACGCCCAGCGGCACCCGCACGCTGGCCGAAGTGGCCGCCGACGATGCCTGGACGCTGGCGGTGCTGACCAGCAGCGAGATCGCGCCGATCGGCAGGCGCGGCCTCCTGCAGCCGACCTCGCGCGGTCACTCCCGATGGAGCCTGCCCCGATGAACAATGAAGCCGTCATCCAGCTGGGCCGCACGGTCAGCGTGCGACTCGTCGGCGCCCACGTCGCTCTGGTCACGCTGCAGCGGCCACTGGTGCGCAATGCCATCGACGCCATCACCGCGCTCAACCTGGAGCAGGCGGTGCAGCTGACCGATGCGGACAGCGAGGTACGTTGCGTGATCCTCACCGGTGCCGGCGATCAGGCGTTCTGTGCCGGCGCCGACCTGAAGGCCATCGCCAATGGCGAGGCCGCCGCGCTGAGCACCACGCGCGGCGGCTTCGCCGGTTTCGTGCACCAGCCCCGACGCAAGCCCTGGATCGCCGCGGTCAATGGCCTGGCGCTGGCGGGCGGCACCGAGATCGCGCTGGCCTGCGACCTGATCGTCGCTGCCGGGCATGCCGCCTTCGGCCTGCCCGAAGTCCGGCGCGGGCTGGTCGCCGCCGCCGGCGGCCTGTACCGCCTGACCCGCGCGATACCGCGTGCATTGGCCATCGAGCTGATCCTCACCGGCGAGCAACTGCCGGCTGCACGTGCGCAGGCGATCGGCCTGGTCAACCAGGTGGTGCCCGGGCCGGAGCTGCTGGCCACGGCCATCACGCTGGCCGAGCGCATCAGCGCCAACGCGCCACTGGCCGTCTGCGAAAGCTTGGCGGTGGCCCGTGCCGCGTTCGACCATGACGACCGCGTGCTGCGCGAGATGAGCGCCAGCGCGATCCGCGCGGTCGCCGGCAGCCGCGACTACCTGGAGGGCCCACGCGCCTTCCTGGAGCGACGACCGCCGCACTGGAGCGGGACATGAGGCCGGGCGGCACGGGCTGAGCGCAGCGCATCCGGGTGCTGCCCATGGCGGTGCACACAGCAGGTAGCGGCGCATGCCCCCCAAGCCCGCCCTGCCCACCGCCGGCGGGCTCCCCCGGCATCCGGGTGCGCTGCGCCCAGCCCGTCTGCCCTGCGCCGGAAGGCTGCCGCGGCGCAGGCTGCCACGCCACCTGCACAAAAGCAGAACCCCGCCTTGCGGCGGGGTTCTGTGTGTTACCAGCAGCGGTGAGGCTGCGGCGGACTTAGAAGTCCATGCCGCCCATGCCACCCATGCCGCCCATGCCACCGGCGCCCATGGCCGGCTCGTCCTTCTTCGGTGCCTCGGCCACCATCGCTTCGGTGGTGATCATCAGGCCAGCGATCGAAGCGGCGTTCTGCAGGGCCGAACGGGTCACCTTGGTCGGGTCCAGGATACCGAATTCCAGCATGTCGCCGAACTCGCCCGAAGCAGCGTTGTAACCGAAGCTGCCGGTGCCTTCCTTGACCTTGTTGACGATGACCGACGGCTCTTCGCCGGCGTTGGCAACGATTTCGCGCAGCGGGGCTTCCATCGCGCGCAGGGCGATCTGGATGCCGTGGTTCTGGTCTTCGTTGTTGCCCTTCAGGCCCGCCAGCGCGGTGACAGCGCGCACCAGCGCGACGCCGCCGCCCGGGACCACGCCTTCCTCAACGGCTGCACGGGTAGCGTGCAGGGCGTCGTCGACGCGGTCCTTCTTTTCCTTCATTTCGATTTCGGTCGAAGCACCGACCTTGATCACGGCAACGCCGCCGGCCAGCTTGGCCACGCGTTCCTGCAGCTTCTCGCGGTCGTAGTCCGAGGAGGTGTCCTCGATCTGGGTCTTGATCTGCTTGACGCGCGACTCGATGGCAGCGGTATCGCCGGCGCCGTCGATGATGGTGGTGTTCTCCTTGGAGACCTGCACCTTCTTGGCGCGGCCCAGGTCCTTGATGGTGGCCTTTTCCAGCGACAGGCCCACTTCCTCGGAGATCACGGTGCCGCCGGTCAGCACGGCCATGTCTTCCAGCATCGCCTTGCGACGATCGCCGAAGCCCGGTGCCTTGACGGCCACGACCTTGACGATGCCACGGATGGTGTTGACCACCAGGGTGGCCAGCGCCTCGCCTTCGATGTCCTCGGCGATGATCAGCAGCGGCTTGCCTGCCTTGGCGACGCCTTCCAGCACCGGCAGCAGGTCACGCACGTTGGAGATCTTCTTGTCGTGCAGCAGGATGAACGGGTCGTCCAGGTCGGCGGTCTGGGCCTGCTGGTTGTTGATGAAGTACGGGGACAGGTAGCCGCGGTCGAACTGCATGCCTTCCACGACGTCCAGCTCGTTCTCCAGGCCCGAGCCTTCCTCGACGGTGATCACGCCTTCCTTGCCGACCTTCTTCATCGCTTCGGCGATGATGTTGCCGATCGACTCGTCCGAGTTGGCCGAGATGGTGCCGACCTGGGCGATGGCCTTGTCGTCAGCGGTGGGCTTGGAGATGTTCTTCAGCTCGGCGACGGCGGCAACCACGGCCTTGTCGATACCGCGCTTGAGGTCCATCGGGTTCATGCCGGCGGCAACGGCCTTGGCGCCTTCGCGGATCAGGGCCTGGGCCAGCACGGTGGCGGTGGTGGTGCCGTCGCCGGCGTCGTCGTTGGTGCGCGAAGCGACTTCCTTCACCATCTGCGCGCCCATGTTCTCGAACTTGTCAGCCAGTTCGATTTCCTTGGCCACGGACACGCCGTCCTTGGTGATGGTCGGGGCGCCGAAGCTCTTCTCGAGCACGACGTTGCGGCCCTTCGGGCCGAGGGTGGCCTTGACGGCATTGGCGAGAACGTTGACGCCGCGCACCATGCGCGAACGGGCGTCTTCACCGAAACGAATATCCTTGGCAGCCATTGCGATTACCTCTGAGTAGAGCCGAGCCATGCTCGGCCGCTTTTATCGGGAAAGGGGTCTGTTTCGAAAGCAGGGGGAGCGCGGCTCAGCCGATGACGGCGAGCACGTCGTCTTCGCGCAGCACCTTGTACTCGACGCCTTCGGCCTTGTAGGTCGAACCGGCGTACTGGCCGTAGATGACCTTGTCACCGACCTTCAGCGACGGGGCGCGCACCGAGCCATTGTCCAGCGGCTTGCCCGGGCCGACGGCCACGACTTCGCCCTTGGTGGACTTTTCCTTGGCCGAATCCGGGATCAGGATGCCGCCGGCGGAGATTTCGTCGGCTTCGATCGGCTTGACCACAACGCGGTCGTGAAGCGGCTTGATGCTCATGAAGAACCTCTTAAGTATTTGATTGGCCTGAAGATCCGGCGACACCACCACCCCCGACCAGAGGGTGCCGGTGCCACGCGCAAAAACGCCCGTCCAACGGGCTTGCTCGGGAGATGGGGCCCGCCCGGAGG
>NZ_JAYFUH010000109.1:0-5886 GCF_034961085.1 Stenotrophomonas capsici | reverse complement strand
GGGATCGACCAGCGGTCGATCTCGCGGTCGAACACCGACAGCGCGCCGAAGAAGAAGGCGGCCATCAGCACGAAGCCGAGCACCAGCCCGAACCAGGTGTGCAGCCATGCCATGGCCTGACGGAAGCTGTTGAACATGGATGTCTCCGGCTCAGACCAGTCGGGATTGCAGGAGTGATGCGGCCGCGGCCATCAGCGCACCGCCGCCGACCACCACCATCCACAGCCGCGCCATGTGGTGGGTGGCGATGGCCCACAGGAATGCGCCCAGGTAGGCCAGCAGGCCGACCAGCGCGCCGAGGAACTCGGCGTCATGGAACGCCAGCTTCAGCGTGAACAGCGCGCTGGTGGTCAATGCCACCGTGCCCCAGGCGAACACATAGCCGCCGAGGATGGCGGCAAGGATGCGCGGGAGGACCTGCAGGCGTCGGGACGCGGGAGGCGGTGCGGAAGCGGTGGATACCTGTGGCATGGCGATGGCTGGTCTCAGGTGGACGGGGAGGGGCGTGGTGCCGCGAATCGCCCCTCTCCCGCGCGTGGGAGGGGCTGGGGTCAGAACCGGTAGTTGAAGCTCAGCGTGTAGTTGCTCGGTGCGCCGTAGTAGCCCACCTGGTACAGGCTGTTGATGTACTTGCGGTCGGTGAGGTTGTTGACGTTGGCGCGGACGGTGGCGTTGGGCAGCACGTCCCAGCCGATGAAGGCGTTGAGCAGGGCATAGCTGCCCTGGGCGATGGTGGTGCCGGTGTAGGTGTCCCGGGTGGAGATCGCGCTCTGCCAGCGCCCGCCGATGCCATAGGACAACGCCTCGTAGCCGGGCAGGCGCGAACTGAACACCAGGTTGGCGGTGCGTCGCGGCACCCAGGTGTAGGTATCACCGCCGTCCTGGTTGTTCATCGACAGGTGGGTGAAGCCGAACACCAGGCTGGCGTGCTCGCCGAGCTTGCCGGTGGCCTCGAATTCGACGCCCTTGGATTCCACGTCCACGCCGTAGTACCAGTACATCGCGGTATCCAGGTCATAGCCGCCGGAAGTCGCCAGGCCCTGCTGCTTGGCCTTGAACAGCGCCAGCGTGGTCAGCAGGCGGCGGTCCAGCCACTCGGCCTTGACGCCAACCTCGTAGTTCACGCCCTTGGTCGGGTCCAGGTAGACGCGGTTGCGGTCGTACTGGTCCTGCGGCTGGTAGATGTCCGAGTAGCTCACGTAGCCCAGCACGCGGTCGTTGAAGTCCCAGGTGAAGCCGGCGTAGGGGCTGATGTTGCTTTCGGTCTGGTCGAAGTTGTTGCCGTTGTTGCCATCGCGGTGGTACTGCGCCCAGTTGAAGCCGACCACGGCCTTGAGGCGGTCGGTCAGGGCCAGGCGGGTGGCGCCATAGCCACGCTTCAGGCGCTGGTTGGTCCAGTTGGAGCGGGTGCGCGGGCCCCATTCCGGCTCGGCGATGGCGTTGCCGGCATACGGGAACGCCGGTAGCGCGCCGAACGCCGGATCGTTGGGATCGACCGGGTGTTCCCAGGTGGTGGCGCTGCTCTTGGCCACGCTGACGCCGAGCATGGCCTCCTGCTCACGGCCGAACAGTTGGAAGCGACCGTTGAGGGTGACATCGCCCAAGTGCGAGTCCATGTCGTCGATGCCCTTGTAGGCCCAGCCGACCAGGCCGGTGTGGGTCTGCGGGTCCAGGCCGGTGGTGCTGAAGGCGAAGAACAACTGGTCATCGTTGCCGATCTGGCGATAGTTGTAGGACGCCTTCACCTCCCAGTTCTCGCCCAGGTGGTGGGTGTACTCGGCGAACGCGGTCCGGGTCCGGGTGTTCCAGTAGGTCCAGTCCTGGGTGGTGGACGCGCTGCGTCCCCAGCTCGGCTGGCTGCCATCGGTGTTGGCGAAGCTCAACGCGCCCCACATGTTCTGGTCGCTGTTGGCCTTCTGCCACGAATAGCCCAGCGTCAGCGTGCCGTTCTCGCCGATCTGGCCATCGACCACGCCGTACAGGAAGTTGCGGTCGTTGGTGAAGCCGCGCAGGTACGAGTCGCCGTCCTCGTGCGCGGCCACCACGCGCGCGGCCCAACGGCCGTCGGCGGTGATCGGGGTGGAGTAGTCCACCTCCACGCGGCGCTTGCCCCACGAGCCCACGCTCACGCCCACTTCGCCCCTGGCTTCGTTGGTGGGGCGCTTGCGCACGTAGTTGATCGTGCCCGAGGCGTTGCCCACGCCGGTCAACAGGCCATTGGCACCGCGGATGACCTCCAGCTTCTCGTAGCCGAAGGCATCCATCGCGCCGGTGACGATGCCCCAGTCATTGGGCAGGCCGACGCCGTCGATCTGGGTGTTCTTGATCTCGAAACCGCGGGCCAGGTAGTTGGTGCGGTTGGTTTCCCATTCCTCCACCTGGATGCCGGTGGCCAGGCGCAGCGCATCGTTGATGCTGTTGGCGCCGAACTGGGCCATCTGCGCGCGGTCCACCGTGCTGATCGACTGCGGGGTGTCCTTGATGTCCAGGTCCAGGTTGGTCGCTCCGTTGCTGACCCGGTTGGCGCGCTGGGAGACCACCCGCACCGCGTCCAGGGTGGTGGCGCTGGCATCGGCGGCGGTGCTTTCGGCGGCCACTGCCATCCCCGGGCTGGCCGCCAGGGCCAGGCTGATCGCCCACGGCAGGTGGCCGGAAAGGGAGCGGCGGCAACGGGGAGGCAAACCGGCGCCAGGGGCCGGACGGCGGGGGGAGCGACTGGGGGACATGGAAGGCCTGGGGGTTGGAAGGCGGGAAATCGCGTGACGGAGACGGGCGCATGCCACATCCGTTGTGGGCATCTGCCGATGGACAGGCAGGGGATGGCGATTGAGAAATTAAATGCGAATGATTTGCATTTTGCAATATCCGGCCCAGTCAGGTTCTGCCGGTGAGGTGGCCGGTCGCGCTTTGCCGTACAAACGCACGGTGTGCGCCATTGCCGTATGGACGCGCGGCTCCCCGGCCGCCTTGTATGCTCGCGCTGGCCCATTGCCTGGAGGCGCCATGTCCGACGTGTTCGAGTCTGCGGTTCCCGCCGGGGGGGCTTCCGGCGCCCGGCGCCTGGGATGGTGGGTGCTCTGGCTGCTGCTGGCCGCGATCAGCCTGCATTTCCTGTTCAAGGTGCTCGGCCAGTACGGACAGTTGGATCCGGAGCACTACACGATGTACTGGTCACGCCGCGGCTGGCTGTGGCTGCACATCGGCGGCGGCGTGCTTGGCATCGTGCTGGGGCCGGTGCAGTTCCTGAGCCGTTGGCCACGTGCCCGGCCACGCCTGCACCGCTGGTCCGGCCGCTTCTACTTCGGCGGGATGTTGCTGGCCTGCGCGGCGGCGGTGGGCCTGATCGCCACCTCGCCGGCACCGCTGGCGATCACCCTGGCCTTCGCGGCCACCGCGCTGGCGTGGCTGGTGACCGCGCTGGTGGCGATGCGGGGCATCCGGCGCGGCGACGTTGCCCGTCATCGTCGCTGGATGACGCGCGCCTACCTGGTGACGCTGGCACCGGTGAGCTTCCGCCTGTTGTTGCCGGCATGGATCGCGCTGGGCAACGCGCCGTCCCCGGACGTGATCGCGGTCCTGCTGTGGGTGAGCTGGGCGTTGCCGGTGTCACTGCACGTGGTCTGGGTGAACTGGCCCAGGCGCTCGCCGGTCATGGCGGCCGGTTGAGGTCGACGGCCGGTCGGTGGCGCGCTTCAGCCGTGGCGGTGTTGCCACACCAGGCCGGTGACCACGCCGGCCAGGCCGATGCCTGTCCCAAGCACGGCCGGGAGCACGCCTCCCGCGCCGCCGAAGTAGATCAGCAGCCCCAGCGCGGCACCGCCGAAGGTGGGCAGCCAGAACCGCCATGCCGTCAGGAACTCGGCGATGTCCAGCACGTCGAGCAGATCGGAAAGCGACATGTGAGCTCCTGAAGGGGTCCAACGTGGAGGGAGGCGGCATCACCGCAGGACACGCGCGCTAGTGGTTCCCAAGGCCGGCGATGGCCTGGCCGAAGCTTAGTTCATTGCCACTGGGGTCGGCGATGCGGAAATCGCGCATGCCATAGGGGCGGTCGCCGATCGGCACGACCATCGTCACGCCGGCTGCCTGCAGCGTGGCGTGGTACGCGTCGATGTCGGTCACGGCCAGATAGACGTGCGCCGCGCCTGCCGGCTTTGCCTCCGCGCGCTGCGTGAGCGTGATCTCGACCGCATCCCGGCACACGGTGGCGATCTCGGCGGGCTCGCCCCAGGACCAGGCAAGATCGAAACCCAGCGTGGTCCGGTAGAAGTCCAGCGACCGCGCGAGGTCATGCACGGAGAGGATCGGCGAAACGGATTCGAACATCATGTGGGCGGTCCTTTTCGTGGGCGGGTGGGCCTGCGCCGCGTCAACGCCATGCGCTCAGTCGCCGGCCAGCTCGCGCAGCTCGGTCACGCGCGCGATGTTGAGCTGCATCGGGCAGAACGCGTACATCGGCGAGCCCACGTAGGCACCGGCGAGGTCGCAATGCGTGTTGCGGTAGACCAGCCAGGACTTCTGCGCCTGCTCCAGCCGGTCCGCGTCCTGGGGCGACTGCGTCGAAAGACGGTCGTGGATGCGCTTGTACAGGGCATTCATCTCCGCCTTCACGTGCTCGGAGGTGGTCGACGAACAGGCATCCACCACGCCGTTGTTGAGGGTGCCGGCCCGGTCCACGCAGTCGGAGTACATGCGCTCGTAATCGGCATGCTCCGGCGCGGCCATGGCCGTGGCACAGGGAAGCAGCAGAGGCAGGAGTCGGCAGGGCAGGCGCATTGGACGTCCGGATGTCGGGGAGAAGCGGCCATGCAATCGCGGGCGGGTCGGTGGCGCAGCCACCGCGCCCGCGCACGGGCATTGCGCCGAAGCTTATCGGCTTTTGCGCCGCCGCAGCGCGGCGAGCGCGTCCCAAGGCAGGCTGCCGTCATCGGCCTCGACGGCCGTGGTGGTCCCGGCGTGGAGGATGAGATCGGTGGCGATGCCGCGCGGGCTCAGCACTGGAAGCCGAGCACGACATCCGTCCCGTCGCCGCTGGAGCGGTCCAGGTCACTGCGGCGTTGCAGCGGTTCGGTGCAGCCGCGCGGCGTGATGTAGTCCGAGGCCATGTCCACCAGCGCCGCGGCGTCCAGCGGCTTCCCGTCCTTGGCGCGGACATGGATGTAGTACGGCTGCTGGAACATCACGATGTAGGTATCAAGCACGTAGTGGCGGCCGTCGTGCTCCAGCTCGGCGTGGTTCTCGCTGACGGGGGCCCAGGTGCGGTCGATCAGCGTGCTGCGCGCGGCCAGGCAGGGGGTCGACAGCAGGGCGGCGGCGACAAGCATGGCGGTGGTGAATCCTTTCATGGGGTGTCCTGTGCGGTTGTGGGTATTGCGCCAGCGGGCGCGGTTTCCGGGCGAGCGGGCAATGCCTGCATATCGGCCGCGCGGCGCGTTCCTTCAGTCAATCGCCGGCGCCCCGGGGCGTGTCGAAACCGCCGTGTGCCTTGCCGGATCGATGCGGCCGGCGCGTCCAGGTACGATCCGCTCGACGCAGGGCCGTTCAACGATGGCTGCGTGAGAGCACCATCGAATAGGCGAAGCGTCCCGGTGGGTGCAGGCTGATGGTGATCAGCAGCAGGCGGCCCTGGGCGTCGCGGTAACGGCGTTGCACGCGCAGCGCCGGTTCGTGCTTCCTGATATCCAGCAGCTTGGCGTCACCGGCGTCGAAGGCGGTGGCGTCGAACACCTGTTCCACCCGCGACAACCGCCCCGGCTCCAGGAACCGGGCCAGCGTGCGCGCGGTGCTGGCGATGTCCAGGAAGCGCTCGGTGGGCACGCCGGTGCGGATCGGGATCAGCACCTCGATGACCGCGCCGGGCGCGTGGGTGTGTTCTTCCAGACGCAG
>NZ_JAYFUH010000108.1:0-4270 GCF_034961085.1 Stenotrophomonas capsici | reverse complement strand
CGAAGGCTTCATGGATTTCGTAGATGTCGAAATCCTGCAGGGTCAGGCCATTGCGCTTGAGCATTTCCGGCACGGCCACGGTCGGGGCCATCAGCAGGCCCTCGCCATGCACGAAATCCACCGCCGCCACCTGCGCGTCGCGCAGATACGCCAGCGGCGCATGCCCGTGCGCGCGTGCCCATTCCTCGCTGGCCAGCAGCACCGCGGCGGCGCCGTCGGTCAGCGGGGTGGAATTGGCGGCGGTCAGGGTGCCGCGGCCGGAAGTCTTGTCGAAGGCCGGCTTGAGCGTGGCCAGCTTTTCCAGCGAGGTGTCCGGGCGCAGGATGTTGTCGCGCTCCACGCCACGGAACGGTGCGATCAGGTCGTTGAAGAAGCCGCGCTCGTAGGCGGCGGCCAGCTTCTTGTGCGAGGACACCGCCCACTCGTCCTGCGAGTCACGCGAGATGTTCCACTCCTTGGCCATGTCCTCGCAGTGGTCACCCATGCTCTTGCCGGTACGCGGCTCGGCCACGCCGGGGAACTCGGGCTTGAGCTCGGAGAACTTGAAGCCCTTGGTCAGTGCGCGGAGCTTGTCGCCGGTGCTCTTGGCGCGGTTGGCCGCCAGCAGGCGTGCGCGCAGCTTCTTGCCATAGACGATCGGCACGTCGGAGGTGGTGTCCGAGCCGCCGCCGATGCCCGACTCGATCTGGCCCAGCGCGATCTTGTTGGCGACGGTGATGATGGTGTCCAGCGAGGTGCCGCAGGCACGCTGCAGGGTGATGCCCGGGGTCAGCGGCGACAGCCCGGAGGACAGCGCGGCCTCGCGGCCCAGGTTCCAGTCGCTGGGATGCTTGATCACCGCGCCCATCGCCACTTCGCCCAGCTGCTGGCCGTGCAGGCCGAACCGTTCAACCAGGGCGCCCAGCGTACGGACCGACATGCCAAGGTTGCCGACATCCGAGTAGGCGGTGTTCTGGCGGCAGAACGGAATGCGGACACCACCGAGGATGGCTACGGGACGAGCGCTGGTCATGCGGGTACCTGATGACTGGAATGTGAGTGCAACGTGGCCTGCACGCGATAGCAGGCATAATGGCGTTGAGTGTAGCTTCGAGCCCGTGACGGGCCAACCGCGAACCATGAGCAATTCCAACCCCGACATGAACGCACTGGGCGTACTGGCACTGGAACTGGCCGGTGGCCAGCAGCCGCGCAAGGCCGCGCTGTCCTCGGACCAGGCCGGCGAACTGGCCGCGCTGGTCGGCCGTGACCTGGCCAAGCTGGTGCCACAGGTCAGCGGCCTGGACCTGGTGTTCGCCGCGGCGCATTTCGACCCGGCCGAGGTGTTGCGCCCGGGCCTGCCGATCCATCGCCGCCTGGAAGAGCTGCAGGCGCGTGCGCCCGGCCGCAACCAGGGGCCGCGCCTGCTGGCCTTCGGTGCCGATGCCAACGGTGAGGTGCCGCTGCCGCTGCAGGCCGATCCGGGCCTGGTCGGCGGTGGGCTGCGGGTGGTGCCGTTCGTGTTGACCGGCACCGATACCGGGCTGCTGCAGGAAGCGCGTGATGCGCTGGAAGAGGTGCTGCTGGCCAACGGCATGGCGCAGCCGGACACCGCGCTGCTGGCGCAGACCGGGTTTGCCGCGCAGATCGAGCACGCACGCTATTTCACCTTCAACGACCTGGCCGCGATGATGGCCATGCAGTACGACAACCAGGGCCTGGCCGACCTGTGGCCGCTGCTGGAGACGGCGATGTTCGCGCCCGGTCAGGAGCAATGGCTGGAAGCCCCGCCGGAACCGCTGCTGCGTTATGTCGGTGGCGAAGTGCGCATGGCCTTGTTCGACCCGGCCGGCTGGTGCGCGCACTACGGCCATGAGCGCAATGCCTGCGACCGCCTGCAGCGGGTGTACGAGCAGTACCTGATGCGCCAGCGGCAGATGGCCGCGGTGCTGGAGGCGCATGGCATCGACGTGCTGTACGTGCATGTGCATGCCGGCCAGGACGCGAAGGCGCTGCTGGCGCACTGAGCGCCTTGCCGGGGTGAATGCAGAAGGGCCGCGCAAGCGGCCCTTTTGTTTGGAGCGGTTCGGCCCGGAGGCGAACCCCTCCCCCGCCCTCCCCTGCTGCGCAAGGGAGGGGGTTTGGAGCAGCGCGCCCGCTTACGGTGCCTTGTTGATCACCGCGCAAGCCAGGCGTGCGCCGGCATTGCCGGTCGGCTGGGTCTTGTAGTCGTCCGGGTCGGCATGGACGATCAGGCCGCGGCCGATGATGTCGAACGCATCGCCCTTGCCGGCATTGACGTTGCTGGCCACCGGGCCGTCGATGTGGGCGTTGCCCTGGGCATCGGCCTTGATGTTGGGCATGTCGCCGCCGTGGTGGGCGGTGGCGTCGATGCTGCCGTGTTCGCTGCTGCCCGGGTTGAAGTGGCCACCGGCACTGGTGCCGTCCGGCGCGCTGCAATCGCCCTTCTCGTGGATGTGGAAACCGTGCTCGCTGTCCGGCTGCAAGCCGCTGATGTCGCCGCTGGCGCGCAGCTGGCCGTCAACCACGGTGAAGCTGATGCTGCCCTTGACCGTGCTGTCCTTGGTCGGCTCCAGCTGGGCGACGGCGACCGGCGCGGCCATGGCCATGGCCGGCGGAGCGGCCGGATCAGCGGCCGGGGCCGCGGCGGCAGGTGCGTCGGCGGCCGGTTCGGCCGGGGCGGCATCGGGTTCTGCGCCCTGGTTGCAGGCGGTCAGCGCGAGCGCGCCGGCGAGGAACAACGTGGTGTGGATCAAACGCATGGTCTTGCTCCCTATGAATGGGTGGATCAGAGCGACAGGCGCATTCAGCGTACGACGCGGATCACCGCGCAGGCGACACGGGCACCGGCATTGCCGGCAGGCTGGCTACGGTAGTCGTCGGGTGCAGCGTGCACCACGAGGGCGCGACCGGCAATGTCGTTGACTGCGCCACCGCCGAGGGTGACGCCGCGCAGGTGAATGTCGACATTGGCCACGCCTTCGGCATTGGCCAGCAGGTTGTCCATGTCCCCGGCATGGTGCGCGCCGGCGCCGGCGCGGCCATGCGCCTGCGCGGTGGGGTTGAAGTGGCCGCCGGCACTGCTGGCGTCCACCGCGCTGCAATCGCCCTTCTCGTGCACGTGGAAGGCAGACGGCCGGCCGCGCGGCAGGCCACCCACCACGCCGGTGATATGCACGCCGCCGGCTTCGGGCACCAGCGCCAGGCGGCCGCTGACCAGGCTGGCCGAGGCCGGCGCGAGGTTGGCTTCGGCCATGCGTGCGGTGCTGACCGACGGTGGCGGCGGCGGCGCCTGCGGCCGGGGCGCGGGGCCGGAGCCACAGGCGGCCAGCAGCGCGGTGGCGGCCAGGGCAGTCAGGGGAAGATGGATGCGCATTGGAATCTCCTTGCTACGAACGTTTGCCCGGTGTCGTGCGCTCAGCTGCCGCGGCGACGGCCCGGGCCCAGTTTGCGGGTGACGGTGTTACGGCCCAGTCCCAGCCGGGCGGCGGCATCGGCGCGGTGGCCATCGGTGAATGCCAGCGCGGCCTCCAGCAGCACCGTGTCCAGGCGCTCGCGGGCCTCGGCGTGCAGGCCCATGGCACCTTCGGCCAGGCGCTGGCGCGCCCAGGCTTCCAGCGCACGGTCCCAGTGTTCCGGCGACAACGCGGGACCACCGCGCGGGCTGCGTCCGCCGCGGGCCAGCGCGGCGCGGACATCCTCGGCCGACACGGTGTCGGCCACCGCCAGCGCAGCCAGGCGCCAGCACACGTTCTCCAGCTCGCGCACGTTGCCCGGCCAGGCGTGCTCGCGCAGCACCTGCACGGCGGGCGCGGACAGGCGCTTGGGCGGCATGTCCAGCCGTCGTGCGGCATTGGCCAGGAAGGTCTCGGCCAACTGCGGCACATCGGCCAGGCGCTCGCGCAGCGGTGGCAGCAGCAGGCGCACCATGTCCAGCCGGTGCAGCAGGTCGGCACGGAAGCGGCCCTGCTCGACCAGTGCCTCCAGGTCCTGGTGGGTGGCGGCGACCACGCGCACATCGACATGGATCAGCTCGCGCCCGCCGACGCGGAAGAACTCGCCCTCGGCCAGCACGCGCAGCAGGCGGGTCTGCAGCGGCAGCGGCATGTCGCCGATCTCGTCCAGGAACAGCGTGCCGCCATCGGCCTGCTCGAAGCGGCCGATATGGCGCTTGTGCGCGCCGGTGAACGCGCCGGCCTCATGCCCGAACAGTTCGCTTTCCAGCAGTTCGGCCGGGATGGCGGCGGTGTTCAAGGCCACGAACGGCCCC
>NZ_JAYFUH010000107.1:0-15166 GCF_034961085.1 Stenotrophomonas capsici | reverse complement strand
GCGGACTTTGACGCTGGGCATGGAATCTCCGGGACACAATGAAACCGGGTCACGCCCGGTGAGCCGCGCATTATAGTCGCTTTGAGCGGGTGCGCAAGTCCCCCGGGGTTTGCCCCGAGGCTGGGGAGGTTCACAATACGCCCATGAAAGTCCTCGGCATTGAATCATCCTGCGATGAGACGGGCGTTGCCGTCTACGACACCGACCTGTCCGGCGCCGCCGCGCTGCGCGCCCACGCGGTCTACAGCCAGATCGCGCTGCACGCCGAATATGGTGGTGTGGTGCCGGAGCTGGCCAGCCGCGACCACGTGCGCAAGACCCTGCCGTTGATCCGGCAGACGCTGGACGAGGCCGGCATCGCCATCTCCGATATCGACGGGGTGGCCTATACCGCCGGCCCGGGTCTGGTCGGGGCATTGCTGGTCGGCGCCGGGGTGGCACGGTCGCTGGCCTGGGGCCTGGATGTACCGGCCATTGCCGTGCATCACATGGAAGGCCACCTGCTGGCGCCGCTGATGGAGGACGACCCGCCGGAGCCGCCGTTCGTGGCGCTGTTGGTGTCCGGCGGCCACACCCAGCTGATCGCGGTCGATGCCATCGGCAAGTACCGGCTGCTGGGCGAGACCCTGGACGACGCCGCCGGCGAGGCCTTCGACAAGACCGCCAAGTTGATGGGGCTGCCGTATCCGGGTGGCCCGCAACTGGCCAGGCTAGCCGAGATCGGCACGCCGGGACGCTACAGGTTCGCCCGCCCGATGACCGACCGGCCAGGGTTGGACTTCAGTTTCTCCGGCCTGAAGACCCAGGTGTTGCTGGCGTGGCGCGACAGTGACCAGAGCGAGCAGACCCGCGCCGACATCGCACGCGGTTTCGAGGACGCGGTGGTCGACACGCTGGCCATCAAGTGCGAGCGCGCGCTGGATGCGGCCGGTTGTGATGTATTGGTGGTGGCCGGCGGCGTGGGCGCCAACAAGCGCCTGCGCGCCAAGCTGCATGAGGCCGCGCAGCGGCGCGGTGGCCGGGTGTGTTTCCCGCGCCCGGCGCTGTGCACCGACAACGGCGCGATGATCGCCTTCGCCGGCGCGCTGCGCCTGAAGGCCGGCCAGCACAGCCCGCCGGAAGTGAAGGTCACCCCGCGTTGGGACATGGCGACGCTGCCGCCGCTGGTGGACGAATAGGGCAGGAACGGCGCGCGGGGTCGCGGCTGCATCGCCGGATTGATTGCGGTTGCGGGGCATCACTCCGCGCGATTGCACGCGGGATCGCAACGGGTGCCGTTCAGCCAAACGCCCCTGCTTAACGCCCCGGCACGTACCATTGCGTGTTCCCCAATCCCTGTTCCCTGTGTTCAATGGACAAAGTATTCATCGAAGGGCTCGAGATCGACGCCCTGATCGGCATCTACGACTGGGAGCGGCGCATCCGCCAGACGTTGGTGTTCGACCTGGAAATGGGCTTTGACAACCGCAAGCCCGCGGCGAGCGACGACATCGTCGACACGCTGAACTACAAGGCGGTGAGCAAGCGCTTGATGGAATTCGTGCGTGGCTCGGACTTCGGCCTGGTGGAGACGCTGGCCGAGCGCTGCGCGCAGATCGTGCTGGACGAGTTCGACGTGCATTGGCTGCGCCTGAAGCTGAGCAAGCCCGGCGCGGTGCGCGGTGCGCGCGCGGTGGGCGTGATCATCGAGCGCTCGCGCGCTGCCGGGTAACCCCCTGTCCTGAAGCTGCCGGACGGCCTGCCCGGGCCGCCCATCGGGCGCGCGCGCGCCGTCGCGGCCAGGACCCTGCAACGAAGAGGAGCAAGAACCGATGGCGGTAATGGGAATCCGTTGGCTGGACCAACTGGAAAGCACGCTGGCGCCTTATCCGCTGGCGTACCCGGCGGTGGTGCTGGTGGCGCTGCTGCTGGTGGCCTGGCTGGCCAACTTCGTCACCAAGCGCATCCTGCTCAGCGGCCTGCGCAAGGCGATCGAGCGTTTCTCCGGCCCGGAGAAGAACGCCAAGCAGCCGCTGCGCGTGATCGCACGGCTGGCCAACATCGTGCCGTCGGTGGTGATCGCCGCCGGCCTGTCGATCGTGCCGGAACTGCCGCCGGAGCTGGTGGCCGGGCTGAAGGCGCTGTGCCATGCCTGGACCGTGCTGACCATCGCCCTGGCCGTGGCGCATGCGCTGGACGTGTTCAATGATTTCTACGAGCGTCGCCCGGACGCGCGCAACAAGCCGATCAAGGGCTACCTGCAGGTGGCCAAGATCGTGGTGTTCGTGCTCGCCGGCCTGTCGATCGTGGCGACCCTGGCCGGGGTCAAGCTGCTGCACGTGGTCACCGGCCTGGGCGCGGCGACCGCGGTGCTGATGCTGATCTTCCAGGACACCATCCTGTCGCTGGTGGCCAGCGTGCAGATCAGCGGCGATGGCCGCGTGCGCATCGGCGACTGGATCGAGATGCCCAGCCAGAACGCCGATGGCGACGTCACCGACATCGCCCTGCACACGGTGACGGTGCGCAACTTCGACAACACCATCACCACCATCCCGACCAAGAAGCTGGTGACCGAGTCGTTCCGCAACTGGCGCGGCATGCAGGAGTCGGGCGGGCGGCGGATCAAGCGCTCGATCTACCTGGACCAGCACAGCGTGCGCTTCCTCGATGCCACCGCGCTGGAACGGCTGGGCCAGTTCGGCCTGCTGGACGACTACTTCGCGGCCAAGCAGGAAGAGCTGGGCCAGTGGAACGCGCAGGTGGCGCAGGCCCACCCCGAGCCGGTCAACGCGCGCCGCATGACCAATCTGGGAACCTTCCGCGTCTACGTGGAGCGTTACCTGCGCAGCCATCCGGATATCAAGCAGAACATGACCCTGCTGGTGCGGCAGATGGCGCCCACCCCGCAGGGCCTGCCGCTGGAGATCTACTGCTTCGCGCCGACGGCGTGGGCGCAGTACGAGCGCACTCAGTCCGACGTGTTCGACCACCTGCTGGCGATCCTGCCGGAGTTCGGGCTGCGGGTGTTCCCGTGCGCTTCCTCGATGCCACCGCGCTGGAACGGCTGGGCCAGTTCGGCCTGCTGGACGACTACTTCGCGGCCAAGCAGGAAGAGCTGGGCCAGTGGAACGCGCAGGTGGCGCAGGCCCACCCCGAGCCGGTCAACGCGCGCCGCATGACCAATCTGGGAACCTTCCGCGTCTACGTGGAGCGTTACCTGCGCAGCCATCCGGATATCAAGCAGAACATGACCCTGCTGGTGCGGCAGATGGCGCCCACCCCGCAGGGCCTGCCGCTGGAGATCTACTGCTTCGCGCCGACGGCGTGGGCGCAGTACGAGCGCACTCAGTCCGACGTGTTCGACCACCTGCTGGCGATCCTGCCGGAGTTCGGGCTGCGGGTGTTCCAGGAGTCCAGCGATGCGATGCTGATGGCGGTGCGCGAGCGCCAGGACGCAGGCGTGTAGGACGCCGGCGGGGATTGCCGGGAAGGCGCGTGGCCCCGCGCTCCCATTGGGACGGGACGCCGGTCGGGCGGGGCCGTGCCGCGCTGGGTACCACCGGCCCGGCGCCCACCGTGCGGGGCTGTGATCGCGCGCGCTGTGATTCACGGCGGTGGCGCTAGAATCCGCACACTGCAAACGTTTACATGAAGAAGGATTGCCGGTGGCCCACGACCGCATCGAGTCCCTGATCGCCCGCATGACCCTGGAAGAGAAGGTCGGCCAGTTGAGCGTATTCGCCGACATGGTCCGGCCCTTCGTCCCGGACATCAATCCCGAGGCCAATGTCCGCAATGCCGAGCAGGTGCTGGAGCAGGTCCGTGCGGGACGGGTGGGGTCGCTGTTCAACGGCGTCGGCGCCGAACAGGGCCGCCAGATCCAGAAGGTGGCGGTGGAGGAGAGCCGGCTCGGCATTCCGGTGATCCTGGCCGCCGACGTGATCCATGGCATGCGCACGGTGTTCCCGATCCCGTTGGGCGAAGCCGCCAGCTTCGAGCCGGACCTGGCCCAGCGCACCGCCCGCGCCACCGCGGTGGAGGCCACCGCGGCCGGCATCCATTGGACCTACGCGCCGGCGGTGGACATCGCCCGGGACCAGCGCTGGGGCCGCGGTGCCGAGGGCGCAGGCGAGGACGTGGTGCTGGGTTGTGCGTTCGCCGCCGCCCGCGTGCGTGGCTTCCAGGGCGAGGACCTGACCGCTGCCGATGCCTTGCTGGCCACGCCCAAGCATTTCGCGGCCTACGGCGCGGTCGCCGCGGGCATGGAATACGCCCAGGTGGACATCTCGCCGCAGAGCCTGCGCGACATCCACCTGCCGCCGTTCAAGGCCGCGCTGGAAGCCGGCGCGTTGTCGCTGATGAGCGCCTTCAACGACATCAACGGCGTGCCGGCCAGCGCCAACCGTGCGCTGCTGACCGAGTTGCTGCGCCACGAATGGAAGTTCGATGGCGTGGTGGTGTCGGACTACACCGCCGACATGGAATTGATCGCGCACGGTTACGCCGCCGACGAGGTGGACGCCACCCGCAAGGCCTTCCTGGCCGGGTTGGACCTGAGCATGCAGAGCGGTTTCTACGACCGCCACCTGGCCGGGCTGGTCGAGGCGGGCGAGGTGCCGATGTCGGTGCTGGATGAATCGGTGCGCCGCATCCTGCGGTTGAAGGAGGCCATCGGTTTGTTCGATGACCCGTACCGTTCGCTGGATGCCGCGCGCGAGGCCGATCAATCGCATATCGCTGCGCACGATGCGCTGTCGCGCGATGCCGCGCGCCGCTCGATCGTGCTGCTGAAGAACGAGAACGCGGTGCTGCCGCTGAAGAAGCAGGGGCAGAAGATCGCGCTGATCGGCCCGTTCGTGCAGGACCGCGACAACATCGAAGGTTGCTGGACGTTGTTCGGCGACAAGTCGCGCTACGTGACGCTGGAGGACGGCGTGCGTGCGGCGCTGGGAGACGCGGCAAGCGTGGAGATCGTGCCCGGTTGTGCGTTGGAGGCGCCGCTGGACGGCGGCATCGCCGCGGCGGTGGCGGCTGCACGGCGCGCCGATGTGGTGGTGCTGGCGCTGGGCGAGCCGCAGCGTTACACCGGCGAGGCGCAGTCGCGCGTGGAGATCACCTTGCCGCCCGCGCAGCAGGCGCTGGCCGACGCGGTCGCCGCCACCGGCACGCCGTTGGTGGTGCTGTTGCGCAACGGGCGCGCGCTGGCGCTGCACGGTGCGGTGCGTGATGCGCAGGCCATCGCGGTGACCTGGTTCCTTGGCACGCAGACCGGCCATGCGGTGGCCGACGTGTTGTTCGGCGACTACAACCCGTCGGCGCGGTTGCCGGTGAGCTTTCCGCTCGCTTCCGGGCAGCAGCCGTACTTCTACAACCACCCGCGCACCGGGCGCCCGGAGCTGCCGACGATGTCCGAGTTCAAGGCCCGCTGGCGCGAGATTCCGAATGCGCCGCTGTACGCGTTCGGTCATGGCATCGGCTACACCACGTTCGCTTACGACGCGGTGCGGCTGAGCACCGCGCAGATGGATTGGGACGGCACGCTGGAGGTCAGCGCGACGGTGACCAACACCGGCGAGGTTGCCGGCGAGGAAGTGGTGCAGTTGTACGTGCATGACCGCGTCGCCAGCCGGGTGCGGCCGGTGCGTGAGTTGAAGGACTTCCGCAAGGTCGCGTTGGCACCGGGACAGTCGCAGCAGGTGACGTTCCGCCTGGTCCGCGAGCAGTTGGCCTTCACCGGCGTGGACGGCGAATTCAGTGCCGAGCCGGGCCTGTTCGATGTGTGGGTGTGTGCGTCGTCGGCCAGCGGCGAGGCGGCCAGCTTCGAGCTGCTGGCGCCGTGACCGTCCGATAGGAGCGCCCAACGACGCTCCTGCGACGTGGAGTGACAGATGACACCTGCCGGCGGTGGGCCGGCATGCGATGCTCGCGCCATTCCCCGGAGAGACACAAATGGCCGCGCTGCCCGTCTACATGCCCTGGTTGATGACCGCCGGTTTCGGCCTGTTGTACTACCGGCGCATCCGCCGGCACTTCGGTTGGCAGCCGTGGCGTCCGCACCGCAACGTCGCGCGCATCGTGCTGCTGTCGGTGCTGGTGCTGCTGCTCGGCTGGGCGGCGCTGTTCCTGCCGCACGTGGCCTGGGGAATGCTCGGCGGGGCGGTGGCCGGCGTGGCGCTGGGGCTGTTCGCGCTGAAGCACACCCGGTTCAGCGCACGCGACGGCCATGCCGGGTACATCCCCAATCCGTGGATCGGTGGCGTGCTGTCGCTGGTGCTGGTCGGGCGGTTGGCGTGGCGCTGGTACAGCGGCGCGTTCAGCGCCGGGGCGATGCAGGGCGGCAGCAATGCCAGCCCGCTGACGATGAGCCTGGTCGCCGCGCTGCTCTGCTATGGGCTGGTGCAGGCAATCGGGCTGCGCCTGCGCCTGCGCTGAGCGCGGGTCACAGTGGTTTCACCACCTGCAGGTCGTAGCCGCTGGCCACGTCCGCGCAGGCCGAGACCGCTGCATATGCCGCCGGTGCGGGGCTGGTGGCCAAGCTCAGCCGGACGTCGCCGGTGGGCACTTCCTGGAAGCGTTGCACGGCCGGTGGCAGGGTGTCGCTGAAATACAGCATCAGCTGCGCGGTATAGGCCTGCTTCGCCAGGCCGCTGGGCAGTGGCAACGCGGGGTAGGCCAGCTGTGCTTCGTGCCAATGCTGCGGGGCGTCGGCGCGCTGCCAGCGGACCGTGAGCGGGGTGTCGGTGCCGAGCATGACCGGCGCCTGCGGTTCGCGCCGGTTGGGGCAGGTGGCCTGCGCGAGATCCGCGTGGAGCAGGTCGACGTTCTGCCCGTTGAGCTCCAGCCGAACGATCGGCACCGCGCTGGAATCGGCCACCGAAACCAGGGTCAAACCCGCGGGCGCACGGCGGGCGGGGGTGCGCACCAGTCGCGGTGACCGCATCGGCGTGAGGACCACGTCCACATGGTCGGGGTAGTGGTAGTAGACGTGGCGGAGGTCACCCGCCGGCAGGTCGTGTGGCAAGGCGGCCGATGGCCGGCGCAGCGGCACGACATCGGGCGAGGGCCGCCCATCGCCCAGGGCCCGGCCGATCTGCAGGCGGCTCGGCTTCAGCGCGTGCCCGGCATAGGGGAACGCACGGCCGTCGGCGCGCCGCGCCGGCGGCCAGCGGGTGATCTGCGTGGTCTGCCCGACCGGCAGGGCCGGGACCGGCATGACATGGCCGATGCCGGGCGTGCTGGTGAAGCCGGTGCTGACACTGTCGTCCAGCCACAGCGTCCGGCCGGTCAGGTTCACGTGGACTTCGGAAACCGGAGGGGCTCCGAACAGGCCGTCATGTTGCCTGCGCAGGCCCTGCCCCGTGGGTACGATCAGCGCCGCCAGCATGGCCGGGCCCAGCATCGCCAGATGCGCCACCCAGGGTGTCCTGCCGCGGTCGCGGACCAGCGCATAGAGCCATGCCAGCAGCAGCGCCGGCAACAACACGACGCCGAGCAGCGGCGCATAGAGGACGACCAGCAGCGCGGCGGGGTGATCGAGCAGGATCAGCGTCGAGGCGGTGGCGGTGAGGACCGCCACCACCGCGCCGATCACGATGGCGGGCAGGTAACGCAGCAACATCGCAACAGGTCCTTGTCGCCGGATGCAACGGCCGCGATCAGCCGGCCTTCGGGGTCAGCTTGAGCAGGCGGGCGTTGTTGCCGTCTTCCAGCAACCACAGTGCACCGTCCGGGCCCTGCTCTACTTCGCGGATGCGCTTGCCCATGTCGAAGCGTTCCGCTTCGTGGGCCGTGTCGCCGTCGAAGGCCACGCGCACCAGTGACTGCGAGGACAGCCCGCCGATGAAGCCGCTGCCCTTCCACTGCGGGAACAGCGCGCCGTTGTAGATGACGAAGCCGGCGGGCGAGATCACCTGGCGCCAGGTCACCACCGGGGCGATGAAGTCCGGGCGGGTGTCGTGGTCGGGGATCGGCCGGCCGTCGTAGTGGTCGCCGTTGGAGACGATGGGGTAGCCGTAGTTGCCGCCGCGCTGGATCAGGTTCAGCTCGTCGCCGCCCTTGGGGCCCATCTCGTGCTCCCACAGCTTGCCGTTGCCGTCGAAGGCGATGCCCAGCACGCTGCGATGGCCCAGCGACCACACCTGGTCGGCCGGCGCACCCTGCGCCACGAACGGGTTGTCGGCCGGAACGCTGCCATCGTCGTTGAGGCGGATGATCTTGCCCAGGTTGGTCTTCATGTCCTGGGCGGGGTCGAACTTCTGCCGCTCGCTGGAGCTGATCCACAGCTTGCCGTCCGGGCCGAAGGCCAGGCGGTGGCCGTAATGGCCGCGGCCGCTGACCTTGGGGGTCTGCCGCCAGATCACCTGGGCGTCGCTGAGCTGTCCGCTGCCGTCGGCGGCCAGCACCAGCCGGGCGCGCGCCACCGCGGCCCCCCGGGTGTCGTCCTGGCCGTCCTCGGCATAGCTGTAGTAGACCCAGCCATTATTGGTGAACTGCGGATGGGCCAGCACGTCGCCGAAGCCGCCCTGGCCGCCATAGGCCACGGTCGGTACGCCGCTGATCTCGCTCCGCTTGCCGCTGGCCGGGTCGACGTGCAGCAGCTTGCCGGCCTTTTCGGTGACCAGCAGGCTGCCATCGGGCAGGAAGGTCATCGCCCACGGCTCGTTGAAGCGGGCGACCTCGGTGGCGGCGAAGGGCCATTGCGCGGGCTTGATGGCCGCTTCGGCGGCCGGATCGGCGGGGTCGGCGGCGCAGGCGGTGCTGAACAGCGCCGGGGTGATCGCCAGTGCGAGGCTGAGCAGGAGGGGACGGGGCATGGGGTTCTCCAATGAGGGGAAACGTCTGTCCAACGGCGCCATTACACCATGCCCGTCGGGGTCTTCCGGGCCCGGGCCTATGGGAAGGTGGCGATGGATCGCATAACGTAGCGGCTCACGCCCAAGACCGGGCGGTGTGTCCCTACAAGGAGTTTGGCTGATGAAACCTCAGGTGCAACGACCCTCGGCAACCTTCATCGCCGCATCGTGGACGGCGTTGATGCTCGGCGCGGTCGCTTATCTGGTGGGCCTGTTCAACGCGGAGATGATGCTCAACGAGAAGGGCTACTACCTGTCGTTGCTGCTGTTCGGCCTGTTCGCCGCGGTGTCCCTGCAGAAGAGCGTGCGCGACCGCGTGGAGGGGATCCCGGTGAGTGCGCTGTACTACAGCCTGTGCTGGTTCGCCCTGTTGTCGGCCTTGCTGCTGCTGGTGGTCGGGCTGTGGAACGCGACCCTGTTGCTGAGCGAGAAGGGGTTCTACGGCATGTCCTACGCGCTGTCGCTGTTTGGCGCGGTGGCCGTGCAGAAGAACACCCGCGACACGATGGCGGCCGACGCGCTGTACGGCGCACCGCCGCTGCCGCCGCAGGACTGAGCTCGCGCGGTACAGTGCAACGACGAAGGGCGGGTGCCATGCACCCGCCCTTCGTCATTTCACCCCCTCCGGCCAGGCTCAGCCCGGTTCGGTGGGTTCCGGTCCCGGTCCCGGTTC
Organism: Stenotrophomonas capsici; assembly: GCF_034961085.1. Taxonomy (NCBI): domain Bacteria; kingdom Pseudomonadati; phylum Pseudomonadota; class Gammaproteobacteria; order Lysobacterales; family Lysobacteraceae; genus Stenotrophomonas; species Stenotrophomonas capsici. The sequence goes on along the minus strand of NZ_JAYFUH010000107.1, from coordinate 5,659 downwards.
CGGGTGGGGCGCGGTATGGCGGGCCACGATGCCGGTGGCGGTGACCCCGCCGGTGGCATTGCCGATGGTGCAGAACACGTCGGGGATGGTGTCCACCGCCAGCAGCACGCCCAGCGGTTCCACCGGCAGCCCCATGCTCTGGGTGATCGGCAGGTTGTTGGTCATGAAGTTGGCCTGGCCGGGCAGGCCGGTCGAGCCCATGCTGATGACGGCTGCCAGCAGCACCGCCACCGCGTACTGCGAGGCATGGATCTCGAAGCCATACAGCCAGGCAATGAAACTGGCCACGGCGATGTACTGCGCCGGGCTGGTGATGCGGAACAGCGACACCGCCATCGGCAGCACCAGCGCGGTCAGCGCCGGCGGGTAGCCCAGCCGGTTGCGCGCGCTGTCGATCATCGCCGGCAACGAGGCCAGCGAGGACTGCGTGCTGCCGGCGATCACCTGCACCGGCACCAGCGCGGCGGCGAAGCGGCGCAGCGGTTCGCCGGCGGCGAAGCGTGCGACCACGTACAGCAGCAGGGTGATCAGGATGTAGATCACGCACATCAGCACGATGTAGTAGCCGATCACGCCCAGCACGCTCATGCCGACCTCGGCGCAGACCACCAGCACCAGCGCGAACACGCCCACCGGCGCGGCCCACAGCACCCAGCGCACGATGCTGATCATGGTGTCGGAGACGGTACGGATGAGGTCGAGCAGCCGCTCGCGGCGCCCGGCTTCCTGCCGGCTCAGGGCGAAGCCGAAGAACATGGCGAACACCACCAGCGGCAGCATCGAGGCCGATGCGGCCGCGGCCAACGCGTTACTCGGGATCAGCCCGCTGATCCACTGCGCCGCCGATGGCGGCGTGGCGGCGGTGGCCGGCGAGCGCAGCGCCTCGCGGAAGGTCCGGATGGTTTCGGCATCACGCGGCACCAGGTCGAGCAGGGCGGGGGTGACCAGGGCCGAGAACGCGGCCGAGCCGACCAGCAGGACCAGGAACACGATGATCGCGTTGCGCGCGGTACGGCCCGAGGCGGCGGCATTGCTGGCGGTGTTGACGCCGACGATGACCAGCGCGGTGACCAGCGGCACCACGGTCATCTGCAGCGCGTTGAGCCACAGCCGGCCGATCGGGCGGGCGACATCGGCCACCTTCAGCGCCAGCGCCGGATCGTACCGGGCCAGCGACAGGCCGACGATGGCGGCGATGGCCAGCGCGATCAGCACCTTGACCGGCGCGGAGACGGTGAAGCGGCGTGCAGGCGTGCTCAAGGCGCGGCCTCCGCCAGGGAGGGCAGTCCCCAGTCACGGCGCAGGCGTTCGTACTCGGCCTGGGGCAGCAGCACGAACACGGGCTGGGCGGCGGGGTTGAGCCAGGCCAGCAGGTCACTCATCTGCTGCGGCTCCATCGCGGTGCAGCCGGCGGTGGCTTCGCCGGGGGCACGCCACAGGTGGGCGAAGATGCAGCTGCCCTGGCCCGGCACGTTGCCGGGGTTGTGTTCGATGACGAAGCCTTCGCGGTAACGGCGGTCGCCGTCGTTGTGCAGGTCCAGGCGCATGGCCTCGGTCGAGCCCTTGACCGCGTCGGCACCGACCTGGGCGGCATCGACGATGCGGTTGTACAGCGGCGAGGCCGGTACATCCATGCAGTAGCTGCTGGCCTGCATCGGCAGGTAGGGCAGGGCGCTGTGGATGTGTTCGGCATAGCCGAAGGCCGGGCCAATGGCGAAGATGCCGGCGGGACTGCGGCCGTCGCCCTCGCGCTTGTGCGGGCCATCGGACTGGGGCGGATGCAGGCCGATGCCCCAGGCGCTGCCGCTACGGCCCAGGGCCACGTCGAAACCGCCGGCATGTGCCTGCCAGCCGTGTCCGGTGCGCTCGAAGGCCTGCAGGTGGCCCGACGGGGTGTCCCAGCTGGGCGTGGTGACCACGATCAACTGGCGCGCGGCGTGCACCGGCGCAGGCAACGAATGGGCCGAGGCGAGCGGGGCCGCCAGTGCGAACAGGCACAACAGCGGTGACAGCACCTGCCGGGCGAGGGAGGGAAACAGGTATGGCATGGCGGCGGCTCCGGCTGTCAGTTGTCGATCAGGTGCTGGATGCGTTCCTGGTTCAATGCCAGTTGTCGTTGCCGGTCCGGATTGGACTGGCACAACAGCACGAACACGAAGTCCAGCAGGTACTGCAGCGAGCAACGGTACAGCAGTTGCGCGATCTGCGGTTGCCGGTCATGCGCGCAGATGGCGAGCGCGGCATCTGCGTGTGCGCGCAGCGGATTGGCGGTGTGGCGGGTGATCGACACGACCTTGCCGCCGACCTCCTGGAACTGGCGCGAGAGCTGCCACAGCTGCGGCAGCTTGCCGAACTCGGAGAACACCAGCAGCACGTCGCCGGGGCGCGCGGCGGAGAGGTTGGCGGTCATCAGGATGGGGTCGGCGTGCTGGACGGTGAGGATGCCCAGCAGCGACAGCCGCATGGCGAACTCGCGGGCGTACAGGCCGTCGTCGCCGAGGCCGTAGATGAAGACCTTGGGCGCGTTGTCGACCAGCGCGATGACGGCCTCGACGTCGGCCTGCGGGTTGGCCGCCATGGTTTCCTCCTCGGCGGCGGACTTGGCGCGGCGCAGCGTGTCGGCGGCCAGCAGGTAGCCGCCGGGCTGTTCTTCCGGCGGCCAGTCGGTGGCGTCGCCGTTGCCGGCCAGCGCGACGGCCGAGCCGACCGAGTACTTCAGGTCGGGATAGCCCTTGAAGCCCAGCTTCTGGCTGAACTTGACGACGCTGGATTGGCTGATGCCCAGCGCGTTGGCCAGTTGCTGGGAGGAGTAGTCGCGCAGCAGGTGGGCGTTGTCGAGGATGAAGTCGGCGATGCGACGTTCGATGGCCGACATCTGTTCGCGCTCGGCACGGATTTTCAGCAGTGGGGCCATGGGCGGTGTGCTGGGGGTTCGTGGGTGACTTTACGGGATGATCGAAGGGTTTGGAGAGGGCCGGGTGCGTGCCTGGGCGCCCTCGTTCGCACGCGGTGTGGTGGTTGCTTTGGGGTGCGCCCCCTCCCTCGCACGCAGTGCGGGGGAGGGCTGGGGAGGGGGGCTCGAGGAGAAAGCATTGCCGGAACGTGCTGCGCTGCAACGCCCGCGCCTTGTTTTGCCGATGGGCTGCGGTGTTCGGTTTGCTTTACGGGACGGCAAGAGTAGAGCCAAGGCTACCCCTCCCCGGCCCTCCCCTGCGCGTTGCGCAAGGGAGGGGGTGGAAGCGACAACAACAGCAACAACGGCAACGGCAATTCGTGCGTCGGCGGCAACGGCTGCAGCAGCGGTTGCCGTCGCCGCGTGCATCACGGCTTGATCATCTCCAGGCCGCGCACCTGGAGGATGCCCAGACCGGGGGCGTCGGTGATGGTGATCTCCGACTCGTTGAAGATCACCCCGCCTTCGACCGGATTGAACTGGCTCAGCGAGGGGCCGTCCAGGTCGACCTTGGTGATCGCGCCGGACTTGGCCACCGCCAGGTGCACCGCGGCGGCCACGCTGATGCTCGACTCCAGCATGCAGCCGATCATGCACGGCACGCCGTACAGCGAGGCGATGTCGGCGATCTTGATCGCGTTGGAGATGCCACCGGTCTTCATCAGCTTGATGTTGATGATGTCCGCCGCGCCCTGCTGGATCAGGTCGAACACCTGGTGCGGGCTGAACACGCTTTCGTCGGCCATCACCGGGGTGTTCACCCGCTCGGTCACGTACTTCATGCCGGCGATGTCGGCGGCCTTGACCGGCTGCTCCAGCAGTTCCAGCACCACGCCGGCGTTCTCCAGCGCGCTCATCGCGTAGACCGCCTGCTTGGCGGTCCAGCCCTGGTTGGCGTCCAGGCGCAGCAGGGCGCGGCCCTCGACCGCGGCGTGGATCGCCTTGACCCGCTCGATGTCCAGGCCGATGTCCTTGCCCACCTTGATCTTCAGCGACTCGAAGCCGCGCTCGACCGCCGACAGCGAGTCGGCCACCATCTTGTCGATGTAGTCCACGCTGATGGTGATGTCGGTGGTGATCACCGGGTCGCCGCCACCCAGCATCTGGTACAGCGGGGCGCCGTGCAGCTGCGCCCACAGGTCGTACACGGCGATTTCCACCGCCGCCTTGGCGCTGGTGTTGCGCTCCAGCGAGGACTGGATGAGGCCGCAGATGCGGTTGAGGTTGCTGATGTCCTCGCCGAGCAGGCGCGGCTTGATGAAGGTGTTGATGGCCTCGATGATCGAGCCGTGCGTGTCACCGGTGATCACCGCCGTGGGCGGGGCCTCGCCATAGCCGGTGTGGCCGCTGTCGGTGCGGACCAGCACCACCACGTCCTCCATGGTTTCCACCGTGCGCAGCGCGGTCTTGAACGGGGTCTTCAGGGGCACGCGCAGCATGCCCAGTTCGATGTCGGTGATCTTCATTTGGTGGTGTGCGGGCCGATGCGCTGGATGTTGGTCATGCGGTCGATGTAGCGGGCGGTGTCGCTGGCCATCATCGGGTCCAGGGGCGTCACCGACACGCCGTTGAGGCTGGCGTGCACGCGCTTGCCGCTGGCGTCGAACCAGCTGCCGCCGGAGGTGTCGTGGATCACCCAGGTCATGCCGTTGGACTGGCCGATGGCCATCATCACGTGGCCCGGGATGTAGACCAGGTCGCCGACCTGCAGGTTGGCGACGGCCGCGTCACGCCGGGCCTTGCCGTCGGCCTCGCTGAAGGCGGTGCGGTCCAGCGCCGGGCTGACCGCCTGGGCGCTGGTGTTGCGCGGCAACAGCACGCCGAAGCTGCGGTAGATCTCCGAGACGAAGCCGCTGCAGTCGCGGGTGTCGTAGGAATGGCCCCAGCCATAGCGTTCGCCGAGGAACTTGAAGGCCTGGGTGATGAGGTTGCGCGGGGTCAGTGGCAGGTAGTCCGCGGCGGTGTCCTGGGAGCGCGGCAACAGGGCCGGCACCAGGGCCAGGCTGCCGTCGGCGTTGCGGACCGGCAACTGTATGACATGGCTGCCATGGCCCTGCTGGCCGTTGACCGGGGTCATCGCCGGCCAGTCGGACAGCACCGGCACGCGCACGCCCATTTCCAGCTGCAGGTCGGACACGCGCGGCTCCTCCGGCGTGTGCACGGTGCGTGCGGTGGCCCCGGTGATGACCCGGTACGGGCCGGTGCTGCCGTAGCCGAACACCTGCGCGGCGTCGCCGATGCCGACGAAGCGCTTCTCCATCCAGGCGGCGTAGCGCTCGCTGCTGACGAACACCCACTTGCCATCGGCGCTCTCGTGCAGCACCGCCACGGCGTCGCCGGGGAACAGCGCCGACTCCTGGAAGCGATCGATGTCGGTGTCGCCTTGGCTGCTGAACACGCGCAGTTCGGTGGGGAAGGCCCGCAACGCGGCGCGGTGGACGACCAGGCCGTACTGGATCGGGCGGCTGGCCGGCACGCGCTCCAGCGCGAGGTTGTCGGTGATGGCCTTGAGCTGGGCCGCGCCCACCGGCTTGCCCTGCACGTCGTACAGGGGGCGGGTGGGGGCGCGGGAAATGCCGTTGATCTGCTCCAGCACCAGGGCGCGCGGCAGGTTGGCCGGCAACGCACGCAGGTCGTGGATGGAACTGTCCTGCTGGCGCATGCGCGCGTTCTGCGCGTCGATCCCGGCGCGGTCCAGGATCACCG
>NZ_JAYFUH010000106.1:0-6128 GCF_034961085.1 Stenotrophomonas capsici | reverse complement strand
CCAGCACCAGCTCCGAATCCTCCAGCGCGCGGATGGTGATGCTGTCCTCGCCGGTGATGGCGGCGCCGTCACGGGCATCGAGCGGCACGCCGTTCACTTCCACCTTGCCGGTGTTGGGCACCAGGTAGCCGTGGCGGCTGGCGTCGCTGAAGCGGTACTCGGTGCTTTCACCGGCCTTGAGCGTGGCACCGGACACCCGCGCATTGGCACGGATCGGCAACGCGTCGTCGTCGCCTTCGATGCCGCTGGCCAGCGTCACGAAGCGGCCGCTGCGCTCGCCCTTCGGGAACGGCTTGGTGCCCCACGACGGCTTGCCACCGCGCTCATCCGGGAAGATCCAGATCTGGAAGATGCGGGTGATGCCCGGCTCCAGGTTGTACTCGGCGTGGCGGATGCCGCTGCCGGCACTCATCACCTGCACGTCGCCGGCCTCGGTGCGGCCCTTGTTGCCCTGGTCGTCCTGGTGGCTGATGGCACCCTCGCGCACGTAGGTGATGATTTCCATCTCGGCGTGCGGATGCGGCGGGAAGCCGGTGCCGGGCTGGATGGTGTCGTCATTCCAGACCCGCATCGCACCCCAGTTCACGCGCTTGGGGTCGTGGTACTCGGCGAAGGAAAAATGATGCTTGGCATCGAGCCAACCATGATTGGCTCCACCAAGGCTGGCAAACGGGCGACGTTCAATCATGGCGTTCTCCTGGGAAACAGTGGTTTGTCGATGGGCGCCAGTCTAGGCCTGCCCCGCAATGCAGAGAATAGAAACAATGGAAATGCATGCTTTCCATTTCTGCGATACTGCGCGCAACGCCCTGCCCTGGATGCCCGATGAGCCGCCTGCCCGATCTTGAAGCCTGGGCCATCTTCGCCAAGGTGGCCGAAGCCGGCTCCTTCGCCCGTGCCGCCGAGGAGCTGTCGCTGTCGCAGGCCACTGTCTCCAAGGCCATCACCCGGCTGGAGGCGCGCGTGGGCACGGCCCTGCTGCACCGCACCTCGCGCCGGGTCTCGCTGACCGACGCCGGCCAGGGCGCGCTGGAGCGCGCCGTGCGCATCCTCGATGAGGGCGAGGCCATCGAATCGGAGGTCGCCGAGCGCTCCACCGCCCTGCGCGGCTTGATCCGCGTCGCCGCACCGATGTCCTTCGGCGTGGCCCGGCTGGCCCCTCTGCTGCCGGCGTTCATGCAGGCCCATCCGGACGTGGAGCTGGACCTGCAGCTCAGCGACGACATGGTCGACATGGTCGCCGAACGCTTCGACATGGCCCTGCGCATCACCAACCTGGCCGATTCCAGCCTGCGCGCGCGGCGCCTGTGCCAGGTCCGCATCCTGCTGGTAGGCGCACCGGCCTACTTCGCCGCGCATGGCCGGCCCCGGCATCCGCGCGACCTCGCCCGGCACCGGGGTTTCCAGTACAGCTACACGCGCGGCGGCAACACCTGGCGCTTCCGCCACGCACGCCACGGCGAGTTCGCGCAGACCGTGCCGCGCCCACTGCAGGCCAACAACGCCGAAGTATTCGCCCCCGCGTTGCATGCCGGTCTTGGGCTGGCGCTGCAGCCGGAATTCCTGGTCTGGGAAGACCTGCGCGCGGGGCGGCTGGAAACGGCGCTGGACGACTGGAAGGTCGAGCCGTTGGCGCTGAGCATCGTCACCCCGCCGGGCCTGCGCCGGCCTGCACGCGTGCAGGCACTGATCGACTACCTGGCGCAACGCCTGGAAAAGGAGCCATGGGCCCTCCAGGCGCCCTGATGCCCGCGAGGGCTACCGGGTCGTCGGATACGCCAGCATCACCACCAGGTCCTCGTCGCCGGTCTGCTGCAGGGCATGCGTGCTGCCACTGCGGGTAAGCAGCGCGTGGCCGGGGCCCACTTCGTACTGCTGGCCGTCAAGCACGTACAGGCCACGGCCGCTGACGATGTAGTAGATCTCGTCCTTGTGCTGCGGATGCAGGCCGATGCCTGCGCCCTTGTGCAGCACGCGCTTGCGCAGCACGAACGGCAGGTCCCCGACCTCGGCGAAGAAGGAATACGCGGTGGTCGGGCCGGCACCGCCATGCGGCCCGGGCTGGGTGCGGGCAATGTCCTGCTCGCGGATCACCCGTGAGCCGTGCGCATCGACCGCTGCTTTGGCCGGAGCCACCGGCGCGGCGACGGCTGCCGTCGTGGCGGCGGGCGCTGGCGGTGCACTGATCGCGCCGCAATCGATGTCGCGTTGCAGCCCCTCCCGCATCTGCGGCTGCAGCTCGACCCAGCCACGCATCACCAGGCAGGCCACCGCGGTCGCGCCGGCGGTGCTGAAGTGGGTGCCGTCCGCCTTGCCCTGCGCCGGCACGAACATGAAGTAGGGCCTGGCCCCCTGCTCGCCCAGTGCGCGGACCCACGCCATCGAGCGGGCATTGAGATCGATCAGCGCCACCTGCCGCTCGCGCGCCACCCGCTGCATGGCCTGGGTATAGCGACCATGCGTGTCCAGCAGCGCGCCGAAGTCGTACAGCAACCGTGCCGCCGGCGTGACCAGGATCGGCGTGGCCCCCTTCTCCCTCGCCACGGCGATGTAGCGCTCGAGGAACATCACGTAGTCGCCGTCCGGCGCGGTGTAGCGGCTGGGGTCCTCGAACTTGGCATCGTTGTGGCCGAACTGGATCAGCAGCACATCACCGGGGCGCAAGGCGTGGCCGATCGCGTCCAGCCGTCCTTCGGCGATGAAGCTGCGCGTGCTGCGTCCACCCACCGCATGGTTGTGCACCTGCCATCGCGCCGGATCCAGCCAGCCCTGCAGCATCTGCCCCCACCCCGCCTGCGGCGCACGCTCCGGGCCATAGCTGGCCGCGGTGGAATCACCCGCGATGAAGACCGCATGCGACGCATCTGCGGCAACGGCGTTGCCCGCCATGCACAGCAGGAGCAAGCAGGAAGAAATGAGCTTCATCAAAGCGACGCCTCCGACCGCCTGGCGGCCATGTAGGAGCGCCCTCGGGCGCGAAGCCGGCCCCTGATCCGGAGCCGGCAACCTCACTGCGGTTCCACGCCCGCAACCGGTAACAACAAGGGCGCCGCCCGGCGCCCTTGTCCGCCCGCAAGGGCATTACCGCGACACCAGGCGCTTACTTGCCCAGCACGCCCTTCACGTAGGCCACGATGTCCGCGTCCTGGGCGTTGTCGAAGAACGCCTTCTGGAAGCGCTCGCCGCCCACGGCCTGCTTCACCAGCTCCTGGTCGATGGCCTTCAGGCCTTCGACGAAGTCCTTCGACGCGCCCTGCTTCACCTGCGCCAGGATGCCGGCATTGGCCATCTGCGATTCCTTGCGCTCGGCCGGATAGCCCTGGCCACGCTCACCGGCGAACGCCTTCTCGAAGATGAAGCGGATGTTGATCTCCGCGCCCCAGCCGTAGCCCTTGGCGAACGGCAGCGACAGCGCGTTGCCATTGTTGACCTGGGCGAACAGGAACGCATCGGTCGGCTCGATGCAGTAGCCGCAGTACACGCCCGGCCAGGCATTGAGCGACATCATCGCGCCCTGCCCGGTACCGCAGCCGGCGACCACGAAGTCCACGGCCTTGGCGTTGAGCAGCAACGCGGCGCAGATGCCCAGATGGATGTAGGTCAGGCGGTGGTCGTTGTCACCGTCCATGCCCACGTTGAACACGTCATGGCCCTGTGCGGCGGCCACGGTGTTGAGCTGTTCCAGCACCACCGGGTTCTTGGCGGCCTGGCTGAATTCCTGCATCAACGCGATCTTCATTGCATGACTCTCTTGTATGGGAAACGTTGTTGTTGATGAGTTGGAAGCCAAGGCAGAGGCTTCCCTCATCCGCCCCTTCGGGGCACCTTCTCCCGCACGCGGGAGAAGGGAAATCCGTGCAGCTCGCCATTGCTGCCTGGGCTGTCGCTTTGGCTTTGGCTTTGGCTTTGGCAGTTGCTTCGGCTTCTGCTTCGGCTATTGCTCTCCCCTCTCCCGCATGCGGGAGAGGGGTAGGGGTGAGGGCGCTTCCAGCTTTTCAGCGTTTGACGCCTTGGCTCTGACCTTCCAGCCGTCACCTCATCACCTTCAACCCTCAGCGCGCCAACCAGCCACCATCGACCGGGATGATCGCGCCGTTGACGTAATCCGACGCACTGGACGCCAGGAACACCGCGGTGCCACCCAGGTCTTCCGGCTTGCCCCAACGGCCAGCCGGGATGCGGTCCAGGATGGCCTTGTTGCGGTCTTCATCGGCACGCAGCTGCGCGGTGTTGTCGGTGGCCATGTAGCCCGGCGCGATCGCATTGATGGTCACGCCCTTGCCGGCCCATTCGTTGGCCAGCAGGCGGGTGATGCCGGCGATGCCGCTCTTGGAGGCGGTGTAGGACGGCACCCGGATGCCGCCCTGGAAGGACAGCATCGAGGCGATGTTGATGATCTTGCCGCTGCCCTGGGCGATGAAGTGCTTGCCCGCGGCCTGGCTCATGAAGAACGCCGACTTGATGTTCACGTTCATCACGTCGTCCCAGTCCTTCTCGCTGAACTCCACCGCATCGGCGCGGCGGATCAGCCCGGCGTTGTTGACCAGGATGTCCAGGCCACCCAGCCCGGCCACGGTCTCGGCGACCACGCGCTCGACCGGTTCGATGCTGATCAGGTTGGCCTCGATGTTGAGGAAGCGGCGGCCCAGCGCACGCACCTTCCCGGCGGTCTCCTCGGCCGGGACGATGCCGGCACCGGCGATGTCGGCACCGGCGGCGGCCAGCGCCAGCGCGATGCCCTGGCCCAGGCCGGTATTGGCACCGGTTACCAGTGCGACCTTGCCTTCGAGACTGAATGGATTCGTCATGGTGTTCCTCTCCCTGAGCGGTGGTTCGTGGGTTGCTGCCGGCAGCGTGGCCGGAGGGGTTGCGGTGGCTGCGTTTGGCGCCTGCCGCGGCGGGGTCCGGCCGGCCCGGGAGCACGGCTCCAGGGCGGGTTCGGGACGATTCTAGCGGTTATGGAAACCGGTGTCATTTTGCGCCGCAAGAATGAGCGTTTTCCTTTTGGAACAATTACTTGCGGGGGTCAGTCCTGCGGTGGCTGGCAGGAATCGCGCACGACCAGGTGCGGGCGCACGCTGGCCAGCGGCAGGGCACTCTTGCCCTCGGGCTGGATCAGCATCGCCGCGGCGGTGCGCCCGGTATCGCGGGTATTGCGCCGCACCGAGGTCAGCGACGGCCACAGTCGCGAGGCCAGCGGGCTGTCGTCATACCCCACCACCGACAGCTCGCGCGGGATGTTGATGCCCGCACGCATGGCCACCTTGTACACACCGGCGGCCATTTCGTCGTTGCCGGTGAAGATGGCGGTCGGTCGCTGCTTGCCCAGCAGCAGCTTCTCGGCCGCGGCCACGCCGGACTCGAAGGTGTAGCCGGCCTCGATGATGCGCGCCGGCGGCAGCTCGATGCCGCGGTTCTGCAACGCCTCGATGAAGCCGGCGGTGCGCTCGTGCGCGGAGCGGTAGGCGGTCGGCCCGGTGATCAGCGCGATGTCACGGTGGCCCAGCGACAGCAGGTAGTCGGCGGCCTCGGCGGCGCCGTCGCGGTCGTGGGTGATCACCATCTGCGAGGTGTCATCCAGCGGCAACGCGGCGATGCGGGTGAAGCGGCAGCCGATCTCGTCGAGCATGTCGGCCAGCGCCTGGTCTTCGGAGGCACGCGGCACCAGGATCACCCCGTGCAGCTTCTGCTGCTGCACGAAGCGCTTCACCCCCTCGATGTAGCCGGGGCTGCGCGTGTCGCAGGGGTGCACCACCAGCTCGAAGCTGGAGCCACGCAGCGCGTCCAGCGCGCCGTTCTGCATGTCCACCACGTACTGCGCGGTGGGGTTGTCGTAGACCATGCCGATCAGGAACGAACGCCGGAACGCCAGGCCACGGGCCAACGGGTCGGGCGCGTAGCCCACCTCACGCATCAATGCCTCGACCTTCTCGCGGGTGTCTTTGCGCACCAGCGGCGAGTTGTTGATGATCCGCGACACCGTCTTCTTGGAGACACCGGACAGGCGTGCGATGTCGTTGATCGTGGCGGGTCGGCCCAGGTTGTGGGCCGGGGCGTCGACGTCGGTCTTCTTGCGCAAGGCGAGGTCCTTGAAACCGTTCAATGCAGTCATTCTATCGGGCCGCGCT
>NZ_JAYFUH010000105.1:0-11380 GCF_034961085.1 Stenotrophomonas capsici | reverse complement strand
GCGCAAGGCACGGCCGTCAGGGTGCCGGTTCGCGGGCCAGCCCCTCGGTTTCATAGAAGCGCTGCAGTTGCCGCGTGTTGGCCAGTTTCAGCTTGGGCAGGGCGATGCCTTCGAACAACTGGTCGTAGCGGCGCCGGTGGGGCGGGGTGACGACGGCGATGTGGTGCAGCATCGCCCACTTCACCGTGTCCTGGTTGCCGGCCAGCGCACCATGGCGGTTGCGTTCGAACCAGCTGCGGCGGAAGTAGCGCAGCAGGCTGGTGCGGGTGGGCAGGTCGAGCAGGATGAACCCGGTGGCGCGCGCCAGCCGCGCCGGCAGGCAACGGCTGTAGTTGCCGTCCATGACCCAGCGCTCCTGTGCGATGGCGTCGGCATGCAGCTGCAGGAAGTCGGCCTCCGGCCGCGGCTGCCAGTCGGTGTGTGGCAGGTGGAAGAGCTGGTCCAGGTGGACCGCCTGCAGCTGCCGGTGGCGCGCGATGGCCACGGCCAGCGTGGACTTGCCGCTGTTGGAAGGGCCCAGGACGCAGATGCGCGGGCCGAGGTCGGCGAGCGTGGTCATGGGCCGATTATGCCGGCAGTGCCCGGACACGCGGGCGACGGCCGCCGCTTATCATCGGGCGTGGACAGGGAGGATGGCTGTGATTGGACGACTGAAGCGCTTGTTCGCCAGGCCCGAGGCCGCGCGGCCCACCGCACGGATGGCGCGCGTGCCGGTACACATGCACTGGTTCGACGGGACCACGCTGCCAATCCCGGACTGGCAGCGCGTGCAGCAGGAAGTGGCGCAGGACATCGACGATGCCGACGCCCATGTGTTCTGGACGTCCGCCGCACATGCCTGGCTGCAGGCGCTCAACGCAGCGCTTGGCGAGCACTACCGCATCCATGAGTCGCAGGACTTCCTGCTGCTGTCGAACCTGCAGGCGCGGCCGGCCCAGGTGTTCCTGGCGACCTGCCAACGCATGCTGGCACGGATCAACCGCAGCCTGGGCGCGCTTGCGGTGGAGGGCGGCCACGGCAAGTACGTGGTGATGGTGTTCGATGACCCGGACGACTATTACGCCTACATCGGCCACTACTACCCCGACGAGGGCGAGTACGCGATGTCCTCGGGCATGTTCATCCAGGCCGGCTACGGCCACTTCGTGATGCCGCTGGAGAACATCGATGCGATGGAGCCGGTGATCGCGCACGAGCTGACCCATTGCCTGCTGCAGCACCTGCCGATTCCCGCCTGGTTGAACGAAGGGCTGGCGGTGAACACCGAGTACACACTGTTCCCGCACCTGGCCGCGCCGGGTGCGCAGATGTACTTCCCGCACGAGATTGCCGCCCAGCACGCGGCGTACTGGGACGCGGTGAGCATCCAGACGTTCTGGTCCGGCAAGTCGTTCCTCGCCGCCGACGAGGGCAACCGCCTGTCCTACGACCTGGCGCGGAAAATCACCGCGCTGGCGGCCAACGACGAACCGGCATTCCGCGCGTTCGTGGCGGCGGCGCAGCGGGACGATGCCGGCTTGGCGGCCGAAGCCCGGCTGGGCTATCCGGTCGGCAACCTGGTCCAGGCGGTGCTGGGGGAGGGCGACTGGGAGCCACGACCGGACGCCTGGCGGGAAGGCACCGAGCGCGGTCAGTTCTGAGAGCCCCCCGCGGCAGTAGCTCCTGCCGCACATGCCTTCAATGCAACGCGTTTTGTATATTCCCGGGGTCTCTTCCGGAGCTGGCGCCATGTCTTCCTTCCTGCAGCTGTTGTTCGGCGGCAACATGATCAGCGGCACGCTCAAGGCGGCGGCCTGGATCATGGTGTTCTGCGTGGCTGGCGGCCTGCTGGTGCAGTCGGTGCTCAACGGCTGAGCAGTGGCGCGCCAGCCTGTGCGAGCGCCGATCACCGCACCGCGAGCTGCCGTTGAATACCCCGACCAAACGCACCGCCCGCCACCGGGCCGCCGGGCGGCCGCCCGGCACCGACAACTCCCGCGAGCGGCTGCTCGAACTGGCGCGCGATGCTTTCGCCAGCCGGGGCTACGAGGCCACCAGCCTGCGCACGATCGCCGAGACGGCCGGACCCGTGCTGGACCAGTACCTGGCCCGCTGAGTCGGCACGCGGCCTTCAGCCGATCTTCTTCACCCGCGTGCCGGACGCCGGCAGTGCGTTGCCGTCAGCAGCCCGCGGTGCCATGTAGGGCACCGGCTTGCCGGTGTGGTTGTCGAGCAGCTGCGAATGACGCTCGCCCCGCATGAACAGGTGGCGCTCGCCCCATTGGCGCAGGGCGACCACCACCGGGAACAGCTGCTCGCCCTTCGCGGTAAGGACGTATTCCTGGTACGCGCTGCCATCGGAGGCGGCCCGGGTGGCCAGGATGCCGGCCTCAACCAGCTTGCGCAGCCGGTCACTGAGGATGTTGCGGGCCACGCCGAGGCTGCGCTGGAAGTCGCCGAAGCGGCGCATGCCGTCGAAGGCATCGCGCACGATCAGCAGCGACCAGCGGTCGCCGATGAGGTCGACGCTGCGTGCGACCGGGCAGGGCTGGGGCGTTGGGGTGCTCATCGATGGATTCCACGGGGACCGGACGGGATTGTAGTTGCATTTCGAAACCACGGTGGCTAGCATCCACCTGGTTGCAATATGCAACTGGATGGATGCGGTGCATGCCTGCCCTGCCAACCCCCTGCCCGGACGGGTGCCGTTCGCCCGCCGCCGTGATGTCGCCGGCCCTGGTTGGGCTGCTGGCGGTCGCCAGTGGCATGAGCGTGGCCAACGTCTATTACGCGCAGCCGTTGCTGGATGCACTGGCGGCCACGTTCTCGATCTCCCATGCGGCCGTGGGCGGGGTGGTCACCGCGACGCAGCTGGGCTGCGCGCTGGCGCTGGTGGTACTGGTGCCGCTCGGTGACCGCATGGAGCGGCGCCGCCTGATGCTGGTGCAGGCCGCACTGCTGGTGATGGCGCTGGGCTGGGTGGCGTTGGCCCGCGGCCCGGCCGCCCTGCTGTCGGGCATGCTGGCGGTGGGCATGCTGGGCACGGCGATGACGCAGGGGCTGATCGCCTATGCCGCCAGTGCGGCGACGCCCGGCGAGCAGGGGCGGGTGGTCGGGGCGGCGCAGGGCGGTGTGTTCGTGGGCCTGCTGCTGGCACGGGTGTTCGCCGGGGCGGTCAGCGATGCCTGGGGCTGGCGCGGGGTTTATGCCAGCGCGGCGGCCCTGATGCTGGTGATGGCATTGCTGCTGTACCGGCGGTTGCCGGGACAAGCGCCCGCCGCGCAGGGAATGGCGTACGCGCGCCTGCTGGGCTCGATGGGGCAGCGGCTGCGGCGTGACCGCACCCTGCAGGTGCGCGGTGTGCTGGCGCTGCTGATGTTTGCCGCGTTCAACGTGTTCTGGACGGCGCTGGTGCTGCCCTTGAGTGCAGCCCCTTACGGGTACTCGCATACGCAGATCGGTGCGTTCGGGCTGGTGGGCGCGGTGGGCGCGCTGGCCGCCGCGCGCGCGGGCCGTTGGGCCGACCGCGGCCGGGCACAGGCCACCACGGCGCTGGCGTTGCTGCTGCTCGTGCTGGCGTGGTGGCCGTTGTCGTGGATGCCGGCCTCGCTGTGGGCGCTGGTGGCCGGCATCGTGTTGCTGGACATGGGCGGGCAGGCACTGCACGTGACCAACCAGAGCCTGATCCTGCGCGGGCAGGCACAGGCCGCCGCCCGCCTGGTGAGCCTGTACATGCTGTTCTACGCGGTGGGGAGCGGCCTGGGCGCCATCGCCACCACCGCCACCTACGCACGCTTTGGCTGGAACGGCGTCTGCACGCTGGGCGCGGCCATCAGCTGCGCCGCGTGGCTGTTCTGGTGGCTTACCCGCGACACACTCCCCGCATCCACGACCGAGGCATCCTGACGGATGCGCATGCGCCCCCGCGCGCGGATAGGCGCCTGGCCGGCACTTGTGCGGCGGTGCGTGCGGGCTTACAACGCGCAATCACTGGATGCCGGGAGATGGGCCGATGTCGCTGGTGCTCTATGGTCACCCGTTCTCCTCGTACACGCAGAAGGTGCTGATCGCGCTGTACGAGAACGCCACGCCGTTCACCTTCCGCAGCCTGGGCCCGGAGACGCCGGAGCACGTCAGCCAGTGGTTGCAGCACTGGCCGTTGGCCAAGTTCCCGTTGCTGCTCGATGGCGATCGTGACGTGGTGGAAACCAGCATCATCATCGAGTACCTGCAGCTGCGGCATGCCGGCGCGGTGCGGCTGATCCCGGACGATCCGATGCAGGCGCTGGCGGTGCGGTTCATGGACCGCTTCTTCGACCTGCACGTGATGAGCCCGGTACAGCAGGCGGTGGCCGGTGCACTGAGCGGTGACCCGGCGCGGCGCGCGCAGGCGCATGCCGATGCCGCGCAGAAGCTGGAACGGGCCTACGGCTGGGTCGAGGGCCGGCTGCAGGACGGCGCATGGGCCTGCGGCAGCGCGTTCAGCCTGGCCGACTGCGCCGCAGCGCCCGCGCTGTTCTACGCCGACTGGACCACGCGCATCGCCGACCGCTATCCCGCGTTGCAGGCCTACCGCGCCCGCCTGCTGGCGCGCCCCTCGTTCGCGCGTGCGGTGGAGGAAGCACGGATGTACCGGCACCTGTTCCCGTTGGGTGCGCCGGACCGCGACTGATCCGGCGACGGCGGTGGCTGCCGACGATGCGCGGTGTCACCCACGCCGGCGACACGCTGAAGGCGACACCGGCCGACCGGACGGGTGGTGTATCGGCCACGCATGCGGCAGGATCGGTCCCTGCAATCAATCGCAAGGAGCACCGCATGGCAATGACGATCCACCGATATGCACTTGGGCTGGTCTGCGTGATCGGCCTGGCCGCGTGCACGCAACCGGCAGCACCTGCCGCGCCGGCCACGCCTGAAGCACCTGCGCCGGCACCGGAAGCGCCGGAAGCCGGCACCGAGCCCGCGCCCAATGCAACGGTGGTCCATGAGGCGCCGGGCCAGGCGCCGCAGGGCCACGCCTGCATGATCGCCGGCGAGTTCAACGTGCTGGGGAAGACCATCCGCTCGCGCGACTGCGTGCAGACCACCGGTGCGTCCAGCGAAGCCGAACTCAAGCGCATGTGCGAGGGATTGGCGCAGACCTCGGCGCAGATGGGAGGCAAGGCTGGCCAGATCACCTACATGGACGCCTGCCCGTCGCCATCGCAGGGCAGCTGCAAGCAGCTGTTCGGCCACCCATTCGATGGCTACTACTACGAGCGCTCCGCCGAAGACCTGGCGGTGCTGCCGGACAGCTGCGCCCAGGGCGGCGGCCGGTGGTCCGGCGGTTGACGCCTGCCGGCAGGGACCAGACCGTGGTCACCTGCGGTGTTGAAACAGGGACGGCACGACGGGCGTGGCGTCCCGGCGGCACCGGTTGACCGGTTACGCGCGGGCGCTCAGTCTTCCCGCGTCTTGCTCCAGCGCCCGCCATCGTCGGGCGCCACCTCGAAGCGCGCCCATTGGCGCAGTTCCGCGGCACTGGCGTGGCCGATGCTGCCGATGCCGTCACCGGCCACCACCGCGTACACCAGCCGGTCGGAGGACGGGCCGTCCAGCGCCGGCGTCACCGCGATGCGGCGCACGCTCCAGGCGCGGCCCAGCCGGCCATTGCTGTAGTAGCGGCCCGGCGTGATCGTGGCCGGATGCAGGGTGTCGCGCTCGGCGTGCTGCTTGGCCAGCTCCAGCAGCTCGGTGAGGTTCTCGTCGGTGATGTCGACGAAGGAGTTGAGTTGGCCGATCGCTGCGTGGAAATCCTCCTGGGTCAGGTCCACCCGGCGCTGCAGCGGGACGACCGCCGCCGCGCGCGGTTGCCGGCGATGCAGGTGCACCGGGTAGCGCCGCCAGGCGAAGCAGGCATTGAACGCCACCGCGGCGAGCAGGATGGCCGCCACGTTGATCGCCACGGGCGTGAGCAGGTACTGGTAGCCCAGCGCGTGCACGTCGCTGCCACCGATCACCGCGGCCAACGCGGTGGCACCCCCGGGGGGATGGATGCAGCGCAGGTAATGCATCGCGCCGACCGCCAGGCCCACGGCCACCGCACCGGTCCATGCATGGTCCGGTGCCAGCATCTGGCAGGTGACGCCGATGAAGGCCGAGAACAGATGTCCGGCCAATACCGGCCACGGTTGCGACAGGGCACCGTGCGGGACTGCGAACACCAGCACCGCCGAGGCACCCATCGAGGCGAGCAGGATGGCACCGCCGGCATTGCCGCGGAAACCGTGCGGGAAGCACCAATGGGTGAGCTGGTAGACCGCCAGGATGCCGAGCAGTGCGCCCAGCGCGGAGATCCACTTCTCACCATGCCCGGTCTGGTTGCGCTCGATGCTCAACCAGCTGCGCAGGGAATGCAGGGGCACGGGGAGGGATTTCATCACGGCGGGGCGGGGGGCGGGCGCGCAATTCTGCACCGAAGCCGCCCCGCAGGGTGATGCCGAACCGGGCCGGATCGACATCGCGCTGATGTGGATGGGTTGTAGCGATATGCGTCCAGCGGATAAGCCGGCGCGTAGCGGCTACGATGGGGCATGGAAATGATGCTGGATCGTGGTGGGCGATGATTCCCGGACCCCTGATTTCGTGGCAGATGCTGCTGTTGATGTTCGTGCTGCCGACGCTGGGGGTCGGGTTGGCGGTGGCCTTGGCGGGTTATGCGGGGTGGTACTTCCTGGCCAGGAGGGGCAGCATCGCGGCGTTCTTCAGTTGGAAGGTGCGGCTGTGGAGCGTGCTGGCGGTGGTTCTGTGTGGCTGGGCGGTCGTCGTGGTGGTGAAGCTGCACCAGATCGACCGGCAGATCGCGCTCCAGGACGGGTACAAGCAGCGCCGCCGCAGCTTCCTGCTTGACCGGGACTTCCAGTACGGCGAGTTGCAGGTGCCACGCGGCACCCTGGTCAATCGCTATGACCCGTTCGACAACGGTGAGCCGCAACGGCCGGTGGAGCTGCGCGGGCTGGACCGGCTGCGCTTTCCGCACCCCGTGCAGGTGGCAGGCGTGTGGGCCACCCAACTGGAAACCTCGGCCACCCGCGTGACCCTGGCCGGTGACCAGCGCATCGGCCCGGTGTACCGCTTCGACGGCGACAGCGGTGATTACGTGCTTGACCCCGATGTCCCGCACCTGGACTGCAAGGCCGGTGACGATGCGTGGTTCAACGTGCCCTTGATCGATTACGACATCGTGGCCGAGTTCGCCGTCGGCGAGCCGGACGGCGCACAGGCGCGTTTCAAGCCCAGCCAGTGGCAGTTGCTGCGCTGTGGGCCGCCGGAGGATCCGATCCGGATGCTGCCGGCCTTCCAAGCACCGGGGCCGAGGGGCGCGCAGGACCCGGTGTTCCTTGAAGCGGGTGCGGCGCCCTGAGGTTTTATGCGGATTTGATGGCGGCGGACGGTCATCGCCATCGCGGGTTTACGCGAGGGAAAACCACACTTTCCGGGTCGCCGCGCAGGGTGCGCGGTCCTTCCCGGAAACCCCCATGAAACCTTCGACCCTCCTGCTGCCGATCCTCGTGGCAGCCACCTTCGGCTGCAACCCGGATGCCTTCGCTGCCACCATCAGCGGCAATGCGACGCTGACCAGCGATTACGTGTGGCGCGGTTCCTCCCAGACCCAGGGCGATGCGGCCGTACAGGCGGGCTTCCGTGTTGCCGCAGCGGAGGGGCTGTACGCCGCGGTGTCCGGCTCCAACGTCGAGTTTGCCCCACAGGTGCACGCCAGCAGCGAGCTGGATGTCAGCGTGGGCTGGGCGGGCGCACTGTCCCCGGAGTGGAGCATCGATGCCAACCTGCTGCATTACCGCTATCCGGCCACGACCGTCGACCTGAACTGGACCGAGCTCAACACGACGGTGACCTGGCGGCGCGACTACTGGCTCTCACTGGGCTGGTCATCGCAGGCGTTGGGGACCCGACAGGATGGCCTGTACAGCCAGCTGGGCGCGCGCTGGCCGGTGAACGAGCGGCTGCGCCTTGAAGCCATGGCCGGCTACTACGCGTTGCAGGACGCGCGCGGCGGTGGTTATGCGCATGGGCAGCTCAATGCGATCTGGAGCGTGGTGACGCCGCTGGAGGTGCGGCTGAGCGTGCATGGCACCGATCGCCATGCACGTGCGTTGTTCGGGGATGATCTCGCCGGCACGCGTTGGGAAATGGCGGTGCAGGGAGCATTCTGATCGAGGCGCGGTGGAGCGACCCCTCCCCAACCCTCCCCTTGCTGTGGCAAAGGGAGGGGGCGGTTGTGCATGGTCCGAACGCATACAGCACAGCCCCGCCGTTGCCCCCTCCCTTGCACCGCAGGTGCAGGGGAGGGCTGGGGAGGGGTGCTTCGCTGTTGCCCCCTCCCTTTGCGACAGCAAGGGGAGGGTTGGGGAGGGGTGCTTTGCTGTTGCTTCGCTTCTGCTCCCTGCCCGTGCTCCGCATTGCAGGCATCGCGCACCGCGCCCAAGATGGGGCACCACGTTTCCGGTGCCCCCATGTCCCGCGACAACCTCAACGACCTGCTGGCCTTCGTCACCATTGCCCGGGAAGGCAGCTTCACCCGTGCGGCCGCGCAGCTGGGGGTGTCGCAGTCCGCGCTCAGCCACACCATGCGCGAGCTGGAGGCACGGCTGGGCATTCGCCTGCTGACCCGCACCACCCGCAGCGTGTCGATGACCGAGGCCGGCGAGCATCTGTACGAATCGGTGGCACCGCGGCTGGAGGACATCCAGGCCGAGCTGGCGATGATGGGCCAGTTCCGCGATACGCCGGTCGGCACGGTGCGCATCAATACCACCGGCCATGCCGCCGACCTGTACGTCTGGCCGCGGTTGTCGTCGATGCTGCCGCAGTACCCGCAGCTGAAGGTGGAAGTGGCGGTGGACTATGGCCTCACCGACATCGTCGCGCAGCGCTTCGACATCGGCATCCGCCTCGGTGAACACCTGGCGCGCGACATGATCGCGGTGCCGGTCAGCCCGCCACAGCGCATCGCGGTGGTAGCCACGCCGGCGTACTTCGCCACGCATGGCATCCCGCGTACACCGCAGGAGCTGGTCACGCACAACTGCATCGGCATGCGCCTGCCCACCCATGGCGGCCTGCTGCCCTGGGAGTTCGACCGCGATGGCGTGCAGTACAAGTCACGCGTGGAAGGGCAGTGGATCTTCAACGGCAGTGCCCCGGCACTACGCGCGGCGCTGGCCGGCGTGGGCCTGGCCTACCTGCCCGAAGACCTGATGCACGAGCACCTGGCCGCCGGTCGCCTGCAACGGGTGCTGGAGGATTGGTGCGAGCCCTACGACGGCTACTATGCGTACTACCCCAGCCGCCGCCAGGCCTCGCGGGCCCTGCAGGTCGTGATCGAGGCCCTGCGCCACCCCGCCGGGTAGGCGCGCCGTGGCCGCGCAGTACGCTGCATCGCCAATCAACACGCCCGCAGACCGTCATCCCATCCGTGATCGCATGAACCCCGCCACGGGTCGTACCCCGGCTTCGCGGCCAAGGCCGCTCCTGCCGGGATTGATGAGCAGTGCTCATTACCGCATCCCGCCGTCGTGACTTAATCCGTCACGGTCGGCTGCCTAGACTGTCGGCCTTGCTTCGTTCCCCGCTACAGGATGCCCGCATGAAGACCTTCGGCTACGCCGCCTACGACACCACCTCGCCGTTGGCCCCCTACGCCTTCGAGCGCCGCACGCTGCGCGGCAATGACGTGGCGATGGAAATCATCTACTGCGGCGTTTGCCACTCGGACCTGCACACCGCGCGCAACGACTGGGGCTGGAGCTACTACCCGATCGTGCCGGGCCACGAGATCGTCGGCCGGGTGATCGAGGTCGGCCCCGATGTCAGCCGCTACAAGGTCGGCGACCACGTGGCGGTGGGCTGCATGGTCGACAGCTGCATGGAATGCGACCAGTGCCATCGTGGCGAGGAGCAGCTGTGCCGCCAGGGCATGGTGGGCACCTACGCCGGGGCCGACCGGATCAGCGGGGAACCAACCCAGGGCGGCTACGCCAAGCATCTGGTGGTGCGCGAGGAGTTCTGCCTGCGCATGCCCGACGGGCTGGACCTGTCGCGCGCCGCGCCGCTGCTGTGTGCCGGCATCACCACCTGGTCGCCGCTGCGCCACTGGAACATCGGTCCCGGCAGCCGCGTCGGCGTGATCGGCCTGGGTGGCCTGGGCCACATGGCGGTGAAGCTGGCCGTCGGTCTGGGCGCGGACGTCGCCGTGCTCAGCCGCAGCCCGGGCAAGCGTGCCGACGCGCTGGCGCTGGGCGCCGACCGCCTGCTGGTGTCCGAGGACGCCGAGGCCATGGCGCAGGCGGCGTCCGCGTTCGACCTGATCATCGATACCGTGCCGGTCAAGCATGCACTGGACCCGTACCTGCCGCTGCTGGACGTGGACGGCACGCTGGTGATCGTCGGCCAGATCGGGCCGATGGATGAAACCAGCACGGTGCCGCTGCTGCTGGGCCGACGTCGCATCGCCGGCTCGCCGATCGGTGGCATCCGCGAGACCCAGGAACTGCTGGATTTCTGCGCGAAGAAGAACATCCTGCCGGACTGCGAGATGATCCGCATGGACGAGATCAACCATGCCTTCGAGCGCATGGAGAAGTCCGACGTCCGCTACCGCTTCGTGATCGACATGGCCTCGCTGGCCGCCTGATCGCAGGGAGAACCGCATGCGCACGCGTGTACTTGGAAACAGCGGGCTGGAAGTCTCCGCGCTGGGCCTGGGCTGCATGGGGCTGACCCATGCCTACGGCCAGCCGGTGCGCACCGCCGACGGCATCGCGTTGCTGCGCGCGGCCTTCGAGCGTGGCGTGACCTTCTTCGATACCGCCGAGGTCTACGGCCCGTATACCAACGAGGACCTGCTCGGCCAGGCCCTGGCGCCGATCCGCGAACAGGTGGTGATCGCCACCAAGTTCGGCTTCCGCGATGCCGACGGCAACAAGGGCGTGGACAGCCGGCCGCAGACCATCCGTGCCGTGGCCGAGGCCTCGCTCAAGCGCCTGCGCACCGACCGCATCGACCTGTTCTACCAGCACCGCGTCGACCCGGCGGTGCCGATGGAGGACGTGGCCGGCACCGTGCGCGAGTTGATCGCCGAGGGCAAGGTGAAGCACTTCGGGCTGTCCGAAGCCGGCGCGGATTCGATCCGCCGCGCGCATGCGGTGCAACCGGTGGCCGCGCTGCAGAGCGAGTACTCGTTGTGGTGGCGCGAGCCGGAGCAGGAGATCCTGCCGCTGCTGGAGGAACTGGGCATCGGCTTCGTGCCGTTCAGCCCGCTGGGGCGGGGCTTTTTGACGGGCGCGATGGATGCGAGCACCCCCTTCGAGGCGAGCGACTTCCGCAGCCGCCTGCCACG
>NZ_JAYFUH010000104.1:0-6335 GCF_034961085.1 Stenotrophomonas capsici | reverse complement strand
GGCATGTCCAGCCGTCGTGCGGCATTGGCCAGGAAGGTCTCGGCCAACTGCGGCACATCGGCCAGGCGCTCGCGCAGCGGTGGCAGCAGCAGGCGCACCATGTCCAGCCGGTGCAGCAGGTCGGCACGGAAGCGGCCCTGCTCGACCAGTGCCTCCAGGTCCTGGTGGGTGGCGGCGACCACGCGCACATCGACATGGATCAGCTCGCGCCCGCCGACGCGGAAGAACTCGCCCTCGGCCAGCACGCGCAGCAGGCGGGTCTGCAGCGGCAGCGGCATGTCGCCGATCTCGTCCAGGAACAGCGTGCCGCCATCGGCCTGCTCGAAGCGGCCGATATGGCGCTTGTGCGCGCCGGTGAACGCGCCGGCCTCATGCCCGAACAGTTCGCTTTCCAGCAGTTCGGCCGGGATGGCGGCGGTGTTCAAGGCCACGAACGGCCCCTTCGCGCGCGGCGACTCGCGGTGCAGCGCGTTGGCCACCAGTTCCTTGCCGGTGCCGGTTTCGCCATTGATCAACACCGACAACGGCGCCTGCGCCAGCTTGCCGATGGCGCGGAACAACGCACGCATGGCCGGGGTGTCGCCGATCAGCTGCGGCGCGCCCTGGCTGGCCACGGCGGCCGGTGGTGGCGCCGCCGGCGGGTCCTCCACCAACGGCTCGGGCAGCGCGCGCCGGGCCAGTTCCACCGCATCGTCCAGGTCGAACGGCTTGGACAGGAACTCGTGCGCACCGCCGCGGAACGCTCCGGCGGTGCTGGCCACGTCGGTGTAGGCGCTCATCACGATGACCGGCAGCTGCGGATGCGCGGCCTTGAGTTTCTCCAGCAGTGCCAGGCCGTTGTCGCCGGGCATGCGCACGTCGGTGAACAGCAGGTCGGGCACCGGCCGGGTTTCCAGCGCGGCCAGGGCCGCCGCGGCATGCTCGAAGCCTTCGACGGTGTAGCCGGCCTCGCGCAGCGCGGTGGTCAGCACGAAACGTACCGAACGGTCGTCATCGACCACCCAAACGGTGGCGGTGGTGGGGTCAGGCATCACGGGCCTCCTGTGTGCCCAGCGGCAGCAGCACGGTGAACACCGTGTGGCCGGGGCGCGAACGGTAACCGAGGGTGCCGCGGTGTTCGCGCGCCACCTGCTGGGCCAGCGCCAGGCCCAGGCCGGTGCCCTCGGCGCGGCCACTGACCAGCGGCAGGAACAGGTGCTCGGCCATGTCCTCGGGCACGCCGCGGCCGTCATCGGCCACTTCCAGGCGCAGCGCCAACGGCTGGATCTGGTCGCCGATGCGCAGACCGTGCTCGACCCGGGTGCGCAGCGTCACCACGGTGGCGCCGGCCTGGATGGCGTTGCGCACCAGGTTCCAGGCGGCCTGGGTCAGGCGGTCGGGGTCACCGTCGAACTCTGGGATGCTGGGGTCGTAATCGCGCTGGATACGCACCGACCAGCCCGCCTCGCTCTCGGCCAGGCGCAGCACCCGCTCCAGCGCGGCGTGGATGTTCATGGCCGCGTGCGGTCGCGCCGGGGCCGGTGACAGCAGCTGTTCGAGCAGGCCGTTGAGGCGTTCGATCTCCGCGCCGATCAGGTCGATCAACTCACGCTCGCCGGCGTCGCGGCCCTGGGCCCGGCGGGCCAGCAGCTGCGCGGCGCCCTTGAGCCCGGCCAACGGGTTGCGCAGCTCGTGGGCCAAGCCCTTGAGGGCGGCCGACAGTGCGCCGGGCAGCACCTGCGCCGGGTCGGGCGCGACGAACTCGTCCACCGGGTAGGCCTCCAGCAGCCAGCCGCCTTCCTCCAGCCGGCTCAACCAGCCCTCGGCGAAACGCGGGCTCTCGCCCGGCAGGGCCAGGATCAACCGATGCAGGCGCAGCACGTCGCGCTCGTCGCGGGCCAGGAAGTTGGCCAGGGCCTCGCCCTGCGCCTCCAGCGAGACCAGCGGCTGGCCGACCAGGCGGCGCACGCTCACGCCCATCCAGCGCGCGAAGGCCGGGTTGGTGCCAAGGATGCGGCCATCGGCGCTGGCCCAGGCCACGGGGGTACCCAGCACGTCCAGCGCGGGGCGGTCATCAGGCATCGTCATTGCACCAATGTAGTGCAAAGGCGACCGGCTGGGCAGCATCGTCACGGCGGCTTGGCACCGCCAAGGCCACTATCCGCGCCATTGCGGCAAGTGACACTTCAGGGGATGACATGCCAACGCTTCACGCTCGAACCACGCTTTCCGGCCTCTGGCGTGCCGGTGGCGCCGGCATCGCCGGCCTGCTGTTGGCCATGACCGCGTTCCAGGCGGCCGCACAGAACGTGCTGTGGGAGGATTACCGTGGCACGACCAGCATCGCATCCGATGCCAATTACATCGGTCCGCAAGGCGCCCCACGGTTCGTCAACAACCCCGCCACCATCGCCAACCTCTCCGCGCTGGCCAACAACCCGGCCAATGCGGTCCGCACCGGCACCTCGGCGCTGGTGGACTACGGCAGCAATCCGTTCGCGTTGTGCGACAGCCGCACCGCCGCCAACCTGCAGACCGATCCCTGCCGCTACCAGGCCATGGGCCGGGTGATGTACACGCTGGTGCGGTTCCCGGTTGCCGGCACCTACACGCTTTCCGTGGCGCATGACGACTCGGTGCAGGTCAGCATGTCCTCCAGTTACACCAGTACCGCCTACCGCACCGCCAACTACGACATCCCGGTCGGCGCACTGAGCAGTTACACCAGCGGCGAAACCGACTTCCGGGCCATCGGCAGCTTCAACGCCGACGTCGCCAACAGTTGTGCCCTGATGCGCATCTACTGGGTGAATGCCGGCGGCCTGAACTTCAACCGGCTGCGCTGGCAGCATCCCTCGATCAACGGCGGGGCGGCGCAGATCATTCCCGCCACCCAGTTCAGCGACCCCTCGCAGGCGAGCAGTTCCAGCGGCTGCGCCGGCAGCATCGTCTACCCGGTGCCGGCGATCATGGTCAACAAGGTGGTGAACCTGGGCCGCATCGCGCCCAACGACCAGTTCACCGTCTCCATCCGCCAGGGCAACAACACGTTGCGCGCGGCCTCCACCAGCGGCGCCGGGACGGGGCAGCAGGCCAGCACCGGCGCGCTGCAGGTCAGCACCGGCAACCACGTCGTGCGCGATGAAATGGCGGCCAACAGCGTCCAGGCCATCGGTGACTACGACAAGAGCATCAGCTGCACGTCCTACCAGCTCAACGGCCAGCAGCAGGCCTACACGCCCAGCGGGACCGGCCCCGACTGGACCATCGCGGTGGCGGCCAACACGCAGTACACCTGCACCATCACCAACACGCCCCGGCCGGTGGTGACCGCGCGCAAGATCAGCGAACGCGCGGTGGGCGCCTTCACCTTCACCGGCACCAATGGCCTGCCCTCGCAGACGCTGACCACGACCAGCGCCGGCCAGGCCGTGGCCGGCAGCGCGCGTGCGCTGACGGCGGTGAACACGGCCACCACGCTGACCGAGGCACAGACGCCGGGCTTCGCCTTAAGCGCGATCCAGTGCAGCGGCCTGCCCGCCGGCGTGAGCGGCACCGTGGACCTGCCCAACCGCAGCGTCACGCTGCCGGCCGCGGCCATCGTCCAGGGCGCGAACATCACCTGCACCTTCACCAATGCGGCCGGCGTCGACCTCTCCGTGACCAAGACCAATGCCGTGGCCAGCGTGCCGTCCGGGAGCAGCACGACCTATTCGCTGCAGTTCCGCAACGGCGGCCCGGGCGATGCCGGTGGCGCGGTCCTGAAGGACACGCCGGCGAGCGGGCTGTCCAACTGCCAGGTGCTCTCCTGCACACCCACCAACAATGCGACCTG
This sequence comes from Stenotrophomonas capsici, assembly GCF_034961085.1. NCBI lineage: Bacteria > Pseudomonadati > Pseudomonadota > Gammaproteobacteria > Lysobacterales > Lysobacteraceae > Stenotrophomonas > Stenotrophomonas capsici. The sequence continues at coordinate 2,521 of NZ_JAYFUH010000104.1, read as the reverse complement.
CCCGCAGGCGCCGGCGGACCTGCTGACCGCCAACGGGACGACGGTGACGGCGTTCCCGGCCAACAGCCAGATCAACGTGCAGGTCCAGTGCAGCGTCAACTGAGACCGCGCCCGGCGACCATGCCACCGGGCGCGGTCGCTCACTTCACCTGCTGCAGCAGAGAGTGGAGGATGCGGGCATCTTCGGCATCCAGCTCGGCGGGCAACGTGTCGCTGCCACGGAAGCGCCGGTGGAAGGCGCGCGCGGCCGCGGCACGGTCGTCCATCGGATAACCCAGCGCCTGCAGCGCCAGCCAGCGGTCGAAGCCTTCCGGGGCCGCGCCATCGCTGGCCTTGGGCCAGATACCGAAGCCGGCCTCGGCCAGCTGCTGCCAGGGGAAGAATCGGCTGGGGTCGGCCTTGCGCGACGGGGCCAGGTCGGCATGGCCGATGATCTGGCTGCGCGGGATGTTGTAGCGGGTGCACAGGTCATCGAGCAGACGCAGCAGCGTGGCGATCTGCGGTGCGCTGAACGGGCTCTCGCCGTCGTTGTCGATCTCGATGCCGATCGAGGTGGAGTTGAGGTCGGTGATCGATCCCCAGCGCCCGCCACCGGCATGCCAGGCACGTTCGCTGTCGGCGACCAGCTGGTACAGGTCACCCTTGCGCCCAACCAGGTAGTGCGAGCTCACCTTGCCGCCGCTGTTGGCGCTGCGCAGCGTGTCCAGGCTCTGCTGCACCGAATCCTGGTCGGTGTGGTGCAGCACGATGATCACCGGCTGGCGTGCGTTGTGGTTCGCCGAGGGAACCCATTGCGCCAGGGGATTGCGCTGCGGCGTGGTGGTGCAGGCGGCGAGTGCGGCGACCAGCGCCAGCGGCAACAGGAGTTTGTGGTTCATGCCGGGCATTGCACGTTGCCGCGGGTGGGAAAGCAAGTGACCTACGGCAGGATGCTGGCGCGGCCCTCACCTCAACCCCTCTCCCGCTGGCGGGAGAGGGGCTTTTGAAGCGGCGCTCAGGCCTCGTAGGCGGATTCGCCGTGGGTAGTGACATCCAGGCCGGTGCGTTCGGCTTCCTCGCTCACGCGCAGGCCGACCAGCGCGCGCACCACCAGCAGGATCACCGCGGTGACCACCGCGCTCCACAGCACCGTGAAGCCGACGCTGACCACCTGCACCCAGAGCTGGTGGCCGATATCCAGGTCGGCCTTGGTGCCGCCGAGCGATTGTGCGCTGAACACGCCGGTGAGGATCGCACCGACGATGCCACCCACGCCGTGCACGCCGAACACGTCGGCGGTGTCATCGGCCTTCAACAGGCGCTTGAGCCCGGTCACGCCCCACACGCAGATCATGCCGGTGACGAACCCAATCACGATCGCACCGAGCGGGCCCACCGTGCCGCAGGCCGGGGTCACGCCCACCAGGCCGGCGACCGCGCCGGAAGCCGCGCCCAGCGCCGAGGGATGGCCCTTGGTCACCGCTTCCACCAGCGTCCAGCCCAGCACCGCGGCAGCGGTGGCCAGCACGGTGTTGATGAAGGCCAGCGAGGCGACCGTGTCGGCGGCCGCGGCCGAGCCGGCGTTGAAGCCGAACCAGCCCACCCACAACAGCATCGCGCCGATCCAGGTCAGCGGCAGGTTGTGTGGCTTCAATGCGGTCTGGCCATAGCCCAGGCGCTTGCCGACGAACCACGCCGCCACCAGGCCGGCGACACCGGCGTTGATGTGCACCACGGTGCCGCCTGCGAAATCGATCGCGCCCATCTCACCCAGATAGCCGCCGCCCCAGACGATGTGCGCCATCGGGATGTAGCTCAGGGTGAACCACAACGCCGAGAACAACAGCACCGCGCGGAACTTGATGCGCTCGGCGAACGCGCCGACGATCAGCGCGGTGGTGATGCCGGCGAAGGTGGACTGGAAGGCCACGAACAGGAAGTCCGGCAACCCGGCGATAGGCGTGTTGCCCACCGATTCGGGGGTGAAGCCCTTGAGGAAGGCGAATTGGGTGAAGGAACCGAAGAACTGGTTGCCCGCACTGAACACCGCGCTGTAGCCATAGGCCACCCACAGCATCAGCACCAGCGAGAACACCACCAGCACCTGGCTCAACACCGAGAGCACGTTCTTGGCACGCACCAGGCCGCCATAGAACAGCGCCAAGCCCGGCACCACCATCATCAGCACCAGCAAGGTGGCGGTGAGCATCCACGCCACGTCCCCGCGATCGAAGCTGGGTGCCGCCTCGGCGGCGGCTTCGGCCGTGGCCTCGGCGGCAACTGCCGGTGCCGCGCCTTGCGTTGCCTCCGGCTGCGGCGGCGTGGCCTGCTGGGCCAACGCGTGTGAGGGAAGCATGCCCACCGCCATGACAGCGAGCATGAACGACAGGCACAGGCCACCGAACCGGGCCTTGAGCCCGGTGAAAAATTCCGTTCGCATTGTCGACTCCGGCTGTGGGGGTTAGAGCGCGTCAGCGCCTGTTTCACCGGTGCGGATACGCACCACCTGCTCGAGCGGGGTGACGAAGATCTTGCCGTCACC
>NZ_JAYFUH010000103.1:0-4220 GCF_034961085.1 Stenotrophomonas capsici | reverse complement strand
ACCGGCGCGGCTTCGGGCATCGGCGAAGCCGTGGTCCGCCAGCTGGCCGCGCGCGGGGCGCAGGTACTGGCCGCCGACATCGACGGTGACGCGGCCACCGCGGTGGCGATGTCGCTGGGTGATCGGGTGATGCCGTTGCGCGTGGACGTCAGCGACCCGGATGCCGTGCGCCACATGGTGCAGGCCTGCGTGGAGCGTTTCGGCGCACTGCACCTGGCGGTGAACAACGCCGGCATCGGCGGGGCCAGCCTGCAGACCGCCGATTACCCGCTGGAGGAATGGCACCGCGTGCTGGGCGTGAACCTGCACGGGGTGTTCTACGCGATGAAATACGAAGTGCCGGCGATCCTGGCCGCCGGTGGCGGCGCCATCGTCAACATGGCCTCGATCCTGGGCAGCAACGGCTGGGCCGGCTCGGCCGCCTATGTCGCCGCCAAGCACGCCCTGGTCGGCATGACCAAGAGCGCGGCGCTGGAATACTCGGCCCAGGGCCTGCGGGTCAACGCGGTCGGCCCCGGCTTCATCGACACGCCGTTGCTGCAGGGCATGGACGCGCAGGCCTACGCCGGGCTGGTGGCGCTGCACCCGGCCGGGCGGTTGGGCACGGCCGACGAAGTGGCCGAGCTGACCTGCTTCCTGCTCTCGGACAAGGCCTCCTTCATCACCGGCAGCTACCACCTGGTCGACGGCGGCTACTCCGCCCGCTGACCGCCGCGCCGCCGGGGCGCACCTGACATTGTGTGTTTGGCAGGGCCTGGCCCTGCCTTTTTTTGTGCCGGATTTCGCCAAAGTGCCATCCGTTGGCACATGAATGCGGCTTTGTGGCGCCTTCTTGTTGCCGCCGCCTAACGAATTGTTTACAAGTCGGTGGCACCCGCCCCTGCGGCGGGCCCACCAGAAGTAGTCCGGCATTCAGAGGAGCTTTCCGATGAAGTTGTCTTCGCTACGCACGCAACGCCTTGCCCACGCCGTACGGCTTTCCCTGTTGTTGCTCCCCGCCACGGCGGCCGCCCAGGACGCCACCGAGAACGCGCGCACCCTGGACACGATCCAGGTCACCGGTACCCGCATCAAGAAGGCCGAACTGGAAACCCAGGTGCCGGTGCAGGTGCTGTCCCGCGAGGCCATCGAACGCACCGGCTACACCTCGGTGGCCGATGTGGTCCAGCACCTCACCGCCAGCGGCGCCTCGCTGAGCACCAAGCTCAACTCCAGCGGCAACTTCGGCTTCCCGCCCGATGGCGGCGGCGTGGGTGCCGGCGCGGCCACGGTGGACCTGCGCCACCTCGGCCCCAAGCGCGTGCTGGTGCTGGTGGACGGCATCCGCTGGGTCAACGAATCGTCCGGCTCGGGGGTGGGCTCGTCGGTCGACCTGAACACCATTCCGCTGGCGCTGGTGGACCGCATCGAAGTGCTGGAGGACGGTGCCTCGTCGATCTACGGTTCCGACGCGATCGCCGGCGTGGTCAACATCATCACCAAGAAGGGCGCCGACGGTGGCCACGTCGAGGTGCAGTACGGCGACTACAACCTCAAGGGTGGCGGCACGACCGGGGTGGACTTCAGCTTCGGCAAGAGCGGCGAACGTGCGCAGTGGATCGTGGGCGGCTCGTGGTTCAAGCAGAAGGAGATCGGCTCCAACGAGTACAAGTGGGCGCGCGAGCCGGTGCCGGGCACCGGCCTGGCCAATGGCAGCTCGGCCACGCCGCAGGGACGGCTGGTGTTCGCCGACCCCAGCGGCAACGTGTTCAACATCACCTCCAACACCGGCGTCACCTCGCCGCAGTTCGATCCCAGCCAGACCGGCTGCGCGCGCACCGATGACTACCATTGCTTCGGCACCCCGGACCGCTTCAACTTCGCCCCGTACAACCTGTTGCTGACCCCGAATGAGCGCAAGTCGGTGTTCGGCCAGGTGCGCTTCGAATTCACCCCGGCCGTCAGCGGCTGGTTCCGTGGCCTGTACAGCGAGCGCGAGTCGGCCAACCAGGCCGCGCCGGAACCGTTCTTCCTGGGTACCGACGCCGGCGTCTACAACGACTGGGCCGAGAAGAACCTGGTGATCTCGGCCAACAACCCCTACAACCCGTTCGGCTTCGACCTGACCACGATGGGCAGCGACCCGAACCTGTTCCTGATCGGGCGACGCCCGGTGGAAGGCGGGCCGCGCCGCTACGAGCAGAAGGTGAAGACCTGGTACGCGGCGGCCGGGCTGGATGGCACCTTCGAGGTCAACCAGCGCACCTGGAACTGGGACATCAACGCGATGACCAGTGAAAGCAAGGCCACCCAGACCAACACCGGCAGCTACAACATCAAGCACATCAACCAGGCGCTGGGCGACCCGGCCGCCTGCGCGGCGATCGCCGGCTGCGTGCCGCTGAACATCTTCGGCGGGCCGGGCACCATCACCCCGGACATGCTGGCCTGGATCTCGCCGCTGGTGCGCGACCGCAGCAAGAACACGCTGAGCCTGGGTTCGGCCAACATCACCGGCGAGCTGTTCGACAACTGGGCCGGGCCGGTGTCCTTCGCCGCCGGTGCCGAGTGGCGCAGCTACAAGGGCGAATACCACCCTGACCCGATCACCGTGGCCGGCGAGTACAACGGCGTGCCGTCGGGCATCACCGTTGGCAGCTATACGGTGAAGGAAGCCTATGCGGAATTCGATGTTCCGCTGGCGCGTGGCGGTTTCTGGGGCAAGAGCCTGGACCTGAGCATCGCCGGCCGCTATTCGGACTACTCCACCTTCGGCGGCACCGGCACCGGCAAGATCGGCCTGCGTTGGCAGCCGGCCGACGAACTGCTGCTGCGCATGTCCTACGCGCAGGGCTTCCGCGCACCGTCGATCGGCGAGCTGTACGGCACGCTGAGCCGCTTCGACGCGACCCTGGTGGACCCGTGCAACAACGCCGCCTCCACCACGCCCAAGTGCGTGGCCGATGGCGTGCCGGCCGGCTACGAGCAGGCCAATCCGCAGATCTCGGTGGTCACTTCCGGCAACCGCGACCTGCAGCCGGAGGAAAGCCGCTCGTTCATGGCCGGTGCGGTGTGGAGCCCGGGCTGGGCCGAGAACAGCAGCTGGTCGAGCAAGCTGGACCTGGGCGTGACGTTCTACCGCCACACCATCGATGACGCGATCCAGGCACCGGATGCGCAGGCCATCCTCGACCGCTGCATCGATACCCGCGATGCCACCGCCTGCGCCAGCTACACGCGCAACGACCGCGGGCAGATCATCCGCTTCGAGGACATCCTGGCCAACCTGGGCACCATCAACACCAGTGGCTGGGACTTCACCGCGCATTGGCTGCTGCCGGAGACCGGCTGGGGCCAGCTCGGCTTCGACTGGAAGGCCACCTGGGTCACCCGTTACGAGCTAATCAACGAATCCGGCCAGGCCGAACCGAAGGCGCCGGGCGTGGAGATCAACGACAGCGCGATCCCGGAGTGGAGCTCGACGTTGACCACCAACTGGGACTTCCGCAACTGGAACGCGAGCTGGACGATGCGCTACATCGACCGCCTGCGCGAACGCTGCGCCGGGGCCAATGGTTTCGACATCTGTACCGACAGCGCCAACGACCAGCATTGGCTGGGCGCCACCACGTACCACGACGCGCAGGTGAGCTGGCGCACCGATGCGTGGATGAAGGGCGTCAAGGTCACCGTGGGCGTCAACAACGTGTTCGACAAGAACCCGCCGATCTGCCTGAGCTGCACGCTCAATGGCTACGACCCGGGCACCTATGACCTGCCGGGCCGCTACAGCTACGCCAAGCTCAGCCTGGATTTCTGAGCCGGGTGAGGGAAACGACAAAGGGAGCCGCAAGGCTCCCTTTGTCGTTGGTGACGGGCGTTCGGTTTCGGGATTGGCTGGAAGCCGACACTGCTTCCGTAGCCCACCTCTGCGCGACGGATGGGCCGTCGGCTTCGCGACCGGGCAATCAGCGCAGGATCGCGCCCGCCAGGGCCATCAGCAGCAGCGCGAGCACCGGCAGCATCGACAGGCCGAAGCCCAGGCCACGCCCCGCCGGCGCAGCGACGTAGGCGCGCCAGTAGATGAAGCGGCCAACCAGGTAGACCGCACCGATGCCCGCCACCCATTCGGCCGGCCAGAAGCGGGCGGCGACGAACAACGACGGCAGCAGCGCGACCATCAGCTCCAGGGTGTTCATCTGCACGCGGTAGACGCGTTCGAAACCTTCATGGCCGGTGAC
>NZ_JAYFUH010000102.1:0-5177 GCF_034961085.1 Stenotrophomonas capsici | reverse complement strand
AACCGGTCTGCCGCGGGTGCCCAAGCGCATTCCGCATCGTCATTGCTGCCGTCCCTCCCCTTACCCCTTATCATTCCCTCCCCCCTTGCCGGCTTTCGCCATGACCGCCCTGCGCCCCTTCCTGGACAAGATGCCCGTCGTCGGCGAGCGCGTTTACGTGGACCCGGCGTGCACCATCATCGGTGACGTGGAAATCGGCGATGACGCCTCGGTCTGGCCGGGCACGGTGATCCGTGGCGATGTGAATTACATCCGCATCGGCGCGCGTACCAACGTGCAGGACGGCACCATCATCCACGTCAGCCATGACAGCCCCTACAACAAGGGCGGCTATCCGACCCTGATCGGCGAAGGCGTCACCGTGGGCCATGGCTGCATCATCCATGCCTGCACCATCGGCGATTACTGCCTGATCGGCATGGGCGCGTGCATCCTCGATGGCGCGGTGATCGAGGCCAACGCCTTCATCGCCGCCGGTGCGGTGGTCGGCCCGGGCAAGGTGGTGCGCAGCGGCGAGCTGTGGGCGGGCAACCCGGCACGGTTGATGCGCCAGCTCAGCGAGAAGGACATCGAGGGCCTGCGCTACTCGGCCGACCACTACGTCAAGGTCAAGGACCAGTACCGCGGCATGCAGGGCTGACCAACGGCCCATTGCCGTCAGTTGCGATGGCGCGCAAACTGCGCGCCCTGGGCGTGGGGACGCCCCCTTGAAGGATCAAGAAATGAAGTCGATCAAATCCGTCGCGCTCGGCCTGCTGGCCGCTGCGTCGCTGTTGTGCCTGCTGCCCGCTACCGCCGCCGCCCAGGAAGAGCAGGGCATGAGCGCCGAGCAGTTCGTGAAGTCGCTGGACTTCCATACCGGCCCGATCGCGGTGCCGGCGGCCAAGGCGCATTTCAACCTCGGCGACGAGTTCCAGTACCTGGAAAAGGCCGACGCCCGCCGCGTGCTGGAAGACATGTGGGGCAACCCGCCCGATGACAGCGTGCTCGGCCTGATCGTGCCGCGCAGCCCCGGCCTGCTCGAGGACGGCAGCTGGGCGGTGGTGGTCACCTACTCCGATGACGGCTACGTGTCCGATGGCGACGCCAAGGACATCGACTACAGCGAACTGCTGGAGACCATGCAGACCAGCATCCGCGAGGCCAACCCGGAGCGGGTGAAGGCCGGTTATGGCTCACTGGACCTGATCGGCTGGGCCGTGCCGCCGCGCTACGACGCCGACAGCAAGAAGCTGTACTGGGCGCGTGAGCTGGCCTTCAACAACGAGCCCGCGCACTCGCTGAACTACGACATCCGCGTGCTCGGCCGCTATGGCTACCTGAGCCTCAACGCGGTGTCGGCGATGTCGGACCTGTCCGCGGTGCGCACCGGCATGGACCGCCTGCTGCCGATGACCGAGTTCAACGAGGGCGCGCGCTACGCCGACCACAACGCCAGCACCGACAAGGTGGCCGCCTACGGCGTGGCCACGCTGATCGGTGGTGGCCTGGCCGCCAAGGCCGGCCTGTTCGCCAAGGTGGGCCTGCTGCTGGCCAAGTTCTGGAAGCTGCTGCTGATCGGCGTGATCGCGCTGGGTGCCGGCGTCCGCAAGCTGTTCAGCGGCAAGCGCGAAGGCGGCACGGTCCGCTGAGCCGCCCCCGTCCAGCCTGCCGCCACGGGCAGCAGGCTGGGCTTTCACATGGGCGCCAGTTAAAGTCTGCACCCTGACAGGACGCAGTCGAGACACGAATGCCACAGGCATCCGTCCGGGCCGGACACCGGACTTCCCGCCAGCCAGGGCCAACGCAGCACGCTGCGCAGGCGGTGCCGTGATGCCCGCGGGCGCTCCCATGCTCGATACCTATCGCGAAGTGATCACGCCCGAAGGCGTGCCGCTGCAGTTGCCCGCCGCCGGCCCGGTGCCGCGTGCACTGGCCTGGCTGATCGACCTGCTGGTCCGCTTCGGCGTGTTGATGGTGATGAGCCCGGTGCTGCTGGCCCTGGGCGACTTCGGCCAGGGCCTGTACCTGGGCCTGATGTTCCTGATGTTCTGGGCCTACCCGATCGTGCTGGAAGTCTGGTTCGGCCAGACACTGGGCAAGCGCGTGCTCGGCCTGCGCGTGGTCGCCAATGACGGTGCGCCGCTGGGCTGGATGCCGGCCATCGTGCGCAACCTGCTGCGCACCGTGGACGCACTGCCGTTCGGCTACGCGGTGGGCCTGATCAGCTGCCTGTGCGACCCCTATGGCCGGCGCCTGGGTGACCTGGTCGCCGGCTCGCTGGTGGTGCATGCCCCGCCCCGCGCGGCCGAACCGCCGGCGCGGATCGAGACCGTGCTTGCCCCGCCGGTGCCGCTGCAACCCGGTGAACAGATCGCCTTGATCGCCTTCGCCGACCGCGCGCCGGCCCTGTCCGGGCCGCGCCAGAACGAACTGGCCGACATCGCCTCGGGCCTGAGCCAGGCCCGCGGCGCGGCCGGCGTGCTGCGCCTGTATGCCATGGCCAACTGGTTGTTGGGGCGGCGATGAAGCAGGAGCAGTTCGTCACCCGTTACCAGCATGAGTGGCAGCAGTTCGAGCAGTGGCTGCAGCGGCGCGGGGGCCATGCCCGCAGCGTGCGCGGCACCGTGGACGCCGACCTGCCCGGCGATGAGACCATCCCGCAGCGCTACCGGCGGTTGTGCCAGCAGCTGGCGCTGGCCCGCCACCGCGGTTACAGCCCGCAGCTGGTCGAACGCCTGCAGCAGCTCTCGCAGAACGGCCACAACCTGCTCTACCGCACCCCGCCGCCGCGCTGGTCGCGCGCGGTGGAGTTCCTGTTCGCCGATTTCCCGTTGGCCGTGCGCAGCCAGGCCGGCGCGATGTGGACCGCGCTGGCGCTGTTCGCGGTGCCGCTGGTGGGCATCTTCGTGCTGCTGCAGCTCAAGCCGGACCTGGTCCACATGCTGTTGAGCACCACCCAGATCGCGCAGATGGAAAAGATGTACGACCCGGCCGCCGACCACCTGGGCCGCGACAGCGGCACCGACTGGGCGATGTTCGGCCACTACATCATGAACAACATCAGCATCGGCCTGCGCACCTTTGCCAGTGGCCTGTTGGCGGGGATCGGCACGGTCCTGGTACTGCTGTTCAACGGCATCACCATCGGCGCGGTGGCCGGCCACCTGCAGCAGGCCGGCTTCGGCGAGCCCTTCTGGCGCTTCGTGGTCGGGCATGCGCCGTTCGAGCTGACCGCCATCGTGATCGCCGGCGGCGCCGGCCTGCAGTTGGGCCTGCGCCTGCTGGCACCGGGCCGCATGCGCCGCATCGACGCCCTGGTCGAAGGTGGCAGGGTCGGCGCCCGGCTGTGCCTGGGCGTGGCCTTCATGCTGCTGGTGGCCGCGTTCATCGAGGCGTTCTGGTCCTCGATCGCGTGGGTGCCGATGTGGGGCAAGCTGACCGTCTCCGGCGTCCTGTGGACGCTGGTGATCCTCTGGCTGTGGCGCGGCGGACGTGGGAGCGCACATGCGCATTGACCAGCTCGACGTGGTGCTGCGCGCCCGCTCGCAGTGGGAGGCGATGGAACTGGGCACGGCGCTGGTGCGCCGGCATGCCTGGGCCATCTGGAAGCCCTGGCTGCTGGTCACCCTGCCGGTGTTCGCGCTGCTCAACCTGCTCGGCCTGTGGCTGGACAACTTCTGGTTGCCGGCGTTGGTGATGTGGTGGCTGAAACCGGCATTCGAGCGGATCCCGCTGTACGTGATCTCGCGCGGTGCCTTCGGCGCGGTGCCGACCACCGCTCAGACACTGCGCGCGCAGCTGCGCTGGGGTTGGCGCGGCATCGGCGCCTACCTGGGCTGGCGCCGGCTCAGCCCGGCACGCTCGCTGCTGATGCCGGTGGACCTGCTGGAAGGTGGCGATGGCCCGCAACGCGGCATGCGCCGGCGTGCACTGGGCAGTGCCAGCTATGGCCACGCCACGCTGCTGACCTCGGTGTGCTGGCACTTCGAGGCCATGCTGCAGCTGGCCGGCATCGCCCTGATCTTCATGTTCATGCCGGTGGAAGACCTGCCCGAATCGCTGCGTGCCTCCTGGTCGCTGATCGGCGACGAAACGCCCGCGTGGGCGTGGATCGGCTTCAACCTGCTGGCCTGGGGGGCGATGACCCTGATTGGCCCGTTCTACAGCGGTGCCGGCTTCGGCCTGTACCTCAACCGCCGCACCCAGCTGGAAGCCTGGGACGTGGAGATCGCCTTCCGCCGCCTGCGCGAGCGCCTGGCTCGGCTGGCACCATTGATGGTGCTGTTCCTGCTGGTCGGCATCGCGCCGCTGCGCGCGCAGCAGAGCAATGCCCTGCCCGACTCGGTGCTGAGCAACCACAAGGAAACCGCCGCGCCGTCGAACGCGATCGTCCCGGCCACGCCGCATGCGGTGTTCGGCCAGGGCGACGCCGACACCGACGGCTTCCGCCAGGCCGCCGCACGCGCCTACGAGGATCCGCAGCTGGGCGCCAAGCGCACGGTGGACAAGTGGGTATTCAAGGAACGGGACAAGCCCACGCAGGACAACAGCGACCAGACGCGTGACCCGTCGTTCATGACGTTCGTCTCCCAGGTGCTCGCGCTGATCGGCGAAAGCATCCTGTGGATCGTGCTGGCCGCACTGCTGATCGTGCTGGCGCTCACCGCCCGCTGGTGGTTGCCGTGGCTGCGTGGCAGTGGCCGGCGCACGCGCGAAGCGCAGACCCCGGTGCAGCACGACGCCCTGCTGGTGCCCGAAGTGCTGCCGCCGGACATCCTGGGCAGCGCGCGCCGCCTGTGGCGCGAAGGCAAGCCGCGTCATGCACTGGCCCTGCTGTACCGCGCCTCGGTGGAGGTGCTGGGCCAGCGTGCCGACATCGTGTTGCCACCCGGCGCCACCGAGGCGCAGTGCCTGCGCGCCTCGCGGCGCATGCCGCAGGAATCCGACCGCACCCTGTTCGCGCGCATGGTGCGCACCTGGCAGTACGCTGCCTATGCCGGCCGCCTGCCCAGCGAGGACGAGTTCGAGGCATTGATGGGTGAACTGCACCGGCAGTACGGGTGGCGCACGTGAGCGCGCGCCTGCGCTACGGGCTGATCGCGGGCATCGGCGTGCTGGTCAGCGCGCTGGTGTTGGCATGGGTGTTCTCCGCCGTCGAACGGCGCAAGGAGGAGATCACCCTGCCCTCCTATGGC
>NZ_JAYFUH010000101.1:7279-13244 GCF_034961085.1 Stenotrophomonas capsici | reverse complement strand
GTGGTGGCGGTGCCCGACGCCGTGGCGCGTCCGGGCCTGCCGTCATACGCCTGCAGGGGTTGTGCATTCATCGTGTGCAGGACGGCCCATGAACCAGCTCTGCTGCACTGCGGCAGGTCGGATGCGGGCCGCGCGACTAAACTGGTTTCATCTGAAATGGAGGTGGTATGGCTGTTTTTCGTCCTGTTTCGTTGATCGGTGTGCCCACCGACGTGGGTGCCGGTCATCGCGGTGCGCGCCTGGGGCCGGAGGCACTGCGCATCGCCGGCTTGCCGGAGGCGTTGGCGGCGCGTGGGGTGGATGTACGCGATGTCGGCAACCTCGACGGCCCGCGCAACCCATGGACCGGCCCGGTGCAGGGCTACCGCCACCTGCAGGAAGTGGTGGCGTGGAACCACGCGCTGATGGAGGCCAGCTACGCCGAACTGCGCGACGGGCGCATGCCGATCATGCTCGGCGGTGACCACTGCCTGGGCGTGGGTTCGATCACCGCCGTGGCGCGCTGGTGCCGCGAGCAGGGCAAGCAGTTGCGCGTGCTGTGGCTGGACGCTCATTCGGACTTCAACACCTCCGATGTCACCCCGTCGGGCAACATCCATGGCATGCCGGTGGCCTGCCTGTGCGGCCTCGGCCCGGAAGCATTGACCCACCTGGGCGGCCAGGCCCCGGCGATCACGCCGGCGCAGGTGCACCAGATCGGCATCCGTTCGGTCGACCCGGAGGAGAAGCGCCTGATCAAGACGCACAACGTCGATGTCTATGACATGCGTTACATCGACGAAGCCGGGATGAAGCGCACGATGGAAGCCGCATTGGACGGCATCGATGCCAACACGCACCTGCACGTGAGTTTCGACGTGGACTTCCTGGACCCGAGCATCGCACCGGGCGTGGGCACCACGGTGCCGGGCGGCGTGAACTACCGTGAGGCGCAGCTGGTGATGGAGATGATCGCCGACACCGGGCGGATGGGGTCGCTGGACATCGTCGAGCTCAATCCGCTGCTGGACCACCAGAACCGCACCGCGGAGCTGGCGGTGGACCTGGTGGAAAGCCTGTTCGGCAAATCGACGCTGATGCGGGACTGACGTGAGGTAGGTGGGGCGCTCGACGCGAGCGCTCCACGCGCTCCCCTGTGCCTGGCAGGGAAGCGGCGACGCCGGCAGGGCCCGTTGCCCGTGGCGTGGCAACGTTTTATCCGGGGCCGCAACCAGACGGGAAACCCACTGCTCCCATGTCGCCGCATCGCCTGCCGGCGCCGGCCACCCCGCACTGACGCCATCGCGACCTGCCTGAACGTGAGCCGGTGATGTTCACGCCCACTGCACGGCGCAACGGCCAGATTCTCCTTCACACGCGGGACGACCGGTGTTCGATACCGGCAGCCGCAGTCGAATGAAGGAGTCATCGAATGAAGCGAGTGCTGATGTTGGCCCTGTTGGGAATGTTCTCGGTCGGCATGCTCAGCGGCTGCAACACCGTTGCCGGTGCCGGCAAGGACATGCAGAAGGCTGGCGAGAAGGTCGAGGACAAGGCGAAGGACTGCAGCGACGGCAAGTGCTGATCACAGTGCGGTGCGCCGCCCGCACCGCGATGGTTTGACCACTGAACCCACCCAGGAGATGAAACATGAAGCGTTTGGTTGCCCTGATGTTGCTGTCGCTGTTCTCGGTCGCCGTCCTGTCCGGCTGCAACACCGTTGCCGGTGCCGGCAAGGACGTGCAGAAGGCGGGCGAGAAGGTGGAGGATGCGGCGAAGCGTTGATCGCCTCGCACCGCATGAATGAAAAAGGCCGGCATATGCCGGCCTTTTTCATTGTCGGCGGGCAGTGAGCTGAAGACGTGTTCAACAACATCATCGCCGTCCAACGTTTCATGGACCCGATGGCAACACCATCGGCGGCACTCTGGTCCTGCGCGGATTGAGCGCGTTTTCCCCCAACGGAGACAGCCCGATGAACAAAGACATCATTTCCGGCAAGTGGAGCCAGCTCAAGGGCAAGGCGCAGGCCAAGTGGGGCGACCTGACCGACGATGACCTGACCATCGCCGAAGGCAACGCCGAATACCTGGCCGGGCGCCTGCAGGAGCGCTACGGCTGGGCCAAGGACCGCGCCGAAACCGAGGTGCGTGACTTCCAGAAGGCCCTGCACAAGGACTACCCGGACTACCACTGAGTCGCGTGGGTACCTTGCCGGGGAAAGGGCCGCGTCCAGCGGCCCTTTCCATTGCCGGCGTGCCCGTCACTCAGCGCCCACGGGCCGGCGGGTCGGGCACGAAGCCGCCTGGGAAGGCCTGCGGGGTGGCGGCGTTGCCGCCGCGGTAGCGCGGCAGCACGCCCATCGCGACCAGGCGGGAGCGGGCGTCATAGCGGATCTGGCTGACCTGCACCGGCGTGCGGCTGGCGCGTTCGAAATGGGTCAACGAGGACTGCGACCACTCGCGCGCGCCATGGCCGGTACCCAGCTGCTGGCGGTTGGCGCTGGGGCTGCGCGCGGACGGCATCGCCGCCGATGCTTCCGCGGCAGCGGCCTTGTCGGCGCGGGCCTCCGAGGCCATGCCGCGCGGCATCGGGCGCGGTGCCGGCATCGGCCGGTAGTCGTCGTAGACCCGGGCGCGGGCTTCCTCGAACACGGCGATGCCGACCACGCCGACGTTGGCCGGGCGGCCGGTGCGGCTGGCGTAGCTGTCGCCGTGGTCGGTGAACACGAACTGCGCCACTTCGGCATTGGACTTGCGCCAGCCGGTGATCTCGCTGCTCTGCCACGGTTCCAGCACGTAGCCGGACTGGTCGGGCGAGGCGGTCTGGCCGCTGATCGCGTTGACGCCATCCACCGACAGCACCACCAGCACGCGCTCGCCGGTGCGGTTGCGCAACTGCACGCTGTAGCGGTGGCCCGGGCTGCCGGCCACCCAGCGCTGGCCGCGGTGCGGGTATTGGTCCAGGTCACCCTCGCCATCGCGGTCGATGATGGACACCGCCACCGGGCCGTCAGCCGGGGGCGGCACGGGGCCGTAGCTGAAGCCACTCAGGGCGAGGACGGACAGCAGGCTGGCGCAGAAACGGTACATGGCGGGCTCCTTTGGCGGGGTACGCGGCTTGGAACGTCCCGCCGCGGCCGGTGGGGTTGGGGGCAGGGAGCCGGCCGGGGCGTTACACTGGGCCGGTTAATCCGTCCGTCAGATTTGTGTTCATGACTACCCGCGTCCTTACCGGCATTACCCCCTCCGGTACCCCCCACCTGGGCAATTACGTCGGTGCCATCCGCCCGGCCATCGCCGCCAGCCGCGCCTCGGACATCGAGAGCTTCTTCTTCCTGGCCGACCTGCACAGCCTGATCAAGTCGCAGGAGCCCGAGCGTACCCAGCGTTCGACCCTGGAGATTGCCGCCAGCTGGCTGGCCTGTGGCCTGGACCCGGACAAGGTGTGGTTCTACCGGCAGAGCGACATCCCGGAAACCACCGAGCTGATGTGGTTCCTGACCGTGGTGGCGAGCAAGGGCATCCTCAACCGCGCCCACGCCTACAAGGCCGCGGTGGACAAGAACCGCGAGGAGCAGCTGGACGACGACGCGGGCGTGACCGCCGGGTTGTTCATGTACCCGGTGCTGATGGCCGCCGACATCCTGATCTTCAACGCCAACCGCGTGCCGGTGGGGCGTGACCAGATCCAGCACATCGAGATGGCGCGCGACTTCGCGCAGCGCTTCAACCATGTCTACGGCAAGGAGTACTTCGCCCTGCCGGAAGTGATCATCGACGAGCAGGTGGCCACGCTGGCCGGCCTGGATGGTCGCAAGATGAGCAAGAGCTACCACAACACCATCCCGCTGTTCGCCCCGCGCGAGGAGCTGAAGAAGCTGGTGTTCTCCATCGTCACCGATTCGCGCGCACCGGGCGAGCCGAAGGACACCGAGGGCTCGGCGTTGTTCCAGATGTACCAGGCCTTCGCCACGCCGGAGCAGACCGCGGCCTTCGCGCAGGCCTTTGCCGCGGGCATCAGCTGGGGCGATGCCAAGCAGCAGTTGTTCGAGCGCATCGACGGCGAGCTGTCGCCGCTGCGCGAGCGCTACAACGCGCTGATGGCCGAGCCGGAGAAGATCGAGGCGATCCTGCGCCAGCGCGGCCAGCAGCTGCGCGAGCAGTTCGCCATCCCGTTGCTGAAGGAGCTGCGCCATGCGGTGGGCCTGCGCGACCTGTCCACCGCCGGCGATGCGCCCAAGGCCGCGGTGGTCGCCAAGGCCGCGCTGCCACTGTTCAAGCAATACCGCGAGAAGGACGGCCGCTTCTATTTCAAGCTGCTCGACGGCGAAGGCCAGCTGCTGATCCAGAGCGAGGGCTTTGATTCGCCGCGCGATGCCGGCCAGCTGATCGCGGTGATCAAGCAGGCCGAGCAGGGCGATGCGCTGCAGAGCGAATTGTTCCGGCTGGAGGCCGAGATGGCACCGGTGCTGGACGCGCTGCAGGCACTGCGCGAGGCCGCTGCCAAGGACTGAACCCACGGGAGGAATGCGTCGATGGCCTGGTTGTCGTTGTTGTTGTTCCTCCCCTGGTTCTGCGTGATGGGGGCGTTGTACTGGTGGTTCCCGCGCCAGCCGCGCCACCGCACCCGCACCCTGTTCGACGCCGGCATGCTGGTGCTGGCGCTGCTGGTCAGCGCCGGCTTCATGCATTGGGGTTACCGGGTGGGCGCGGCCGAGGTGGCCGACGGGCTCTGGAAACAGATCATGGCGGTGCTGTACGCCTACGGCGGCTTCCTGGCGGTGATGGTGTTGGCGCTGCTGTTGCGCCCGCGCGTGCTGCGACGCTGAGCCACGCCTGCGACCAAGGTCCGGGTTGAGCCGCCTGGCGGTGGCTGTCAGGATCGAAGCCGGTTCCCGTGGGAGTTGTGCAGATGTCCGTCGAACATGGCATCCATACCATCGACACCGCGTTCCAGCGCGATCATTTCGATGCGGCGTACCTCATCGTGCAGGACGGCCGAGGCGCCTTCGTCGACTGCGGCACCAGCCATTCGTTGCCGAACCTGCTGGCCAGCGTGGCGCAGGCCGGGTTGCAGCCGGCCGACATCGATTGGCTGATCCTGACCCATGTGCACCTGGACCATGCCGGCGGCGCGGGTGCGCTCATGCAGCAGCTGCCCAATGCGCGGCTGGTGGTGCACCCACGCGGCGCGCAACACATGATCGATCCGGCGCGGCTGATCGCCGGTGCCACCGCGGTGTATGGCCAAGCCGAGATCGCGCGCAGCTACGGGCAGATCCTGCCGGTGCCCGCCGAGCGCGTGGTGGTGGCCGAGGACGGGCACAGGGTGTGGCTGGCCGGCCGCGCGCTGGAATGCATCGACACGCCCGGGCATGCACGCCACCACCACTGCATCTGGGATGAGGCCAGCCGCAGCTGGTTCACCGGCGATGCCTTCGGGCTGTCCTACCGCGAGCTGGACAGCGCTGCCGGCGCGTTCATCGTGCCGACGTCCTCGCCGGTGCAGTTCGAGCCCGAGGCGATGCATGCCTCGATCGAGCGCCTGATGGCACGCCGCCCGGAGGCGATGTACCTGACCCATTACGGGCGGGTGGTTGATACCGCGCGACTGGCGGCGGAACTGCATGAGCAGATCGACGCGATGGTGGTGATCGCCCGCCGCTGCGATGGCCTGCCGCAGCGCCACACGGTGCTGGTGGAGGCGCTGGCCGGCCTGTATGTGGCGCGGTTGCGGCATCTGGGCAGTTCGCTGGACGAGAACGAAGTGCGGCGCGTGCTGGGCATGGATATCGAGCTCAATGCGCAGGGGCTGGAGTGCTGGTTGGACCGGGACAAGCGCTGAGGTGTTGGGTGCTGTTCGTGGTGAGCCCGACGTGAAAGGACGAACGGTGATCCTTTGATGCCCGATGCGCTGTCGGCTTCGCGGCCAAGGCCGCTCCTACTCATTGGTCGGCTTCCTACGTAAAATCACCCGCTCTGCC
>NZ_JAYFUH010000101.1:0-7259 GCF_034961085.1 Stenotrophomonas capsici | reverse complement strand
GGTGGAGGCGCTGGCCGGCCTGTATGTGGCGCGGTTGCGGCATCTGGGCAGTTCGCTGGACGAGAACGAAGTGCGGCGCGTGCTGGGCATGGATATCGAGCTCAATGCGCAGGGGCTGGAGTGCTGGTTGGACCGGGACAAGCGCTGAGGTGTTGGGTGCTGTTCGTGGTGAGCCCGACGTGAAAGGACGAACGGTGATCCTTTGATGCCCGATGCGCTGTCGGCTTCGCGGCCAAGGCCGCTCCTACTCATTGGTCGGCTTCCTACGTAAAATCACCCGCTCTGCCTGTTGCTGGTAACTGCCGTGAACCCGATGCGCATCTTGCTGCTTTCGTCCTGCCTGTTCGTTGGCGGCATCGCCAATGCAGCCAACGACCTGCCCGGCGGAGGCATCAATCCGGAGGCGCTGTCGCAGCACGTCCGGGTGCTGGCCTCCGATGCGTTCGAAGGACGCGCGCCGGCCAGCAACGGAGAGCAGCGCACGGTCGACTACCTGGTCGAGCAGTTCACCAAGGCCGGCCTGCAGCCCGGCGGCGCCAACGGCAGTTGGGTGCAGGAAGTGCCGTTGGTGCGGGCGACTGTCGATGGCGAGGTGGCGGCCAGCCTGACGCTGGGCGGCAAGACGCTGCCGCTGGTCAACGGCGAGGACATCACCCTGCAGAGCCTGAGCCCGTTTGGCGTGGTGGACCAGCAGGACGTGCCGCTGGTGTTCGTCGGCTACGGCATCTCCGCACCGGAGCGGCATTGGGACGACTACAAGGACCTGGACCTGAGCGGCAAGATCGCGGTGGTGCTGATCAACGACGCCGACTTCGAGGCCGAGCAGCCCGGTGCGTTCGATGGCAAGGCGGTGACCTACTACGGCCGCTGGACCTACAAGTTCGAGGAAGCCGCGCGGCGCGGTGCCGAAGGCGTGCTGATCGTCCACGAGACCGCGCCGGCGGCCTATCCATGGGCGACGGTGAAGGCATCGGGCACCTCGCCGCTGTTCGACATCGAGCGCAGCCAGGACGATGCATTGGCGGCGCACACGCCGGTGCGTGGCTGGATGCAGCGGGCATTGGCCGAGCGCATCTTCAGCGCCGCCGGGCTGGACTTCGAAGCGGAGAAGCGCAAGGCGATGCGCGCCGACTTCCAACCGGTCGCGTTGGGTGGCGCGCGCCTGTCGGCCAGCTTCTGGGTCAAGCGCGAGCGCGTGGTCAGCCGCAACGTGGTGGCCAAGCTGGAAGGCGCCAGCCATCCGGAAGAGTCGGTGATCTTCTCCGCGCACTGGGATGCGTTCGGCATCGGCCAGCCCGATGCGAATGGCCAGACCGTGCGCCACGGCGCCATCGACAACGCCACCGGCGTGGCCGCGGTGCTGGAACTGGGCCGCGTGTTCGCCGCCGGTCCGCGCCCGCAGCGCAGCCTGTACTTCGTGGCGCTGACCGCCGAGGAGAAGGGCTTGCTGGGGGCGAGCTACTACGCCGCCCACCCGCTGGCGCCGCTGGAAACCACGGTGGCGGTGCTGAACATCGAGATGTTCAGCCCGGACGGCGAGAACGCCGACATCGCCACCTGGGGCAAGGGCCGCGTCTCGCTGGAACAGGACATCGACCGCGTGGCCAAGGCCCGCGGCCGGCGCTGGTCGCCGGACCCGAACCTGGAAGCCGGCTTCTTCTACCGCGCCGACCATTTCGCCTTCGCCCGCAAGGGCGTGCCAGCGATCACCGTGGGTGCCGGGCTGGACAAGCTCGACGGCGGCGTGGCCGCTGGCCGCGCGCTGCGGGATGCCTACTTCGCCAAGTGCTACCACCAGGCCTGCGATGCCTGGTCACCGCAGTGGGATGGACGTGGCCTGGCCGCCGACACCCTGCTGGTCTACGACCTGGGCCTGGAACTGGCCAACAGCCGCCGGTGGCCGACGTGGGAGAAGGGCGCCGAGTTCGAGGCGGCACGCGAAGCGAGCGACGCGGCGCGGCGCTGAGGCAGGATTCGCACGTCATTCCCGCGTGCGGGAATGACGTAACCCGACGGGTTTCTCACTTCTCCCTGAAGGCCAGGGCCAGAGCTACCCCTCCCCAGTCCTCCCCTGCTGCGCAAGGAAGGGGGCGGTTGTGCGTGGTCGGTGAGATGGCGGCGAAGCCTGCTTTTCGCCCCCTCCCTTCCGCGAAGCAGAGGGGAGGGCTGGGGAGGGGGTGCTTGGGGACGTGCAGGGGAGCGCACTCCTCTTCACTCCTCCCTTCATCCGCGGGTGCCATCCAGCCAATTGGGTCCCTTGTTCTTCAGGAAGAACACGTACACCACCAGCGAGACGGCGATCACCGCGGTGACGTAGATCGCGAAGGTATCGACATGGCCTGTCTTCAACGCGGCCTGGTACAACAGCGGCGCGGTGCCACCGAACAGCGAGTTGGCCAGCGCGTAGCCAAAGCCCACGCCCAGCGCACGCACGTGGGTGGGGAACAGTTCGGCCTTCACCACCGCGTTGATCGAGGTGTAGCCGGTGAGGATGACGAAGGCGATGGCCAGGGTCATGAAGGCCGCCAGCGCATCGTGCTGCTGCGGCAGCTGGGTGACCATGTACCAGGTGTAGAGCACGCCGCCGACGCCGAAGAACACCAGCAGGCTCTTGCGGCCGATGCGGTCCGACAGCCAGCCACCGAGCGGTTGCAGCACCATCAGGAAGGCAAGCACGCCCAGGTTGATCAGCGTGCCGGTCATCACGTCATCGCCGGCGAACGCGCTCTGGATCATCTTCGGCCCGTTCACCGAGTAGGTGTAGAACGCCACGGTGCCGCCGGCAGTGATCAGGAAGCACAGCAGCAGCGGACGCCATTGGTGCACGAACAGCTCGTACATCGAGCCGGAGGCCTTGGCGCGGCCTTCCCTGGCGGCTTCGATGGAATCGGCGGTCAGTGATTCATCCATGCTCCGGCGCAGCCAGAACACCACCAGCGCGGCGATGCCACCGATGCCGAATGCCACCCGCCAGCCCCAGGCCGAGATTTCCGGCTTGTCCCAGAAGGTGAGCATCAGCAGCAGGGTGAGCTGGGCCAGCACGTGGCCGCCAACCAGGGTCACGTAGTGGAACGAGGACAGGAAGCCACGCCGGCCGGGCAGGGCGGCTTCGGACATGTAGGTGGCACTGGTGCCGTATTCACCGCCGGTGGCGAAGCCCTGCAGCAGGCGCGCGAACAGCAGGACCAGCGCTGCGGCGCCGCCGATCTGTGACGCAGTCGGCGTGATGGCGATCAGGAACGAGCAGCCGGCCATCACCGACACCGAGACGGTCAGCGCCAGGCGCCGGCCATAGCGGTCGGCGAAGCGGCCGAAGTACCAGGCGCCGATCGGGCGCATCAGGAAGGTGGCGGCGAAGATCGCCCACACGTAGATCGTGGAGTTCTTGTCAGCGGCCGAGAAGAACTGTGATTCAAAGTAGACCGCGAACACCGAGTAGACATAGACGTCGTACCACTCGACCAGGTTGCCGGCCGAGCCCTTGAGCGTGTTGGAGATCGAGCGGCGCAGTGCGGCATGGTCGGAACGCGCCGGGGTGACGGTGGAAGTGCTCATGTCGGGTGATGTCCTCGCGTGCTGGCCGGGGCCGCTCCGTTGCCGGTGCCGGACGGAGGGGCGCCGCCCACCGTACCGCAAGCCGCCGCTGGGCGATGTAATGACTTGGTAGGGGGGCTGGGCGAAAACAGCATGCCGTTTTCCGTGCTGATAACGCGCGGCCCGGTGTCCTAGAATCCGTGTTCCCCTGATGGTGGTATCTGCCCCATGTCTTCACCTGAAACCACGTCGGCTGCTCCGCGGAGCGGCCTTGTCGTCTTGGCATTGTTCCTGGTCTACGTGGTCTGGGGCTCCACCTACCTGGGCATCCACCTGGCGCTGGAAAGCGGGTTGCCGCCGCTGTCGGTGATCGCCGGCACGCGCTTCGTGCTGGCCGGCAGCCTGCTGTACGCGTTCCTGCGCTGGCGCGGCGTGGCCGCGCCCACCGGTGCGCAATGGAAGACGCTGGCGGTGATGGGCGGATGCCTGCTGTTCCTCGGCAACGGCATGGTGGTGCTGGCCGAGCGCGACGTGTCGTCCGGGCTGGCTGCGGTGGCGGTGGCCTCGGTGCCGTTGTGGATGGCGCTGTTCTCGGCCTTCCGTGGTGACACGGTGACGCGCGGGGAGTGGCTGGGCATCGCGATCGGCTTTGCCGGCGTGGTGTGGCTCAATGCCGGCAGCAGCCTGACCGCCACGCCGACCGGCCTGGTGCTGCTGCTGATCGCGCCGCTGGGCTGGGCGTTCGGCTCGATCTGGTCGCGCGGACGCGACCTGCCATCGCCGTTCATGACCGCCGCCGGGCAGATGCTGTGCGGCGGCGTGATCCTGGTCTGCGCCGGCCTGCTGCGCGGCGAGCACTTCAACGGCTGGCCGAGCGTGAAGGGCGTGCTGTCGGTGGGCTACCTGACCGTGTTCGGCTCCATCGTCGCGTTCACCGCATACGTGTGGTTGCTGCACAACGTGCGGCCGGTGCTGGCCAGCAGCTATGCCTACGTGAACCCGGTGATCGCGGTGGCGCTGGGCATCTGGATCGCGCAGGAGCGTTTCAGTGCCTCCGATGTGGGTGCGATGGCGGTCATCCTGGCCGGCGTCGTGGTCATCACCCTTGCCCGGATCCGTCGCGCATGAGCTCGTCCGACTACCGCAATGGCCTGTGGGCCACCACGTTCGCCTTCGTCATCTGGGGTTTGTTCCCGTTGTACTGGCACCTGCTCAAGCAGGTGCCGTCGGACCAGATCATCGCCCACCGCATCGTGTGGAGCGCGGTGCTGCTGTGCAGCCTGTTGTTCGCGCGCGAGCGCCTGGGCTGGCTGAAGAAGATCTGGGCGGTGCCGCGCACCTTCTGGCTGCTGGGGCTGGCCAGCGTGGTGATCGGCTTCAACTGGAGCCTGTACATCTGGGCGGTCAATGCCGGGCACGTGGTCGAGACCAGCCTGGGGTATTTCATCAACCCGCTGCTGAGTGTGCTGCTGGGCGTGGTGGTGCTGGGCGAGCGGTTGGGCCGGCTGCAGTGGCTGGCGGTGGGCCTGGCCGCGCTGGGCGTGGCCTGGCTGACCTGGCAGGGCGGGCGGGTGCCGTGGATCGCGATCGGACTGTCGATCTCGTTCGCGTTGTACGGCCTGCTGCGCAAGCTGACCGCGGTGGAGCCGGTGTCGGGCATCGGCATGGAAAGCCTGTTCCTGTTCGTGCCGGCATTGGCCTGGGTGCTGTGGGCCGAGGCCGGGCATGGCGGTGGCTTCACCGGGACCTGGGGCTGGGGCACGCTGGTGCTGCTGGTCGCCTCCGGTGCGGTCAGCGCGGTGCCGTTGATCGCCTTCACCTACGGCGTGCGGCGCATCCCGTTGAGCGTGGTCGGCCTGTTGCAGTACATCGGCCCGACGCTGCAGTTCCTGTGCGGCGTGCTGGTGTTCCGCGAGCCGTTCGGCATGGCCAAGCTGGTGGGTTTCGCCTTTATCTGGGCCGGGCTGGTGGTGTTCGCGCTGGCCGGTTGGCGGGCCGCGCGCAGGGTGCGCGGGTAATGGCGAGGAAGGCGGTGGGAGCGGCGTAAGCCGCGAAGCCGATACGCCAATTGCTGCAGGCATCGCGGCGATTGCAGGCTGTCTTGCTTCAGCACCAACGCGCATGAATACCCCCTCCCTTGCGCAGCGGGGGAGGGTTGGGGAGGGGGGAAGTGCGTCGTCGCGGATGTGCTGTCGGCTTCGCGGCTTACGCCGCTCGACCCCTCCCCATCCCTCCCCTTGGCGTTGCCAAAGGGAGGGGGGGCAACAGCCGGTGGCCTGCAGGATGGCTGTCTCCCTTCAGCACCAGCGCGCATGAACACCCCCTCCCTTGCGCAGCGGGGAGCGTTGGGGAGGGGGGAAGTGTGTCGTTGCGGATGCGCTGTCGGCGTCGCGGCTTACGCCGCTCGACCCCTCCCCATCCCTCCCCTTGGCGTTGCCAAAGGGAGGGGGCAACAGCCGGCGGCCTGCAGGATGGCTGTCTCCCTTCAGCACCAGCGCGCATGAACACCCCCTCCCTTGCGCAGCGGGGGAGGGTTGGGGAGGGGGAAGTGTGTCGTGGCGGATGCGCTGTCGGCTTCGCGGCGAACGCCGCTCCTGCCGGTGGTCAACCCAGCGGCTGGGGCGTTGGGCAGTGGCCGTGTTCGCCGGCGTCGGCAAACCAGTCGTTGACCACGCCGGACAGCCGGTCCAGCCGCATCGGCAGGGTCAGGTGGTCCTCGCCTTCCACTTCCAGGTAGTGCGCGCGGGGTGCGGCAGCCGCCAGGGCGCGGCCCTGTGCGACCGGGATGTGCTCGTCCTGGCGGCCATGCACCAGCAGCACGCAGGCCGGCACCTGTGCCAGCGCCTGGCCGACATCGACGCGGTCGAGGTCCAGGCCCAGCTTGCGGTCGGCCGCGGCGATGGCCTGGTCCAGGCCCTTGCCACCGTACTGCCAGCGCGCCAGCGGCAGGGCGACATAATCACTCCAGCGCTCGGCAGGCTTGGACAGCATGTGCGGCACCATCGTGCGGATCGCCTGGCCGGCATTGTCGAAGGATTCCATCGCCACCACGCTGCGCAGCTGCGGGCCCAGCTCGCGCGCGGCGAAGATCGCCGTGGCCGCGCCGTAGGACACGCCGAGCAGGTGTACCGGGCCTTCGATCTGGCCTTCGGCCTTCAGCGCCTTCAGCGCGGCCACGACATCGTCGGCCTCGCGGGTGCCGTAGCCGGACGGTGCGTGCCCGGAGCGGCCATGGTTGCGCAGGTCCAGCGCCACGGTGCGGTAACCCTGCTGGGCCAGCTCCAGTGCCCATGGCAGCAGCGAGCCACCGTCCATCATCCAGCCATGCAGCAGGATCACCGTGCCGCGCGCGGGTTGGCCATGCGTGGTCGGTGCCGAAGCCTGCAGCGAGAACTCGGGGAAGCGTTCACCCTTGCCGAGGTAGCGATAGTCCATCCGGTAGTCGCCCGGGTCGAACGACATCCAATGCAATGCCACGCCATCGGCACCGCTGACGCGGCCCTGGTGGTGGGGTACGCGCGCGAGCAGCGCATCGATGCGTTCGGTGGGGACCAGCGGCGAGGTGCCGCCCGGCGCGGCCAGGCGTTCACTCAGCGACAACGAGGGGACAGGGTGGGAGAAAGCAAAGCCGGCCAGCATCACGCAGACGCCGGCCAGCGCCAGCGAGCGGAGCATGGCGGGATTCCGGAAGTGGGAGGCTGCACACCGTAGCGGCATTGCAGCGG
>NZ_JAYFUH010000100.1:0-5703 GCF_034961085.1 Stenotrophomonas capsici | reverse complement strand
GCCTTCGAGATATATCCCGACGTCGCGGCCAAGGCCTTTCCTGGCTGCCTGGCAAGCCTGTATCTTCGCCGCACCAAGGACGAGGGAACATGGATGAGGCGCATCGCGATCGGGTTGGGGATGATGGTGTCGGTGTTGGCTGCCCCGGCAGCGGCGATGACGTTCATGAAGGTGGACTACGTCTGCCCGATCGGTGGCGAACGTTTCAGCGCCCGCACGATGGGCTCGGGCACCTCTTTCGGACACTTCCTCGATGGCCGCGCCTATGGCGCGATCAAGTCGCCATGGCCGCTGGTGCAATGCCCGGGCAATGGCTTCGTGATATTCCGGGAGACATTCAGCGCCGATGAGGTCCGGGTGCTGGACGCCTACGTGCAGGGTGAGGAGTACCGGCGCATGCGCGAGAGCGAAACCAGTTACTGGCTGGTTTCACGGCTGATGCAGGCGATCGATGCCCCGGCGGACGAACAGGCCGGCGTGCTGCAGCGTGCCACCTGGCAGGCCTCGCCGGCGCAGTATCCGCGCTACGTGGCCGCGGCCGCGGCGGCCTTCGCCGAACAGTGCCCGGACCAACGCCCCGCCGCCCGGCGTGACCAGCGCTGGCTGCATTGCCAGATGATCCTGGGCGAATGGGAGCGCCGCCTGTCGCGCTTCGATGCGGCCCGTGCACGCTTCACCAGCCTGCAGCCGCAGGTGGCAGCGCTGGTGGTGGGCGAGGACAGCGAGCGGAATGCCCGGCAGTTCCGCGCCGAGATCGCCCAGCAGCTGCAGCTGATCGAGCAAGGCGACAACGCCGACACGGTGGCAGTCGATGCCAACGCACCGGCGCACAGGAGTGCTGAGGCCGCCACGCAGGAAAGCGCCGCCGCGGCCCAGGCGGCGGCCCAGGCGGCCGATGCGGCCGCCGCCGCAGGTGGCCGCAGGGATTGAGCGGGCGCGGGGGCGCCTTTCATTGGCCATGACACAGGGGAAAACCCGCAGTGAATGACGACAACCCGTATGCCGCGCCACAGAGTTCGCCGCAGCCGCCACCACTGCAGCACGCGCATGGCGACGACCGCTGCTGGCGCGACGGCGCGGAACTGCTGGTGCGCCCCGGCGCGGACCTGCCGCGTTCGTGCGTGAAATGTGGCGACCCGGCCAGCGAATATCGCAGCCGTACCTTCTACTGGCATTCGCCGTGGCTGTACCTGCTGATCCTGCTGCACATGGTGGTCTACCTGATCGTGGCGCTGATCGTGCGCAAGCCGGCCAGCCACCAGGTGGGCCTGTGCGCCAGGCACCAGGGCCAGCGTCGCAATTTCATCCTGATGGCGTGGTTGTCGCTGGTGCCGCTGATCGGTGGCTTCATGTTCGAGCGCGGCGGCATGATCCTGCTCGGCGTGCTGCTGTTCCTGGTGATGCTGTTCTGGGGCCTGCTCGGCATGCGTGTGCTCAAGCCGAAGAAGATCACCCCGGAACTGGCGGTCTATGCCGGCGTCTCGCCCCGGTTGCTGGCCTCGCTGCCCCGCTATCCCCACCGCCGCGATTGACCGTAGGTGCGCCCGGCCGCGTTGCCGGGCGATGCAGGCCGGATCTCAGCCGCCGCCCGTGGTGGGCGCGTGGTCGAGCAGGAACTGGCTGATTTCGCGGCGCAGCGGCAGGTCGTCGGTGGCGCGCGCGTAGGAGTCGGCCTGCAGCGCGTGATCGCGTGCGGCGTCGAGCTCCTCCAGGTTGGAGTAGCGCTCGGCCAGCGCCAGGCAGATCGAGGCCGCGTAGCCGGCGGCATTGGCCGCCGTCGCCAGTGGCAGGGCGCGCAGGTAGAAGCCGATCGCGGTGGGGTCATCACCGGTGAAATCGGCCAGCGTCTCCCACAGGAACGGGTGGTCACGGCCACTGCGGGCGGTGGCTTCGCAGTAGCGGGCCAGTTCGGCGTAATGCACCCGGACCGCCTCGTCGTCGCCGGCCTGGCCGGCGTCGATGATGGCATCGGTCAGTGCCACGACATGCGCGTGCATGTCCGGAGGAATGTTCATGGCGTCGGGAAGAAGGCGTGGGGACTGGATTCCATGGGCTCAGCCGGGCAGGCGCGGGAAGCCATGTTCGTCGCGCTCCTCGGCCACGGCCTGGTCCTGGATCTGCTGGCGCAGGTCACGGCGTTCCAGTGGCAGCGGGGTATCGCCACGGCGTTGGTGCAGGGCGTTGAGCAGGCATTGCCGCGCCAGCGCGTCCTCGCCCTGCGCAGCGAAACCCTCGCCCAGGGCTTCCCAGGCATCGGGGCCGGCGCCCTGCGCGATCGCGCGGTGCAGGAATTCCTCGGCCTGCGTCCATTGCCCCTGGCCGCGTGCCAGACGGGCCAGGGTCAGCAACAGTGCCGGGCTGGAAGGGTGCGACTGCAGCCAGCGCTGTGCACTGGCGCGACGCGAGTCCAGCTTGTCCACCGGCAGGGTGCCGTACAGCGTGACCAGCGCCTCGTCCCAGCTGCTGTCCAGCGTCTGTTCGATCACGCGCAGCGCCACGTCGTTCCAGTTCAACGCCACCGCGCGGCTGGCATAGCGCGCCACCGCCTGCGGCGACACGCGCAGGGTCTTGGGCAGCACTTCCCAGCGCGCGGCCAGTGCGTTCGCGTCAACGGCTTCGTCCAGCATCTGCAGGGCCAGCCGGGTTTCCAGCGCGGCCACCGCCGGCGGTGGCAGGGCCTGTTGCTGGCGCAGCGCGCCAAGTTGCCCGTAGGCCTCCTCGGCGCGACCGGCGCGGGCCAGCGCCTCGGTGCGCAGCGACAGCCCGCGTGGCGGCAACGGCTGGATGCCGGGCAGGTCCAGCGCAGTGATCGCTTCCAGTGGCTTGTCCAGTTCCAGCCAGCGCTCGGCGCTGTGCAGTGCGTGCAGGGTGGGGTCGACCGCGCCCAGCTGCTGCAGGTGCTGGCCGGCACTGGCGGCATCATCGCGGGCTTCGGCCGCACGCATCGCCGCGACCAGTGCGATCGGTCGCACCTCCTTCTCGGTGGCCGCGCTCTGCAGCAGCTTTTCGGCACGCTGCCACTGCCCGCCATCGAGCGCCTGCAGGCCATCGATCAGGCGGGCGCGTCCCTTGCCGCGGCGATGCCGTGCCCAGACGCGGAACGGCGTGCTCACCAGGGTCCACAGCAGCCACAGCAGCAACAGGACGATCAGCAGCGCAAGCACCGCCTGCGGCAGCGTGGCGATGTAGTCGTGGTTGCCCGCACGGACGATCACCTCGCCCAGCGCACGCACGGACGCCTGGCCCATCCACTGCGCACCGAAGATGCCCAGCGCGGCGACCAGCAGGACGATCAGCAGGGAACGGAAGGCTTTCATGGCGACTCCTTGGCCGCGCGCATGCTGCGCAGCTGCTGCAGGGTGCTGCCCAGTTCGGGAAGGGCGGGGCGCAGTTCCACCGCGCGCAGGGCCTTGAGCTCGGCGCGATGCTGCTGGCGTTGCGGCGAATCCGGCCACAGCCGCTGCAACCAGCCATCGATGCGGTCCAGCGCCTGCTGCCAGGCGGTGTCGTCACCGCGTTCAAGGGCGGCACGGGCCAGGCTCAACTCGATCTGCAGCGAGTCGGTGGCGGCCAGTCGCTCGGAGCGGGCGACCAGCACCGAGGCATCGGCCGGGCGGATCTCCACCAACGGGGAAAGCAGCTGCTGCCACCACGGCTGTTCGGCATCGGTCGCTGCGCGTGCCTGCTCGGGCAACTGCTCCAGGCTGGCCGCCCACTGGGTGAGCCGGTTGGCGGTGGTGGTGCGGACGCCCGGACCCAGCGCATCGACCGCGTTGCGCTCCTGGATCAGGGCCTGGCGCAGGTTGAGGTAGGCCGGGTCGTCGATGCTCTCCAGCACGCCGGCGGCCAAGGCATACAGACGGCGCGCACCGTCCAAGTCATCGGCATGGCTCATCCGCTGCCCGGCCTGGCTGAGCAACAGCTCGGCCTCCTCGCGGCGCAGCGCCTGCGCACCCTGGCGCGAGCTGTCGGCCAGGCGAGCCAGGTTTTCCTCCAGCAGCGCATTGCGCTGGCTCAGGCCCAGCACTTCGTCACGCAGCACGCGGTTGGTGGCGGCCGCGTCCTGGATGCTGCGGGCATTGGCGCGCTGGTCGCGGCGCAGGGCTTCCATGCTGTCCTGCAAGGCGGTCAGCTGGCGCGCGGCGTCATCGCGCGCCTGGTGGGCCTGTTGCTGCTGGGCCTGCCAGCCGCGATAGCCGAACCAGCCGGCGGCGGCGAGCACGCCGACCACGGCCAGTGGGATCAACCAGCGCAGCGGGCGCCGGGGCGTGGGAGCGGGGGAAACATCATTCATCGGGGCACAGCATCCTTGGCGGGCTCACCGGGGCCACGGACGGCGCGGCACCGGGTCATGCTGCAACAGGATGGCGGCGCGGGTGGATGCCTGCAAGCCACGCGCCGTACAGGCTCAGGCGCTGGCGTGACCTGCCGCCATCGCGGTGATCGCGCGCTGCGCGGCGCGGGCCAGCTGTGCCGGCAAGGGGCCGGCCGCCACGCTGGCATGCGTGAAGCCATGCGTGCGCGCCAGGGCGGCCAGGCGTTCGCTGGCGGCGACCACCGGCATCCGTTGCCAGCGCCGCAGCACCGCCGCCGGCAGCTGCGGCAACACCGTCTCCAGGGCCTCGCCACTGCTGAGCGCAAGCACGGTCGGGCCCTGCAGGGCTTCAAGCCGCTCGATGACGGCGGTACTGAGCGGCAGGCCGACGCGTTCGTACACATCCACCCGTTGCAGCGTGGCGCCGCGCTCGACGATCTGCGCGGCGATCATGCCGCGGCCACCGGGGGCGGTGACCAGCGCCACGCGCAGGCCCTGCAGGCCCTGCATGCGCGGCAGCGCCAGCAGGCCCTCGCTGTCCATGCGTTGCGGTGCCTGCACGTCGCGTGCGCCATGGCGGCGCAGCACCCGCGCGGTGCCTTCGCCGACCGCGACCACGCGGCCTTCGCCCAGTTCGGGCAGCGCCAGCAGGCGCGCGGCGGCCTCGGCGGCGGTCGGGCTGGTGAACACCAGGCGGTCGGCGGTCGCCGCATGGGCCAGCTGCGCACGGGTCAGGGTGTCGGTACGCAGGGCCACGCGCCAGGGCGAAAGTGCCAGCGTATGTCCTCCCAGCCGGGCAGCGGCGCTGCGCAGGGTGTCGTGCTGCCCCTGGGGGCGCAGGGAGATCAGGTGCCAGGCCGTGTCGGCTGGCACATAGGCGCGGCGGTTCATTCCATGCATTATGCGGGCGCTTTCCTGTCCGTGTGTTGCTTACTTCTTCCATGTCCGACGCTTCCGATTCCGCTGCACTGCTCGCGCAGGTGCAGGCCACCCTGGATGCCATGCCGCCGGTGGCCGCGATGAACATCCGCATCGCGGGTTATGAAAATGGCGTGCTGCGCATGCAGGCACCGCTGGCCGCCAACGTCAATGACAAGGGCAATGCCTTCGGCGGCAGCCTGGCCTCGGTGATGACCCTGGCCGGCTGGGCGCTGGTCAGCCTGCGCCTGGCATTGGCCGGCAAGCAGGCCGAGGTCTACGTCGCCGACAGCAACATCCGTTATCGCGCGCCGGTCTACGGCGACCTGCTGGCGGTCGCGCGGGCCGCGCCGGACCAGGATTGGGACGACTTCCTGGCCCTGTTCAACAAGCGTGGCCGGGCACGGATGACCGTGCGGGCCGAGATCGAGGGCGGTGCCGCCGAGCTGGAAGGGCGCTTCGTGGCCCTC
>NZ_JAYFUH010000099.1:0-8026 GCF_034961085.1 Stenotrophomonas capsici | reverse complement strand
CGTGAACTGGCGTTGCGCGTGGAGCGCAACCTGCGCGAACGCTTCGGCATCGACAGCCTGGCCGTGCATCCCTTTGCGCGCCTGTCCGCCGCGCTGGTCGGTGACGAGCGCGCCTATGGCCGCGTGCAGCACCTGATCGACGATGGTGAGGCATTGCTGGAGCAGCTGGACCCGGTGCTGGATGACAGCGCCGGCCTGATCAAGGCCGGGCTCACGCCGGCACAGGCCCTGCAGCTGGCCGAGCAGGCCCGCTGGTTGCTGGACAATGGCATGGCCGGGCAGTTGTCGTTGCTGGAAGAGGACTCCTCGCAGGCGCTGGAACTGCGACGTGCGCGCGAGCGGCTTGAACAACAGCAGGCAGCAGTGCAGCAGGCCGCGCAGGCCACGACGCACTGGCGCGACAAGCTCGATGCGGGCGACACCCAGGCCGCGCTTGCCTTGGCCCAGCAGCTGGAAGGCTCGCTCATGCGCTGGCTGCAGCCGGCCTGGTGGCGGTTGCGCGGCGAGCTGCGCCGTCGCTACGACTTCGGCAAGCACGCGGTGCATCCGGGGTATGCGCGGGTGCTGCAGTCGCTGGCGGCCGAGCAGGCCGCCACCGTGGCGCTGGCCGAAGCCGATGCCAGCAGTTGCAGGCAGTTCGGCGTGCAGAGCATGCGCGGGCTGCTGGATGCGGTGACCCAGTTGCGCGAACGCCAGGCAAGCAGCGGACCGATGCGGGCGATGCTCGACCACCTCCGCGCTGCGCTGGACCCGGTGACCGCCGCCCGCAACGAAGCCGTGGCCGCCGAACCGCTGCGCAAGCTCGGCCAGCGCCTGGACGAGAACGTGGAGGGCGAACCGGCATTGAGCCTGGCGCAGGTCGGCGAGCTGCTGCGCGACCTGCGCGAAGGGCTGGAAGAACTGCCGGACCTGTTGCCGCTGCTGCGTGCCGTGCACGCCGGTGATGCCGCCGTCAGCGCCGCGTTGCGGCAGCTGCCGTTGCCGGCGCTGCAGATCGAGGCGGTGGTTGCCGATGAAGCGTTGCGTCGCCTGGAGCGTGCGCATCCGGAGCTGGCCCGCTTCGACGGCGCGGCACTGGCGGTGGCCGCACGGCGCATCGGCGAGGGCCAGCGCGAGCTGCTGGGCCTGAACGCCAAGGTGGTGCAGGCCACGCTGCATCGGCTGTTCGCCGACCACGTGCAGACCGCGTCGCTGTCGGCGACCCAGCTGGACGCCGAAGGCAAGGCATTCAAGAAGCTCTATTCCACCGGGCGCCGGGAGCTGGAGCATGAGTTCGGCAAGAGCATGCGCCACCGTTCGATCCGCGACCTGTCCGACGACGAGACCGGGCTGGTGGTCAACGACCTCAAGCCGATCTGGCTGATGAGCCCGTTGTCGGTGTCCGACACGTTGCCGCTGTCGCCGGACCTGTTCGACGTGGTGATCTTCGACGAGGCCAGCCAGATCCCCACCGAGGAAGCGGTGCCGGCGCTGAGCCGGGCGCGGCAGATCGTGGTGGTGGGCGATGAAATGCAGCTGCCGCCGACCAGCTTCTTCGCCGCCAACGGCGAGGACAACGAGGAGGTCGTGGTCGAGGAGGATGGCGAGCGCATCGCCATCAACATGGAGTCGGACAGCCTGCTCAACCAGGCCGCGCGCAACCTGCCGGCGACCCTGTTGGCCTGGCACTACCGCAGCCGCCACGAGACGCTGATCAGCTTCTCCAACGCCGCCTTCTACGACGGCCGCCTGGTCACCATCCCCGACCGTCGCATCGAGCCTTCGGCCGACGCGCCGGCATCGGTGCCGTCCACCCAGGACGATGCCGGCGCGATCGGCGCCGATGCCCTGCAGGAGCGTGCGGTCAGCTTCCACCACATCGCCGACGGTGTGTACGGTGCGCGTCGCAATGCCGCCGAGGCGCGCTACATCGCGCAGATGGTGCGCGAGCTGCTGCGCCGGGGCGGCGGCCAGAGCATCGGCATCGTCGCCTTCTCCGAGGCACAGCAGGGCGAGATCGAAACTGCGCTGGAAACGCTGGCCGGCGAGGATGCCGAGTTCGCGCTGCAGCTTGAACGCGAGTACGTGCGCGAGGACGAGGACCAGTTCAACGGCCTGTTCGTGAAGAACCTGGAGAACGTGCAGGGCGACGAGCGTGACGTGATCATCCTGAGCATCTGCTACGCACCCGGTGCGGACGGCCGGATGCTGATGAACTTCGGCCCGATCAACCAGCGTGGCGGCGAGAAGCGCCTCAACGTGATCTTCAGCCGTGCCCGGCTGCGCATGGCTGTGGTGTCCAGCATCCATGCCGAGGCCATCACCAACACCCACAACGACGGCGCGGCGGCGTTGCGTGCGTTCCTGCAGTTCGCCCAGGCCAGTGCGCGGGGGGATTTCGAGCGCGCGCAGCTGGTGCTGGGTTCGCTCAATGCCGGCGCACGGGAGGCGTTCGCGGCACCGCCGTCGGCCGATGCCATCCGCCAGGCCATGGCGGAGGCGTTGCGCCAGCGTGGGCACATCGTGCACGAGCAGGTGGGGCGTTCCCAGTTCCGCTGCGACCTGGCGATCGTGGACCCGGCCGGCGGCGACTACCAGCTGGCGATCCTGCTCGATGGGCCGGACCAGGCAGTGGCCGATACCCGCGAACGCTACGTGTTCCGTCCCGGCGTGCTGCGCGGCTTCGGCTGGCAGGTGATCGACGTGCCCGGCCGCGATTGGCTGCGCGCGCCCGAGGCGGTGCTGGCGCGCATCGATGCGGCGTTGCAGGGCCGGGAGGTCGATGCGCAGACGGCGCTGGATGCACTGGAGTCATTGCCGGTGATGGAGGCGGCGGTGGTGGAGGCCGCGCCCGAGGTGCCGGCGGCGCTGGCCGAGGATGTGCTCAGCCGCGAACTGGTGTTCGAACAGGGCACCTCCAACAAGTTCTGGCGCGTAGCGGTCAGCGGCGGCGAACTGGTGGTGACCTACGGGCGCATCGGCAGCGCCGGACAGCGCAACGTGAAGCAGTTCGACAGCCCCGCGCGCGCGCGTCGCGAGATGGACAAGCTGGTTGCCGAGAAACTGGGCAAGGGCTATCGCGACGCGTGATGCAGGTGGGTGGCCACCGGCTTCGCGGCTGAAGGCGCTCCTGCCATGGGAGCGGCCTTGGCCGCGAAGCCGGCGTCGTGACCGACGGCCTGCTCAGCAGACCAGCACGAACCGGCCGAGGAAGAGCCCGAAGCCGAGGATCCACAACGCAAGCATCGCCGGGAAGCTGGCCGCGCGCAGCCACCAGCGCATCACCCGCGGCGCCTGCCGCGTGGCGCGGAACATCAGGATCGGCAGCAGGATGCCTGCGATCACGAACAGCGCGAAGATCGTCCAACCCAGCAGCCAGAAGCCGGTCGATTTCTCGCCGAACTCCGGTGGGCATTGCCGCATTGCCCAAGCCAGGCCCGGCCAGGACAAGCTGATGACCAGCAAGGTGATGGGTAGGCAACGCAGGTGTCGCAACGCCAGGTTCCCGCAAAGTCGTGGTTGGCGAGCATCCTGCCATGGAAATGCCGGCCATGCGTTGCGGCGCCCGGGCACGCAGGCACCCAACCGACGCTGGGCAACCCCGCACGCTGGCGTGATGCGGCGGCGGGCGAGGCGGTCGATTGCCGCTCGGGACACGCTGCGGGCCACCGCGCCCGCCTCCCGCCGAACGCGGTGAAACCGGGCACTTCTGCGCCGCCGGCTGATCGCATAGGCTGTGCGTCCGATCATTGCTTGGGGGTTGTGATGGGGATCAGGAGCACGATGTTCCTGTTGTTGGCCGTGTTGGGAAGCACGGCACCGTTGCCGGTCATGGCACAAACCGTTCCAGTGGAAGCCTTCGCCAAGGCCAGTCCGTTCTCGATGCCGCGGCTCTCGCCCGATGGGCAGTACCTGGCATTCGCCACCGACTTCGGCGAAGGCAACCATGCACTGCAGGTGGTGCGACTGTCGGACATGCACCGCACCGCGGTGTTGCGCCTGCCGCGCTACGAAAGCCCGTACCAGATCATCTGGGTGGGCGACCGTCGCCTGGTGGTCGCCAAGGGTCGTCGGTACGGCTCGCTCGAGAAGCCGATTCCGACCGGCGAGATCATCGCCAGCGACTTCGACGGCGAGAACCAGCGCTACATCTATGGGTACGAACAGCAGAACGCTGCGGCAGGCCTTGACCGTGGCTTCGGCTTCATCGAGGGCATCGGCCAGGGCAACGATGGGCGCTTCTACATGCGCCAGCTCAAGCGCAGTCCCACCAACTCGATGTTGTACCTGGTGGATGCGGGGCTGCGTCCTTCGTTCAAGCTGGTCGCCAGCGTCAACGTGCCGAACCTGGAGTTCGTGATCGATCGCAACGGCGTGGCGCGTTATGCGTGGGGGCGCGATGACCAGGACAACTACCAACTGTTCGCCTCCGGCGATGGACAGCACTGGCAGCCCATCGCGCAGGAACAGGTGGGCGGCGTGTGGACGCCGATGGCCTTCAGCGACGACAACCAGCGCGTCTACGGGCGCTTCAGCCGTGCCGATGGACCCTCGGCGCTGGTGCTCAGCAACCCGGACGGTGGGCAGCGCGAGGTGCTGGTCGAGGATGGGTTCGGCAGCATCGGGCTGAGCCAGTGGACGCGCACGCCCGCCACGCCGTTCGCGGCCGCGCCGTTGGCCGGGCGCCCGCAGCTCCGGTACTTCGATCCGGGCCGGCCGGAAGCCGAGCTGCACAAGGCCCTGGCCGACCTGCTGCCGCAGCAGCACGTCACCTTCGACGATGTCAGTCGTGACGGCCAGACCGTGCTGGTACACCTGGCCAGTGACCGTGACCCGGGCAGCTGGTACACCTTCCGGCGCGGCACCAACAAGCTGGAGAAGGTGCTGTCCCCGCGCGAGGGCATTGATCCGACGCAGATGGCCGAACGCCGTCCGGTGCGTTTCAAGGCCAGTGATGGCCTCGAGCTGGAAGCGGTCTTCACCGTGCCGAAGAACGCCCAGGGCCCGTTGCCGACGGTGATCCTGCCGCACGGTGGCCCGCATGGGGTCCGGGACGACTGGTTCTACGACACCGATGCGCAGTTCCTGGCCAACCGTGGCTACCTGGTGGTGCAGGTCAACTACCGCGGCAGCGGCGGACGCGGCCAGGCGTTCGAGGAACGGGGCTACCTGCAATGGGGCACGCGCGTGCAGCAGGACCTGGTCGAGGGGCTGCGCGAAGCGGAGAAGCAGGGTCTGGCCGACACCTCGCGGGTCTGCAGCTATGGCGCCAGCTTCGGTGCGTACTCGGCGATGATGCTGGCCGCGCGCGAGCCGCAGCTGATCCGTTGCGCGGTGGGACTGGCCGGCCTGTACGACCTGAAGATGATGTACAAGAAGGGCGACATCAAGGACAGCGCCTACGGCCGCAATTACCTGGGCCGGGTGATCGGGCGCAGTGACGAGGAACTGGCGGCCAACTCGCCGACCGGCGTGGCCGCGCGCATCACCGTGCCGGTGTTCCTGGCCCACGGCGAGCGCGACGAGCGCACGCCGATCGCCCAGGCCAACGCCATGCGTAGCGCGTTGACCGCGGCGGGCAGGCCGCCGCAGTGGATGGCGGTGGCCGGTGAGGGGCACGGTTTCTACAACGACAACAACAGCATCGCCTTCTACCGTGCGCTGGAGACGTTCCTGCAGGAAAACATCGGCCAGTAGGCGCCGATGGCTGGGCCAGCGGCCGGTGCCGCTGGCCCTACTTCTGCTGCGACAGGTACTCGATCACCGCCTGGCGACGGGCGGGGTCGGAGGTGGCATTGAGCATGCGCGTACCCGGCACCTGCCGGGTCGGGGATTTCAGGAAGGCATCCAGCGTCTGCGCATCCCAGGTGATGTCGCTGGCCTTCATCGCATCGGAATAGTGATAGCCCGGCGCGGTGCCGGCCCTGCGGCCGATCACGCCCTGCAGGTTGGGCCCGACGCGGTGGCCCAGGTCGGCGCGGGTGTCATGGCAGCCGGCGCAGATCGCGAAGGCGCGCTCGAGCTGCTGCTGGTGCGGGTCGGCGTTGGCGGTGTGGTTGAAGGCGTCGCGCTGGCCACAGGCGGCCAGCAGCAGGCCGAGGCACGACAACGACAGCGGGCGGAGCATCAACATGGGGTGGTCGTCCAGGGGCGGCAGGTGCTGCCGCAGGTGCCCCGCCCATGCCAGGTGCTGCCCGGCACGGCGGGGCCCCTGCAGCAGGGGCTGCTTACATCGCAGGGTAGTTCGGGCCGCCGCCGCCCTGCGGGGTCACCCACACGATGTTCTGGGTGGGGTCCTTGATGTCGCAGGTCTTGCAGTGGACGCAGTTCTGCGCGTTGATCTGCAGGCGCGTGTCGCTGCCTTCGCCGACGAATTCGTACACGCCGGCCGGGCAGTAACGCGCTTCCGGGCCGGCGTAGGTGGCCAGGTTGACCGTCACCGGGATGGACGGGTCCTTCAGCGTCAGATGGCTGGGCTGGTCTTCCTCGTGGTTGGTCGAGGACAGGAACACCGAGCTCAGGCGGTCGAACGTCAATACGTTGTCCGGCTTGGGGTAGTTGATCTTCGGCTGGGTGGCGGCCGGCTCCAGGCACTCGTGGTCGGCCTTGGTACGGTGGATGGTCCACGGTGCGTTGCGGATGCCCAGCTTCGGCAGCAGCCACTGTTCGATACCGGTCATCAGCGTGGCCAGGGTGCGGCCCTTCTTGAACCACTGCTTGAAGTTCTTGGACTGCAGCAGCTCGGCCTTCAGCCAGCTGTTCTCGAACGCCTCCGGATACGCGCTCAGTTCATCGCGCGAACGGCCGGCGGCCAGCGCGTCGAACGCGGCCTCGGCGGCGAGCATGCCGGTCTTGATCGCGGCGTGGCTGCCCTTGATGCGGCTGACGTTGAGGTAGCCGGCCTCGCAGCCGACCAGCGCGCCGCCCGGGAACACCGTCTTGGGCAGCGACAGGATGCCGCCGGCGGTGATCGCGCGTGCGCCGTAGGCGATGCGCTTGCCGCCTTCCAGGTGCTTGCGGATGGCCGGGTGAGTCTTGAAGCGCTGGAACTCCTCGAACGGGCTCAGCCACGGGTTCTTGTAGTCCAGGCCGACCACGTAGCCGATCGACACCTTGCCGCCCTCGGCGTGGTACAGGAACGCGCCACCGTAGGTGTCGTTGTCCAGCGGCCAGCCGGCGGCGTGCACCACCAGGCCCGGCTCGTGCTTGGCCGGGTCGATCTGCCACAGCTCCTTGATGCCGATGCCGTAGGACTGCGGGTCCTTGCCGGCGTCGAGCTTGAACCTGCTGATCAGCTGGCGACCGAGATGGCCGCGCGAGCCTTCGGCGAAGATCGTGTACTTGGCGTGCAGCTCCATGCCGCGCTCGAAGTTCGGGCCCGGGGTGCCGTCCTTGTGGATGCCCATGTCGCCGGTGGCCACGCCCATCACCGCGCCGTTGTCGTCGTACAGCACCTCGGCGGCGGCGAAGCCCGGGAAGATCGCAACTTCCAGCGCCTCGGCCTGCTGCGCCAGCCAGCGGGTCACTTCGCCCAGGCTGATGATGTAGTTGCCGTCGTTGTGGAAGCACTCCGGCAGCAGCGCGTGCGGGGTGGCCTTGGCGCCGGTCTCGTCCAGGAACAGGAACTCATCGCGGGTGACGGCCTGCTTCAGCGGCGCACCGCGCTCGGCCCAGTCCGGGAACAGCTCGTTGAGCGCACGCGGGTCCATGATCGCGCCGGACAGGATGTGCGCGCCCGGCTCGGAGCCCTTCTCCAGCACGCAGACCGACAGCTCCTGGCCCTTCTCCACGGCCAGCTGGCGCAGGCGGATGGCCGTGGCCAGGCCGGCGGGGCCGGCACCGACGATGACGACGTCGAACTCCATCGCTTCGCGCGGCGGCAGGGCGGAAGTGGCTTCAATGTTCATGCAGGGGCTCTTGGGTAAAGGCCGGCGCACGGGGCGACGACGGTTGCCTGGAACCGCCACCTCGACACGAGGCGGCGACGATCTCCGAGGGCGCAGTATTCCAGATCGGCCCGGCGCGGTTGCCCTGCTGGGCGGACCTG
>NZ_JAYFUH010000098.1:0-12360 GCF_034961085.1 Stenotrophomonas capsici | reverse complement strand
CACAGCCGCCGGCGATGATGCCTACCGCGGGATGGTGGCGGGCGACCAGTTTTCCCAGCTGGCCTGGCAGGTTGCGGCCTGCCGGTTGGGGTTGGCCTGCGGGCCGAACAGCATGTTGATGACAAGCTATTGCGCCAACGGCGGGATCTGCTCCAAGGATCCAGGCCAGGATTTCGAATCGTTCGTGTATGACGCCGCCGTGCCACGGCAGAGCGAGGGAAGAATGAACCAGCTGGTAGACAGCCTGCGCGGTGCGCGGGGAGGTAAGCGATGAATTATCGTCAGTTCGTCCATGGAGCCAAATTCTGGGTCTGGGTGGTGTTGTTCGTTGCCTACTCCGCCGGTGCGGTGGGAGTGGTGCTGATCGATACCTACGAGGACCGTTACCGTGCGATGAGCAAGGTCAAGCTCACCACCGTGAAATCGGACCTCGACACCCGCCGCGCCGGTGCCAGCCAGGCCGCGGCCATCTACCGCGCGCAGAGTGGCGCGCCGTTCTCCACGCTGCAGCCGGGCAGCAGCTTCCAGATCGTGTGGCCGGACGGCTCGGTGGAGACGGTGACGGTGATGGATCCGTCCTCGCCACTGGGGACCGAGCCGGTCACCGGCAGCGCGATCGACGCCCGGTAAGCGGGCGCGAGGCAGGCAACGCGGAAGGGCGGGTTTCCCGCCCTTTTGTTTGCCCGCAAGTATTCCCGCGCGCGGCCGATATCGGGGCGTGCGAATGAGTGTGTTGAAAGACCCGTGATGATGATTGCCCGTTACGACCACACCCTGGTCGGCTTTTCGATAGTGGTCGCCGTGCTGGCGTCATACACCGCGTTGGACATGGCCGGGCGGCTGGCCACGGCGCAGGGCAGGGTCGCGCGCTGGTGGTTGCTGGGCGGCGCGGTGGCGATGGGGTTGGGCATCTGGTCGATGCATTTCATCGGCATGTTGGCCTTCGACCTGCCGATCCCCCTGGGCTACGACCTGGCGCTGACGCTGTGGTCGCTGGCGGTATCGGTGGGCGCGTCGGCTTATGCGCTGTGGCTGGTGTCGCGCCCCAGCCTGCAGGGCCTGCGGCTGCTGGCCGGTGCGGTGCTGATGGGGCTGGCGATCGCGGCCATGCACTACCTGGGCATGAGCGCGCTGCGCATGCAGCCGGGCATCGACTACCACCCGGGCTGGTTCCTCGCCTCGATCATGGTCGCCATCGGCGCGGCGGGCGCGGCATTGTGGATCGCCTTCCGGCTGCGCAACGAGCGCCGCAATACGCTGTACATGCGCGCGATGGCGTCGCTGCTGATGGGGTTTGCCATCGTCGGCATGCACTACACCGGCATGGCCGCCGCGCGCTTCCCGGAGGGCAGCATCTGTGGCGCGGTGAGCGCCGGTGGCATCGACACGCGCTGGCTGGCGGTGCTGGTGATCGTCACCACGGTGGCCACGCTGGGTATCGCCACGGTGGCCTCGTTGTTCGACCGTCGCATGCGCGAGCGCACCGGCGTGCTGGCCGACTCGCTGGCCGACGCCAACCAGAAGCTGGTGCAGGCGGCGCTGCACGACCCGTTGACCCAGCTGCCCAACCGCATGCTGCTGCAGGACCGCATGGGCCAGGCGATCAAACGCGCCCAGCAGGAGGGACGCATGGTCGCGGTGATCTTCTGTGACCTGGACGGCTTCAAGACGGTCAACGACGCCTATGGCCACCATCTCGGTGATCGCCTGCTGGTGGCGGTGGCACGCCGCATCGGCGCGCTGCTCGGGCCGCAGGACACCTTCGCGCGGCTGGGCGGCGACGAGTTCGTGATGGCGCTGGGCGTGGGAGGCCCGGACGACGCGCTGCTGGTGGCCGAGCGCATCGTCGCGGCGGCGGCGCAGCCGTTCCTGATCGACGCGGCGGAGCTGCAGGTCAGTGCCAGCCTCGGCATCGCGTTGTACCCCAGCGACGCGCGCAACGAGCGCGAACTGATGGCCCATGCCGACGTGGCCATGTACCACACCAAGCGGCTGGGCCGGAACGGCTACACCTTCTTCACCCCGGCCATGCAGGTCAACGCCAATCGCCAGCTGCGCCTGCTGCAGGACCTGCGCAAGGCGGTGGAGAACGACGAGCTGGTGCTGCACTACCAGCCCAAGTTCGACGCCGGTGGCCAGCGGGTGATCGGCGCGGAGGCATTGCTGCGTTGGCAGCACCCGGAGCTGGGCATGCTGGCGCCGGACATGTTCATTCCCATCGCCGAGCGCAGCGGGTTGATCCTGCCGATCGGCGATTGGGTGCTGGACCAGGCCTGCCGGCAGCTGCGGCAATGGCATGACGCCGGCAACCGGGAATGGACGATGGCGGTGAACCTGTCGCCGCTGCAGTTCGATTCGCCGGTGCTGGTGGAGACGGTGCGACGGATCATCCAGGTGCATGGCATCGATCCGACCTGCCTGACCCTGGAGGTCACCGAGACCACGGCGATGAAGGATGTCGAGGCCAGCCTGGACGTGCTCAACCAGTTGACCGCGATGGGGTTGAAGATCGCCATCGACGATTTCGGCACCGGCTATTCCAGCCTGCTCTACCTCAAGCGCATGCCGGCGGCGGAGTTGAAGATCGACCGTGCCTTCGTGCGCGACCTGGAGCGCAACGAGGAGGATGCAGCGATCGTGTCCTCGATCGTGGCACTGGCGCGCGCGCTGAACATCAAGGTGGTGGCCGAGGGCGTGGAGACCGCGGCGCAGCGCGAGTTCCTGCGTTCGCTGGGCTGCGACTCGCTGCAGGGCTACTTCCTGGGGCGGCCGACGGCGGCTGCGGCCTTCATGGGGTTGGCAGCGCCGACGTGACTCATCGGTGATGCCCGCCATCCACTGCGCGTGGTCGCGAACGACGCGCCGCAGGCGGGAAGGGGGCGCAGCGCAATCCCGGCGCACCCGCGGCGCCAGGCAAAAGAAAAGGCGGGTTTCCCCGCCTTTTCCTGTTCCATCAAACCGTCGATCAGGTCAGCGCGATCGACTGGTTCTTGCGCTCGGCCAGGCGCTTTTCCAGGTAGTGGATGTTCTGTCCACCGGCCTGGAAGCCCTTGTCGCGCATGATGCGCTGCTGCAGGGCGACGTTGGTCTTGATGCCGTCCACGACCATCTCGCTCAGCGCCACGCGCATGCGCGCGATGGCGGTGTCGCGGTCCGGGCCATGCACGATCAGCTTGCCGATCATCGAGTCGTAGTTCGGCGGGACCTTGTAGCCGGCGTAGATGTGGGTATCCACGCGCACACCCGGGCCACCCGGCGGGTAGAAGCCGGTGATCAGGCCGGGGCTGGGGATGAAGGTTTCCGCGTCCTCGGCGTTGATGCGGCATTCGATGGCGTGGCCGTGCAGCACCACGTCGCTCTGCTTGATGGTCAGCTTCTGGCCCGAGGCGATGCGCAGCTGCTCGGCGACCAGGTCGATGCCGGTCACCATCTCCGTCACCGGATGCTCCACCTGCACGCGGGTGTTCATCTCGATGAAGTAGAAGCGGCCGTCCTCGAACAGGAACTCGAACGTGCCGGCGCCGCGGTAGCCGATGCGGATGCAGGCTTCCACGCAGACCTTGCCGATCTGCTCGCGCAGTTCGGCGGTGATGCCTGGTGCCGGTGCTTCTTCCACCACCTTCTGGTGACGGCGCTGCATCGAGCAGTCGCGCTCACCCAGGTGGATGGCGTTGCCCTGGCCATCGGCCAGCACCTGGATTTCCACGTGGCGCGGATTCTCCAGGTACTTCTCCATGTAGACCTCGCCGTTGCCGAAGGCTGCCTTGGCTTCGGACTTGGTGGTCTCGATGGAGGCCTTCAGCGCGCCCTCGGCATGCACCACGCGCATGCCGCGGCCGCCGCCGCCACCGGACGCCTTGATGATGACCGGGTAGCCGATCTCGCGGGCGATCTTGGTGTTGGCGACGATGTCATCCCCCAGCGGGCCGCCCGAGCCGGGCACGCACGGCACGCCGGCGGCCTTCATCGCGCGGATGGCTTCGACCTTGTCGCCCATCAGGCGGATGGTTTCCGCACGCGGGCCGATGAAGATGAAGCCGGACTGCTCCACGCGCTCGGCGAAGTCGGCGTTCTCGGACAGGAAGCCGTAGCCAGGGTGGATGGCCTGGGCGTCGGTGACTTCAGCGGCGGCGATCAGTGCCGGGATGTTGAGGTAGCTTTCCGACGACGGGGCCGGGCCGATGCAGACCGACTCGTCGGCCATGGCCACGTGCTTGAGGTTGCGGTCGACGGTGGAGTGCACCGCGACCGTGCGGATGCCCAGGGTGTGGCACGCGCGCAGGATGCGCAGCGCGATTTCCCCTCGGTTGGCGATTACGACCTTGTCGAGCATGGCCGGCGCCTCAGGCGATCACGAACAGCGGCTGGTCGAATTCCACCGGGCTGCCGTTCTCGCCGAGGATGGCCACCACGGTGCCGGACACTTCGGCCTCGATCGGGTTGAACATCTTCATCGCCTCGATGATGGCCAGGGTTTCACCGGCCTTGATGGTCTGGCCGACGCTGACGAAGGCCGGCTTGTCCGGCGCGGACGAGGCATAGAAGGTGCCGACCATCGGCGCGCGCTGCACGTGGCCTTCCGGCAGGGCGTTGCCCGGCTTGGCGGTGCCACCGGTGGAGGCCTCGGTCGGGCCGCTCATCGGCATGGCCGCCGGCGCAGCGGCCGGGGCGGGCGCGTAGACCGGGGCGGCGACCGGGGCGGCGTAGCCGCCGACCGGGGTGCGCGACAGGCGCACGGATTCCTCGCCTTCCTTGATCTCGATCTCGGCCAGGTTCGACTCTTCCAGCAGGTCGATGAGCTTCTTGATTTTGCGCAGATCCATGAGGGCCTCTTTCGTTCTGTTGTAGCGGTAAGGTGGGGGCGCGGTGCGCCGGGTCAAAGTTCGTAGAAGTCGCGCAGTTGCCGGGTGCGGTCCTGCGCGTGGATGGTCAGGCAATGCGACCGCGCACCATTGCGCGAGGTTCCATCGGCATTGAAGGCGTAGACCGCGGCGCAGTCCTGGTCACGCAGGGTGATCCAGGCGCGTTGCGCGGCCACCAGCTGTTGCTCGGCGCTGTCGCAATGGCTGCAGCTGCCGTCGGTGGCCTGCTGCCGCAATTGCTGGCGCACCTGGCGGTAGACG
The DNA here is from genome assembly GCF_034961085.1 of Stenotrophomonas capsici. Taxonomy (NCBI): domain Bacteria; kingdom Pseudomonadati; phylum Pseudomonadota; class Gammaproteobacteria; order Lysobacterales; family Lysobacteraceae; genus Stenotrophomonas; species Stenotrophomonas capsici. The sequence continues at coordinate 7,237 of NZ_JAYFUH010000098.1, read as the reverse complement.
GCATTGAGTGCCTCGTCGGCGTCCTCGGCGCGGTCGGCCGCGCACAGGTCGCTTTCCATCGTGCTGACCGCGGTCGTGCAGTCGATGCCCTCGGCGGCACGGTCACGGGCCGGGCGCGCATGCGCCGGCGCCAGCAGCACGCTGCCCAGGGCCAGGCCAACCAGCAGGTGCGGCAGCGCTTTCACGCGGCAGCCGCCAGCCGCTGCAGGGCGGCGTCCATCGCATAGCGGTAGCTGTCGGCGCCAAAGCCGCAGATCACGCCCACCGCCTTGTCGCTCAGGTAGCTGTGCTGCCGGAACGGCTCGCGGCTGTGCGGGTTGGACAGGTGGATCTCGATGAAGGGAATGGCCACGGCAGCCAGCGCGTCGCGCAGGGCCACCGAGGTATGCGTGAAAGCAGCCGGGTTGATCAGGATGAAAGCGGTTCCATCGGTGCGCGCGGCCTGCACCCGGTCCACCAGCACGTGTTCGGCGTTGGCCTGCAGGTGGTCGGTGGCATGGCCGGCGGCCTGCGCCTGCGCGGCCAGCGCCGCATCGATCTGGGCCAGCGTGGTGTGGCCGTAGACCTCGGGCTCGCGAGTGCCCAGCAGGTTCAGGTTGGGGCCGTGGAGAACCAGCAGTTTTGCCATGGACCGAGGGAAGGCGGGAAAGGGCGGCAGTGTGATCGAAGCCGGCAATGCTGTCCAGTTCGGCGAAATTAGCCGTGTTTAAAGCATTTGTTTGAATTCTGGAGGTGGCCGGGCCCGCGCGGCATGGTGGGCCATTTCCGTCATGCCCGCAGCGGTTTGGCGGGAAGAGCTGCTGTGCAGGCCTATTGCCCACGAACAGCCGCCCAGCGCAATGCGCAACGGTTGGCAGCGTGATGGGCGACGTTCGCGGATATCGCACCGCGCAGCTGCACGGCCAGGCGCGCGCGGCCATCTCCCTTCTCCCGAAAAGTGGGAGAAGGTGCCCCGAAGGGGCGGATGAGGGCGGCTTTCCCTGCCGCTGGACACTGCAAGTGAACCCACGATCCCCCGGATCGCGGTCCAGCGGATGCCCCCCATCCAGTTCGCTTCCGTTAATAGACGACCGGTCTATTTGAAATACGATGCGCCCCATGAACTTGTCCCCCAAAGCCCAAGCCACCCGCCAGCACATCCTCGATACCGGCTACCGACTGGTATTGCAGAAGGGATTTGCCGCGCTCGGCCTTCAGGAAATCCTCAAGGCCTGCGCGGTGCCGAAGGGCTCGTTCTATCACTACTTCCCGTCCAAGGAAGCGTTCGGCTGCGAGCTGCTGCAACAGTACGTCGACGGCTACGGGCGCAAGCTGGAGCAGTTGCTGGCCGATGGCGGCACCGGCCGCGAATGCCTGATGCGCTACTGGGAGGCATGGATGCGTGACCCGGCCGACCCGGCGCAGGGCTGGGCCGAGGAGTGCCTGGTGGTGAAGCTCGCCGCCGAGGTCGCGGACCTTTCCGAGGACATGCGCCGGGTGCTGGATGACGGCGTGCAGCGGCTGTTGCAGCGGATCGCCGTGCTGGTCGAGGAAGGCCGCGCCGATGGCTCGCTGCCGGCCGGCAAGCCCGCCCTGGATGTGGCGCGGGTGCTCTACCAGATGTGGCTGGGCGCAGCCCTGCTGTCCAAGCTGAGCCAGGACCACCTGCCCCTGCAGCAGGCGCGCGAGGCCACCGAACACCTGCTGACCTGCGGCCATCGCGCCGCGTGATTCCCCCACCGCCCCAACGATTGAAGGCACTGACATGAACGTCCTGTTCGTACTGACCTCGCACGACCAGCTCGGCGACACCGGGCACAAGACCGGCTTCTGGCTGGAGGAATTCGCCGCGCCGTACTACGTGTTCAAGGATGCCGGCGCCACCCTCACCCTGGCCTCGCCGGCCGGTGGCCAGCCGCCGCTGGACCCGCGCAGCGACGAGCCCGACGCACAGACGCCGGCCACCCGGCGCTTCAACGGCGACGATGCGGCGCGCCAGCACCTGGCCACCACGCTGCCGCTGGGGCAGGTCGATGCCAGCCAGTTCGATGCGGTGTTCTACCCCGGCGGCCACGGTCCGCTGTGGGACCTGGCCCGCGATGCCGATTCGATCGCGCTGATTGAAACCTTCGATCGTGCCAACAAGCCGCTGGGGCTGGTCTGCCACGCGCCGGCGGCGCTGGTCGCGGCGAAGAAGGCCGACGGCAGTCCGCTGGTGGCTGGCCGCAAGGTCACCGGTTTCTCCAACAGCGAGGAGGACGCGGTCGGCCTGAGCGCGGTGGTGCCGTTCCTGATCGAGGACGCGTTCACCCGCCTGGGAGGTGACTACGTCAAGGGGCCGGACTGGCAGTCCTTCGTTGTGACCGACGGTCGGCTGGTCACCGGGCAGAACCCGGCCAGCTCCGAAGCCGTGGCCCAGGCGCTGCTCGCGCAGCTCGGTTGAGCGGGCCCGTCACTTTCCCCTGGTTCCTGGCTGCGCGGCTTGCGCAGGCCACCTCACATACAAGGAATTCCGCCATGAAGATCTTCTACAAGACCCGCGCCACCGCGACCGGTGGCCGTGCCGGTCGTACTGCCCTGGACGACGGCAGCCTTGCGCTCGACCTCGCCCTGCCGGGCTCCGGCAAGGCCGGTGCCAATCCCGAGCAGTTGTTCGCGCTCGGCTATGCGGCCTGCTTCGACAACGCGCTGCCGGTGGCGGCCAAGAAGCTGCAGCTGCAACCCACCCACACCGCCACCTCGGTGGAAGTGGGCATCGGCCAGACCGCCGAGGGCGGCTATGCGTTGGACATCGACCTGAGCGTGGCGGTGCAGGGCCTGGACGAGGCCGACGCGCGCCGCCTGGTCGAGGCCGCGCACCAGATCTGCCCGTACTCCAACGCCACCCGCGGCAATGTCGACGTGCGCCTGCACGTGACTGTCGCCTGAGCCCCGGGGAGACCGTCATGCGCAGTGCGATCCACGCCACGTTTGGTGAACCGTCCCAGGTCCTGGTCCTCGGCGACAGTGCCGTGCCGCAACCCGGCCCGGGCGAAGTACGGATCAGGACGATCCTCGCGCCGATCCACAACCACGACCTGTGGACGGTACGCGGCCAGTACGGCTACAAGCCGGAGTTGCCGGCCATTGGCGGCAGCGAAGCGGTCGGCACCGTCGACGCGCTCGGCGAAGGCGTCGAAGGCTTGGCGATCGGCCAGCGGGTGATGGCGGCCTCGGTGCACGGCACCTGGGCCGAGTACTTCATCGCACCGGCGCGCATGGTCATCCCGGTGCCTGCCGGCATCGCCGATGAAGCCGCCGCGCAGCTGGTCGCGATGCCGTTGAGTGCGCTGATGCTGCTGGAATTCCTGCAGGCTCGCCCGGGCCAATGGATCGTGCAGAACACCGCCAACGGTGCGGTCGGCAAGACCCTGGCGATGCTTGCCGGCGCGCGTGGCGTGCCTGTGCTTGGGCTGGTGCGTCGCGATGCCGGCGTGGATGAACTCAAGGCGCTGGGCATCGACACCGTGCTGTCCACCGCACAGCCGGACTGGAAGGCACGCGCCCGCGCACTGCTCGGCGACACGCTGGCGCATGCAGCGGTGGATTCCATCGGTGGCCAGGCCAGCGCGGACCTGGTATCGCTGCTGGGAGACAACGGCACGCTGGTGTCGTTCGGCACCATGGCCGGTGAGCCGATGCAGATTCCCTCCGGCGACCTGATCTTCAAGCAGGCCACGGTCAAGGGCTTCTGGGGCAGCAAGGTCAGCCGCGAGATGTCGGGCGACAACAAGCGTCGTCTGGTCGGCGAACTGCTGCAGCGTGCGATGAGCGGTGAACTGACATTGCCGGTGCAGGCGACCTATGGCCTGGCCGACGTCGCCGAAGCCACGCGCGCAAGCCTGCTGCCAGGCCGCAGGGGCAAGGTGCTGTTGCGGCCGTGAGGCACGACGCGCCTCTGGAACGACACTGCCCCGCGCTTTGGCGCGGGGCAGTGTCGTTGTGCGATGCGGTGCACGCTCAGGGGGCGCCGGACGTGGCCCAGGCCTCGATCTCGCCGGCCTTGAACGGGCCAAGCTTGTGCTTGACGAAACGCCCCTGGGCATCGAGCAGCACGCTGTAGGGCAGCAGCCCCTGCGTGTTGCCGAGCTTGACGCTGGCATCGTCGGGGCCGGGCGTGTCGATCACGATCGGGTAATACACCGGCACATTGCCCAGAAAATCCTGCACCGCTTCCGGGGTGTCCAGGGCGATGCCCACCACCCGTGGGCCGTCGTCGGCATGCGCGGCGGCCAAGCGTGCCAGCTCCGGCATTTCCTCGATGCATGGCGCGCACCAGCTGGCCCAGACATTGATCAGCACCGGGCGGCCCTTGAAGTGCTCCGGGAAACGCACCGGCATGCCATCCAGGTCGGGCAGGGTGAACGCGGTCAGTGCACTGCCGGGGCGGACGTCATAGGTGGGAGCCACGGCTGGCGCGGCCGGGAACGGGGTCTGCATCGGCGGCGGCGGGACGGGGCGGGTCAGCCAGGCCCCGGCTGCCAGACCGGCCGCAGCGGCGATGCCCGCCACCCACGCTGCCGTGCGGCGCACTTCAGCGTGCCGCGCGCAGCAGCGCGTCTTCGACGATGGACTGGGTCAGCACGGTGGGCAGCACGCGCGGCGGTGCGCCCGGGCCGTACACCACGTACAGCGGCACGCCCACGGCCTTGTGCTGCTCCAGGAAGGCGCTGATCTGCGGATCGACGTTGGTCCAGTCGCCGTGCATGTACACCGCGTCCACGCGCTTGAGCGAATCACGGAACGCATCGCGGTTGAGCACGCCGCGCTCGTTGGCCTTGCAGGTCACGCACCAGTCGGCGGTCATGTTGACGAACACCACGCGGTTGTCTGCGCGCAGGCGGTCGAGCATTTCCGGCGAATAGGCGACCACGCCCTCCTGGGCGGCGGCCGCGGCAGGCGGCGGCAGGCGGGTGACGCCCCACACCGGGATCAGCGACAGCACCGCCAGCACCAGGCCAAGCACCATACCGGTCCGGCGGCTGTGCCAGCGGCTGCGCTCGAACCACCACAGGCCCAGCGCCAGCGTCGCCGCACCTGCCAGCATCAGCGCCATCGCGTCGATGCCGCGCTGCTTGCCCAGCACCCACAACAGCCAGATGGCGGTCAGGTACATCGGGAACGCCAGCACCTGCTTGAAGGTTTCCATCCATGCGCCCGGCTTGGGCAGGCGACGGGCCAGCGACGGCACGAAGCCGATCAGCAGGAACGGCAGCGCCAGGCCCAGGCCCAGCGCCACGAACACGAGGAAGGCCAGCGGCGCCGGTGCGGTGAACGCGTAGGCCAGCGCCGAGCCCATGAACGGGGCGATGCACGGGCTGGCCACCACGCAGGCCAGCACGCCGGTGAAGAAGTCGCCGCTGGGGCCGCTGCGGCGCGCCAGCGACTGGCCGATGCCGCCCAGGTTGGTGCCCAGGGTGAACACACCGGTGAGGCTCAGGCCGACCATGAACATCAGGTAGACCAGGGTGGCGATGAACCAGGGGTGCTGCAGCTGGAAGCCCCAACCGGCGGCCTGGCCGGCCGCGCGCAATGCCAGCACCAGGCCACCGACCGCGGCGAAGGCCACCAGCACGCCGGCGGTGTACCACAGGGCATGGCTGCGGGCGTGGGCACGGCTCTCACCGCTCTGCGCCAGGCCCAGCACCTTCAACGACAGCACCGGCAGCACGCATGGCATCAGGTTCAGCACCAGGCCACCGGCCAGTGCCAGCAGCAGCGCCCACAGCAGCGAGCCGTGGTCTTCGGTGGTGCCCGGCGGTTGGCTGCGCTGGCTGTTCTCGGCCGAGGCATCGGGCGCCGGTTCGGTCAGGTTGGGCGCGCCGGGGTCCGGGCGTACCACCAGCGGCTGCGGGGTCGGCGGGCTGGTCGGGTCGATGGCCGGCAGTACCGGCGCGCGATCCTTCTTGCCGCTGGGCAGCGGCGGGATCACCAGGGGCGCGACGGTGGCTTCCTCGCGCGCGGAGATGCGGCCGGCGGGCAGCTGCAGCTTCACCCGGCGGGTCATCGGCGGGTAGCAGATGCCGTCGGTCTGGCAGCCCTGGAAGGTCACCACCAGGGTGGCGGGGCTGGCTTCGGCGCGGTCGCGGCGCAGCGGCAGCGGCACGTCGACCTGGTCGAAGTAGACCACCACGTCGCCGAAATGCTCGTCGCGGTGCGAGGTGCCGTTGGGCCATTGCGGGCGGCCGGTGCGGATGCCCGCTGCGCCTTCCAGGCCCAGCGAGGTGCGGTCGCGGTACAGGTAGTAGCCCGGTGCCGGCGAGAAACGCAGCAGCAGGCGGTTGCCATCATCGACGATGGCCTCGAAGCCGAACGCCTTGTCCGCCGGCAGCGGCAGGTTCTGCGTGGCGGCGGCGCCGGGCAGCTTCAGCCCGCCGCTGTTGTTGGCGGCCAGGGGATTGAACATCGGTGCCGCGGCGGTCGCGGCCGGCGGCTCGCCGCCGGGGCCGGGCAGGCGGACCTCGATGCTGCGCTTCTGCGGCGGGTAGCACACCCCGGCGTCGGCGCAGCCCTGGTAGCGGACCTCCAGCGTGACCGTCTGCGTACCCGCTTCGGCGGTGCCGGGCAACACGGCGCGCAGCTGGCGGTGGTAGGTCTCCACGTCGCCGAAGAACTCGTCGTGCTTCTGCTCGCCCCTGCTGGGGAACTGCAGTGCCTCGGCAGTGAAGCCGGGGCCGGCCTTGATGCTGGTGCGGTGCCGGTAGAGGTAATAGCCGGGGGCGATGTCCCAGCGCAGTTCAATGCGGTCGCGACTCGGCGCGGTGGCCTGCAGGGCGAAGGCCTGGTCCACCGGGAGCAGGTCCTTCTCGCTGACGGCCAGTGCGGGCAGGGCGGTCAGGCAGAGCAGGTAAAGGGCGATAAAACGTCGCAGCAGCATCATCAACTCAGGTTTCCTCCCGGGTCTGTGCCCGGATCCAATCCAGATACGCCGGCAATCCGGCGCTGGCGGAGATCGCCACGATCTCCGGTAGTTCGTAGGGGTGCCGCTCGAGGATGGCGGCTTGCAGGGCCTCCAACCGGTCCGCGCAGGTCTTGATCAACAGCTGGACCTCCTCGGCCTGCTCGATCTGCCCCTGCCAGCCATACACAGACTGCATCGGGGGCAACAAGTTCACGCACGCCGCCAGCCGCCGCGCCACCAGGTGGTGGGCCAGGGCCTGCGCGCTGTCGTGATCGGGGCAGGTGCAGAAGACCAGTCTTACGTCCATCCGCGGGATTG
>NZ_JAYFUH010000097.1:0-6468 GCF_034961085.1 Stenotrophomonas capsici | reverse complement strand
GGCCGATCACGCTGCGTTGGCCGCAGGCGGCCATCAGCAACAGCGAACCACGCGCCAGCGGGATCGACTGCATCAGCACCTTGCCTTCGCTGGCTTCCAGCATCAGCACTTCCATCGTGCCCAGCGACAGCTCGCGACCCACCGCGCTGGCCAGCGCCAGCATCGCGCTGGTCATCGCCGCCAACCGCTCGCCACTGGACTGCTGCGTGGCCGATTGGGCCAGGGCGAAACCGTCCACGCTGGCCACCACCGCCGCACGCACGCCATCCACCGATTCGGTGAACTCCCTGAGCCGGGCATCCACCGCCGTGACTTCCCAGTCCTCCAGCACCGCTACCCCCCTTGGTTCACCCATGTGCTTCGACCAGTGCCGCCGCTTCCACCTCGCCCATCAACACGTCCATCAACATCATCACTTCGTCTTCCGAACGCGCATCGAACGGCACCAGGGGCAGCGGGCGCCCCGCCACCTCCTGCACGCGCAGCTGGCACGCATCCAGGTCCACGTCAGGCACCAGATCGAACTTGGATACGCCCACCACCGCCGGAACCCGGTCGGCATGGGTGCGCAGCGTGCGCAGGTAGGTATCCAGTTCGGTCGCCACCTCCGGGCTGGAAGCATCGGCGAGGATCACCACGCCGCGCGCGCCCTGCAGCAACACCGGCCAGATGAAGGAGAAACGCTCCTGCCCCGGCGTACCGTACAGGCGCAGGCGGTCGCCGTTGGGCAGGCTCACGTCGGCATAGTCCATGGCCACGGTGGTGGCCAGCTTGGACGAACTGACGTCGGTGTTGAGCACGTCGGTATCGATCACGGTGCCACCGGCCACCGCACGCACCAGGGTGGACTTGCCGGCGCCCATGGCCCCGAGGACAACGATCTTGTGCTCGATCATGCATGCATTCCCGTGCGGCCGCGGACGCTGCGCCACATCCTGGCCAGCAAGGCACTGGCACCGTGCTTCTGCGCCACCGGCACCGGCGGCGGTGCATCGACCGGCACCTTCACCTCGGCGTAGCCACACAGGTAGGCCGAGCGCATGAACGCCCGCGTGGCATTGATGTCCAGGTCCAGCAGCTGGGTGCACTCGCTCAGGCTGCACGGCTTCTTCAACAACAACGAGCACAGCCGGAACCCATCGTGCTGGTGGGCCAGTACGCGGAAATCCGGCCAGCGCAGCAGGTGCATCTGCGCGTTCTGCTGGAGGCGACGTTCGAAATCGCTCCAGTAGTCGCCGTGCTGCGCCATCTGCCACAGCAGCGGCCGCAGCGGCTGCCGCGACAGGTTTTCGGCCAATGCCTCGTAGCGCGCCGGCGAGAGCTCCTGCAAGGCGAGCAGTTCGAGCAGTTCGCCCAGTTGCTGGGCCAGCGTCGGTCCCGCGCCGGGGTGCAGGTAGAGCGGGACGGCCTGGTCATGCTCGAAATCGATCAGCAGTTGCGGCTGGCCCTGCAGCGTCAGCAGCGCCCGGCCTTTGCGCTCCTGCAGGCGCTGCCGCAACAGGCGGGTGACCTGCTTGGCGCCGCTGGCCAGGTACAGGCCATCGGTGGTGACATCGACCCGCGGGGCGAGCGCGGACTGGATCTGCTGGTCGTCCAGGAACACCGGCGTGGCCGCGCGTCCATCGTGTACGGCACCGTCGTCGTCGTGCATCCACAGCCGCATCGATGGCCGCTTGCTGGCCATGTGCAGCGCCGCGCTGCGCAGTGCCGGTGTGTCGCGCACCAGCAACAGGTCGCATTGATCCAGGTCCACGCAGCGTTGCAGCGCCTCCGGCGGCAACCCCGCAGCCTTGCGCAACCGGCCGAGCAATACCTGCTCTTCACGGTTGTCAGAGCCCACCACCAGCACTCTGGTCATGCCTGTCCCCTTTCGACGCCGTGCGTCATGCATTTCCATGGCAGTCCAATGAGGCTATGCCAGATGCCGGCTGTGAAAGGGTGACTGCTCCCACAGTTCGATTTGTCAGGAAGTCTTTCACGCCTATACGTTCGTCGTAGGCATGCGTAAGCGGTAACCAAAATGAAAGAAGCCTGCATCCGACAACGGATGCAGGCTTCTCTTACGTGCTGATGCCCGCAGCGGCTTGTGTAACGGCCGCTACTGAAAGGCGTCGTCGCGCTTCACATCACTCAACCCTTCAGCTTGGCCAGCGCCGCATTGAAGGTGGCGCTCGGGCGCATCGCCGGGCCGGCCTTGGCCAGGTCCGGGCGGTAGTAGCCGCCGATGTCCACGGCCTTGCCCTGCACCGCGACCAGTTCGTCGACGATGGTCTGCTCGTTGCCGGCCAGCGCCTCGGCCAGCGGTGCAAACCTGGCCTTCAGCGCGGCATCGTCGTTCTGCTCGGCCAGGGCCTGCGCCCAGTACATGGCCAGGTAGAAATGGCTGCCGCGGTTGTCGATGGTGCCGAGCTTGCGGCCCGGCGAGCGGTCATTGTCCAGGAACGTGCCGTTGGCCTCGTCCAGCGCCTTGGCCAGCACGGCGGCGGCCTTGTTGTCGTAGCGCTGGGCCAGGTGCTCCAGCGACGCGGCCAGGGCCAGGAACTCGCCCAGCGAATCCCAGCGCAGGTAGTCCTCTTCGACGAACTGCTGCACGTGCTTCGGGGCCGAACCACCGGCGCCGGTCTCGAACAGGCCACCGCCGGCCATCAGCGGCACGATCGACAGCATCTTGGCGCTGGTGCCCAGCTCCAGGATCGGGAACAGGTCGGTGAGGTAGTCGCGCAGCACGTTGCCGGTCACCGAGATGGTGTCCTGGCCCTTGCGGATGCGCTCCAGCGAGAACGCGGTGGCTTCCACCGGCGACAGGATGCGGATGTCCAGGCCGTTGGTGTCGTGGTCCTTGAGGTAGCGCTCGACCTTGGCGATCACCTGCGCGTCGTGGGCGCGGGCAGCATCCAGCCAGAACACCGCCGGGGTGCTGCTCAGGCGGGCGCGGGACACGGCCAGCTTCACCCAGTCCTGGATCGGCGCGTCCTTGGTCTGGCACATGCGCCAGATGTCACCGGCTTCCACGCTGTGCTCGAACACCACGTTGCCGGCGTCGTCGGTGACGGTGACCACGCCATCGGCCGGGATCTGGAAGGTCTTGTCGTGCGAGCCATATTCCTCGGCCTTCTGCGCCATCAGGCCGACGTTCGGCACCGAGCCCATCGTGGCCGGGTCGAACGCACCGTGTGCCTTGCAGTCTTCAATCACCGCCTGGTACACGCCGGCGTAGCAGCGGTCCGGGATGACGGCCTTGGTGTCCTGCAGCTTGCCTTCGGCGTTCCACATCTTGCCCGAGTCACGGATCATCGCCGGCATCGAGGCGTCGACGATCACGTCCGACGGCACGTGCAGGTTGGTGATGCCCTTGTCGGAGTTGACCATCGCCACGGCCGGGCGCTTGGCATATTCGGCGGCGATGTCGGCCTTGATCGCTTCCTGGGTGGCTTCGGGCAGCTGCGGCAGGCGCGCGTACAGGTCGCCGATGCCGTTGTTGGCGTCGAAACCGACTTCCTTCAGGGCGGCGGCGTGCTTGGCCAGCACGTCCTTGTAGAACTCCTCCACCACCACGCCGAACATGATCGGGTCGGAGACCTTCATCATGGTCGCCTTCAGGTGCAGCGAGAACAGCACCCCCTGGGCCTTGGCATCGGCCACCTGGGCGTCGATGAAGCTGGCCAGCGCCTTGCGGCTCATCACCGAGGCGTCGACGATCTCGCCGGCCTTGACCGCGGTCTTTTCCTTCAGCACGACGGTCTTGCCATCGTTCTGGACCAGCGCGATCTTCAGGCTGCCGGCATTGGCCAGCGTGGCCGACTTCTCGCTGCCGTAGAAATCACCGCCCTCCATGTGCGCGACGTGCGACCTGGAATCGCCGCTCCACGCGCCCATGCGGTGCGGGTGCTTGCGGGCGTAGTTCTTGACCGACAGCGGCGCACGGCGGTCGGAGTTGCCTTCGCGCAGCACCGGGTTCACCGCGCTGCCCTTGACCTTGTCATAGCGCGCCTTGATGTCGCGCGAGACGTCGTCGGTGGGTACATCCGGGTAGTTCGGCAGCACGTAGCCCTGGTCCTGCAGCTCCTTGATGGCGGCCTTGAGCTGCGGCACCGAGGCGGAGATGTTGGGCAGCTTGATGATGTTGGCGTCCGGCTGGGTCGCCAGCTCGCCCAGCTCGGCCAGGTCGTCGCTGATCTGCTGGCCGTCCTTCAGGTAGTCCGGGAACTGCGACAGGATGCGGCCGGACAGGGAGATGTCACGGGTCTCGACCGAGATACCGGCGGTGGCGGTATAGGCATCGACGATCGGCAGCAGCGACTGGGTCGCCAGGAACGGAGCTTCGTCGGTGAGCGTGTAGATGATCTTCGGCGTATTCGACATGGGGGCAGGAACTCTCTTGCTGACGGATGCGTTGCGTGGTGAACGGGGGTGGCCGGTGCAGCGGGCGCGGGCAATGCCCGGCCCCGGGCCGGGCCGCCGTGGGGAAACCTTTGCATTGTCGCGTTTTCACCCGGGTCCGGCAAAAGCGCGCCATACGCAAACGTAGGGATGATCGCGGCGTTTCCAATGCAACCGTGCGCAGGCCTTGGCGTGCCTTGCATCACGGCCCGGTGCATGCTGCTGGTCTCAGCTGCAACCGATGCGGTTGTCCCGGGACAGGCCCGGCGGACGCGCGGGCCCGGCGGACGCGCGGGCGCGGTGGCATGCGACCGGATGCGGCGCATAAAAAAGGCGCAGCCAATCGGCTGCGCCCATGCGTACCACCGGCGGGAGAGAGTGCGCCGGTGGACGCCCTGCCTCACTTCACTTCGAACTGCTGCGAGCCAGCCGACTTGCCATCGACGGTCACGTCGGCGGTGTACTTGCCTGCCGGCCAGCCGCTGGGCTTGGTGAACTCGACATTGGTGGTGCCGGTGTCGGTGGCATTGAGCGTCGCGCTCTGCTCGCCGGCCACCTGGCCGTCCTGGTAGGTCAGCTTGGCGCCGACAGTGACATTGTTGGCGGTGCCACTGGTCTTCACCGAGACGACGATCTTGTCCTTGGTGCCGAGCATGGCCACCGGCGCCACGGACTGGTCGGCGGCAACGGTGTTGCCCACCGTCACCGAGGTGACGGACAACGCCGGCGCAGCCGGTTCAGCCATCGGAGCCGGGGCCGGAGCCGGGGTGCTGGCGGCCGGCGGCGGTGCGGCTTCCTCTTCCTTCTTCTTGCAACCGACCAGCGCGACGGCACCGATCACAGCGATCATCAGGGCACTGCTGAGCGAAGTCTTCTTCATGGATTGCTCCGGTATGTGTTTGGTTTTGGACAGCGGAAACGGGGCTGCATCAGGCCTGGCGCGGCGGAATCCTGAGGACCTGGCCGGGGAAGATCTTGTCCGGGTCGTCCAGCGCATCCCGGTTGGCCTCGAAGATCTGCTTCCACGCGTTGGCGTCGCCGAGCAGGTGTTTGGCGATCCTGGAAAGGTTGTCACCCTTCTGCACCGTGTACTGCTGCTCGCTCACGATCTGCTCGGTGCTGGTCACCGATGCGGTCACGTCTGAAAAGTCCGCTTTCTGCACGATCTGCTCCGTACTGGTGACGGAGGCAGAAACGTCAGAGAAATCCGCCTTCTTGTCGGTACCCATCCAAGCCACTCCGCTTCTTGACTGGCGACCACGATTACACGCCGCCTGTTAAGGTTTTATCTCGGCCGTGTAAAAACCAGCGTACGGGGCTGAATGTTCATTGACGCAGGTCGCGGATCGGCGCGGTGGCGGCGGTCCGGTCCGGGCTGGCCCGGCGCGGATTGATGTCCAGGCCGCCACGACGGGTGTAGCGGGCCTCCACCTCCAGCGAGGCGGGGCCGCAGCGGCGCTGCAGGTCCAGGAAGATGCGCTCCACGCACTGCTCGTGGAACTCTGCATGGTCGCGGTAGCTGACCAGGTAGCGCAGCAGGCCTTCGCGGTCGATGCGCGGCCCGTGGTAGCGGATGCTGACGCTGGCCCAGTCCGGCTGGCCGGTGACCGGGCAGTTGGACTTGAGCAGGGCCGAGGTCAGGGTCTCCTCGACCACCGAGCCGGCGTCGGCCAGCAGGAAGCCGGCGTCCGGCGGCCCGTAGCAGTCGATGTCCACGTCAACGTGGTCCACCGACTCACCGTCCGCCCCGGCGAAGGCCGGCAGGCCGAACTCGACCCGCACGTCGGCGCCGGCGCAGGCCGACAGGTCGGTGGCGATGCGCTCGCGCACCGCCTCGGGCCGGTTGAAGCGCGCGTTGTTGAGCGAGTTCAGGTACAGCTTGAGCGACTTGGACTCGATCAGGTTCGGCGAGGTCGCCGGCACCCACAGGGTCAACGTCTCCACGCACGGCTTGCCGCGGGCGTCCAGCCAGCCCAGTTCATAGGCGTGCCAGCGGTCTTCGCCGTGGAAAGGCAGGTCGCCGCCGCCCAGGCCGATTTCCGCGCGGGCCCCGGCACGGGGGATCGGGAACAACAGGCTGGCGTCGTA
>NZ_JAYFUH010000096.1:0-5612 GCF_034961085.1 Stenotrophomonas capsici | reverse complement strand
GCGTGCCGTGCGCAGCGGCCATGCCGGTGCGTGGCGCCGTTAACCCGGGCTTGAACCTGGCGGGCTTAGGCTGGTGCCATCCGTCAGCGGGAGAAATCCATGTACGCAGTGATACTGCTCAAGGGCCAGAACCGTTTCGCGCGCGAGCGCTGGGAATCGCTGCCGGCGCGGGTGGAGTACGAAGGGCACGGCTTCTCGCTGCGCGCCGGGCCACACCACCCCCCGTCCGATGGACTGGAATTCGACCCGGTGGCGGTGTACGCGCCGGACGAGTTGACCGAGGAGGAATTCCAGGAGATCTACGCGCTCAACGCGCCGCATATCGCCGAGCTGCGCGCGACGTATTGAGGCGTGCCGGCGCGAAGCAGCGGGTGGTTCGCATGATCTGGACGTGGCCTGTTCTATAGTCGCGCCATGCGCGGTGGTCCGCGCGTTCCGGTGCGTGCCCTTGTTCCTGTCCTGCCTGTTGCAGCCGTTGCGTGCGGCCCTGCTTGCCACTGTCCTGATCGGCGCCGGCGTACCGGCCGGCATTGCCTGGGCCGCGCCCGATGCGGGCAGCGCCGCCACGCTGACGCCGCAGGCCCGCATCGAGAAGGCCTCGCGTGCGCTGGATGCGGTCAAGCGTGCGGTCAATGACGCCGATGCACAGGAAACGCTGAAGACCCTCGTCGACCAGGCCAGCCAGGCCCAGCGTGACGCCGAGGCCAGCGTTCAGGCGTTGCAGCCGGACCTGGAGGCGCTGGACGCGCGCATCGCGCTGCTCGGGCCGGTGCCCGAAGGCGGCGAGGACCAGGACATCGCCCGCCAGCGCAAGGCGCTGGACAAGCAGCGCAGCGACCTCAACAGCGACATCGCGCGCGGCAAGCTGCTGGCCGAGGACGCACGCCAGCAGAGCGAATCGATCGAGAAGATGCGCGCCCAGCTGCTGGGCGAGCAGTTGGGCCGCAAGGTGGCATCGCCGTTGTCGCCGACGCTGTGGCGCGAGTTCGCCCAGCACCTGCCCGATGACCTGTCGCGGCTGCAGTCGCTGGGCCAGCAGGCGCGCGACGGCCTGTCCAGGGCAACCGCGAAACACGGGTGGACCGTGCCGCTGGCCGGTGCGGTGATGGCCCTGTTGATGGTGTTCCCGCTGCGCTTGTGGCTGCGCCACCTGGGGCGGCGCTACGCCGCATCCGAGCGTGCGCCGGCAGGGCGGGTGCGTCGCACCGGTCTGGCGGTGTGGCTGCTGCTGGTCGGCACGCTGCTGCCGGGGCTGGCGGCCAAGCTGCTGGTCGGCAGCCTGGATGCGATCTCGGCGATCGCGCCACGGCTGGTGTCGGTGGCCGACACCTTCGTGGTGGCCACCTTCATCGCCGCCTTCATCGCCGCGCTGGCCGCGTGCCTGCTGGTGCCGACCCGACCGTCGTGGCGGTTGCTGGACATCGATGACCTGGCGGCGGTGCGCCTGCGCCGCTTCGCCTGGGGCGCGGCCTGGCTGACCTGGTTGACCATGCTGATGCGCGCGGTCAGCCGCGCGGCGCTGACCTCGAACGTGGGCACGATCACCCTGGACGGACTGATCGCGCTGACCTACGTCGGCCTGATCATGAGCATGCTGGCCACGCTTGCCGCCCTGCACCGGCGCCGGTCGGCCGAAGCCGCGCAGGCCGAGCAGGAGGCCGAGGCGGCGGGCAAGCCGCACGCCACGCGCGGGTCGCGCAGCGGCTGGCTGGTGGTGGCGCGGCTGGGTGGCCACCTGGCCGTGTTCGGCGCGTTGATCGCCACCTTGCTGGGTTACCTGAACTTCGCCATGTTCACCGCGCAGCAGATGGTGTGGGTGACCGTGGTGGTGCTGGCCACGCAGTTGCTGATGAAGTTCGCCGATGACTTCGCGCTGTGGCTGCTGGCGCCGGAGAGCGCCATCGGGCGCACGCTGCGGCTGTCCACCGGCCTGCCGCCGGGACGGCTGGAGCAGGGCGGGGTGCTGGTTTCGGCGACGCTGCGGGTGGTGCTGGTGATCGTCGGCATCACCGCTGTGGTGGCGCCGTTCGGCAATGTCAGCGTGCTGTACGACTGGGTGCAGGCGCTGGCCGGCGGGGTCCGGATCGGCGGCAGCGTGCTGCGGCCGTCGTCGGTGTTCTGGGCGATCGTGGTGCTGCTGTGCGGGCTGGCGCTGATGCGCGTGGTGCAGCGCTGGCTGACCGAGACCTACCTGCCCAAGACCGACCTGGACACCGGCGCGCGCAACTCGATCAGCACCGTGGCCCATTACACCGGCATCGTGCTGGCGGCCTTGTGGGCACTGGCGACGCTGGGCATCGGCTTCGAGAAACTGGCGCTGCTGGCCAGCGCCCTGTCGGTGGGCATCGGCTTCGGCCTGCAGGCGATCACCCAGAACTTCGTGTCCGGCCTGATCCTGTTGGCCGAGCGCCCGGTCAAGATCGGCGACTGGGTGAAGATCGGCGACCAGGAGGGCGACATCCGCCGCATCTCGGTGCGTTCGACCGAGATCCAGGTGGGCGACAAGTCCACGCTGATCGTGCCGAACTCCGAACTGATCACCAAGACCATCCGCAACATGACCATGGCCAATGCGCTGGGGCGGATCCAGATCCAGTTCTCGGTGCCGCTGGGTACCGACGTGGGCAAGCTGCGCGGCCTGATGCTGGACATCTACGCGGCCAATGAAACCGTGCTGAGCGAGCCGGCGCCGTCGGTGTTCATCGATTCGATCAACGGCGGGCTGGTCGCGATCAACAGCTTCGCCTACGTGCCGTCGGCGCGGAGCGTGTACGGCACGCGCAGTGCGCTGCTGTTCGAGCTGTTGCAGCAGTGTGCGGCGAACGGCATCGCATTGGTCACGCCGACCGATATCCACCTGGTCCGCGACCCCCAGCCGTAGTCGCGACCTCGGCCGCACCCCATCGCCGAACGGCTTACCCCTGCCCAACCCTCCCCTTGCCTGTGGCAAAGGGCGACACCGTCATGCGCATCGGGGTCGGCAGGAGCGGCCTTGGCCGCGAAGCCACCGGATCGTCTCAAACCCCGCCCGGCGGTGCAGCGCCCGGGTTGCTTCCCGCGCCCTCAGGAGCGCGGGAACCCCGCCGGCGCCGGCAACAACGCATAGCCTTCCACCGCCAATGATTCGGCATGGCTGAGCCAGGCGCGGATCTCCAGGTCGTCGATGTCATGGTCCACGCCCACCGGCATGGTGATGCGTCCCTGGCTGTCCGGTTGCACCCATTGCTGGGCCAGCACCACCTTGCGGCTGGAGGACACCGCTTCCACCCAGAACGCACGCGTGGGCCGCTGCGCAGCGTACAGTTCCAGCACGTACTGGCCCGGCTTGGCGTGGCTGGGTTGGCGGCTGATCATGCGCGACTGGCGCACGCTCGGGCGTGGCCCGGTGAACGGCTGCAGCGGTGCATCGATGGCGATGCCACGGCGCAGCTGCGCGTCGCGGAACATGCGCATGCCCTGGTCGGCATCGACCAGCAGCGCACACCACTGGCCGTCGGCCGAGCCGTCCTCGAAGGCGGTGCAGCGGTCCACGTAGGCCAGGCGATGCGTGGGGTCGGCCTCCTCGAACTTGCGCGAGGTGTTCTCCAGGTACATCGATGCCAGCTGCCAGTCCTTGTCGTACTCCAGCAGCACCGGCGGCTGCACCTGCTGCACGCCGACCAGTACCTTCTCGTCCTCCAGGCGCAGCATGCGCGGCTGGTCGCCACCCAGCCACAACGAGCGCGCGAACGCACGGTACGGCGCGTAGCTGCTGCCGGCGTCGCCGCGCAGGGCCGCGACGCTGGCGCTGGCCGGGCGCGGCGAGGCCAGCAGCGAGCGGCCGAAGCCGATCGCCGAGATCGCCGGGTCGATCAGCTGCAGCGCGGTGGCGCCGGAATCCAGCGTGGTGCCCGCGGTGGCGGTGACCTGGCGCGGGGTGATGTCCTTGCCCAGGAATACCAGCAGGTTCTCGCGGCGTTGCTGTTCGAGCACGTGGCTCAGGTCGTTGGGCATGGCCAGGTGGTCGGAGGCCAGCACCACCAGCGTGTTGTCGCCGAACTCGCTGCTGCGGATGCGCTCGACCAGGCGCGAGATCAGCCGGTCGCTGCACTTGAGTGCATTGAGCAGGCCGATGTTGCCCAGCGCGCTGCGGTAGCGCGTGCCCTTGCAGGCCACCGGCAGGTGCCCGGCCGGGTGATGGGTGTCCATGGTCAGGGTGGTCAGCATGAACGGCTGGCCGCCGCGCGAGAGTTCCAGGAAGCGGTCGAACGCGCGGTCCAGCAGCACGTCGTCATGCACGCCCCAGTTGGAGAAGTGCTTGCGCGCGATGTCCTGCTGCTCGAACCAGGCCAGGTCACGCACGTCGTCGAAGCCGTGCGTGCGCAGGAAGTCCGCCTTGGCCGCGAACTGGCCGTTGGCTCCGCCCATGTAGTGGTTGCCGTAGCCCTGCTGCTTCAGGTAATCGCCCAGGCAGAACGCCTCGGGCAGGAAGCTGCCCATCCGGCCCATGCTGTTCTCGTCGCCCTGCGCGGTGGTCAATGGCACGCCGCACATCGAGGACACCAGCCCGGCGATGGTCCAGCCGCCGCCATCGGCCGAGGCGATGTCACGGAAGTCCAGGCCCTGGCTGGCCAGGCGCTGGATGTTGGGCATCAACCCGGGGAAGACGCGCTCGTCCAAGTAGGTCCGTTCCAGGCTTTCGCCGTAGATCCACACGATGTTCGGGCGACGCGCCAGCGGCGCCGAGGGCATCACGTATTCGGGCACCACGGCGCTGTAGTCCACCGGTTTCATCTGCTGCTGCAGGCGGCGCAGGTCGCTGTACAGCGGGCTGGCCAGCACGCAGGCCACCAGCAGCGCGGCGAAGCCGGCGAACACCGGCATGCCGAAGCGCGGCAGGCGCAGGCGGCGCACCCGCAGCAGCAGCAACGGCGAGAACGAGATGATCACCAGGCACGCGAAGCCGAGGATGTAGGCGCTGAAATCGCCGACGCCGGCACCGTCCATGTCGCTGCGCAGGTGGTAGAGCGTGGCCGAGTTGATGCCATCGCCACTGAGCTGGTCGATCAGCCACCAGCCACTGAAGGCCAACAGCAACGCGGTGAGCAGGCTGGCCTTGGTCCGGGCCAGGGTGGAGGACAACAGCAGCAGGACGACAAGCGCCGCCAGATACAGCCCGATGATCCAATGCATGCGGTCACGTGGGTAGCGGAGGGAAAGCCTGCGGTGAGCGCAGGCCCGCACCATCGCTGCATTGCAGGCGTATGACGATGCGGGGAATCGATGTTGCCTACAGGAACCTGACTGAAATGTTTCGGTCAAAAACGGGCAATTCGCCTATTCATGATCCAGCCATGACGTGCTAGGCATCATTTTGTGCATCGCAAGGTGAAGTGGCGCCGCAGGCCATCACCGATCTCCGGGGAACAGCAGCTCTTACGGTCGCCATCGATGGCTGCCAGCAACAGGAGCCGGCCCCCGCCTCAAGGGGAAATCAATGGAATTGCAACGCATGCCGGCCTTGTTCGCCGGCCTGGAAGAGTTGTCCGTGCCTGGCTGGGATGCCGCCGCGTTGCAGCAGGCCACCCAGGCCTACCCGCGCCCGCGCGCGATCGTGTGTGTCTCGCCGCGTT
>NZ_JAYFUH010000095.1:0-5250 GCF_034961085.1 Stenotrophomonas capsici | reverse complement strand
TCCAGCGTCATCACCGACTTCAGCGGGGTGGCCACCACCATCTGGAAGCCGAAGTTCTCGAAGATGTTCATCGCCAGCGCGGTGAACTCGTTGTCGGCCTTGTCGAAGGCTTCGTCGAGCACCACGGCCGCGTAGCGCGGCAGTTCGCCGTCTTCGCCACCGAGCTGATAACGCAGCGCCGCGGCCAGGCAGGTGGTGGCCAGCTTCTGGCGCTGGCCACCGGACTTGCCGGCGCCGCTGCGGTAGATCTCGACCTGCTCGCGGGTTTCGCCGTCGAGCTCGACGCCGTAGAACTCCACGTGCTGGCGCACGTCCAGCACCTGCTCGCGCCAGCGGCGCAGCTCCGGTTCCTGTGCACCGAGGCGGCGCACCAGGTCACGCAGCACGTTGAACTGGGTTTCGGCCAGCGAACGGTCTTCGGTCTGCTGGTGGGTCAGCACCGCGCGCAGCTGCAGCTGGAAGTCCTGCACTTCCGGCAGGCGCCGGTCGCTGACGTCGATGGCCAGCACGGTGCCGCGGTTGAACGGCACCTGCTCGAGCGAGGCGTTGACCTCGTCCATGCGCTGCTTGATCGCCTTGTGCGCCTCGGCGGTGTGGCGCTGCAGGGCGAGCAGGTTGTTCTTGCTCTGGGTCTGCAGCAGCTCGAAGAAGCGGCCTTCGTGGCGTGGCAGGCCGTCGCTCTCCAGGCGCTGCAGGCGTGCCAGGAAGTCATCGGCGCTGCTCAGCGACACCGTGAAGTCACCGGAGTCCTCCGGCCACTGCTGGCAGTACTTGCGGAAGCAGTCGAGCAGGTGCTGGGTGAGCTTGGCGTCGCGGCTCTGGCTCTGCCCCAGCTCCTCGGCCAGGCCACGCTCGATCACGCGGAAGTGGCTTTCCAGCGTGTCCAGGTTGAAGCCCGGCAGCGCCTCCAGGCGCTCGCCCAGGCCGTCGCGCTGGGCATCGGTCAGCGGCGCACCGGCGACGCGGGCGGCGCCATTGTCACGCTGCTGTTCCAGCCGCACGCGCTCACGCGAAAGCTGCGCGCGTTCCAGCCGCACGTCCTCGTAGGTGCGCTTGGCCTGGTCGCGCAGGCCGCGGGTCAGCTCGATCTGCTGGCCGACGCGCGCCAATGCGTTGTCGCCCTCGCGCAGGTCCACCAGCTGCTCGTCGATGTCGGCCAGGCGCTGCAGGCGCGGGCCGACGTCGATCTCGTCCCAGTCGCGCTCGACCAGCACGCGCGCGGCCAGCTGCTTTTCCTGGCCGCTCTCGCGCTGCTTGCGCAGCATGGCCACGTCCGACTCGCTGCGCGCGATGCGTTGCGCCAGCTCCTGCGCCTCGCGTTCGTAGACGCGGCGCTTGTCGCGGTTGTCGTGGCCCAGCATCCAGCGCTTGCGGTCGTTGACCGCGTGGCGGTCATCCTTCTCGTAGCGATCGCCCGGGTGCTTGATCTGGCCTTCGCGGGTCAGTGCGCGGTCTTCGTTGCGCAGCTGGCTGGCGTTCTCCACGCAGGTGTAATCGAAGCGGCGCAGCAGTTCGTTATGGACCCAGTCACCGAACACGTGGTCGCGCAGCTGCAGCTTGTGGATCAACGAACGCTTGTCCGGCTCGCGCGCATGCAGCGACTCGTTGTCGCGTACGCGGAAGTAGACCAGCTTGGTGCCCAGGTGGGTGCGGTTGGCCCACTCGGCCACCTGGCTGTGGTGCTTCTCATCGACCAGCAGCGACTGCGCGAAGCCGTGCAGCACGCGCTCGATCGCACCGCGCCAACCGATCTGGTCCTCGCGCACCTGGATCAGCTCGCCGACGAAGGGCAGCACCGATTCGGGCAGGCCGGTGTCGTCGCACAGGCGCGCACGCATCTGCTGCAGCGGGGCCGGGATCGAGCTGGGCGCGGACTTGAGCGATTCCAGCTCCACGCGCAGCGCATTGAAACGCTTCTCGTCATCGCGGCGTTCGGCCATGCGCTCGGCGATGGCATCGTCCACGGTGCCGGCACCGTCACGGCTGCCGTCGATCAGCGCACGCGCCTGCTCGACCTGCTCGGCGAACACCGAAGCGGTGTCGGCCAGCGACATGCCCAGCTGGCGGCACGCGGTTTCCAATTGCTTGCGGCGGCGCGCGCGTTCCTCGACCTCGCGCTCGACGCGGGTGCGTTCGCGCTCCAGCTCCTCGATGCGCTCGCCACCCTGTTCGCGCTGCTGGCGTTCCAGCTCGACCAGCTTCTGCTCGTGGTTGTCCAGCGCCTGGCGGCGCTGGCCTTCCTCGCCCATCAGGCCGCGGTCGGCGACCTCCACTTCCTTGAGGCGGTCGTTGACCAGCTCCAGGCGCTTTTCCTCGCGGAAGCCGTCGATGCCGATCTGCAGGTCGCGCAGGTTGGCCACGCCCTTGCGCAGCTCGGTCAGGTCCTGGTGGTAGTCGCGGGCCGGGGTCAGCGTCTCGACCTGGCGGCGTGCGGTCACCACCGCGTGGTGGGCGCCATCCAGCTCGGAGAAGTCCTCGACCAGGCGGTCGGCTGCTTCGAAGGTGCGCGGCTCTTCCAGCATGAAGCCGCGCAGGAAGGCGTTGAGGTCGCCCAGGTTCTTGGCCGACTGCGTCTTGTGCAGCAGGCGCAGCGCCATGTCGTTGCCGATGCCCAGCAGGTGGCGGAAGCGCTCGGCATAGCCGGCGAAGCTGTCGAAGTGGGCCACGTCCTCGCCCAGGCGCAGGCGCAGCTTGCGCAGGTCCAGGTCGAAGCCATCGAGTTCGGCCAGGTCGAAGCGGCGCGGCACCACCATGTAGTGCTTGCGCACATCGTTGGCGGAGGTGCCGGCGCCGTTGATCCAGAACATGCGGATGATCGACACCGCATCGCCGCGGCCGTTGTGGTATTCCAGCGCCAATGCGGTCCAGGTCGCGCCCTTGCGCAGGTACTGGGTGGCGATCTCGCCCGATGCACTGTCCTGCTGGTCGGCCCAGGCGCCACGCACGTAGGACACCAGCGAGCGGTCGCGGCCGGAACGCTCGGCTTCGCGCGCGGCGGCGTTGAAGTCGACGATGCTCGGCGGCGTCAGCAGCGCGCTCATGCCATCAAGCAGGGTCGACTTGCCCGAACCGGAACGGCCGACGAACAGGAAGCCGCGCTCGGCGATCGGTACTTCGGTCAGGCCCGAGAACGTACCCCAGTTGAGCACCTGCAGGCGGCGCATGCGGAACTGGTTCGCGCGGGCATCACTGGCCGGGTCGTTGAACAATGCGGCGGCGGGAAGCAGAGTGTGGGAAGCGGTGTCCATGCGGCTCATCCTTCAACCGCCGCGCCGGGCGCGACGGCGACAAACAAATGTGATTCGACGCGCATGCGCGTCATTCGTCGGCGCCTTCGCCGGCGGCTTCGGCCTCGGCCGGCGCCGGCTCGCCTTCGCGCAGCTGGCGGTAGGCCTCGCCCAGGGTCTGCACGTCCTCGGCCGAGAACAGCAGCTTCAAGGCCGGCGAGATCTCGTAGCGGTCCTCGCTGCCGCGCAGCTTGGACAGCAGCTGGTTCTCGCGCATCTTGGCGATCGCCGCGGCCACGCGCTTGCCGTAGCCGGCCTGGTCGGTGGAGACGTTCTTCTGGTAGATGCTCATCGCCTCGACCAGTTCCAGCTCCTCCACCACCGCGCGTTCGCCGCGGGTATCGGCCTCGGCCAACTGCTGGCGCAGGTGCAGCAACAGCACCGACTCGATGAAGGTCAGCGGCGCGCTGCGCAGTAGGGTCGGCGAATCCAGCTCGGCGGTATCGGCCTGGCGGGTGAAGGCGATGCCGCCGTCACGGTCCAGCACCAGTTCCAGGAACAGCTCGCACAGCAGGCTGCGCACCGCGTCCTCGTGGCGCAGCAACGCGGTCCACTGGGTCGGCTGGCGCTGCGCATCGACGCTGGGGCCGGCCAGCAGCTGGCACAGCGCGCGGCGCGCCTCGGCCGGCAGGCGGCCGGTGTCGCCCAGGAACAGCGCGCCGGTGTCCTTGTTGATGGCCGGCGCGGCGGGTGCCGGTGCGGCCTGACCTTCGCCTTCGTTCTCGATTTCGGTCTCAGACCAGTTCATCGCGTCTTTCCTTGAGGAACCACACCAGCGGCACGCGGGCACGCCGTGCCCTGCCGTCGCCGCCGGTCCATTCCACGGTTTCCAGTTGATCGCGCACCACCATGCCGTGGCGGGTGCCGATGGAGAGATAGCCGATCACGCTGCCCAGGCCCTGCCGCGCCGGCCGCTCGCGCAGCACCTGCGCGATGGACAGCTGCGGGCGGGTGCCAAGCAGCATGAACAGGTTGTCCTTGAGCGTGCGCACGTCGATCTCCGACTGCGCGACCAGGTCGCCGACGCTGTCCAGCGAGATCTCGGCCGCATCGGCCATGAAGATCGACGTCTCGACCTGGTGGCTGCGCGGGTCATGCAGGCGCCATTGGCCAATCGAACGCAGGCGCGCGGCCGACAGCGGCAGCACGAAGCCGGTGGCGGCGGTGGGGTGCATGTCCTCGCGCAGCTGCAGCGCCTGGCCCTGGGCCTGCTTGAGCAGCTGGTTGAGGCGGCGCTGTTCCAGGTAGCCACGGCTCTGCACGAAACCACGCAGGCTGCGCGCGAAGTGCTGCATCACCTCGTGCACCTGGCCGCCGCGCTCGAGCAGGGTGCTGGTGAAGTTGCGCAGGAAGTTGCGCTCGTTGCGGTCCAGCTTGCGGGTGAAGCCACGCTCGAGCACCGCGTCCAGCGCGGCGTCGAGCTCGGCGCTGCGGCGTGGGTCGTTGAGCAGGTCCCAGAACGCCTGGAAGCTGCGCCCTGCATCGGACTCGCCGATCACATCGACGCCGTTGAACAGGCGGTCGAGCACGTCGCCGCGCGCGCCTTCGTCGTCGATGATGCGCTCGCGGAAACGGCGGTTGAGCTGCTCGAAGTCATCGCGCACGCGGCGGAAGTCCTCGGCCAGGTCATCGGCCAGGCGGATCACGTCGCGGGTGCGTTCCAGCGCGCGCTTGCCGTCGAGGGTGGCGACCTTGCCGCTGGCGGCCTGGGCGATCTCCGCGTCGATGCGCTCACGCTCGGCGCGCAGCGCGGCCAGCCGTGCCTCGGGGTTGGTCTCGGTCTGCTGGGCCAGCTGCGAGAGCTGCTGCATGACCATCGACAGGCGGCTCTCGGTGGCCAGGCTGGCGTTGTGCTCGACCCCGGCGATGAAGCGGATGGCCTGCACCGCCTGGCGCGAGAGCTCGTACTCCTCCTCGCTCGCTCCTTCGGGCAGGCGCCGCTCCAGCCAGCCCTGCGACAGCC
>NZ_JAYFUH010000094.1:0-4536 GCF_034961085.1 Stenotrophomonas capsici | reverse complement strand
CGACACGGAGGTCGTCGCAATGATGCCCGGCTGGCAATGGGGCCAGCCGGGCCTGGACAACAGGATTTTTCATGGAAGAAGGCGGATGCCGGTCTGACTACATGGGTTCCTCCGGTTCGACTCCGGAAGTCAGTCCACCCCTTGCCGCCTGCTTCCACCCTTTCAATGTCGGTGTGTACGAATGCCGATGGAACTACAGCCTTTCACGCTCCAGGTCGCGGGTTCGACTCCCGCCCGGTGCCGCGATGCACCGGTAGCTCAGTGGTTAGAGCAGGAACGCTGCCACGCCCGCGTGGCATGGCAGCGAGACGTTCCATCACCCTTGTCGTGTACAGCGGCACCCGCAGCAACGCTTCATGCAGGTGCATGAAGTGGTTTCAATGCCGGCATGCGCGAATGCCGAAGGAACTACAGGTACCTTCCGCGGGTTGACCCCGCCCATCGCCGATCTGGCGGTGACCGCTCTGCAGCTGAGCAGGAGGATGTTCCTTCACCCCTCGTCGCGCGGGCCGGCACCCGTGGCAAGCGTTGCACGCGGTGAATGCCGGTGGAACTACATGGATAACCCTTCGGGGTCGGGTTCAACTCCCGGTGACAGCGCCGGCCATGCCGGCACTGCTTACGGTTCCACCACCCTTTGTCACCGCACCTTTTCGAATTTGAAGATGACAGGAACACCCGCATGAACACTCTCAACTACAACGTCATCCAGGCGCCGGGCGCGGCACCGATCAAGCTGTGGACGCGCGGCGTGCCGCTGGAGGAGCAGGCGCGCGAGCAGCTGCAGAACATCGCGCGGTTGCCGTTCATCCACAAGTGGGTCGCGGTGATGCCGGACGTGCACCTGGGCAAGGGCGCGACCGTGGGCTCGGTGGTGCCGACCATCGGCGCGATCATCCCGGCCGCGGTCGGCGTGGACATCGGCTGCGGCATGATCGCCACCCGCACCACGCTGACCGCCAGCGACCTGCCCGACAACCTCTCGGCATTGCGCAGTGCGCTCGAGCGGGCCGTGCCGCATGGCCGCAGCGTGACCCGTGGCGGCCGTGACAAGGGCAGCTGGGATACGCCACCGGCGCTGGCCATCGAAGGCTGGTCGCAGCTTGCTGCTGACTTCGCCTTGATCTGCGAGCGTCACCCCAAGCTGAAGAACACCAACAACCTCAAGCACCTGGGGACGCTGGGCACCGGCAACCACTTCGTAGAGGTGTGCCTGGACGAGGAGCAGCGGGTGTGGTTCATGCTGCACTCCGGCTCGCGTGGCGTGGGCAATGCCATCGGCACCTACTTCATCGAGCTGGCCAAGCAGGAAATGCGTCGCTGGATGATCAACCTGCCCGACCAGGACCTGGCCTACCTGCCGGAAGGTAGCGTGCACTACGGTGACTACGTGTTCGCGCTGGACTGGGCGCAGCGCTTCGCGCGCATGAACCGCGAGATCATGATGCGCAATGTGGTTGAAGCCGCGCGCACGGTGATAAGCAAGCCGTTCGAGGCCCAGGCAGAGGCGGTCAACTGCCACCACAACTACGTCAACCGCGAGCACCACTTCGGCAAGGATGTGCTGGTGACCCGCAAGGGGGCGGTGAGTGCGCGCAAGGGCGAGATGGGCATCATTCCCGGCAGCATGGGGGCCAAGAGCTTCATCGTGCGCGGGCTGGGCAACGAGGACAGCTTCCACAGCTGCAGCCACGGCGCCGGCCGCGTGATGAGCCGTACCCAGGCGCGCAAGCTGATCAGCGTGGAGGACCACATCAAGGCCACCGCGCACGTGGAGTGCCGCAAGGACGCCGAGGTGGTGGACGAGTCACCGGCCGCCTACAAGCCCATCGAGGCGGTGATGGAGGCGCAGCGTGACCTGGTGGAGATCATGCATACCCTGCGTCAGGTGGTCTGCGTGAAGGGATGAAAGGCGCGTGCGTCCCACTACGGTGGGGCGCCGAAGGAAGGCAGGAACATGGACATGATTGAAATCGACGGAAGCCAGGGTGGCGGGCAGTTGCTGCGCTCGGCGCTCAGCCTGAGCCTGTGCACCGGCATTGGCTTCACCGTGCAGGGCATCCGCGCCATGCGCAGGCGCCCGGGACTGATGCGCCAGCACCTGACCGCGGTGACCGCGGCGGCGCGAGTGGGTAATGCGCGGGTGGAGGGTGCCACGCTGGGGGCGACCACGCTGCGCTTCGAGCCGGGCGAGGTGCAGGCCGGTGACTACCACTTCGCCATCGGCAGCGCGGGCTCGGCCACGCTGGTGTTGCAGACCCTGCTGCCGGCCTTGTGGCAGGCACCGGCGCCTTCGCGCATACGCGTGGAGGGTGGCACCCATAACCCGTTGGCACCGAGCGCGGACTTCCTGGACCGCTGCTACCTGCCGGCGCTGGCACGCCTGGGCGTGCAGGCGCAGTTGCAGCTGCAGCGGCATGGGTTCTTCCCGGCCGGAGGCGGTGAGCTGGAACTGGAGGTGCAGCCCTGCACGGCGTTGTCCGCGTGCGCGTTCGAGCAACGCGGGCCGCTGCAGGCAATGGAGGCATCGGTGCTGGTCTCAGGATTGGCGGCGGGCATCGGCCAACGCGAGCTGGACGTGCTGGGCAGGCGCCTGGGCGTGGATACCCATCCGCGCCACCTGCAGGTGGTGCGGCCGGCGTTGGGGCCGGGCAATGTCGCGGCGGTGACGGTGCGGCATGGCGCGCACGTGGAGCTGTTCGATGGCCATGGCGAGCGTGGGCTGTCGGCCGAGCAGGTCGGCATGCGCCTGGCCGATGCCGTGCAGGCCTACCTGCAGGGCGAGGCCTGCGTCGGCGAGCACCTGTCCGACCAGCTGCTGCTGCCGATGGCGCTGGCCGGGGGCGGCAGCTTCAGCACCGGGCAGATCAGCGCGCACCTGCACAGCAATGCGCGCCTGATCGAGAAGTTCCTGCCGGTCGCGTTCGACTGGCAGCCGGAGGGGGCGCATTGGCGGGTGAATGTGCTGCAGTGAGGCAATGTTTGATCTGGCTCAATGCGGAACCGCAACATCCGATGTGCAATGGTAACTGTCCACCCTTCACCGAGGAGAACTGCCATGTACACGCGCATCCTGATTGCCACCGACGGTTCCGAGCTGGCCGCCAAGGGCCTGCAGAAGGGCCTGGAACTGGCCGCCCAGCTGGGCGCCCAGGTCGACATCGTCACCGTGTCCGAGCCGTGGGCGGTGGGCATGTACGACGCCATGGGCTGGAGCGCCGGCTACGAGGCCAGCCCCGAGTACAAGAAGGACCGTGAAGCCGGCGCCCAGAAGATCCTGGAGCCGGCGGTTGCCGCCGCACGTGCGGCCGGCGTGGCCAACGTGCAGCCGCACCACGTGCTGGACCGCTACGCCGCCGACGGCATCATTGATACCGCCACGGCCTGTGGCAGCGACCTGCTGGTGATGACCTCGCATGGCCGTCGCGGCGTCACCCGCGTGCTGCTCGGCAGCCAGACCGCCGAAGTGCTGGCGCGCAGCACCGTGCCGGTGCTGGTGATCCGCTGAGTCATGCGCAGGGGGCCGGGAGTGCATCCCGGCCTGCAGCCCCGCCGTCGCGGGGCATTCTGCCCCTCCCCTGCGTAGCGGGGGAGGGCTGGGGAGGGGCAAGCCCCGGTCCCCGCGAAACTGCAGCCGGGCAAGCGCACCCGCGCCCGCGAGGCGCTGTTTCGCCCCTCAGCGGTGCCAGGGCCGCAGTCCCGCCACCGTGATCGCATGGCCACCGCGCCGCTCCTGCCGCAGGCAGGCGACGCGGCGGCCCGTGCCCGTCATTACCAGCTGTACAGCTTCCAGTACACCGGCTTGGTGCCGTCCTTGTCGCTGTCCATGCGGCCGTCACCGTCACGGTCGTACATGTAGAACGGTGCACCACGCGCCGGGGTGACCTTGACCATGCGCAGCACGCCGCCGACCCGGTATTCCTCGACCGTGTCGCCGTTGTCCATGGCCTTGCTGGTCACGTCGGCGCCTGAGACGTCCACCGGCGGGGAGCCG
Source organism: Stenotrophomonas capsici (assembly GCF_034961085.1). Taxonomy (NCBI): domain Bacteria; kingdom Pseudomonadati; phylum Pseudomonadota; class Gammaproteobacteria; order Lysobacterales; family Lysobacteraceae; genus Stenotrophomonas; species Stenotrophomonas capsici. The sequence continues at coordinate 542 of NZ_JAYFUH010000094.1, read as the reverse complement.
GCGCCCAGGGTGGCGCAGCCGGCCAGGGCCAGCAGGGGGATCAACAGCAGCTGCTTCATGACGGGATTCCTTGTTTCGGCGTGGATTCGATTATGCCCGTGCACGTCGGAAAACGGTCCGCCGCGTAGAATCGGCACATGAGCAGATTAGTCCTGATTGACGGTTCCAGTTACCTGTACCGCGCGTTCCACGCGCTCCCGCCGCTGTCCAACGCCGCCGGCGAGCCCACCGGGGCGCTGTTCGGCGTGGTCAACATGCTGCGTGCCACGCTGAAGGAAAAGCCCGAGTACGTCGCCTTCGTGGTCGACGCACCGGGCAAGACCTTCCGTGACGAGATGTACGCCGAGTACAAGGCCAATCGTCCGCCGATGCCCGACGACCTGCGCGCGCAGGTACAGCCGATGTGCGACATCGTGCAGGCGCTGGGCATCGACATCCTGCGCGTGGAAGGTGTGGAAGCCGACGACGTGATCGGCACGCTGGCGCTGGCCGCGGCCAGGGACGGGCTGGAAGTGACCATCTCCACCGGCGACAAGGATTTC
>NZ_JAYFUH010000093.1:0-9155 GCF_034961085.1 Stenotrophomonas capsici | reverse complement strand
TAGTCCATCCGGTAGTCGCCCGGGTCGAACGACATCCAATGCAATGCCACGCCATCGGCACCGCTGACGCGGCCCTGGTGGTGGGGTACGCGCGCGAGCAGCGCATCGATGCGTTCGGTGGGGACCAGCGGCGAGGTGCCGCCCGGCGCGGCCAGGCGTTCACTCAGCGACAACGAGGGGACAGGGTGGGAGAAAGCAAAGCCGGCCAGCATCACGCAGACGCCGGCCAGCGCCAGCGAGCGGAGCATGGCGGGATTCCGGAAGTGGGAGGCTGCACACCGTAGCGGCATTGCAGCGGCGCAGCTACCGCACCGCGATGACAGTCTGATGACCGTTGTGTGGTGTTGGGGTTGCGGCAGGGGCGTACCGGCTGCGGCGGCCCTCATCCCAACCCCTCTCCCGTGGCACGGGAGAGGGGCGTTGGATCAGCCTTGCTGGATCAGAAGCGCTGCTGGTACTTCATGTACATGAAACGGCCGATGTCGAAGCCACCGTAGTAGGTGAAGCTGCTGTTCGGCTGGCTGTACATGATCGGGCCCTCGTGCTTGAACACGTTGTTGATGCCCAGCGACACGGTGCCGTCCCACGGCAGGGCATAGCGCACCTGCAGGTCATGGAAGGTGTTGGAGCCCAGCTTGCGGCTCGGCTGCATGTCCGTGTACGGCGACTGGAAGTCCGGCAGGTTGCACTCCGGGCCGCCTTCCAGGTCGTAGGAGCACTTCTCCTTCATGCTGGAGGTGTAACGGGTGGTCCAGCTCGCGCCGAAGTTGCCGTTCTGCCAGTCCAGGGTCAGGTTGGAGCGCACCCGGAAGTTGCCTTCCCAGCCGGTGAACTGTTCCACCGGGGTGGTGTCCACGTTGTCGCTCTTGCGCGAGAGGTAGTCCACGTAGGTGGTGTTCCAGCGCAGCGACAGCTGGCCGAACGCCATTTCCGGCAGGCGGTAGCGGACACCCAGGTCATAGCCGGCCGTTTCCTGGTAACCGGCGTTGTTCAACGAACGGTTCATCCCGCTGACCTGGCCCTTGTTGGTGCCGGAGGTGTAGCGGGTGAAGCGGTCGCAGGCCGAGGCGATGCCCTGCACGTAGCACTGGTTGAGGATGTCCGTGGCCGACTCGCCGACGATGACGTTGTCGATGCGGATCTTCCACCAATCCAGGCTCAGGTCCAGGCCGGTGACGAAGTCCGGGCTGTACACCAGGCCAACGGTCCAGGTCTTGGCGGTTTCCGGCTTCAGTGCCGCATTGGAGCCGGAGGTGAAGTCGGTCACCGCCTGCACGCCGGAGGTGGTGGCCAGTTCGCCGTCGCCGGTCTTCTGGCGGAAGTCGGCACCCATGCCGGCGGCGGTGCAGCGTGCGGCCACTTCACTGTTGCGTGCGGCGGCGCCGAAGGAGCGGTCACACGGATCGGTGATGCGGTCACGGGTGGTGACGGTGCCGCCGTACAGGTCGTCCACGGTCGGTGCACGGAAACCGGTGCCGTAGGTGGCGCGGACCAGCAACGTGTCGACCGGCTTCCACTTCAGGCCGAACTTGCCGTTGGTGGTGCCGCCGAAGTTGTCGTAGTCCGAGTAGCGGCCCGCCAGGTCCAGCGACAGCTCGCGCACCATCGGCAGGTCGGCCAGCAGCGGCACCTGCAGCTCCAGGTAGACCTCGTCCAGCGTGTAGTCACCGCGCGTGGGCAGGCCACTGGTACCGGCGATCTCGCCCTTCTGCACCATCAGGTCCGGCGTGTAGCTGGCTTCCTCGGTGCGGTGCTCCACGCCCATCGCGGCCATGATGTCGCCGGCCGGCAGGGTGAACAGCGAACCGGAGATGTTGGCGCTGACCACCTTGGTGGTGCTGCGGATATCGTCGACGAAGCTCTTGAACAGGTAGTCACGCACGGCGGGGTCGCCGCTGAGCGATCCGGGGCTGTTGCTGCCCATCGGCGCCAGCGGATTCCACGGCACGCAGCCTTCGATCACGTTGCCCACGCTGCCGCAGCGGGCCACGCCGTTGCCGTCGATGAAGGACGGGCCGACGGCCAGGTTCACGTTCGGCTGGTACATGCTCTGCAGGGTGCGACGCTCGCCCTCATTGCGGTTGTACATGTAGCTGACGTTCCAGTCCCAGAGACGCGAACCGGTCTCGAAGCTGCCCTCCAGGCCCAGGCTGGCGCGCTTGGTGGTCAGGCTGTTGTTGGTCGCCCGCGGGAACTCCTCGGTGCGGTGCGAGAACAGCACGTCCTTGCCCCAGTGGTTGAACGCACTGTCGGCCGAAAGCGCGGCGCGCGAGCCATTGGCGGCCTGCGCGGCCGACACCGAGTACGGGTAGCCGGCCAACTGCTTGATCGACTCACGCTCGCTGTACAGCACGTCGGCGACCACGCGCAGGTCGTCGGTGATCTGGAAGCCGGCGTTGGCGAAGGCGGACTTGCGCTCCAGCGAGGAGAGCAGGGTCATGTTGGTCTTGGTGTTGGCGTAGGTGGCCGGGTCACGCGGCTTGAAATTCTCCACCTTGGACGGATCGCCGCCCGGGCCGACGCTGAGCACCTTGCCATCGACGGTGACCGAGCCCCATGCGGTGGTGCCGTTCAGGCCATCACCGGGGTGGTAGGGGCCATTCGGGTAGGCGGTGAACTCGCGCGCGCCGCCCAGCACCGGGTCTTCCTTGGACTTCTCGGCGCCGACGCTGAACCAGCCGCGCTCGAAGGTCTTGCCGAAGTTGGCGCTGTAGGAGCGCTTCTGGCCATCGCCTTCGCCGTACTGGCCGACGTAGGCGCTGGCGTTGCCGCCGTCGAAGTTCTTGCGGGTGATGACGTTGATCACGCCGGCGATGGCATCGGAGCCGTACAGCGCCGAGGCGCCGTCGGTCAGCACTTCAATGCGCTCGACGATGGCCGAGGGGATCGAGCCGACGTCGGAGTAACCGCCGGCGCTCACGCCCATGCGGCGGCCGTCGATCAGCACCAGGGTGCGTTCCGGGCCAAGGTTGCGCAGGCTGACGAACATGCCGCCATAGTCGCGGCCGGAGGACAGCGCAGAGGCACGGCTCAGAGAAGGTGCGCCGGCGGCGGTGACGTCCTGCAGGATGTCGGCGACGTTGACGTAGCCCTTCTTCTCGATCTCCGCGCGGGTCAGAGCGATGACCGGCTGGGCCGTCTCCACGTTCGCCTGGCGGATGCGCGAACCGGTGATCTCGATGCGGTCCAGCGTGGTGGTGGACTGGTTGGCATCCTGCGCGAATGCAGGAGCGGTGCAGCTGCCGGCGATCGCCAGGGCGATCGCGGTGCGCAGCGGGTTCGACTTCAAAGACATCTCTTTCGGTTTTCCTTTATACCTACTACGAAAAAAGCGCCCGGCTGGGCGCTGTGACAGATGCATCACCGTTGGGGGAGGGACGCAGCATCCGCCATCACAGCTACGCCGCCCGCCGGGTACCCGGCGGGCGCGCATGATGAACCAAATGGATGGATGCGTGAAGGGCGGGTTTCCGCCATGCCCACCTGCCGTGGTGGCAGGGGGGCGTTCATCGGGCAGACGGGTTGTCGTGCCGGCGCGGCTCAGGTCTCGCGCAGCGCGGTGGTGATCGGCAGGCGCGCCGCACGCAGCGCCGGGAACAGGCCACCCACCAGGCCAATGCCCAGCGCCCACTTCAGGCCGCTCCACAACAGTGGCGGGGAGACCTTGAACTGGAACACCACCTGGCTGAAGTTGCTGCCCAGCGTGGACACGGTGAAGTTGTTGAAGGCCAGCCAGGCGATCACCCCGCCGAGCAGGCCGCCGAGCAGGGCCAGCAGCATGGTTTCCAGCATCACCGCGGTCACCACCGGTACGCCGCGGAAACCGATCGCACGCAGCGTGGCGATCTCCCGTGCGCGCGTGGCCACCGCCGCGTACATGGTGTTGAGCGCGCCAAACACCGCGCCTACCGCCATGATCGCGCCGATCACCGTGCCCAGCACCTTGAGCAGCTTGTTCAGGCCACCGCCCTGCTTGCGGTAGTACTCGGCGGTGGTTTCCACATCCAGTTTCAGCCGCGGGTCTGCGGCCACCGCGGCCTTGAACGCCTCGAAGCCCTGCTTGCCGTCGGTCCGTATGCTGATCGACTGCCACGCACTGCGGTCGTAGGTACTGGCCAGCGTCTGCGCATCGGTCCACAACTCGGACTCGTGCGAGTCGCCGGATTCGAAGATGCCCACCACCGTCCATGCCTGGTTGCCGAGCGTGAGCGTCTTGCCCACCTCCAGTCCCTGGAACTGCTTCTGCGCCCCGCGGCCGGCGACGATCTCGCGCAGGCCGGTGCCGAACGCACGGCCCTCGACGATGTGCACCTTGTCGTGCACCGCCCAGGCCTGCTCGCCGACGCCACGGAACTGCGCGTTGACGTCGGTGCCGTCGCTGCGCGAGGTCAGGTTGACCACCTGCGAAAGCTCCGGCGACACCAGCGGACGGCCGTTGTCACCGCGCGCCACGCCGGGCAGGGTTTCCAGCAGCGGCACCTGCTCGCGGGTGATGACCGAGTTGGTCTCGGCCTGCGAGCCGCCGCGCAGCACGATGGCGGTGCTGTCATCGCCCGTGCTCTCCAGCGTTGCCTGGAAGCCCTGGCCCATGGCGAGCATCGCCACCAGCACGCCGACCACGCCGGCGATGCCGATCACGATCACCGACGAGGCCCCCCAGCGCTGCGGCAGGCTGGCCAACCCGATCCGGGTCGCCGCCAGCGCCAGGCGACCGCTGCGGGTCAGCACCAGCCACAGGGCGATGACCACCACCAGCACCGCCACGCCCACCCATGGCAGGGCGATCCAGATGCCCAGGCCAGCGGCCAGCAGCACGATCACCAGCGCATTGGAAAGAAAGTTCTTCATGTCGTTCTCCTCAGCGCCCGGCCAATGCGTCGACGATCTTCAGGCGCTTGGCACGCAGTGCCGGCAAAACGCCCACCACCAGGCCGATCACCACGATCAGGACCGCCCCCATCGCCCAGGTCTGGGCAGGCACGTGGGGCGGCAACAGCCCCATCGTCTGCGGTGCCATCACCGGCAGGGCCAGCGCAGCCAGGCCGAGTCCGATCACGCCGCCCAGGCCGACCAGCAGCACCGCCTCGATCATCACCAGCATCAGCACCGTGCCGTCCTGGAAGCCCAGCGTCTTCAACGTGGCCAGCTCGGGGACGCGCTCACGCACCGCCTGCGCCATGGTGTTGCCGGTCAGCAGCAACAGGGTGAAGAACACCGCGCCCATGATCGAGGTGACGATCATGCCGATGTCGGCGAACTGCTTGATGAAGGCCTGCTGGAACGCCGACTCGGTCTGGCTCTTGGTCTCGTGGTCGGAGTTGGCCGAGATGGCGTCGATGGCCTGGGCCACGCGCGAGGCGTGGTCCGGGTTGTCCAGGGTCACCGTGTACCAGCTGACCTGGTTCTTGATGTAGTCGTTGGATTCGTCGAAGTACTTCCAGTTCATCATCAACTGGCGTTCCTCGTTGCCGGCCACCGCGCGGTCCTTGGAGCGGAACGTGCCCACCAGCTGCAGTGGCCAGTCATTGCTGCCGCCGCGCGGGAAGATGGTGGCCTGCAGCGGGATGGTGTCGCCGATCTTCCAGCCGAACTGCTTGGCCAGCGACTCGCCGACGATCGCGCCGGTGCGGGTGTTGCGGAACGCCTCGATCTGGTCCTTGGGGACTTCCAGCTCGCTGTAGATGTCGAAGTAGTTGGGGGCCACCGAGAAATTGGGGAAGAAGTTCTTCGGGTCCTGGTAGATACCGCCGAACCACATGCCGTAGGTGGTGTCACGAACGCCCTCGACCTGGCGGATCTGGGACTCCAGCCGGATCGGCAGCGACTGGGTGATGGACAGGCGCGAGGCGACGATCAACCGGTTGGCGCCGGCCACGCTGGCACCGCCGGTGTTGAAGGCCACGCGCACCGAGTCGAGCATGCCGAACAGCAGGAAGGCGGTCACCACCGAGAGCAGGGTGAACAGCGTGCGGGTGCGGCTGCGGAACAGCTGCGCCCATATCAGCGAAAAATACTTCATGGCCGGGCTCCTCAGTGCACCGGGGCGTCGACCAGCTCGCCCTTGTCCAGATGCACGGTGTGGGTGGCGTACTCGGCGGCCTTGGGGTCGTGGGTGACCATGATGATGGTCTTGCCGTGTTCGCGGTTGAGCAGCTGCAGCAGGCCCAGCACTTCTTCCGCGCTCTGGCGGTCGAGGTCACCGGTGGGCTCGTCACAGATCAGGAAGGTGGGGTCGGAGACGATGGCACGGGCGATGGCCACGCGCTGCTGCTGGCCGCCGGACAGTTCGTTGGGGCGGTGGTCGCGGCGTTCGGCCAGGCCGACCAGGGTGAGCGCGATCTGCGCGCGACGCTTGCGGTCGGCAGCGCTGAGGTTGGTCAGCAGCAGCGGCAGTTCCACGTTCTTCTGCGCGGTGAGCATGGGCATGAGGTTGTAGAACTGGAACACGAAGCCGACGTGGTGGCTGCGCCAGGTGGACAGTTGTCCGGCGCTGAGCTGGTCGATGCGCTGGTCTTCGATGTTGATCTCGCCGCCGCTGGGGGTGTCCAGGCCGCCGATGAGGTTGAGCAGGGTGGTCTTGCCGGAGCCGGACGGTCCCATCAGGGCGACGAAGTCCCCGCGTTCGATGTCCAGGTCGATGCCGTGCAGGACCTGTACCTTTTCCGGTCCACGCTGGTAGGTCTTGGTGATGTTGCGCAGGGAGACGAGGGTGCTCATGGGTGGTCCTCAGCGGTGGAGTGGGCGTCGGCAGCAGTGAAGTGGATGTGGGCAGCAGTGGAGCGGATGTAGGCAGCAGTGGAGCGGGTTGGGTCAGCGATGGTGATTGGCATCCCCTCTCCCGTCCTGCGGGAGAGGGGCAGGGGTGAGGGCAGCTGTTGCAGTTGCAGTTGCAGTTGCGAGTGCCGTTGCTGTTGCTTCTTCCCCTCCCTTTGCCAAAGGCAAGGGGAGGGCCAGGGAGGGGTGCCGTTGCTTTGGCTTTGGTTGTTGCTGTTGCTGTTGCCGTGCCGGGTTCCCTTCCGCAGCGACGGAGCTGGCAGACAAGACCCCGAATGGGGCGACGCACAGGGATGTGCGTCGTTTTTCGACGGGACAGGGATGTCCCGTCGAAAAATCCTGCCGGCGGAGTGGACCCGCGTCGCGTAGCGGCGTGGGCGCGGAGGCAGGGTGTGCTTTCTTTTGGTTAGCTTTTCTTTGCACAAGCAAAGAAAAGTAACTCGCTCCCCGAAGGGGAGTGAAAGCTTCTGCTCTTGTTTCTGCATTGATCGTGCTTGTTCTGAAGCAACGGCAGAGACAACAGCAGCAGCTTTCGTGCCCCTAAAGGGGCGCGAGCCACCTTTCTTTGCTTGTGCAAAGAAACCTGGCGCAAAGAAAGCACACCCTGCCTACGCGCCTTCCGCGCTGCGCGCTACAGGTCCACTACGCTGCCGGGATTTTTCGACGGGACATCCCTGTCCCGTCGAAAAACGACGTGCATCCATGCACGCCGCCCCTGCGGGGTCCTCTCCGTCAGCTCCGTCGCTGCGGAAGGGGCCCGGGTAGGGCAACAGCAACAGCCAAAGCCGAAGCCGAAGCCGAAGCCGAAGCCAAAGCCAAAGCCAAAGCCAAAGCACCGGCACCCCTCCCTGGCCCTCCCCTACGCTTCGCGCAGGGGAGGGGAAGAAGCAACTGCAACAACAACTGCAACAACCGAAGCAACTACGCGATCAACAGCAGCTGGCTTTACCGCGCTTGGTTACTGCCATGTGCTACATGACATCAGCGTCGTGTCGCCTGCTTACTTCTGCGCGCCGTCCAATGCCACTTTGTCGCCATCCTTCAGGGTGTCCGGCGGGTTGACCACCACCGTCTGGCCGGCACTCAGGCCGGCCAACACCTGCTTGTCCTTGTTCAGGGCTTCACCGACCTGCAGCACCTGCTGCTGCACCTTGTCGTCGGCCTGCAGCACGAATGCCACCGGCTTGCCGTCGCGCTGCGTGATGGCCGTGGCCGGCACGCGGACGCCCTTCGGGGCCTGCGCATCGGCCGGTGCCGCCTTCTCCAGGAAACTCACCCGTACGCCCATCTCCGGCACGATGCGCGGGTCCTTCACGCCCAGCGCCACGCGCACCTTCACCGTTGCCTTGCCACGGTCGGCGGTCGGGATGATGGCGATCACCTCGCCGGGGATCTTCCAGTCCTGGTAGGCGTTGAGCACCGTCTCCACCGGCATCTTCGGCTGCACGCGGCCGATGAAGGCCTCGCCCACCTCGACTTCCACCTCCAGCGAATCCATGTCGACGATGGTGCCGATGCCGGTGCGGGTGAAGCCGCCACCGGCCGACAGCGGCGAGACGATCTCGCCCGGCTGCGCGGCCTTGGCGGTGACCACGCCGGTGAATGGCGCACGCACGATGTTGTTGTCCACGCCCAGGTCGGCGATGGCCAATGCATCCACCGCCACCTTGGCGTTGTGCTGGGCGGTCAGCAGCTGCGCGCGCAGGCTGTCGCGGGCGGCGACGGCCTGGTCGTACTGCGAGCGCGACACCAGCTGTTGGCTGACCAGCGCCTGCAGGCGCGTGGCCTCGGCATCGGCCTGGCGCAGCTGCGCCTGCAGGCCGCCGATCTGGCTGCGCGCCGCGTCCAGCTGCGCGGCGTTGAGGCTGCGCTGGGCGTTGGCGTCGATCGGGTCCAGGGTGGCCATCACCTGGCCTTCCTCCACCCGCATGCCTTCCTCGATCATCACCTCGCGCACCTTGCCGGTGATCTTGGCCGAGACGGTGGCCATGCGCCGGGCCACGACGTAGCCGCTGGCATCCAGCACGGCATTGCTGCCGCCGCCCTGGCTCATCGCCACCACCGGCGCGGTCTCCACCGTCGCGGCCGGTTTGCCGCGGGCGAGCATGCCCACGGCCAGTGCCGCCAGCAGCACCAGGACCAGCCCGATCACTACCCACAGCCAGCGGCGGGACGGGGAAGGGCCGCGCGGCGGCGGGGCGGCCGAGCGGTCGATGCGGAGTTCTTTCAGCAGTTCAGCGGAAGCATTCATGTGGGAAAGGACGGCGCGTGGCGGGAAATGTGACCGAAGGTACCCCAAACCACCACGACCGGTGCGTCGTGGCATGTGGCCGATTCTAGACAGGCGTCGGGGGCCGCGCAGGTGACGGGTGTCACCCGCT
>NZ_JAYFUH010000092.1:0-5972 GCF_034961085.1 Stenotrophomonas capsici | reverse complement strand
AACAGGTACAGCGCCTTGGCGTTGCCCTGCATCGCCGCGCTCACCACCGGCAGCGTGTAGCACAGCGACTTGCCCGACGCGGTGGGGGTGACGATGGCGACGTGCTCGCCGCGCTGGCTGGCGTCCCAGGCCTCGGCCTGGTGGGAGTACAGCTGCTCGATGCCACGCGCCTTGAGCGCGGCTTTCAGCGCCTCGGGGACGTCATCGGGAATCGGCGCGTAACTGCCTTCGCGGCCCGGGATCGTGAAACTGCCGGTGACCCGGTCGCTGTAGCGCTTGGCCAACCGCTTGCCGAGCAGCGAGCCGTCACGCGAGGGCAGGCCATCGGTGGTTGCCAGCGCCCGTTCGCTGGCTTCGGTGCGGGGAGCGAGGGAGAACGCCATGCACGCAACTGCTGATCAAAGGACGGCATCAAAGCACAGCGGCGTCTCATGTTGTGAGACGCCGCCATGCGTTGGCCTGGCGATGCACGGCGTGACTTCAGGTTGCCGCGCCGGCGAGTGGCGTCAGAAGCGCCAGGGTTGCCCGGGCGGGGGCCGCCTGGCGGTGCCGGGCCGGCATGATTCGCGCCTGCAGGCTGAACGGGTTCGGCTGGAGGGGCCCCTGCTCGGACCGCACCCGTTGCACGGCATGGGCCGCGGCGATGGCTTTGAAGGTGTCAGCTGGCCCGTCGCAACGAATTCTGAAGCTCGCATCCGTATCCTGCGCATGACCGGTAACGCGCATGAGGATGCTGTGGTGGCAACAGGTGGATGGCAGGGAGCAACCGTGGTGGTCGGCATGATGCTGGCCGGCGTGGCATCGGCGCAGCAGGCGGCCCCGCAAGCGGTCGCGCCGGCGCTCAGTCCGCCGCCCGTGGATGGAACGGCGTTGCCATCGCCGCCGCCGGCCACCGCCGGTGGCAATGTCACCACGCTGGGCGAGGTCCGCGCGATCAAGCCCGAGGACGACCAGCCGCTGGACCTGTACCGGTTCAAGAACCCCGTGCAGGCCGAGCCCAACCGTTTCAGCAAGAACTGGAGCGAGCCGCCCACGGTGGAGGAGGTCAGCCTGGGCGGCGGCTACGTGATGATGGGCATCTACTACGGCCTGGCCAAGGCGGCGCAGGGCTTCAACAAGCTGACCCATGCACCGGCGCAGATCCAGTCGGCCATTGCCCGTCCCCCGCCGGAGCTGACGCCGGAGCAGCAACGGCGTGCGGCCTCCTTCTGCGCGCAGCAGGATTGCGTGCAGCCGGCCGAGGGCCGCTGACGCAGGATGCCGGCCTGGCACGCTGGCCGCGGTACGCATCGCTGTCTTCCTGGCGTCTAATACGCGCATGAATCCCCCGCACCAACGTCCGCCGCAGCGGCAGGCGGCTGCCAAGTCGGCGCCCGCCAGCCCCCTGCACCCGCGCAATCGTCACCAGGGCCGTTATGACCTGACGCGGCTGGTGGCCGCCGACCCGGCATTGCGCGCCCACCTGGTCCGCACGCCGGCCGGCAGCCAGAGCATCGACTTCAGCAACCCCGTCGCGGTGCGTGAGCTCAACCGCGCACTGTTGGCCAGCGACTACGGCATCGCGCACTGGGATATCCCCGAGGGTTACCTGTGCCCGCCGGTGCCCGGTCGCGTGGACTACCTGCACGGGTTGGCCGACCTGCTGGCCGCCGATGCCGGTGGCAGCGTCCCGCGCGGTCCGGCGCTGCGCGTGCTGGATGTCGGGGTGGGCGCGAACTGCATCTACCCGCTGCTGGGCCAGGCCGAATACGGTTGGTCGTTCGTCGGCAGCGACATCGATGCCGGCGCGCTGCAGTCGGCCGGCGCCAACGTGCGCGCCAATGGCCTGCAGGACGTGATCGAACTGCGCAAGCAGCACGCGCGTGGCCAGCTGTTCGAGGGCGTGCTGCGTCCGGACGACCACTTCCACCTGACCCTGTGCAACCCGCCCTTCCACACCTCGGCCAAGGAAGCCGCGCAGGGCAGCCAGCGCAAGGTGCGCAACCTAGGCGGGGCGGCCAGCCCCCGTGGCAAGGCGCCGGCGCTGAACTTCGGGGGCCAGGCCAACGAATTGTGGTGCACCGGCGGCGAGGCTTCGTTCCTGCGCCGGATGGTGCGCGAAAGCGTCGATGTGCAGGCGCAGGTGCTGTGGTTCAGCTCGCTGGTGGCCAAGCGCGAGCACCTGGCCGACCTGCACCGGCAGCTAGCCAAGGCCGGCGCGGTCGAGGTGCGCGAGGTCGGCATGGCCCAGGGCAACAAGCAGAGCCGCTTCCTGGCATGGAGCTTCCACGCGGCCGGGCAGCGCCGGGCCGCGTTGCGGGGCGATTGATCAGGACGAGATGCCGGCCAGCACCGCATAGGTGACCACCAGCGACACCAGCACGGTGTAGATGCTGCCGATGAACAGGTAACGCAGCAGCGTCAGCACGACGTTGCCACCGTACACCCGCTGCTGCATCCAGATCAGGTACACCGGCACCGACAGCCACAACAGCACGTACACCACGTCGGTGGTGGCGTTGACGACCGGGCCGGCCAGCGCGTTGCCCAGCCCGGCGACCAGGAAGGTGGCCAGCAGCACCAGCATCAGCCAGGCATGGCTGTACAGCGCCACCACCAGGTGCTCCAGGTAGCCGATGCCGCGGCCCAGGTAGGCCACGCGCAGCACCAGCGCGAACACCGGCATCAGGAAGAACAGCGCGCCGGGCAGGGCGGTGAGCACGGCCTGCACGTACAGGTCGGTCTTGCCGCCCATGCGCGCGACGTTGGCGTTGGCGTTGTCCAGGCGATGGTTGAGCCACTTGTTGGCGAACCCCGGCCAACTGTCGATCACGATCGGGTTGGTCTCCGGATCCCAGGGCTTGCCACCGACCTGGTGGTTGAAGAAGCTGCCGCCCCTGCCCTGGGCGGTGCGCCCGGCCACCGCCGTGGCACGCTGCACGGCGTTGCCCGCCGCGCCCTGCGGCGCAGTCTTCGCCAGTTCGGCCAGGCGTTGCTCGGCGGCGGCGTTGATCGCACCGATGCCGATGCCCAGCGCAGGGCCACCGGTGGCACCGTCGTTGAACTGCTGGCCCAGCCGGGTCAGCTCGGCATCGCGTCGCGCCTCCACCTCGTCGGCGGTCTGCGCCGTATCGAACAGCGTGGTGCCCTTGACGTGCCCGCCAAAGTCATCGGCATGCAGGGTCAACTTGCCGACGAAGAAGGTGAACAGGGTGAGGATCACGAACAACCGCAGGGGCTGCACGTAACCCACCCGTTTGCCGCGGAGGTAGTTGAGCGCCACCCGGCCCGGGACCAGCAGGTCGCGCAGGGTGCGGAAGATGCGCCCGTCCAGGTGCCAGAACGACTCGAATACTTCCTCGATCGCATGCCCGACGTGCTTGAGCGGGTTGTGCGCGGATTGCCCGCAGGTGTGGCAATAGTGCCCCTGCAGCGAGGTGTCGCAGTTCTCGCAGGCACCGTGGGCGTGCGGGGCGTCTGGCAGGGCGTCGGGTGGGTTCATGGGCGGGGCAGGCAGCGAACAGAAGCTGCATACGATAGCGGGGTTTGTCTTTTCTGTTCAGTTGCCAGTCATCGAAATTGACTGCGCGCCGGTACCGCGTCAGCCGCGCTTCTTGCGGTGCCACAGCGCGTTGACGATCACCCAGCGCCCGTCGAACCGCCCCAGCTGCAGATGGTCGATGAACCAGGGGCTTTCCAGCCGTACGGTGGCGATGTCCTCATCCACCGCCAGCACGGTGATGCTGCGCTGCCATTGGTCGCGTGGTGTCTTCAACGCGCCTTCGCGGGTGTAGCGGATCAGCTCGTCCGAGCTCATCCGTCCCAGCCCCAGTGTTTCGTTCGGGTTGGCCACCACGTTGCGCTTGGCCAGGTCCGGGTGCAGGGCGCGTGTCACCCGCGCCACGTCGCCTTCCAGCTGGCCGTCCATGTAGTCATGGGCAGTGGCCTCGATGGCCTGCAGGGTCGCCGCATCCGGCGCCGCCGATGCCGCGCCGGTCACCCACAGCATGCCCAGCAGCACTACCCGCATCGCACCCGTTCGCATGGCCCACTCCCGATGGTTGGTGGCCCAGCCTGCCAGTGGTCGTGGCCGGTGCCATGGGCCGGTGGTCACCCCGGAGGCCATGCCTTACCGTGTGGCCAATGCCTGCAGGGAGATCACTGCCGATGGAAGCCGCCCCCCGCTCCGCCAACCCGTCCTATCGTTTCGGCCTGGCCGCGCTGCTGATGCCGTTGGTCAGCCTGCTGGTCGGCAGCATCGCGGTGGCGGTGATCCACGGGGGGCTGGAGGAACTGGCTGCCATGCTGATCATCGGCATCGGTGGTTGCGTGATGGGGTGCCTGCTGGCCCTGGTCTCGCGCTGGCGCCGCGAATCCAACGCCTGGCTGGGCTATACCGCGCTGTTCTTCAACGGCCTGCCGCTGCTGGGGCTGCTGGCGGCCTCGCTGTAGGAGTCGGTCCTTAGACACAAGCGGCCTTGGCCGCGAAGCACGCAGGCTTGCAACCGTACCGGTTTCGCGGCCAGGGCCGCGCCTGCGCAAGCGCGCCAGGTCAGCCGCCGATGGCGGCCTTCAGTTCGGCCAGTTGCTCCTGCAGCTCGGCCACGGTGGCTTCCAGCTGCTGCACGCGGGCTTCCAGCGCGCTGTCGCTGACCGCCGCCGCCGGTGCGGCCTTGTAGGTCTCGGCCAGGGCGTCCAGGTCCAGCGGGCCGCCCATCAGGTGCATGAAGCGGTCTTCGCGCTGGCCACCGGCGCGCGGCAACTGCACGACCAGGCCGCGCTGCTGCAGGCGGTCGAGCTGGTGACGCAGGTCGGTGGCGTCGGCGAACCGGGCCATGCGCTCGCTGCGGGTGCTCAGTTCACCGACGGTCTGCGGGCCACGCAGCAGCAACAGGCCGAGCAGGGCAACCTGCTGGCGCGGCAGGTCCAGCTTGGTGCCGGCCAGGTGCTCGTAGCGCTCGGCACGCGAGGAGAAGTGCTGGCGGGCCAGGCCCAGTCCCTCGAGCTGGCGCAGCGCGTGCTGCACCTTGCCCGCGTCCAGGTTCATCACCGGCTCGCGCGCAGTCTTCTGGTTGGCCGCCACCTGGGTGGCGTTGACGGTCAGCGGGTAGGCGTCCGGGGTGGTGGCTTCCTTCTCGATCAGGCAGCCCAGGGTGCGGGCCTGCACGGGGTCGAGGATCGGGAAGCTGGGGGTCTGCGGGCTGTCGTCGGTCATGGTGGGTGTTCCGGTCACGCGGGGGCGCAAGGATAGCCGAGGCGGGAAAACCGGGGTCAGGCCCGGTCCGGCGCGGCTGCCGCCGGGGCGGGCGAACCGGGGAGCCGGTAAACTTGGCCGGTTTTCGCTGATCCCGGTAGTTTTCATGTCCCGATTCCCCGCCCTCGTCCTGCTGGCCGGCACCGCGTTGTCGCTGGCCGCCTGCACCGCCCCTGATCGCCTGCAGCGCCCGTCGGCGCCGGTCGCCCCGGCCGCGGTGGTCCCGGCCCCGGTGGCCAATGACAACCTCAACGCCGTGCTGTGGGTGCAGCGCTCGCAGGAGTACCGCGCCAGCGCCCTGCAGACCTGGAAGCTGGCTGGTGAACAGCTGGACCGCGCCCTGGCCGACCCGACCTGGACCGCGCTGCTGCCGGAGGAAGGGGGCACCCACCAGTCGGCCCGGCTGAAGCCGGCCGTGGTGGTGGACGTGGACGAGACCGTGCTGGACAACTCGCCGTTCCAGGCGCGCCTGGTGCACGACGAAGGCAGCTACAGCGACGCTGGCTGGGCGGCCTGGGTCAACGAGCAGAAGGCCGAGCCGGTGCCGGGCGCGGTGCGGTTCGCACAGCTGGCCGCGTCCAAGGGCGTGACCATGATCTACATCAGCAACCGCACCTCGGCGATGAAGGACGCCACCCTGGCCAACCTGCGCAAGGTGGGCTTCCCGGTGGCCGACGACAGCGTCTACCTGGGCCTGGGCACCGAGGTGCCGGGTTGCCGCCAGGTGGGCAGCGAGAAG
>NZ_JAYFUH010000091.1:0-7883 GCF_034961085.1 Stenotrophomonas capsici | reverse complement strand
CGGGCCGAGCATCGCGCTGGCCATCCAGCAGGCGCTGCAGGAAGGGGCGATCGTGTCGCTGCTGGTGGACCGCGCGCGTCCGGGCGAGGCCGTGGTCAAGGTGCCGCTGCTGGGCAGCCCGGCGCCATTCCCGGCCGCACCGTGGTTGCTGGCCAGCGTGCTGAAGGCGCCGGTGATGCTCGCCTTCGGCCTGTACCGCGGCGGCAATCGCTACGATCTGTGCTTCGAGCCGTTCGATGCGCGCGTGGACATCCCGCGCGCGCAGCGCGCAGACGCCCTCACCGCGCTTATCCAGCGTTACGTCGACAGGCTGGAGCATCACCTGCACGGTGCTCCCTACAACTGGTTCAACTTCTATGATTTCTGGCAAACCGAAACTCCGTCCCCATCTGCTCGGCCTGCTGCTGGCGAGCCTGGCGACACCGGCGCTGGCCAGCGGGGTTGATGCCGGCTGGATCCTGCGCCAGCTCGCGCAGCCGGCGCCGAGCCAGACCGGCTTCGTCGAGCTGCGGGGTTCGGCCCTGCTGAAGGAGCCGCTGCGCGTGGAAGGCCAGTACCGTCGCCCGGATGCGGCCACGCTGGTCCGCCAGGTGCGCGCGCCCTATGCCGAGACCACCACGATCGCCAATGGCCAGGTCAGCATCGACCGCAGCGGCAAGCCGCCGCGCGTGTTCTCGCTGCAGCGGGTGCCCGAGCTGGCCGACCTGCAGGCCAGTTTCGGCGCGCTGTTGTCCGGCGACCTGGCGAGGCTGGAGCAGGCCTACCGGCTGCAGGCCTCCGGCAGCGCGCAGCAGTGGCAGCTGGTGCTGACGCCGCGCGCCGAGGCGCTGGCACGGCGTGTGCGCGCGGTGACGCTGCATGGCCAGGGCAAGGAGCTGCGCTGCATCGAGACCCAGCCGGCACGCGGTGACCTGCAGCGCACGTTGCTGGGCAGTGCCGCGGCGGCGGCGGCCAACCTGCGCCAGGCCGACGCATTGGCCGCGCTGTGCCAGGCCGGTGGTGCGCGTTGAAGCTGACCGCGCCGCAACGCATCGGGCTGGCGATTGGCTGGCTGCTGTTGCTGGGCCTGCTGACGGCCTGGATCAGTTCGCGCATCCAGGTCAGCGGCGACCTGCGCAAGTTCATGCCCGATGCGCGCACCCCCGCGCAGAAGCTGCTGCTCGATGAACTGGGCGAAGGCCCGGGCGCGCGGTTGCTGTTGGTGGCGTTGTCCGGGGCCAGCCCGGCACAGCTGGCCGCGCAGTCGCGCGAACTGCGCGCCACGCTGGCGGCCGACACGCAGTTCGAGCTGGTCGCCAATGGCGAGCAGGCCGGGCTGGAGGCCTTCCCCGAACACCTGTTGCCGTATCGCTACCTGATCCACGCGCTGCCGGCCGATGCGTTCTCCCGTGCCACGCTGGGCGATGAGCTGCAGGCGCGGTTGCAGGACCTGGGTTCGCCGGCCGGCGGCCTGATCGAACCGTTGCTGCCCTCCGACCCCACCCTGCAGCTCCTGCGCGTGGCCGAAGCGCTGCAGCCGGCCACCGCGCCGCAACGCATCGACGAGGTCTGGTTCGACCACACTGGCACCCAGGCACTGCTGCTGGTGCAGACCCGCGCCGCCGGCTTCGACCCGGGCGCGCAACAGGCGGCGGTGGATGCGATCCAGGCGGCGTTCACGCACGCGGCCGGGAACAGCGGCAGCCACATCGAGCTCAGCGGGCCGGGCGCGTTCTCGGTGAAGATCGGCAACCGCACCGCCAGGGAAGCCAGCACCATCGGCACGCTCGACACGATCGGCATGGTCCTGCTGCTGTGGCTGGCCTACCGCAGCTGGAAGATGCCGATCCTGGGCTTCCTGCCGTTGGCCAGCGCCGGCCTGGCCGGCCTGGCGGCGGTGGCACTGGGCTTTGAGGGCGTGCATGGCATCACCATCGCCTTCGGCTTCACCCTGATCGGCGTGGTGCAGGACTACCCCATCCATTTCTTCAGCCATGAGCGCCCGGGGCGCTCGTCCTGGGACAACGTGCGCGCGCTGTGGCCAACCCTGGGCACCGGCGTGATTGCCACCTGCATCGCCTACCTGACCTTCCTGTTCTCCGGGGTGGAAGGGCTCAAGCAGTTGTCGGTGTTCACCATCACCGCCCTGGCCACCGCGGCGCTGGCCACCCGGTTCGTGCTGCCGGCGCTGGTCGACCCGGCCACGCGCGACTTCGCCGATTCCAGGCCGCTGGCGCGGGTGTGGGCCTACACCCGGCACCTGCCACAGCCGCGCTGGTCGCTGCTGGCGCTGGCACTGCTGGCCGGCGCGGTGGTGTCGTGGGCGCCGGGCCCGTTCTGGCAGAACGACCTGGGCCGGCTGACCCCGGTCGACCCGCAGGACCTGCAGCGTGACGCCCAGTTGCGCAGCGAGCTGGGCGCGCCGGACGTGCGCTACGTGATCGCCCTGCGCGGTAATGACGTGCAGGCCGCGCTGGAGGCCAGCGAGCGCCTGCGCCCGGCACTGGATGCACTGGTCGACAGGGGTGCGCTGGAGCGCTACGACATGGCCGCGCGTTACCTGCCCAGCGCCGCTACCCAGCAGCAACGGCAACGGCAGCTGCCGGACGCGGCCACGCTGCGCACCGCGCTGGCCGAAGCGGTCGCCGATACGCCGTTCCGCAGCGATGCGTTCGCGCCGTTTCTCGCCGATGTCGCACGTGCACGCGCCGCGCCGGCGCTGCAGCCGCAGGACCTGCAGGGCACGCCGCTGGCCACCGCCGTGGGCGGCCTGCTGGTGCAGGGGCAACAGCACAGCACCGCGCTGGTCTCGCTCAGTGGCCTGCACGATATCGCCGCGCTGGCCGCCGCCGCACGCGCCCAGGGCGGCGAGCTGCTGGACCTGAAGAACGCCTCCGAATCGCTGGTGGCCGATTACCGCGGGCGCGTGCTCGCCGCACTGGCCGTGGCGGTACTGCTGCTGTCGACCACGGTGTGGGCGGCACTGCGTACGCCGCGCCGGGTGGTGCGGGTACTGCTGCCGATGGCGCTGAGCACGCTGCTGGTGCTGGCGGTGCTGCGTGGCCTGGGCGTGGAATTGAACCTGTTCCACCTGATCGGTTTGATCCTGGCCGCCGGGCTGGGCCTGGACTACGGCCTGTTCTTCGAGCACGCCGGCGACAGCCACGCCGACCAGCTGCGCACGCTGCATGGCCTGCTGGTGTGCAGCGTGATGACGCTGCTGGTGTTCAGCCTGCTGGGCCTGTCCTCGATCCCGGTGCTGCGCGCGATCGGCAGCACGGTGGCGCTGGGCGTGGTGTGCAATTTCGTGCTGGCGCTGCTGGTGTCGCGCCATCCACTGCAGGAGCAGGCCGATGATCGGGCGTGAGCAGATCCTGCAACTGGTGCCGCACCAGGGCCGGATGTGCCTGTGGGACGAGGTGCTGGACTGGTCTTCGCAGCAGATCAGGCTGCGTGCCTTCAACCACCGCGATCCCGCGCACCCGCTGCGCAACGGCGGGCAGCTGGGGGCGATCCACCTGTGCGAGTACGGTGCGCAGGCAATGGCCGTGCACGGTGGCCTGCGTGCACAGGCGCGTGGCGGTGCGGTGACCCCCGGCGTGCTGGTGGCACTGCGTGACGTGCAGCTGCATGTGGCCCGCATCGATGACCTGGATGGCCCGTTGCTGGCCCACGCGCAGGTGCTGGTCGAGGCCGATGGCAGCCAGCAGTACGCCTTCACCGTGCACCATGGCGAGCGGCTGCTGGCCGAAGGCCGTGCGGCGGTGATGCTGCGGTTGCCGTGATTCCCTTCTTACCTTTCTGCAGGAACCCCTACCCATGACCCAACGACGTGCTCTGGTAACCGGCGGCAGCGGTGACATCGGTGGCGCGATCTGCCGCCGGCTCGCCGCCGACGGCGCGCATGTCATCGTCCATGCCAACGCCAACCTGGTGCGCGCGCAGGCGGTGGTCGAGCAGATCCACGCCGATGGTGGCAGCGCGCAGGCAGTGGCCTTCGACGTGGTCGATGGCCAGGCGGTGGCGGCGGCGCTGGAGGCCCTGCTGGCCGATGGGCCGATCCAGATCGTGGTCAACAACGCCGGCATCCATGACGATGCGCCGATGGCCGGCATGGACGCGCAACGCTGGAAGCGGGTGGTCGACGTCAGCCTGCACGGCTTCTTCCACGTCACCCAGCCGCTGCTGCTGCCGATGGCACGCACGCGCTGGGGCCGCATCGTCAGCGTGTCCTCGGTGGCGGCGGTGCTGGGCAACCGCGGCCAGAGCAATTACGCCGCGGCCAAGGCCGGCCTGCATGGCGCGACCCGTTCGCTGGCACGCGAGATGGCCAGCCGCGGCATCAGCGCCAACGTGGTCGCCCCGGGCGTGATCGAAGGCGAGATGGCCGCCGAGGCATTCCCGCCGGAGATGATCAAGCAGGCGGTGCCGGCCGCGCGTGCCGGCAAGCCGGAGGAAGTGGCCGCGCTGGTCGCTTTCCTGTGCAGCGATGCGGCCGGTTACATCAACGGCCAGGTGATCGGCATCAATGGCGGCATGGGCTGAGGCCCGGCGGCTCAGGCGCGGCTGTCGGCGTCGTCGATCAGCGGCGGGTTGGCGCGGATGGTGCGGTACACGCGCCAGACGTGGCCATGGCGCAGCGCGAACAGCACGATGTGGCGGGTGATGCGGTACAGGTCCTGCAGCGGCCGGAAGTGGCTGGGACGGAACTGTTCGTCGCTGCCGGCGCAGCGGTAACGCGAGTCGATGGGCACCGACACGCAGCGCGTGCCCAGTTGCCGCGCGGCGGAAATCAGCAGTTGCGCCTCGAACACGAAGCCCTCGGCGGGGATGTCGCGCAGCGCGATCACCTCGGCCGGATAGAAGCGTTGCCCGCTCTGGCTGTCGACCACCTGGTAATGGGTGCCCCAGGCGATGCCCCAGTCGCCGAAGGCGTTGGCCAGGCGCCGGTACAGCGGTTGCGCGGCGCGCTTGCGCAGGCGTGCGCCGATGATGATGCAGCCGGGGTGGCGGTTGGCGCAGGCCAGCAGGCGGGGCAGGTCGGTGGCGGCATGCTGGCCGTCGCCGTCCATGGTCAGCACGCCACGCAGGCCGCGCCGGGTGGCTTCCCGGAAACCGGTGCGCAGCGCGTCGCCCTTGCCGCGACGCTGGCGGTGGCGCAGCACGATGACCGGCAGGTCGGCGATGCGCTGGGTGGTGTCATCGTCCGAGCCGTCGTCCACCACGATCACGTGCGGGAACAGCGCCAGCGCGCCCTGCACGACCTCGCGGATGCGCAACGCCTCGTTGAGCGCCGGGATCAGTACCGCGACATCGTTCGGGGACAACGGCACGGGGTCATTCATGGCCCAGGCGGATCCTCAGCTGTTGCTGCCGACCGGCCGGCAGCAGGACCTGTTCGCTTTCCATCGCCAGGGCTTCCAGCAGCGGCAGCATCGGCTGCATGGCATTGCCGTGCAGCAGCGCGGTGAGCGGACCGGGCGCGGCGTCGGCGACGGGGGCGTCGGCGCAGGTGTCCAGGTGGACGGTGAGCGACGGCAGGCCGGCGCAGGGAACCCGCGAGAGCACCAGCGCCGCGCCGAGCAGTCCTTCGCTGGGCGCCGGTTCGGCCAGCGGGCCGCTGGCGCTGCCGTCATAGGCCACCAGCAGCACCGCCTCCTCGCCGGCATGCAACTGCACCAGCGCTTCCAGCAGGCCCTGGGCGAAGCTGTACGGCCCGGCGGTGATCGCGGTGGCCGGGACATGCGCAGCGGCGCCGATGGTCCAGTAGCCGGCCGCGGCGTTGTGCACCGAGTTGTGGAAGCGGGTGGGCGAGATCGCGCGCGGGTCGTCGGCCAGCGTGGCGCACATGTAGTCGGTGATCGACAGCTCGCCGTGGGTGGAGGTGAACACCGAGGACAGCGTATCCGGCGCGCGGTCGGCGGCCTGGCAGGCGGCCAGCGCCGCCTCCAGCGCCACCACCACGGTGCCCGGCGCGCGCCGGCGCTCGTTGGCGGCCAGCAGCTGCGGGGCCGGCCGTGCCGGCGGGGCGTC
Source organism: Stenotrophomonas capsici (assembly GCF_034961085.1). Taxonomy (NCBI): domain Bacteria; kingdom Pseudomonadati; phylum Pseudomonadota; class Gammaproteobacteria; order Lysobacterales; family Lysobacteraceae; genus Stenotrophomonas; species Stenotrophomonas capsici. The sequence continues at coordinate 1,871 of NZ_JAYFUH010000091.1, read as the reverse complement.
CGGGCGCTGCCCGGTGCGGACCCAGGCGCAGGCGCTGTCCCAGTCGGGCAGGCCGCTGCCCCAGAACCCGATGCCTTCCACGGTTGCCTGCAGCGCCTGCATCAGTGCGCCCTGCCGAAGACCAGCGAGCAGTTGTTGCCGCCGAAGCCGAAGGAATTGTTCATTGCGTAGTGGATGTCGGCCTGTGCATTGTCGAAACGGATCTGCGGGCCGCAGGCCGGGTCGGGGATCTCGCTGTTGAGCGTGCCGGGCAGCAGGCCGTGCTCCAGCGCCAGCAGCGCGAACACCGATTCGACGATGCCGGCCGCGCCCAGGGTGTGCCCGGTCCAGCCCTTGGTCGAGCTGGCGTGCAGGCTGTCCGGGAACAGCGCGGCCACCGCGGCGGCCTCCACGCTGTCGTTGGCCGGGGTCGAGGTGCCATGCAGGTTGAGGTAGCCGACCGCGGCCGGTTCGATGCCGGCGCGCTGCAGCGCGGCCTGCATCGCCAGGCGTGCGCCCAGCCCCTGCGGATGCGGCGCGGACATGTGGTGCGCATCGCTGGATTCGCCGTAGCCGCGCAACTGCAGGCCAGTGCCCGGGCCGGCCCCGGCCCGTTCCAGCACGGCGAAGCCGCCGGCCTCGCCCAGCGACAGCCCGACCCGGCGCGCATCGAATGGCTGGCACGGCGTTGGCGCGACCAGCTGCAGGGCGTTGAAGCCGAACAGCACGCTGCCGCACAGGGTGTCCACGCCACCGACCAGGGCGGCGTCGGCCAGCCCCGCATCGATCAGGCGCGCGGCCTGGGCAAACACCTTGGCGCTGGACGAACAGGCCGTGGCCACGGTGACGCAGGGGCCGTGCAGGCCGGTGGCGGCCTGCACGAAGTCACCCAGCGAGTGCGGGGTATGGATGCGCACGCGGTAGCGCAGGTCCTGGGGGAAACGGGGCGTGCCGTCGGCATCGTCGACCAGCCGCGCATAGGCGTCCTCGGTGGACCCGATGCTGGCGGTGGAGGTGCCCATCACCACCGCCACGCGCCCGGCGCCGTGGCGCCCGACGACCTGCGCGACGGCCTCCAGCAGGCCGTCCTGCTGCAGCGCCAGCCAGGCCAGCGCGTTGTTGCGGCAGTCCAGCTCGGCCAGGTGGGGGGGCAGGGCGACGGCCTCCACGCCCTCGACGCGGCCGATCCAGCAGTCCAGCGGCGCGTTGCCGAAGTCGTTGCGGCGCAGCCCGCTGCGGCGTTCACGCAGCCCCTCGCGTTGTGCATCCCGGCCCGCGCCCAGCGCGGTGGTGGCGGTGTAGGCCAGGATGTCCAGGGCAGCGATGGGCGGGGTGGCAGCGATAGGCACGCGGGCTTCCAGGGGATCAACGGGGCGCGAGTATATAGACGCCCGCCCGGATACGAGCTGACGGCGGCAGCCGGGAACGGTGCCGACCTGCACGTCGTTTTGATGAAAATGAATGCAATGGTTGCGCTAAATGCCCGACGTTTCAGGGATTACGCCTTTCAACAGCGCCCTGTTTCCGACACAATCATCAGCTTCCCATGCAGGGCCAAGCCCGCTGGCATGCAAGCCTACGTCTATAAAAGCCAACGCAAGCAGGACACCTACGTCTACCTGGCCAAGCGTGATGATTTCGATGCGATCCCGGCCTCGCTGGGCGCAACGCTGGCCCCGTACACCTTCGTGCTCGAGGTTGCCCTGACCCCCGAACGTCGCCTGGCCCAGGTCGATGCCGCGCTGGTGCGCGCCAACCTGGCCGAGCGTGGTTTCCACCTGCAGCTCCCGCCGCAACCGCTGGCACCGGTGAAGATCGCCCGCATCGACGGCCGCGATGACTGAAACCCTGCGTACCCGCGCGGTCGCGGTCGCCTTGGCGATCGGTGTGGT
>NZ_JAYFUH010000090.1:0-6682 GCF_034961085.1 Stenotrophomonas capsici | reverse complement strand
TGGCGCAGTTGGGTGCGCAGGTACTGTCCGATGGGCTGGGCCTGCTGCGCGCCGGCATCAAGCCGATCCCGCGCCCGCAGCCGGACGCCGGCGTCACCTACGCGCACAAGCTGGACAAGGCGCAGGCGCGGCTGGACTGGAGCCAGGACGCCGCCGCGCTGGCGCGGCGCGTGCGTGCGTTCAATCCGTGGCCGGTCGCCGAGGCGAGCCTGGCCGGGGAGCGCGTGCGCATCCATGGAGCGGTGGTGCTCGAGGACAACCGTGGCAAGGCCCCGGGCACGGTGATCGCGGCCAGCCGCGAAGGCATCGACATCGCCTGTGGCCAGGGTGCATTGCGCCTGCGCGTGGTCCAGCGTGAGGGCGGCAAGGCGATCACCGCCGCCGACTACCTCAACGCCCGCCGCGACCTGCCGGTCGAGGGGTGAGGCGATGACGGCTGTGTCTTCCGCGCCGGCCAGCAAGGGCGCCGCGCGCCAGCCCGGCGTGCAGACCCGCGTGCAGGCGGCCAGGGTGTTGGCCGCGGTGCTGGTCCGGGGTCGTTCGCTCAAGGCCGAGTTGTCCACGGCGTTGCCGAAGCTGGACGACAGCCGCGACCGTGCCCTGCTGGAGGCGATCTGCTTTGCCGCATTGCGCCGCCGTTTCGCTTACGAGCGTGCACTCGGGCAATGGCTGCAGAAGCCGCTGGGCCCGCGTGAAGCGGACCTGCGTGGGTTGCTGATGGCCGGCTTCGCGCAGCTCGATGCGCTGCAGCTGCCCGCGCACGCTGCGTTGTCGGCGACGGTGGATGCCGCGCGCGCGCTGGGCCGCGAGCGCCAGGCCGGGTTGGTCAACGCGGTGTTGCGCCGCGCGCAGCGCGAGGGCTTCGGCACCGCGCGCGCCGAGGATGCGTGGCCGCAATGGTTGTTGCAGCAGGTCCGCGCGGATTGGCCGGCACATGTCGAGCAGATCCTCACCCATAGCCTGCAGCCGGCACCGTTGTGGCTGCGGGTGAACCGCCAGCAGCACAGCCGCGATGCCTATCTGGCGGTGCTGCAGGACGCCGGCATCGACGCACTGGCCGAGCCGGCCGCCGCCGATGCGATCCGTCTGCCGGTGGCCGTGCCGGTGGCGAGCCTGCCGGGCTTCGCGCAGGGCGCGGTGTCGGTGCAGGACCTGTCCGCGCAGCAGGTGGCCGATGGCCTGTCGCCCGCCGTGGGGGCACGCGTGGTCGATGCCTGCGCCGCACCGGGCGGCAAGTCGGCGCACCTGCTCGAACGCGATCCGTCGCTGCAACTGCTGGCGCTGGACGTGGATGCACGGCGCCTGCAGCGCATCCGCGAGACCTTCAACCGCACCGGCGTGGGCGCGGCGGCACAGGTCCAGGCGGTGGATGCGGCCGATGTCCCGGCCTGGTGGGATGGCACGCCGTTCGATGCGGTGCTGCTGGATGCCCCGTGCTCGGCCACTGGCATCATCCGTCGCCAACCCGACGTGCTGCTGCATCGTCGCGCCGAGGACATCACCGCGCTGGTTGCGTTGCAGGCACGCCTGCTCGATGCGCTGTGGAAGGTGCTGCGCCCCGGTGGCGTGCTGCTGTACGCCACCTGTTCGATCCTGCGCCGCGAGAACAGCCAGCAGGTCGCCGCGTTCCTGGCGCGCACGCCGGATGCACGCCTGGAAGCACTGCCCGACACGTTCGGCCATGACGATGGCGGTGGCCGCCAGCGCCTGCCGGGGGAGCAGGGGGGCGATGGTTTCTTCCAGGCCCGGATCGTGAAGCTGGCCGTCATCTAGGCTGGCTATCATCCGCCGCCATGAGGGACGATCTGGCGCGCAGGGAATTCTGGTTGCTGGCGATCACCGCCGTGCTGGTGCTCGCCGCCGGCCTCGGCCTGCGGGATCCGTGGCCCTCGGACGAGCCGCGTTTCGCGCTGGTCGCCCGGCAGATGGTGGAGAGCGGCCAGTGGCTGTTCCCCCATCGCGGCATCGAGTTGTATGGCGACAAGCCGCCGATGCTGATGTGGTTGCAGGGCGGCTTCTACCTGCTGCTGCGCGACTGGCGCGTGGCCTTCCTGCTGCCTTCGTTGCTGGCGGCGCTGGGCACGCTGGCCTGCGTCCATGACCTGGGCCGGCGCCTGTGGACCCGGCGGGTCGGCCTGTATGCGGCCTGGTTGCTGCTGTTCACGCTGCAGTTCACCTTCCAGGCCCGCAAGGCGCAGATCGATGCGCTGCTGCTGTTGTTCATCACCCTGGCCAACTACGGCCTGCTGCGGCACCTGCTGCGCGGGCCGGACTGGCGGTGGTGGACGATCGGCTGGTTCGCCGCCGGACTGGGCGTGATCACCAAGGGCGTGGGCATGCTGGCGCTGGCGATGCTGGTGCCGGCGGTGCTCTGCGTGGCGATGGGCTGGCGCCGGCCGATGCTGCATGTGGCCAACCCGCGCTTCTGGCTGGGGCCGCTGGCCTTCGTCCTGGCCCTGTCGTTGTGGTTGGGGCCGCTGCTGGCCGCGGTGATGGGCAGTGCTGACCCCGGGCGGCATGCCTACCTGCACGAAATCCTGTTCCGCCAGACCGCAGGTCGCTACACCGCGTCCTGGGACCACCACAATCCACCGTGGTACCACCTCGGGGTGATGCTGACGCTGTGGATGCCGGCCATGCTGGCCTTGCCCTGGGCGCTGCCGGCCTGGTGGCGCCGGCTGCGGCGACATGACCCGCGTTACCTGTTGCTGCTGGGCTGGTGGCTGCTGGTGGTGGTGTTCTTCTCCATTCCCAGCGGCAAGCGTGATGTCTACATCCTGCCGGCGTTGCCGGTGTTCTGCCTGGCATTGGCGCCGCTGTTGCCCGGCTTGTTGCGCAAGGCCGGCGTGCGTGCGCTGGTGCTGCTGTTCACCGCGACGTTGACGCTGGTGCTGCTGGTGGCCGGTGCCGGCGTGTTGCTGGGCGAGGGCAGCGAGCGCGTGCAGGGTTTGCTGGAGCGCCGTGAGTTGTCGGTGACGGCGGCGCGGATGATCGGCATCGCGGTGCTGGTGATGGGCTTCTGGGGAGCCGCGGCACTGTGGCGCTGGGGCCGACGCTGGCCGGCGCAGGTGCTGGCTTCGCTGCTCGCGCTGGTGTGGGTGCTGCAGGGATTGGTGGTCAACCCGCTGATCACCGACTCCAGCTCCGGACGAGGGCTGATGCGTGAGGTCGGGCGGCGCCTCGGGCCCGATGTCGAGCTGGGGCTGGTTGCCTGGAAGGAACAGAACCTGCTGATGGCCGACCGGCCGGTGGCCAACTTCGGTTTCCTGCGGCCGTGGCCGGAGCAGCTGCGGGCCGGCGTGGCCTGGCAGCAGTCCGCGCCGTCGCATCGCTGGTTGCTGGTGCAGGACGAGGCCGCACTGGCCTGCATCGACCGCGGCCGCAGCCAGCACGTCGGCAGCCTGAGTGGCCGGGGGTGGTGGCTGGTGCCGGCCACGGCGGTGCGTGGGCCGTGCCGGAGCGAGGCCGAGCGCGCGGCGGCTCAGCCAGCGGAGAGCAGTTCCCGGTAGATCGCTTCGGTGGCAGTGACGAAGCGTTCCAGCCCGAACTCGGCGGCGGCATGTGCCCGTGCCGCGGCACCCATGCGCAGCAGGTGCGGACGGTCTTCCAGCATCGTGCGCAGGATGGCGGCCATGGCCGCGTGACCATGGACCGGGACCACCCAGCCGTCTTCGCCGGGATGGATGTTCTCCGCCAGGCCGGCATAGTCGGTGACCATCACCGGCTTGCCCATGGCCATCATCTCGCGGCAGGCGAAGGAGATGGTTTCCACGTCGTGGGAAAGCACGAAGCCGGCATCGAAGGTGGCGATCACCGGCCGCACGTCGGCGAGCAGGCCGGGGAAATGGAACTGCGCCTGCAGCCCGGCGGCGTCGATGACCGCCTGCTGGGCGGCGGAAGGGGGATGCCCGGCCAGGACCACATGGATGCGTTCGCGTTCTGCCGCCGACAGCAACTGCAGCGCGGCGACCAGGTCGGTCCAGCCCTTGTAGCCGGCGGTGCCGGCGTTGCTGCCGACCAGCAGCGCATCGTCGGCGATTCCCAGCGCGCGTCGCTGCGCGGTGGCTGCATCCTGTGGCCAGGGCTGGAAGTGGACGGTGTCCACGCCGTTGTAGACGGTCTGCGGATGGCACACGCGGTACGGCGTGGATTCCAGCTGCCGGCGCACGTACTCGCATACCGCGATGACCTTGTCGGTATGCCAGCGTGCGCGCCAGACGTGCTGCGGTCCGCGCATGGGCTTGGTGTTGTGCTTGGTCAGCACCACGCGCGGGCGCGGGCTGATGCCGCGCAGGGCTGCCAGGGTGATGCGGTGGTCGGCCGAGCCGTTGACGTGGACGACGTCGAAGCGGTGCCGGCGCAGGTAACCGCGCAGCTGCCGCACCGCGTGCAGCCGCTGGCGGATGCGGCGCAGGCCATTGGGGAACGGCTGCGCCAGCACGTGCACGCCGGACAGGGCACTGGCCTGGGCCAGCAGCGTGCTGCCGCCCGGTGCGGCCACATGCACCTCGTGCCGGGCGGCAAGCGCGCCGGCCAATTCGCGGGTATAGGTGGTGTGGCCACCGCCGCTGCCGCTGTGGAAGTTGGTGAAGAGCAATTTCATGGGGGGTGGGGGAGGAAGGGCGGTCAGCCGATCCGGGGGTCCGGCGGTGCAGCGGAGTGGGTGTCGATGCCCTGCGTGCAGCGGGTGAGCTTCTGCGTACGCGTGGCATGGAACAGGCGGTTGTTCGGCAACGTCATGTCATCCACGTCCGGGGGCGCACGTGAGTTATGCCACAAATGGACGGCCAGCGCCGCCCACTTCAGGCCACGTCGGCGCAGCCCGGTGTTCTCCAGGCGGGCCGCCAGCTCGCGGTCCTCGGCGCCATAGCCTTCCATGCGTTCGTCAAAACCGTTGACCTGCAGCAGGTCTGCGCGCCAGAAACTCATGTTGCAGCTCATGACCCGGCCGCCGTTGCGGGCACGCGCTTTCCAGCGCGCCAGCAACGGCTGACGGAAGGCGTACAGGCGACGGGTGCCATCGAACTCGTGGAAGTCGGCGTCCATCCAGGGCGCGAACGTCGGCCGGCCCCCCGCCAGCAATCGTTCGGTTTCAGCAGCACTGGCCTTCAGACGCCCGCCCTGCAGGAAGAAGCCGGGCTCGGCGAAGGCCGCGTGGTCGGCGATGAAATCACGGTGCAGCAGCATGTCGCCGTCGAGCAGGACCACGTAGTCGCCCTGGCTGGCGGCGATGCCCAGGTTGCGGCAGCGTGCCGCACGAAAGCCCTGGTCCTGCTGCCAGATGTGCCGCAGTGGCACCGGCAGCCGTTCCTGCCAACGCCGCACGACGTCGGCCGTGGCCGCGCCGGAACCGTCATCGGCGATGAGCACCTCGTCCGGCATCCGGCGCTGGCCGGCGACGCTTTCCAGCACGCGGTCCAGCGCTGCGGGCCAGTTGTAGGTGAGGATCACCAGCGAGATTTTCATGCAGGCCCGGACGGTTTGGACCCGGAAGATGGTAACGACAGGCTCAGTGCCAGGGGTAGCCAGAGAATCAGCCAACCGGGTCGCGGGCTGTCGATCAGGTGGGGCAGGTCGAATTGCACCATGACCGTGGCGAACAGCCACAGGCCCAGCACGACCCGGCCGGTGGCAATGTCACGCCGTTGCCAGGCACGCCAGCCCAGGCCCAGCCAGACCGCCGACCACAGCAGCACGCCGGGGATGCCCAGTTCGACGGCCAACTGGGTGAACAGGTTGTGGGTGTGGACCTGGTACTGCCCGTTGCCACCGATCACCGGCAGCGTGAAGTCGGCGCCCAGGCCGAGGCCGAGCCACGGATGCTGCTGGAACAGTTCCATGGCATGGGCGAACAGCTGTGGCCGCAGTGACAGGCCGCGTTCGGCCAGTTCCGGGTAGGCCGGGATGGCGATGCCCAACCCCACGGCGATCAGCAGCAGCAGCCGCTGCAGCGCACGGTCCCGGTGCCGGACGACCAGCAGCACGAACAGGCTGAAGGCCAGCGCGAGCATCGCGCTGCGCGAGAAGGTGAGCATCAGCGCAGTCGCCATGACGCCCATGGCCAGCCATTTCAGCAGGCGGCGATTGCGCGTCTCCCAGCGCCATGGCCACAGCCACAGGATGCCGGCGGCCATCGCGGCGCCGAACAGGTTGGCGTTGGCCATCACCCCGAACCCGACCAGGCGGTTGTCGACCGTGGGCCTGATCGCGAAGTGCACCATCGCCGCGACCGCGGACACCGCCAGGATGCCGGCGCCGGAGGCCAGCAGGGCGCGCTGGCGCACCACGTCGCGGCCGACCGCCAGGGTGCAGCCGAACAGGAACAGGCCCACCGTCAGCAGGCGCAGGAACTCATCGTGCGGACGCTTCGCATTGCTCCACGACAGGCTCAGCAGGGCCCAGGCGAACAGCAACAGCAGCACGGGCATCAACGGGCGCCGCGCGAAATCCAGGAAGCGGCCCGGGCGGGCGATGGCGATGATCAAGGCCGGCAGGTACAGCGTCAGGGCGGCCAGGTACTGGAACGGCTTGCCCGGATTGAACGACGGCCCGGCCGGCAGGAAGCTCATGCCGGCGATCACCGCCAGCAGTCCCACGAACAGCAGGTTGCGCCAGCGCGGTGCAGTTGGCTCCCCGGGGGAGGACAGGTCGATGGTGGAGCGTGGCGGTTTCAGGTCGGGCG
>NZ_JAYFUH010000089.1:0-6111 GCF_034961085.1 Stenotrophomonas capsici | reverse complement strand
CTGCTTCCACTGCTCGGTGCTCAGGTCCGCGCCGGTCGGGTTGTGGCAGCAGGCGTGCAGCAGCACCACGGTGCCCGGCTGCAGCTTCTGCAGGTCGACGACCATGCCGGCGAAATCCAGGCCGTGGGTGGCGTTGTCGAAGTAGGTGTAATCGACCACGTCGAAACCGGCGGCGCCGAACACGGCGCGGTGGTTTTCCCAGCTCGGGTTGCTGATGGCCACGGTGGCGTGCGGCAGCAGCGTGCGCAGCAGGTCCGCGCCGACGCGCAGCGCGCCGCTGCCGCCGATGGTCTGCGAGGTGGCCACGCGGCCGGCGGCCAGCAGGTCCGAACCTTCGCCGAACACCAGCTTCTGCGTGGCCAGGGTGTAGGCCGGCAGACCGTCGATGGGCAGGTAGCCACGCGGTTTGGCCTCGGCCACCAACTGCTGCTCGTACTGTTTGACGGCACGCAGCAGCGGGATGCGGCCGTTTTCGTCGTAGTAGATGCCGACGCCAAGGTTGACCTTGGTCGGGCGGCTGTCAGCGTTGTATGCCTCGGTCAGACCCAGGATCGGGTCGCCAGGAACCTGTTCCACGTTTGCAAAGAAGGACACGGCGGTACTCGTTTCAGAGTGGCGGGGAGTGGGGGTGTCCGGCGCGGATCACGCACGGCGGCCAGAACCGCCACATCGTAGCAGGGTGGGGCGGCGATGGCCGGAGGATTTCAGTTGGAACTACAGCGGCAGTCATGCACGCGTCGCAGGCACCACCTGCGCGATCATGAATGGATGCGCACCCCTGCCCCGTTCCTGATCGTTTCCGGCCTGTTTCTTGCCGATCCCGTCCACGCCGCCGAACCGGTGCCGGAAACCCTGCGTGCCGTGCAGGTACAGGCGGCCAAGGTGCATGCGGTGGATGACTTCGAATTGCCCGCCTCCAGCACCACGGTGGACGTGGGTACTGCTGGCAATGGCCGCGGCGCGCTGGTGGGCGAAGCGCTGGGCGGCGTGCCGGGCCTGTCGGCGCGCGAACGCCAGAACCTTGCCCAGGACACCCAGCTGTCGATCCGCGGCTTTGGCGCGCGCTCCACCTTCGGCGTGCGCGGCGTGCGCCTGCTGGTTGATGGGGTGCCGGCGACGATGCCCGATGGGCAAGGCCAACTGTCGCATTTCAGCCTGCTCGGCGCGGACCGCATCGAGGTGTTGCGCGGTCCGTTCTCGGCGTTGCATGGCAACTCTTCCGGTGGCGTGCTGCAGCTGTGGAGCGCCGATGGCCAGGCCGGTGACCCGTGGCGGCTGCGCAGCAGCGCCGGCAGCAATGGCAGCGCCAGCACCGGCGTGCAGCTCAAGGGCAAGACGGGGGCGATGCATTACAACGTGGCAGTCAACCACTTCCGCACCGATGGCTGGCGTGACCACAGTGCGGCGCGACGGGAGTCGCTCGCGGCGCGGTTGGGCTTCGCGCTGGCCCCGGCGCAGCGCCTGGACCTGCTGCTCAACGGCTTCGATGCCCCGCACGCGCAGGACCCGTTGGGCCTGACCCGCGCGCAGGTGCAGGCCGATCCACGCCAGGCCACGGCGGTCGCCGCCCAGTACGACACCCGCAAGTTGGTGCGGCAGAACCAGGCCGGGCTGGTCTACACGCTGGACCGGGGACACCAGACCTGGCGCCTGATGGGCTATGCCGGGCAGCGTGCGGTCGAACAGTTCCTGGCGATCCCGCCGGCGACCCAGGGCAACCCGCTGCATTCCGGCGGCGTGATCGACCTGGACGGCAACTACGGCGGCCTGGACGCGCGCTGGGCCTGGCATGGCGCGCTTGCCGGCCGGCCATTGGAGCTGGTGCTCGGCGCCAATGCCGACCGCCAGCGCCAGCACCGCACCGGCTACGAGAACTTCATCGGCACCACCTATGGCATCAAGGGCCGGTTGCGCCGTGACCAGCGCGACCAGGTGCAGAACGTGGACCAGTTCGCGCAGGCATGGTGGCAGTTCAGCCCGCGCTGGTCGGCGCTGGTCGGTGCGCGGCACACGCAGGTGCGGTTCCGCTCGCAGGACCACTACCTCACCGCCGGCAACCCGGATGACAGCGGCCGCCGCGACTATTCGGCGACCACGCCGGTCGGCGGACTGGTGTTCCGCGCCAACGACGGCCTGCGCCTGTACGCCTCGGCGGGCCGCGGCTTCGAGAGCCCCACCTTCAATGAGCTGGCTTACCGCGCCGATGGCGGTGCGGGGATGGCGCTGGACCTGTCCTCCTCGACCAGCCGCAACTACGAACTGGGCGCCAAGTGGCGTGCACAGAGCGGGGCGCGCCTGGAACTGGCGTTGTTCCGCGCCGATACCGATGACGAACTGGCGGTGGCGACCAACAGCGGTGGGCGCAGCAGCTACCGCAACATCGGCGCCACCCGCCGCCAGGGCGTGGAGCTGGGATGGCAGCAGCCGGTCGGCGAAAGCCAGCACCTGCAGTTGGCCTGGACCTGGCTGCAGGCCAGCGTGCGTGACGGCTACCTGACCTGCACCGGCCTGCCCGCGCCATGCCGGGTACCGACCAACCGGGTGGCGCCCGGCAGCCGCCTGCCGGGCGTGCCGCGCCAGCAGCTGTCCGCGCGCTGGCAGTGGCAGCCGGGAGCATGGCAGTGGGCTGCCGAAGTGGTCGCTGCCAGCGACATGGTGGTCAACGACCTGGCCGATGCGCGCGCACCGGGCTACGCCCTGCTGAACCTGGAGGCGGCACGGGAATGGCCGACCACGCGCGGCCCGCTGCGGGTGTTCGCGCGCGTGGACAACGTGCTGGACCAGCGCTACATCGGCTCGGTCATCGTCAACGACGGCAACCAGCGCTACTACGAGCCGGGACCGGACCGTGGTGTCACGCTGGGGCTGCAATGGTTGTGGGACCGGGGCTCCTGAGCCTGCGGCGGGCAGCCGTCCAGGGCCCCGCTCTGCCCTGCCCCATTCACCGGCCGTCTCTCACTGTTCGCTAACAGGCAGCTCACGGCGAACTGACGGGAGGGGGCGTAATTGTGGCTGCCCCGCAGGAGGAGGGTCGTGCCATGTACCGCCCTGACCGTGTCGAACACCGCCCCGCCCCGACGTTGTTCCGGGCTGATCCGAGCGTGATCCGGCGCGGGCGACTGCAGCGCAGCGCGCATGCCGCCGACGAGGTGGCGCAGGACTTCGTGCAGTACAGCCTGGATGACTACGCGCGTCGCCGTCGTGGCGCACTGCGCTGGCGTGACCTGCAGCCGGCCTATGCCTTCGCGCTGGTCACGCACGCTGCGGATTGGCCGCGCGGCAGTGCCGACACCGAAGCCGAGCTGGCCGCGCACTGGGAGCAGAGCCGTGGTGAATCGCGGCTGGGCTGGGAGAAGGTGCGCGGGGTGATCGAGGATGCGTGGCTGGCGCTGGATCGGATGCCGACCGCCGCGGTGCACGTGCGGGCGGGCTGAGGGAGAAAGCCCAAAGCGACCCCTCCCCGGCCCTCCCCTGGGCTGCGCCCAAGGGAGGGGGTGTTCATGGCTTCCATCCTCCCCTGCACCTTCGGCGCAGGCGGGGGCAATGCATCAGGCGCTGAAATCCAGCACCACGCGGCCTTCGATGGCACCGGCGTGCATGCGCGCGAACACGTCGTTGATGTTCTCCAGCGTGTCGGTGCTCACCGTCGCGGCGACCTTGCCGTCGGCGGCGAACTGCAGCGATTCCTGCAGGTCCAGGCGGGTGCCGACGATGGAGCCGCGCACGGTCACGCCGTTGAGCACCATGCCGAAGATGTTGAGCGGGAAATCGCCCGGCGGCAGGCCGTTGAGCGATACCGTGCCGCCACGCCGCACCATGCCCAGCGCCTGCTCGAAGGCCTTCGGCGAGACCGCCGTGACCAGCGCGCCATGGGCGCCGCCGATCTCCTTCTTCAGGAACGCCGCCGGGTCGGTGGTACGGGCATTGACGGTGACGGTGGCGCCCAGGCGCTTGGCCAGGGTCAGTTTGGCCTCGTCCACGTCCACCGCGGCCACGTTCAGGCCCATCGCCTTGGCGTATTGCACCGCCATGTGGCCCAACCCGCCGACCCCGGAAATCACCACCCAGTCGCCGGGCTTGGTGTCGGTCATCTTCAGGCCCTTGTACACGGTGACACCCGCGCACAGCACCGGGGCGATCTCGACGAAGCCGACGTTGGCCGGCAGGTGGCCGACATAGCCGGCGTTGGCCAGCGCGTACTCGGCGAAGCCACCGTTGACCGAGTAGCCGGTGTTCTGCTGGCTCTCGCACAGGGTTTCCCAGCCGCCCAGGCAGTGCTCGCAGTAGCCACAGGCCGAGTACAGCCACGGCACGCCGACGCGGTCGCCTTCCTTCACGTGGGTGACGCCGGCACCCACCGCCACCACGTGGCCAACGCCTTCATGGCCGGGGATGAAGGGCGGGTTGGGCTTGACCGGCCAGTCGCCTTCAGCGGCGTGCAGGTCGGTGTGGCAGACGCCACAGGCTTCGATCTTGACCAGGATGTCACCGGCGGCCGGGCGCGGCACCGGGACTTCCTCGATGGTCAGCGGCTTGCCGAATTCACGAACCACCGCAGCTTTCATCGTCTTGTCCATCGTCGATCTCCTTACTGGGGGATAGCTCTACTCTGACGCCGGCCCATGTCCGGCGCATTGATCGTGATCACGCCCGGCACGTTGGCGTGCCGGGCATGTGGGGTCAGAAGAAGCCCAGCTTCTTCGGTGAATAGCTGACCAGCAGGTTCTTGGTCTGCTGATAGTGGTCGAGCATCATCTTGTGGTTCTCGCGGCCGATGCCCGACTGCTTGTAGCCCCCGAACGCGGCATGCGCCGGATAGGCGTGGTAGCAGTTGGTCCACACCCGCCCGGCCTGGATGGCGCGGCCCATCCGGTACAGGCGCGAGGCATCGCGGCTCCACAGCCCGGCACCGAGCCCGTAGAGCGTGTCGTTGGCGATCTGCAGGGCTTCTTCCTCGGTCTTGAAGGTGGTCACCGAGACCACCGGCCCGAAGATCTCCTCCTGGAACACGCGCATGTCGTTGCGGCCCTTGAACACGGTCGGCTTGACGTAGAAGCCCCCTTCCAGGCCACCGTGCAAGGTGTTCTGCTCGCCGCCGATCAGCACCTGCGCGCCTTCGGCCTTGCCGATCTCGATGTAGGACAGGATCTTGTCCAGCTGTTCCTTCGAGGCCTGCGCGCCGACCATGGTGTTGGGGTCCAGCGGGTTGCCCTGGACGATCGCCGCCACGCGCGCCAAGGCGCGCTCCATGAACTTCTCGTAGATCGACTCCTGGATCAGTGCACGCGACGGGCAGGTGCACACCTCGCCCTGGTTGAAGGCGAACATCACGAAGCCTTCCACCGCCTTGTCCAGGAAGTCATCGTCCTCGGCCATCACGTCGGCGAAGAAGATGTTCGGCGATTTGCCGCCCAGCTCCAGCGTCACCGGGATCAGGTTCTGGCTGGCGTACTGCATGATCAGCCGGCCGGTGCCGGTTTCGCCGGTGAAGGCGATCTTGGCGATGCGCGGGCTGCTGGCCAGCGGTTTGCCGGCCTCCAGGCCGAAGCCATTGACGATGTTGAGCACGCCCGGCGGCAGCAGGTCGCCGATGATCTCCATCAGCACCAGGATCGAGGCCGGGGTCTGTTCGGCCGGCTTGAGCACCACGCAGTTGCCGGCGGCCAGCGCCGGGGCCAGCTTCCAGGCGGCCATCAGCAGCGGGAAGTTCCACGGGATGATCTGCCCGACCACGCCGAGCGGCTCGTGGAAGTGGTAGGCCACGGTGTCCTCGTCCAGCTGCGACAGGCTGCCTTCCTGCGCGCGCAGGGCACCGGCGAAGTAGCGGAAGTGGTCGGCCATCAGCGGCACGTCGGCGTTGAGCGTCTCGCGGATCGGCTTGCCGTTGTCCCAGGTCTCGGCGTGGGCGATCAGCTCCAGGTTCTGCTCGATGCGGTCGGCGATGCGGTTGAGCAGGTTGGCGCGCTCGGTGGTGGAGGTCTTGCCCCACGCATCCTTGGCGGCATGCGCGGCATCCAGGGCCAGTTCGATATCCTCGGCGTTGGAGCGCGCCACCTGGGTGAACACCCTGCCGGTGACCGGGGTGATGTTGTCGAAGTACTGGCCGCTGCG
>NZ_JAYFUH010000088.1:0-5123 GCF_034961085.1 Stenotrophomonas capsici | reverse complement strand
TGATCAGCTCGAACGTACCGCCTGCACTCACGGCCGCGGACCGCCAATGCCCCAGGCGAACGGGTCAGCCGGGTCGATCAGCACGGTGGCACGCGCGGTGATCCACGCCTGGCCGATGATGCGCGGCAGGATGCCGCGCGTACCGGGCTGGTAGGACGCTTCGAACGCGGTACCCAGCACGCCCTGCTGCGTCCAGTGCTCACCCGCGCCGAGCTTGCCGTCGGCGGCCAGGCAGGCCAGTTTGGCGCTGGTGCCGGTGCCACACGGCGAACGGTCGTAGGCCAGCCCCGGGCACAACACGAAATTGCGCATCTGCCCGCTGCCGTCCGGTGCGGTGGCGTTGACTTCGATGTGGTCGATCTCGCCGTCCTGGCCGCGGATGCCGGCCTGTTCCAGCGCCACGCGGATGGCCTCGGTATAGGCGGTGAGCGCACGCTGGTTGGCCAGCTCCACCGTGCACGGCGCCTGCGCGGTGATGAAGAACCAGTTGCCGCCCCAGGCGACGTCGCCGCGCACCGGGCCATGCCCGGCCACCTCGACCACGACATCGGCCTGGTACCGCCAGCTCTCGACGTTGTCGACCGCGACCCGGCCATCGGCGAACAGTTCCACGCCCACCGTGCCCACCGGCGTCTCGATGCGATGCCGGCCCGCGCCGATGCGGCCCAGCTCGGCCAGCGTGCGGACCACGCCGATGGTGCCGTGGCCACACATGCCCAGGTAGCCGACGTTGTTGAAGAAGATCACCCCGGTGCACGCGGCCGGATCCTGCGCCGGCAGCAGCAGTGCGCCGACCATCGTGTCCGAGCCACGCGGCTCGCACGCCAGCGCCGCGCGCCAATGGTCGAACTGCCCGGCAAAACGCTCGCGGCGCTGCTGCAGGCTGCCCTGGCCAAGATCGGGAAATCCGCCAAGCACGACCCGGGTGGGCTCGCCTGCGGTATGCGAATCGATGATGTCTATCCGGTGCATGCGGCCATGCTCCCATTCGCCGCGCAGGCCCGAATAGCAGGCGATTGGGCGTGCTCATGCGGAATTCGGCACAGCCACCTGAACACGCGCAAACGCCTTCCGGCATGCGCTAGGATCGGCCGCACGCCACCCTGAAGGCCGCCACCGTGATGACGACGCCCCTGGATGCACGCCACTCCTCAAGCGATGTGCAGGACCTGTTCGATGCACTTCCCGACACCGTGTTCTTCATCAAGGACCGGCAGGGGCGCTATACGCACTGCAACCTCACCCTGGTGCAGCGGCTGGGCAGGAAGAAGCGTGGCGAAGTGATCGGGCGCTCGCCGCTGGAGGTGTTCCCCGCGCCGCTGGGCAACCGTTACCTGTTGCAGGACCAGCAGGTCCTCGGCGGCGACCCGATCGCCGACCGCCTGGAAGTGCACCTGTACCCGAACCGGCGCCCGGGCTGGTGCCTCACCCTGAAACGGCCGATGTACACCGATGGCGCCATCACCGGGTTGATGGGCGTCTCGCGCGACCTCGGCCGCCCCAACAGCCGCCACTCGGCGTTCGCCCAGCTCGACAAGGTGGTGGCGCACATGCAGCTGCATTTCGAGACCAACCTGCGCACGCCGCAGCTGGCCGAACGCGCGGGCATGTCGCTGGCGCAGCTGGAGCGCCACTTCCGCCACGTGTTCCAGCTCACCCCGCAGCAGTACATGATCAAGCTGCGCATCGAGATGGCGATGCGGCTGCTGCGTGGCGAGGGCAGCATCGCCGGCATCGGCCAGCGTTGCGGCTTCAGTGACCAGAGCGCGTTCGCGCGGCAGTTCAAGGCCACCGTCGGCATGACGCCCAGCGAGTACCGGGCACTGGACGAACGCTTCGGCATGACCGAACCGGCACCGGACAGCCGCATGGCCGAGCTCACCGGCTGAGGCGCGCCCACCGGCCCGGCAGCTGCACGCACGAGCGCATCGCGCTGCCCCACCCTGCCGTCCCCGCCCCCAGCGTCGCCACGCCCGCCCGGGCGAGGCTTGCCTGCCCGCGCGACGGGGTGCTAGAAGGGTCCATGCCGGTCCCTGTCCGGGCCGGGCATCTGGCGCGGCACGACGTACGGGGATCACAGCGGTCACGGCCGCTGCGTTTTATGGCTCGGGGACATGCAACACCATGGTCGGACGTGAACATGACATCGCGGTGAATCCCGATGCCTGCCCGGTACAAGCCAAGCAGGACATGCTCCGGGCGCTGGACATGCATGCCCTGTGGCGCGCCTGCGTGGACCTGGTCAGCCAACGCCTGCCCTGCCATTCGTGCACGCTGATGTACGACATCACCTGCGGCTACCAGCCGCAGCGCAGCCTGCACTTCCTCGGCGAGACGCCTTCCGGCCTGCCACCGCCCCTGCGCAGCCTGGACGTGGCCGCGCCCTACCTGCAGCAGCATCCGCGCATCCATTGGTACACGCTGTCGCAGATCGCCTCCGGCGACGCACAGGCGCGGCAACGGCTGCGCGCGCAGAACCCGGCGCCGGGCTGGCACGAGTTCATCCACATGGCGTTCTGGGGCGAGGACGGCCTGGAAGCGGTGCTGAGCATCCGCATGCGCGAAGGCCACGAACAGATCACCGACGGCCACCAGCAGTTCCTGGACGAGCTGCACCCGCTGATGTCCGCCGGACTGCAGCGCCTGCGCTCACTGCGCGACGAACGCCGCAGCGTCTACCAGGCACTGCTCGACCGGCAGAGCCTGCCGGAGCTGATCCTCGACCACGAGCTGCACCCGATCAGCCTGTCCCCCGCGGCGCAGCGGCTGTGCGCCGACTGGCTGGAACCGGACCGGTCCGGGCTGCCGGTTGTCATCGCCGCGGAACTGCGCCGCTGGCTCGGCCAGCCCGGTGCAGTCGCCCCCGGCAGCAGCACGACGGTCAGCCACCCGCGATGTCCGGGCAAGGCGCTGCACATCCGCCTGGAAGCACAGCTGCCGGCCCATCCACTGCAACCGCTGTACCTGCTGTGCCTGGCCACGGCCGCGCCGGCGGGCAGCCAGCGGCCGGTATGGTCCAAGCTCTCGCCCACCGAACAACGCGTGGCCGAACTGGTCGTCGATGGCCTGCGCAACGACGAGATCGCCCATCACCTGAGCCGCTCGCGCAAGACCATCGAAAGCCAGATCAGCGCGATCTACCGCAAGCTCGACGTCGGCCACCGCGCCCAGCTGGTGCGCCTGCTCAGCACCGCCTGCTGAGCACCACGCGCGCTCAGGGCACGAACAGGAAGTAGTCATGCGCCGCCCGCGCCAGCTGGGCGATGGCCGCGTCGCGCTCCTGGCTGCTGGCGCGCGACTGCACGAACACGCTGATCACCGCATGGCCGCGTCCGCCCGGCAGGGTGATCACGCCGACATCGTTGATCACGTCGCCCACCGTGCCGGTCTTGTGCGCCACCGGCGTGTCGCGCGGCAGCATGCCGGGCAGGCGCGCGGTGCCGGTGCGGGTATCGCGCATGATCGCCTGCAGCACCTCCAGGCTGGCCAGGCTCAGCACCTGCCCCTTCCATGTCTTTTCCAGCAGCAACGTCATCGCGCGCGCGGTACTGGTGTCGCGCGGGTCGGCGTTCCAGGCGTTGGTGTGGCTGCGCCGCTGCTCCTCGCTGCGCTCGCCGCGCGAGAGTTCGGCGTAGGCGGCCGGGCCCATCGGCTGGGCCTGCGAGGCAGCGTTGCCACGGTAGTTGGCCAGCAGCTCCCAGATGTAGCGGTCCACGCGCAGGCCGTCGATGCCCAGCGCGCGCATGCGTGCGTCCACCGCGGCAGTGCCGCCGCCGAGCCGGATCAGGATGTCGGTGGCGTTGTTGTCGCTGACGGTGATCATCATGTGCAGCAGGTCGCGTACGGTGATCGCCGAACCGGCGCTCAGGTGCAGGTCCATCGGCCCGCCCATCTCCGGATAGATGTCATCGGCCTTCAGCGTGACCTGCTGCTGCAGCGACAGCGTGCCTTCATCGACCAGCGCGAGGATATGCACCGCCACCGGCACCTTCATCGTGCTGGCCATCGGGAACGGCCGATCACCGTTGATGTAGACGCTGCGTCCGCTTTCCAGGTGCACGATGGCCGCACCCAGCTCGCCCCCGGGCAGCAGGCTGGCCAGGCGTTGCGCCTCGGCCTGCAGCGGCGCGGCCGGTGCGCTGCGCGCCAGCAGCGTGCCGGGCAGCCACAGGCTGGCCAGCAACGCGGCGGCCAGCAGCGGACGGCGCGGATGCAGGCGGCGAGGGGAAGCGGAACGGGTCATGTTCAAGGGGGTTTCCTCCAGGGACGGGAAGCGCCGCGGCGGGACTGACGATCATCCCGCCGCGACCAGGCTCAGAAACGCATGCGGGCGCCCAGCGTGTAGTAGCGGCCGACCACGTCGTAGTACGGCGAGCCTACCGCGCCCAGCGGCGATTTCCTGTCGAACAGGTTGCTGATGTCGGCGTAGATCTCGAACTCGCGGTCCGCGGACATCGGCAGGCGCATGCGTCCGCCCACGTCCCAGTACACGTAGGAACCGATGTCGCCGTTGGTCAGCTGCAACTGGTTGTTGTAGACGCCGGCGGACAGGTAACGCGCGCGCGCCTGCGCCGAATAGCGGTCGCCGCGCCAGCCGAAGGTGGCGTTGCCGCGCCAGCGCGGCACGCCCGAGCCGCCGGTCAGGCCCTGCGAGGTGACGTACTCGAAGCTGTTCTTGCCGTCGTAGGTGGTCAGGCTGTCCACCCAGGTCGCCAGCACGCGGGCGTGGAACTGGCCAGGCATCGCGGCGAACAGCGTGGCTGCCGGCAGGCTGTACATCAGGTCCACGTCCACGCCGTTGGTGCGGTACTCGGCCAGGTTGACGTAGTTGGAGTTGATCCGCTCGATCTCGCCGTTGCCGTCGCGCACCACGCGGCCACACATGGCTTGGTTGCCGGCGATGCAGCGCAGCACGGTCTCCTGCGCCGACACCTGGGTGATCACGTCCTTGATCTCGATGTCGAAGTAGTCCACCGACATGATCAGGCCCGGGGCACGGGCCGGCGCCCAGGTGAAGCCGACGGTCAGCGTATCGGCCTTCTCCGGGTCCAGGCGCGGATTGCCACCGCCGATCACCAGTGCGCTGAGCGAGGTGCCGGTGAGCGGGTCGCTGATGGTCGACC